>NZ_PJJM01000091.1 GCF_002929805.1 Cryobacterium sp. Y50 | reverse complement strand
GCGCTATAATTGTGGGTGAAGGAGGCGCCGTCGCCATGACCCTCACCGCCCCGCCCGCAGCAGCCGGTTCAATCCCGGAGCCCGCCTCTCGGGTGGCGGCGATTGCTCAGGCCGGTGCGATTCTGGCAGGGGCGTTAGACGGGGTGCGGTTTGGTCAGCTGGATGACTCCGAAGCGGTGGCGGTGCTTGCGGCGCTCGAAGGGCTGGGCCGCAAGGTTGATGGAGCCAGGCTACGGTCGACCGCCGACATGGGTGCGCGGGCCGAAACCGACCTCGGCAATGGGTCGTTGGCCTACCGAAACGGATGCCGCAGCAAGGTAGATTTCATCACCCAGCTTGCCGGTATCTCTGGCCGTGAGGCCAAGCGGCGCCTGAAACTTGGCGAGACAGCGGTGGAACGCACGCCGCTGGGCCTGCCGGTCCCCGCTCGGTACCCGGTCATCGCCGACGCGCTGGGTAGCGGCGAACTCGGCATCGAGGCGGCCGAGATCATCGCGAGCACCCTCACCGCCCTGCACGGGAAGGTACTACAAGACGACCTCGACCACGTCGAACGTGCCCTCGTGGCGTCGGCGACCGGGGCGATCACGCCGGAGACCGCCGGGCTGCCGGGCGCGGGCATCCGCTTCGCGCCGGACATGCTGCGGGCGCAAGCTTTGGAGTGGCAGGGACGGCTCGACCCCGACGGCACCGCCCCGGGCGACGACGCCGTCGAAGCAAAAAGCACCCTCACATTCGGGCTGCTGCGCAACGGGCTCTATCCGCTGCGCGCCGACGTCACCCCCGAGCTGCGCGGCATCATGGACACCCTCTTCGATACTCATCTATCGGCTCGGTCGCGTACGCCGCGGTTTGAACCCACCGATCCGGCTGACAGCGCCGTCACCGCGTTGAGCGGCCTGCACATCGACGACCCGAACGCAGACGCCGGCGTCGACGGTGAGCGCTTCAGCGCCGACCCGTTCAGCGCCGACCCGTTCACCGGCGATACCCGTTTCGACGGCGACCACCGCACCGCGGGTGAGAAACGCGCCGACATCCTCCGCACTGTGTTCGAAGCGGCCGCCCGCGACCCGAAAACCCCGACCATGGGCGGCGCCGCCCCCACCGTCATGATCCACATCAACGCCAACGACCTCGACAACGACCGCGGTGTTGGCTGGATCGATGGCCTCGACGCACCCATCTCGATGCGCAGAGTGAAAGAAACCATCTGCACCGGTGGCGCCCAAAGCGTCATCATCGACGACCACGGCGCCATCCTCTACCTCGGCGAGAAGGTGCGGTGCTTCACCGCCAAACAACGCGCCGCAATCGCCGCGCGCGACGGAGGCTGCATCATTCCCGGCTGCACCATCCCCGCCCGCTGGACCGAAGTACACCACATACTCCCCTGGGAGCAGGGCGGCCCGACCGACCTCGACAACGGAACACTGTTGTGCTGGTTCCACCACCACACCATCAACACCAACGGCTGGACCATCCGCATGATCAACGGCCGACCCCAGGTACGCGGCCCACTCCTNCGGCTGGACCATCCGCATGATCAACGGCCGACCCCAGGTACGCGGCCCACTCCTCTGGGACCCAACGCAAACCTGGCGCCCCGCCCACACCCACCCAGCCAACACCCCCAGCCCAGAACCACCCTGGCGCACCTAGTAGGTGCTTGCCCTACGGTTGCCCAGTTTTTCCGTTCCTCTTCCTGCGAAACTCGGCAGTAGTCACGGCTGGAAGATCGTAGTCACTCCAAGCCCGCCAACTCGGCCACCCGTGACAGCGCCAGCTGGGTGTACAGGGCGGTTCCGTCGGCCAGGACATCGTCGTCGAAGGTAGTCGGGGGAGTGGTTGAAGGCGGCGGCCGCATCCGCTTTTCTTGGCACGGCCGAGAGAAAGACGAGGGTCCCGGAAACCTGTTGCAACACCCGCGAGAAGTCTTCGGAGCCGCTGAGCGGGTTCGCCATGCCCTCGCGCAGCCGGGGCACGACGCGTGCCAGCTTCTCCCGCGACTGGGGCGTGTAAGAACGCACGGTCGCCTCCAGCCGCGCTGATTCGGGAATGATATTGCGCTTGGTTCCGGCCTGCAGCAACCCGATCGAGAGCACCACCGGGTCGAACATATCGAACTGGCGAGTGACCAGCACCTGTAATGCGGTGACCATTTCGGCGATGACGGTCACCGGATCCTGCGCATTGTGCGGAGCGAAACCGTGCTCTCCGGCCCCATGTACCGTCACCGTCAGGCCATCGCTGGCCGACGTCAGGGTGCCGGCGCTGCTCGCGAATTGCCCGTTGGGGGCGCCGGTTATGAGAACGTGCAGGTCGTGACCGCAGGCGTGCATGGCGCCGTCGATGCGCGAGCTGAACTCAACCCCGGTGCGTTCTCGAAGGGGCAGCGCATCCATATCGCCGCGCAGCAAGACGACTGGCCGTTAAGCGGATGCCGCCGCGCCGGTTCCGCGCAGCACCGCCGTCACCGAGGTGGTGGCGGTCCCGAGCGTGATCTCGTCGGGAAGGCCGTGGGGCCCCGAGTACTTTCTCCTGGGTGCGCGTCAGCTGCAGCCCGATTTCGGGTTCCTGATGCAGTCGGTAACGCAGGTCGGGTTGGGTATGACAGCAATTTTGGCAGCGCCGCCTCAGGCGGTGGAGCGAAGGAAAGTGTCCTACCGTCGGGAGTATTTCACCGATCATCCTGTGCGACCACACCCTTTTTTGCTAGCATTGATAGCACTCTGCGGANTCTGGGACCCAACGCAAACCTGGCGCCCCGCCCACACCCACCCAGCCAACACCCCCAGCCCAGAACCACCCTGGCGCACCTAACCTCGACTGTTCCCAATATGGCGGAGCGTTGTCGGTGGCTTAGCGTCTATCGCTGAACGAGTCTGGCCTCGTTCTGAATTTGCCGCAGCGACAGCCGAGTGGGTCACACCCCCGCGCGAATGCACTGCGGATGCGATACTGGGCGCAACAAGCGAGTAATCATGGAATGGGTAGCGATGTCTATTGGCACCGTCACCGCTATAGCCGTGGTCGTCGTCGCCATCTGGCAGCTCATCATTCCGGCGTTTCCACTTATGGGTGCGTTCATCTGGATCTCCCGGGGACAGGACTCCGTCGCCCGCCGCGCCCCCAGCCCGCCGGACTGAACCTGTCAGTGCTTTCGACGGGCGAGGAAGGCGTCCATTCGAGTGAACTTGGCCTCGGATTCGAACAGAATCGACTGGGCGACATTGTCGACGAGTGGATGTGCCGCCCGCGGAGCGTGGAAAACTTCCTTGGCCAGACGGGTCGCCAGCGGGTCCTGCGCGGCGATGCGGTCGGCCAGCGCGTGGGCAGCAGTGAGCAGGTCGTCGGGGTCGTGCAGCTCGGTGACCAGATGCACGGCAAGGCATTCTAGGGCGCTCAGGATGCGTCCGGCCAGGATGATCTCCTTGGCCACCGGCTCACCGACGAGCTCGGCCAGTCGCCAGAGCGCACCGGCGGCAGGCAGAATGCCGAGGGCTGTCTCTGGATTTCCGATCCGGGCGCTCGTGGAGGCAATGCGAAAGTCGGCCGCATAGGCCAGTTCGGCGCCGCCGCCGAGCGCCCAGCCGTCGATCGCGGCGATCACCGGCATCGGCAGCTTCGCGATGCGTGAGAACAGCCCGGAATTGATGCCGAGCAGCGCGTCGTCGCGGCGGCGTTCACGCAGCTGGGCGATATCGGCGCCCGAGGCGAAGACACCGTTCACGCCGCTGATGATCAGGATGCGCGGCTGCTGCTCCAGTTCGGCGCAAATTGCATGCAGCTCACCGATCATGCTCTGGTCGATGGCGTTGCGCACGTCGGGCCGGTCCAGTTGCACGTGTACTCGGTCGTCGCGGCGCTCAATCGTGAGGGTGTTCGGGGTACTGGTCATTGTGGGACGTCTCCGTTGAGGTCGGGGCTGGAATCGGGGTCAGTCGTGCCGGCCGGGAACACCCGCTTGTAGCTGCGGCCGTCGGGCAGGGTCACCGTGCGGCTGACCAGGGTGCCACGCCGCACCTGCAGGTAGATGGCCTGGGCACTCACACCACGTTCGGCCGCTGCATCGGCGACGGACAGCCCGGGGAGGTCGGTCGGCACGCTGCTCGGCCGCACGGATCGTTTGCGGCCGGCTTCGAGGCGGGCGCTGATCTCGTCGTCGGTGCCGCCCCAACGCCATTTTGCCGCCGGAGGTTTGAGTCCGGTCGCATCAGCGATCTGATCCCATGGCACGTCGTCCGCGAGGGCGCCGCGAACGGCGGCGAGGGTGGCTGGGTCATTATCGAGAGCGGTCTGCAGCAAGCGGATGGCCCGCAGCCGATCCAGGGACGAGCCCGCGGCATCCGTTTGCAGCGTCAGCAACCGCTCGAGCGCGGCCGCCGTTGTCGGCGCCAGAAATGATCCCATGCGTGGTCCCTCGTCAAATCGGCTGCGACTGGAGGCAGCAGCCCTATCTTGCCAGACCCAAGGCGTCGTTTGAACAGATCAAGCCAGTACGACGACCGAGTGCGGGGCCAGCTGCAGGGCGTTGGGCAGTCGGCCCTGTACGGCATCGCCAGCGGTGGCGAAGGCGAGCACGATCTCTCCCCCGCCGGCCGGGATGCGCACCGAACGCTCGCCGAGGTTGATCAGAATCTTGGTGCGGCCACGATGCAGCCGCAGCCACCCCTCGGCCGCATCACATTCGACGGCGATCTGGTCGAACCGGGGATCGGTGACGTCGGGATGTGTGCGGCGCAGCACCGCCAGCGCACGGTAGAACTCGAGCAGTCGAGCGTGCTCGGGCTCGACCTGTTCGCTCCAGTTGAGCTTGGAGCGCTCAAGCGTCACCGGGTCCTGCGGGTCCGGGACGATCGGCGGATCCCAGCCCATGCGGGCAAACTCGCTGATGCGTCCGGTGGCCGTTGCCGTGCCGAGTTCGGGTTCGGGATGCGAGGTGAAGAACTGCCAGGGCGTCGTCGCTCCCCATTCCTCCCCCATGAACAGCATTGGCGTATACGGCCCGAGCAGGGTCAGCGCCGCGGCAATCGCGAGCTGGCCGACATCCAGCTGGGCGCTGAGCCGGTCACCAACTGCCCGGTTGCCGATCTGGTCGTGATTCTGGGAAGCGACGACCAGCCGCCAGGTGGGTGTCCGTTCCCGGTCGATACGGCGACCATGGGTGCGCTCGCGAAAACTCGAATAGGTGCCGTCGTGAAAAAACCCGTGGGTGAGTACCTTGGCCAGTGCGTCGAGCGGCTCGAAGTCGGCGTAGTATCCCGAGGTTTCCCCGGTGAGGGCGACGTGCACGGCATGATGAAAGTCGTCGCTCCACTGGGCGTCGATGCCGTAACCGTTCGCCTCTCGAGAGGTAATGAGGCGCGGGTCGTTCAAGTCGGATTCGGCGATCAGGGTGAGTGGCCGCCCGGTCTTAGCGCTGAGCGCGGCGACCTCGACGGCGAGTTGTTCGAGCAGGTGGGTGGCACTGCTGTCGCGCAGCGCGTGCACGGCGTCGAGTCGCAGGCCGTCGACGTGGTAGTCGCCGAGCCACATAAGTGCGTTGTCGAGAATGTAGCGGCGCACCGGGTCGGAGTGCGGCCCGTCGAGGTTGAGTGAGGATCCCCAGGTATTACCGGCGGCCTCACTCAGGTACGGACCGAACTGTCGCAGATAATTGCCACTCGGACCGAGGTGGTTGTAGACGACATCCTGAATGACACCGATACCACGCTGGTGACAGGAATCGACGAACGTCTGGTACGCGGCCGGACCGCCATAACCTTCGTGCACGGCGTACCAGAGCACACCGTCGTAGCCCCAGTTGTGGGTGCCGTTGAAGGCGTTCACCGGTAACAGCTCGACGAAGTCGACGCCGATCGATTGCAGGTGATCTAGCCGCGTGGCGGCCGCTTCGAGGGTGCCCTCTGGTGTGAACGTTCCGAGGTGCAGCTCATAGATGACGGCGCCGGCCAGCTGTCGACCGGTCCAGCTGGCGTCTTGCCAGATATGGGCCGACACATCGAAACTGCGCGACAGGGCGTGCACCCCGGCAGGCTGCCGCCGCGATCGCGGATCAGCGTACGGCCCGCGCCCGTCCACGATGAAGCCGTAGTCGAACTCGGAGTGCACCGCCGGTCGAGCGGATGCCGGGAGTTCCCACCAGCCGTCGTCGCGCGCGGCAAGTTCCAGCCGTCTAGTACCCAACATCAGGTGCATGGTCTGCGCGTCGGGTGCCCAGACCTCGAATTTCTGCTCATTCATGCGTATCGTCCGATGCGGTTGGGCGGGCGGACTCGGTCATCGGCAGCCACTAATAACGCCACCGGATAGCGGGCCAGCACATCGGCGACTCGCAGGCTCGGGCCGTCAAAGCGCTGGCGAGTGAGCACATCGACAACGGTGCGACCGGCCACGGCGATGGCCGTGTCGCCCCAGCCGCCGGCCTCATGCAGCCCAATCGGCAGCCGCGTGGTCAGGGTGATCGCCCCGCCGCGGTCGAACGCCACAACGTTGTTCGAGGCCGGGCCGAAGGCGGGTACGGGCAGGTAGCGGGTGAACAGGTCCGGCCGGTCGCGGCGCAGATGCAGGGCGCTGGAGGTGACCAGCAGCTTGGCCGCGCCGGTCTCGTCGACCGGCGGGAGCCATCCGTTCTCAAGGCGGGTCAGCAGGTCTCGGCGCCGCGCATAGTCGACCGGGCGACGATTGTCGGGGTCGACGAGCGATGTCTCCCACAGCTCGCTGCCTTGGTAGACGTCGGGGACGCCCGGCATGGTCAGCTGCAGCAGCTTCTGGGTGAGTGAATTGCTCCACCCGGGCTGCTGCAGCCGGTCAACCAGTGCGATGAGGAGTTCGCGGGTCGGCCCCGACGCGACGGCGGCCGTGACGAGGTCGCCGAGAGCCGCTTCGAAACCGGCGTTCGACTGCGTCCAGGTAGTCGCCGTGCCAGCTTCGCGCGCGGCCTTGAGCGCATAGGCGGCGAGCCGCTCCCTGCTGGCAGGCCAGGCACCCACGATGGCTTGCCAGAGCAGATTCTCGAAAGGCGCATCATTGAGCGGATGCGCCGCCCGCAGCTGCCCGAGCGCGGCCTCCCACTCGGCGGGGATCTCGGCGAACACCGCAATGCGTGCGCGCACGTCTTCGCCGCGTTTGGTGTCGTGGGTCGACAGCGTCGTCATCGAGTGCGGAAAACCCGCCTGCCGCGTGCGCTGCCGCTCGTGAAATTCAGGCGCCGTCACAGCGAACTCGTCGGGGTCGGCACCGACCTCGTTGAGCGAGGTCAGCCGACTGAATCGGTAGTAAGCCCGATCTTCCACACCCTTGGCCATGACCATGCCCGAGGTCTGTTGAAACCGCACTGCGGCCAGATGTCCCGGGTCGCCTAGCAGGGGCAGCAGCCGGTCGATCTCGGACTGCAGTTCCGGGCGCTGGAAGGCCGAGCGGCGAGCCGCCTCGCGCAGGTTCTCCAGGCCAACGGGCAGGTAGGAGCGATAGACCGGAAACCAGGCCAGCAGGTCGGCCAGAGCCTCAATTGTGGGTTCCAGGTTTTCCGCATCGCTCGGCACGAGTCGGGCGATACGCAGCACCTCGGAACGCAGAATGCCGTCGGTCACGTCACGCTTGTTGCGATAAACCAAGTCGGACCAGCCGGTGGCAACGCCCTGCAGCCTGGTCTCGAGCGCGTCGAGAGGCTCTTGGCCGGCCGGATCGACGAGCACCCGGTCGACGTCGGCGAGGGCGTCATAACCGGTGGTGCCGGCGGTCGCCCAGCTGGCCGGCACCGCCTCGCGCCCTTCCAGGATCTTCTCGATCAGAACGTAGCAGCCATTGGTGGCCCGCCGCAGGGATTCCAGGTAGCCGGCCGGATCGGCGAGCCCGTCGGGGTGGTCGACCCGCAGGCCCTGCACGAGGCCGTCGCGTACCCAGCGCACGATCTCACGGTGCGATTCCTCGAACACCCAGGGCACCTCGACCCGGATGCCGGCGAGACTGTTCACCGCAAAGAATCGGCGGTAATTCAACTCGGTGTCGGCGCGACGCCAGTTCACGAGCTCATAATTCTGTCGATCGTGCACGACGATGGGGCTTGCTCCATCGTCGGCGGTTCCGGAGGCCAGCGGATAACGCATGGAGAAGTAGCGCAGCTCGCCGTCCACGATCTCGAGCCGGTCGAGTTCCGTGCGGCCGTCCAAACCATCATCGCCGAGAACCGGAATACGAATCTTGCCATGACCGAACGCCCAGTCGACGTCAAAGGCCTCGGCGTAACGCGACTGCTGACCGTTCTGCAGCAGGTCCCACCACCAGGCGTTCTGCACCGGGCTGGCGACACCCACATGATTGGGCACAATGTCTACGAGCACGCCCCGACCGGCCTGATGCGCCGCCGCCGCAAGCCGGACGAGCCCCGCCGCACCGCCACGGGCCGGGTCGACCAGCGAGTGGTCAACCACGTCATAGCCGTGATCCGATCCGGGTTCGGCTTTCAACAGCGGCGACAGGTAGACCCAGTCGGCACCGAGAGAGCCCACGTAGTCCACGATTTTGGCCGCTGCATCAAGGTCGAATCCGGCCGTGATCTGCAGCCGGTAGGTACTCAGCGGCACCGACATCAGGTCAAGACCGGGAGGGTTATCAACCCGGTGTTGCCCGCGAGTGACGCGGCCACCGAATGATCCGGGTTAGCTTCGGGTTCGTGATAGGCGCGCATTACCACGAGGGACCGACCAGCTACCGTTTGACTGGCTCCGGCCGGACGGGCAATGGAATCGGCCCCCTCACCGGCGGTGTCGACGACGATCTCCCAGGCCGGGGCATATTCAACGGGCGGCAGCTTGAATTCGATGTCCTCGGCATCCGCGTTGAACAGCAGCAGAAAATTGACGTCGACGACGTCTTGCCCGCGCGCGTCACGCTCGCGGATTCCGTTGCCGTTGAGAAACTTGGCCAACGTGCGAGCCAAATTCTCGTCCCAATCTTCTGACGCCATCGGCTCACCGTCGGTGTTGAGCCAGACGATGTCGGGCAGGGACTCCCCCGCCACCCTTTTGCCCGGGCGCCCGTCGAAGAACCGGCTGCGCCGAAACGTCGGGTGCTCTCGGCGTAGGCGAGAGACCGCCGCTGTGAATTCGATCAGGGGCAGGTCGGCTTCGTCCCAGTGCACCCAGGTCAGTTCGGAATCCTGCGCATAACTGTTGTTATTGCCGAGTTGGGTGCGGCCCAGTTCGTCGCCGTGCAACAGCATAGGAACCCCCTGCGACAGCAACAGGGTGGCAATAAAATTGCGCGCCTGACGGGCACGCAGCCCACGAATCTCGGGGTCGTCTGTAGGACCCTCGACGCCAAGGTTCCAAGACCGGTTGTGCGATTCGCCGTCGTTGTTGTCTTCACCGTTGGCGTCGTTGTGTTTTTCGTTGTACGACACGAGGTCAGCGATGGTGAATCCGTCGTGCGCCGTGACGAAGTTGATCGAGGCCATCGGGCGACGCCCCGAATGCTCGTACAGGTCGGCCGACCCGGCCACGCGCGAGGCGAACTCGCCGAGTGTAGATGGCTCTCCGCGCCAGAAATCCCGCACGGTGTCGCGGTACTTGCCGTTCCATTCCGACCACTGCGAGGGAAAATTGCCGACCTGGTAGCCGCCGGGCCCGACGTCCCACGGCTCGGCAATGAGCTTGACCTGCGACACGATCGGGTCCTGCTGCACGAGCTCGAAGAAAGTGGAGAGTTTGTCGACTTCGTACAGGTCTCGGGCGAGAGCGGAGGCCAGATCGAACCGAAAGCCGTCAACGTGCATCTCGAGCACCCAGTAGCGCAACGAATCCATGATGAGCTGCAGCACGTGCGGGTGCCGAACATTGAGGGTGTTACCGGTGCCGGTGTAGTCCATGTAATAGCGCTTGTCGTCGTCCATAAGACGGTAGTAGGCCTCATTGTCGATGCCTTTGAACGACAGGGTCGGCCCCATATGGTTGCCCTCGGCGGTGTGGTTGTAGACCACGTCGAGGATGACTTCGATTCCGGCGGCATGCAGGCTGCGCACCATGCCTTTGAATTCCTGCACCTGCTGACCAAGATCGCCGGTGGAGGAATATGTGTTGTGCGGCGCGAAGAATCCGATCGAGTTGTAGCCCCAGTAGTTGTTCAGACCCTGCTCCATGAGGGTGCCATCGTTCACGAACTGGTGCACCGGCATGAGTTCGATGGCCGTCACCCCTAATTTCTGCAGATGGTCGATGACCGAGGGATGCGCCAATCCCGCGTAGGTACCCCGCTGGGTCTTCGGTACCGACTGATGCAGTTTGGTTAGTCCCTTGACGTGCGCCTCGTAGATCAAGGACTCACTGTATGGAGTGCGCAACGACCGGTCGCCGGTCCAGTCAAAGAAGGGGTTGACGACCACGCCGAGCATCACGTGCGAGGCGGAATCTTCGTCGTTCGGGGAGTCCGGGTCGTCGAAGTCATAGGAGAACAGCGACGGATCCCAGTCGATGGCCCCGTTCGTAGCTTTGGCATAGGGGTCGAGCAGCAGCTTGCTCGGGTTGAGCCGGTCGCCCGCTGCAGGGTTGTAATCGCCGTGCACCCGATAGCCGTAGCGCTGGCCCGGCTGCACGAGCGGCAGATAGCAGTGCCAGATATAAGCGGATGACTCGCTCACCTCGACGCGCGTCTCACCGCCGTCTTCATCAAAGAGGCACAGCTCGACGCGTTGGGCAGCTTCACTGAATAGGGCGAAGTTGGTGCCGCTCCCGTCAAAGGTGGCGCCGAGGGGATAAGCGGTTCCGGGCCAGGTTTCCATGAGACTCCTCAGAGTGAAAGGGACACGGTGTGAAGATGGAACACGGTTTAGATCGAACGGGAGCCGGACAGAATACGAGCACCTAGTTCAGACCGAGGCTCGCTTAAGGAATACGCTACAGGCATCCGCCGACATCTCTGCACACTCGCCGGTAAACCTACCGCGATGAAGTTCTGATCGCCCTGGTCGCTGGGGGAATGAGTTAGGAGATCGAGGTCGCAACGCGGCGATCACGGCGTGCGCGCCACCAAGCCCAGGCCCGAGTGACGATCCGTTTGAGGAACGCGCCCACCCGTCGAGCCGAGGCGAACTCCGTTCCAAGCACGGCGAAGCCCAGAAAAACGATGAGCCAGCCCGGCCCCGGCAGGGGGACCAGAATGATTCCTACCAGAACGACGAGGGTGCCCAGCAGGGCAACCGCAAGGCGATAGGCGAAGAGCAGATACGGATGCCCCTCAACCCACGCGCGTGCCCGACCCAGCGCGCGACGCACCGGGTGCCGGGGGTCGGTACCGGTTGCGATATCGCGGGAGAAGGCGTTAGACATATCATTCAATCTATGACGTATGGCTGGGAAGACGCTGCCGGGGGAGGTCAGTCCGCCGATTCGCCGTCGAGGTAACACCAACGCCCCGCCACCTTCTGAAAGCGGCTAACTTCATGCTGCTGCCCAGGAATACCATCTCGCCGATAGCGGGCAATGAATTCGACGACGCCGTCGCTATCGAGCATGCCCCCGGTCTCGGTCCGCAGAATGTCGAGCCGACGCCAAGTGACCGACGAGTCTAATTCGAGCGAGCTGGGCTTAGTGAGCGGATGCCAGCTGTCCAGCAGGTATTGCGCGTGACCGAGCGCAAAGGCACTGTAACGCGACCGCATCAACCACTGGGCAGTGGAAGGAACGGCCGTACCAACGTGAAACCGACCGCAGCAGGCGGAATAGGTGTCCCCGCTCAGGCAGGGACACCGCAAATCCTCGTGCAGTACGGAACCTGTCTTAATTGGCCTGTGCGCTCGAATAGGCCGCACGCACGGTCGCGGCAATGCGCCCGCGGTCGGAAACCTGAATGCCATTGGCTGCAGCCCATGCCCGGATTGCCTGGAGCTCACCACGATCCGATTTTGCTCCGCTGGCGGCTCGCGCTTTCGCGGGCACATAGCCAACTCTGCGGGCAACGTCGGCGTAGGGCTTCAAGGCTGCTCGAAATTCAGCGAGATTCTTTTCTGACAGATCGACCTCATAGGAGTTGCCCTCAAACGCGAAAGCAACGGATGCCCCCGAGCCATTCTCGATAACGGAACCGTCGAGGTCATCTAACAATTGAACGGTGGTCTTCTTCATGCTGTATATCTCCAATTTATGAGGGATGCATTCGGGACGCATATATTGAATTCGTGCCTGTGGGGTTAACCACTAAGAGATTATCGCTGACCAAAACTTTTTCCGATACCCGCCACGCGGTATTTCTTCGGCAGTTTTGAACCTGGCAAGGATGCCGCTATTGCGCAGGCAGGTCGTGGACTCAACTAACTCTGGCAATTGCCCGCAGAAACTCCCGAAAAAACTTGTCACGAAGATAGCAGCATTCTTCAGCCCGCTTCAGAAAACCGGGGAAAGAGTACAAAAAAGCCCCGACATTATCGGGGCTTTTTCTGTTTTGGTGGATCCGAGGGGATTCGAACCCCTGACCCCCTGCATGCCATGCAGGTGCGCTACCAGCTGCGCCACGGACCCAGATTGTTGTTTCAAACCTCTCCGAAACAACTTTGTTAGCTTACAACACAGAATGTGATCTGCGAAACCGAAGCTACTCCGCGACCTCTTCCACGTCGCCCTCTGCGCCAGCTTCGGCTGCCACTTTGGCCGGGATCCCGGTCGGAATCACCGGGCAGTCCTTCCAGAGGCGTTCCAAGGAGTAGTACTGGCGCTCTTCCTCGTGGAAGACGTGCACGACTAGGTCACCGAAGTCGACGAGTACCCAGCGTCCGGCAGCGCGCCCTTCACGACGCAGCGGCTTGTAACCGGCCTCGATCAGTTTGTCTTCAATCTCACCGGCAATGGCAACGACGTTGCGCTCTGAGCGCCCGGTGACGATGAAGAAGATATCGGCCAGGGGAAGCGGATTGGACACATCAAGTGCGACCAGATCTTCGCCTCCCTTCGAATCCGCGGCGGCAACGGCAATTTTGAGCAGCTCGAGAGCGTGAGGCGATGTGGTCATAACTGAATCCTTGAGATTATGCCGCGGGGCGTGAATGCGCACGCGGCGATGAAGGGGGGAACTGAGGAAAACGCGTCATATCGACGCGTCGGCAGAAATGAGGGGAACGATCCGCGCAGCGGCACTAGAAAATGCCTGACAGGTAGCCAGTGATAAAGAGCGTGAGAACACTGACCGCAAGAATCGCGGTCGTGATGACCAAAACCATGGGAAGCGACGCCCGCTGCTTCTTCGGCGGGGTCAGCATGCCGCGAGTAGACGCATGCGTACTCACGGCGCGACTGGCGCTGACCGGTGCCGAGTCGCCGCCAAGCTGGTCCGCATCGAGCTGGTCCGTCATGTGGTCCATCTCGGATGAATCAAACAGGTTGGGATGCGCCCCGGTCGAGCCAAGGCTGCGTGGCAGATCGAAAGATCCCGTGATCATGATCTCACCGGTGTTGGAGATCGGACTCACGTTGGGGCCCTGATGCGGAAGCGACGGTAAGATGAGCGCATTCGTCGTCGTCGGGATACCGCCGGCGCCGATTCCGCGATTGATCAGTTCATCTAGCGACTGTTCGGGTGCGTGCACCGGCGTTTGCTCGCCCGAATCAACGGACCAGTGACCGACGGGCGGAGTCCAACCGGTGGACTCATTCCGCTTCGGCTCGATCAGCTCGGGCTCGATCAGCTCGGCCTCGATCAGCTCGGCCTCGATCAGCTCGGCCTCGATCAGCTCGGCCTCGATCAGCTCGTGCTCGGAAACCTCGGTCGCGGGTACGACTGGCGCTGACACTGTCGGAACGGCATCCGCTAGCTCTGATTGGTTTTGACGCGCCTGCAGGGCTCGCAGTTCGCGGCGACTCAGGGTGTGCTCCGCGGCGGGAACGACAGACGGAGGTGTCGACGTTTCCACGGGTGCAGTGGATGCCTCAGGTTCTGCGGGCACGGCTGGTTCGCTGGCTTGGTCGGGCGTGTGATGGCGGCTGGACCGCCGCGCGGCTGGGGCATTCCCCTGGGCTGCCAGCGCAGCGGGACGCAGGGCTGCGGGGGTCAGCGCGGGCACGTCAAGGACGGGGACGGGCTCCTGATGACGCGCAAGTTCACGCGCCTGACGTCGGCTGAGCGGCTGAGGCTCTCCCAACGTCATGCCACACTCCGATACAGATGATGCTTTGAGATGTACTGGACGACCCCGTCGGGGACCAGATACCAGACCGGGAAACCCCGATTGACCCGTGCCCGGCAGTCAGTGGACGAAATGGCCAGTGCCGGAACTTCCAATAAGCTTACGTCCTGGTTAGGTAAACCCGAAACGCTCAACTCATGCCCCGGACGACTCACAGCGACGAAATGGGCCAGCTGCCAGAGCTCGTGTACGTCTTTCCACCCGAGGATCTGCGTGATGGCATCCGCTCCGGTGATAAAGAACAGTTCGGCGTCTGGTCGTTCCTCGTGCAGGTCCCGGAGCGTGTCGATCGTATAGGTCGGCCCAACCCGGTCGATATCGACGCGACTTGTGGTGAATCGCGGATTTGACGCGGTGGCGATGACCGTCATCAGATAACGATGTTCCCCGTGGGTCACACCGCTTTTCTGCCAGGGCTGCCCGGTGGGTACGAAGACGACTTCATCGAGGTCGAAGCTCTGAGCCACTTCGCTCGCGGCGACGAGGTGTCCGTGGTGGATGGGGTCGAAGGTACCGCCCATCACGCCGATGCGCGGACGACGAACTGTCACGTTACGATCAGGTTTCTAGTGGCCACCGGTGCTGGAGCCGTGTCCGCCGTGTGCTGCCGCGTAGGCGTCGGCCTTGCCACTGTGACGGTTGGAGACATCGCGAAAGCTCCACAGCACGACGCCCAGGGCGAGAAACAGCACGGCCGCCACCATCGGGTAGGCAATCAGGGGCAGGGGCAAGGCGATGTGCTCGACCTCGGTCAGCACGGCAGTCACAAAGGACATCGGTTCTCCATTCAGGCACAACGGCAAAGCACGTTACTCGAGCTCTTCATATCCAAATTACGGGTGCGACGTTTCACGCCGCCGCACCCATTCTAGCGGCAGCCAGCAGTTACCTGGCCAAAGCTACGAGCGCACCTGCCCGGTGCCGCGCACGATCCACTTGGTGCTGGTGAGCTCGGGCAAGCCCATCGGGCCGCGGGCATGCAATTTCTGGGTGGAAATACCCACCTCGGCTCCGAAACCGAACTCGCCACCGTCGGTGAACCGAGTCGAGGTGTTGACCATGACCGAGGCCGAATCCACCTCGTTCAGGAACCGCTCCGCATTCTGCAGGTCATTGGTGATGATCGACTCTGTGTGCCCGGTCGAATAGCGACGGATGTGCGCAATCGCCTCATCGAGAGAATCCACGATTGCAACCGAGAGGTCGAGACTCATATATTCGGTGGCCCAGTCATCATCGGTGGCCGGGACTGCGGTCGGGTGGAGGGCGCGGGTGCGGGCATCCGCGTGAATCGTGACCCCGGAGGCTTCCAGCTTGCCCAGCACGTCGGGCAGAAGTCGTTCGGCGGCGCTGCGGTGCACGAGCAGGGTTTCGAGGGCGTTGCAGACGCTGGGCCGGTGGGTCTTGGAGTTGTGCACGATATCGATCGCCCACTGCTTGGTGGCCGTTTCGTCGAGGAAAATGTGCACGACGCCGGCGCCGGTTTCAATGACCGGAACCTGAGACTCGGTCACGACGGTGCGAATGAGGTTGGCGCTGCCGCGAGGAATGAGCACATCGACATAGCCCCGTGCTTTCATGAGTTCGGTCGCGCCTGCGCGGCCGAAGGGATCGATGGTCTGCACCGAGTCTGGGTCGAGCCCGGCGGCCGCGATGGCGGCCTGTACGAGGTCGATGAGAACTCGGTTGCTGTTCTCGGCGGCGGACCCACCGCGCAGCACGACAGCGTTGCCGCTCTTGATGGCGAGGGCGGCGAGGTCGACGGTGACATTGGGGCGGGCCTCGTAGATGACGCCGATGACGCCGAACGGCACCCGCACCTGGCTAATCTTGATACCGTTGGGCAGGCTGCTACCGCGCACGACCTGGCCGACCGGGTCGGTCAACAGGGCGATCTGGTCGACGGAATCAGCGAGAGCCATGATGCGTGGCTCGTCGAGCTTGAGCCGGTCGAGCAGCCCCGCGATCAGACCGTTGGTCGTCCCGGCATCGAGGTCGACCTGGTTCGCTGTGACGATGGCCGTGACGTTTTCCCGCAAAGACTGGGCGATCAACTTGAGCGCCTTGTTCTTCACCTCCGTCGGTGCCGAAGCGAGTGACAGGGAAGCGGTGCGAGCGGCCTCAAGGGTGGGCGTGAGTTGGGCGACATCGTTCAGTGACTGCAACATGCCCTTTAGTTTACCGGAGGGCATGTCGAGAGGCTATTTCGATTTCCTCAGCGGATGCGCTGGGCCGACGGTGCCGACGAGGGTTCGAACCAGGTTCCGACCGGTTCGCCGCGCAACGCTTCAGCCACGAGACCGGTCGCGGTGACGAGCACGGCGGTTCCCGCCTGCGCGGCAATCCGGGCGGCCGTGATTTTGGTACTCGCTCCCCCGGTGCCTACCCCGTTGACCTTGGTTGCGCCGAATTCCATGCCGATCAGCGGATCGCCGGAGGCCACGTGGCTGATGCGCTCTGCTCCGGGCAAATGGGGCGGGCAGGTGTAGAGCGCGTCGACATCACTGAGCAGCACCAGCAGGTCGGCGTCGATCAGGATGGCCACAAGGGCGGCGAGTCGGTCGTTGTCGCCAAATCGAATTTCGTGGGTCGCCACCGTGTCGTTTTCGTTCACGATCGGCAGGATCCGCAGCGCCATCAGGCGTTCCATCGCCCGCTGGGCATTGCCCCGGTGGGTGGCGTTATCGAGATCGCTCGCGGTGAGCAGTACCTGCCCGGCGACGATGTCATAGCGGTCGAGACTGTCCTGGTAACGAAAGATCAACAGATTCTGACCAACGGATGCCGCCGCCTGCTGGGTCGCCAGGTCGGTGGGGCGTTCCTGCAGCTGCAGGTACGGCATGCCGATGGCGATCGCACCCGAAGACACTAAGATAACCTCGGTGCCGCGGCCATGGGCTTCGGCGAGGGCATCAACAAGGGGTGCGATCTGCCCGGAATTCTCGCCACTGATCGACGAGGACCCCACTTTGACGACGATGCGCGCCGCCGACCGAACCAGTTCCTGCGAGCGGGCCCTCACTCGGAAACCATGAACACTGCACGTACCAACGGATTGCAACCGCACATGTAACTGGTCCTCCGGCGAGAATTAGGGACGCAACGGAAGCGACCAGAGGCAGTTTAGCGCAGCCGGGTCGGGCCCCCAATCAGGCTCAGAGCAGCGCGCGACGCTCGTGGCTGGGCGTCGGCTCGAACCAGGTGCCGACGTGCTCGCCGCGCAGGGCAGCCGCGGCCAGCTCGGTCGATGTGACCAGAACGGCGGTTCCGGCCTTGGTCGCGAGCCGGGCGGCGACGACCTTCGTGCTCGCTCCTCCGGTGCCGACGCCGGTCGCTCCGCTCGAGCTGAACACGAACCCATCGAGCGGGTCATCCGCTGCGATGAAATCGAGCTTCTCGGCACCGGGCAGATGCGGCGGCTTGGTATAGAGCGCGTCGACGTCGCTGAGCATGATGAGCAGCTCCGCATGGATAAGCGTGGCTACCAGTGCGGCGAGCCGGTCGTTGCTTCCAAAGCGCAGGCCATACACGGCGACGGTGTCGTTCTCGTTGACGACGGGCAGGATGCGCAGGTCGAGCAGACGCTCCAGCGCACGCCGGGTATTGCTGCGGTGCGGCTCTTTGAGAGCGTCGCCCTCGGTCAGCAGCACCGTGCCGGCGGCGATGCCATACCGGTCCAGGCTTTCCTGGTACCGAAAAATGAGCACATTCTGCCCCACTGCAGCGGCCGCCTGCTGGGTGGCGACGTCACCGGGCCGTTCTTTTAGGTTCAGAAACGGCATGCCGGTGGCAACCGCGCCGGAGGAAATGAGCACGACTTCGGTTCCGCGACCATAGGCCTCAGCCAGCGCGTCGACCAGTGGGGTGATCTGGTCAGAATTATCACCGCTGATCGACGAGGAGCCGACCTTGACGACGACGCGTTTCGCGCCCGCGACGTTTTCTCTGGCTAAGCCAGTCACTTCTGAACTTCTTCCGTCGCTTCGCTGTCGACGTTCGCTTCCGCTTCGGCTTCGGCTTCGGCTTCGGCTTCGGCTTCGGCTTCGACCGTGGTGTCCGTGTCGACCTCGGTATCAGTGTCGGCCGTAGCGTTAGTGTCGGCCGGGGCAACACTGCCGTCCGCTGCCACCTTGACGTCGGCGAGGCGCACGTCTTCGTTGTACTCTTCTTCGCCGGTCTGCCACATGCCGGCTTCGCGCTCTCGAATGAGTTCGGCCCGTGCGGAGGACTTCGCATCCATGCGGCCGAAGTACTCCTCGCGGCGTTCGTTGCTGGTGCGGCGCTTGGGCTCGTCGACGCGGGGGTCCGTTCCGCGGGGAGCAGTGATGAGCTCGGCGGTCGAGGTAAGCGTAGGCTCCCAGTCGAAGACGACACCGTGGCCGGGGCCGATGATGACGGTCGAGCCGGCGATGGCACCGGACTTGTACAGTTCGTTCTCGATTCCGAGCTTAGCGAGCCGGTCGGCGAGGAAGCCGACGGCCTCGTCGTTGGTGAAGTCGGTCTGCTGAATCCAGCGTTCCGGCTTGGTGCCGAGGATGCGGTAGATGTTGCCGAAGGTGCCACCCTCGACCTTGATGACGAAACCACCCTCGTCGACGGCTTTGGGCCGGATGATGATGCGCGGCTTCTTCGCTTCGGCAGCAGCTGCCTCGACGCGGCCCTGTTCGACGACCTCGGCGAGGGCGTAGTTGAGCTGCTTGAGGCCCTCATGGGTGACGGTGGAGATCTCGAAGACGCGGTAGCCGCGGCCCTCGAGTTCGGCCTTGACGAAGGCGGCGAGTTCGCGGCCCTCTGGTACGTCGATCTTGTTCAGGGCGACCAGCTGTGAACGCTGCAACAGCGGCTTCTGACCCTCGGGCACCGGGTAGGCGTCCAATTCGCCGAGAATGACGTCGAGGTCGCTGATCGGGTCGCGGCCGGGCTCGAGGGTAGCGCAGTCGAGCACGTGCAGCAGGGCGGTGCAGCGCTCGACGTGGCGCAGAAACTCCAGGCCGAGACCCTTGCCCTCGCTCGCGCCCTCGATCAGTCCGGGTACGTCGGCGATGGTGTAGCGAGACTCGCCGGATTCGACGACGCCAAGGTTGGGGTGCAGCGTGGTGAACGGGTAGTCGGCGATCTTGGGCCGAGCCGCGCTCATGGCGGCGATGAGGCTGGACTTGCCGGCAGAGGGATACCCGACGAGCGCGACATCCGCTACAGTCTTGAGCTCGAGGTAGACATCGCCTTCCCAACCGAGCGTGCCGAGCAGGGCGAAGCCGGGGGCCTTGCGTTTGGTCGAGGCGAGGGCAGCGTTACCGAGCCCGCCTTGGCCGCCGGGCGCGACGACGAGGCGCAGCCCGGGTTCATTCATATCGAGCAGCTCGTTGCCCTCGACGTCCTTGACGACGGTACCGATGGGTACCATGAGCTCCCGCAGATCGCCATTGTGCCCGTTGCGGTGGTCACCCATGCCGGGGCCGCCATTGTCGGAGCTGCGGTGCGGTGAGCGGTGGTAGCCGAGCAGGGTGGTCGTGCTCGGATCGGCCACGAGCACAAGGTCGCCGCCGCCGCCGCCGTTGCCGCCGTCCGGGCCGGCGAGAGGTTTGAATTTCTCGCGCTTGACCGAAACGCAGCCGTTTCCTCCATTGCCCGCTCGTAAATGCAGCGTCACGTGGTCAACGAATGTGGCCATGGAGTGCCCCTTTCAGGTGGCGCAAGAAATGCTTCAAAACGAAGGTGCTATGAAACGTTGTGCGGTAAATCAGTACTGCGGTGAATCAGTACTGCGGTGAATCAGTACTGCGGTAATTCAATGCTGTGTTTGATCAACACCGCTGTGAAACACGTAAGGGCGGACCGAAGCCCGCCCTGACGATGTGCTGAAAAGCACCGTACTGTGAAAACCTACTCGGCTGCCACCACGATGTTGATGACCTTGCGGCCACCCTTGGCACCGAACTGCACGGAGCCGGCTTCCAGGGCGAAGAGTGTGTCGTCTCCGCCACGACCGACGTTGACGCCGGGGTGGAAGTGCGTGCCGCGCTGACGAACGATAATCTCGCCCGCTCCGACAACCTGACCGCCGAAGCGCTTTACGCCGAGGCGCTGAGCGTTCGAGTCACGACCGTTGCGAGTGGAACTCGCACCTTTTTTGTGTGCCATTTGTCTATCTCCTCAGGCCTAGGCGATGCCGGTAACCTGAACGCGAGTGAGCTCCTGACGGTGCCCCTGACGCTTCTTGTACCCGGTCTTGTTCTTGAACTTCTGGATGACGATCTTCGGACCGCGAAGGTTGTTCAAAACCTCGGCGGTGACCTTGATTTTGGCCAGCGACGCCCCGTCAGAGGTGATCTTGTCGCCGTCGACGAGAAGCACTGCGGCCAGCTCGACGATGCCGTCCTTGTCAGCCTTGATTCGGTCCATCGTAACGATGGTCCCGACCTCTACCTTCTCCTGCCGCCCTCCGGCGCGCACAACTGCGTAAACCACTTTACGTACCAATCTCTGGGGAGCCCAAGGCTCCGAATCTGAAAATTCACTAGCGTGAACTGACTGCTGTAATTGACTGCAGCGCACGAACCGGTTGGCTCAGCACACTCAGAAAACCTCGGCATTTGCGTTGATTTTGCCTAACGCACACCAAGGGTTGACTTTACCTGATTCGCTACCCGTGGTCAAACCAACAGCGCGGCGTGTCCGAACCACATCTGAAACACTGTGCGGCTCGTAGACTTCGATCATGGCAATACTTATCGACCAGCCTAGCTGGCCGGCGCACGGAACGGTATGGGCGCACCTCGTGAGCGACTTGAATCTTGACGAATTGCATGCCTTCGCCACCGCCGTCGACCTTCCGCGGCGCGGATTCGATCTGGACCACTACGACGTGCCGGAAGCCAGCTACGACGAGTTGGTCGCCGCGGGCGCCCTCCCGGTCACTTTTCGCGAGATGATCGTGCGGTTGCGCGCCAGTGGGCTGCGGGTGACCGCTCGGGAGCGACGCGGAATGTAACAGCCGCGGCGTCAGCCACCCGGCAACTACTGCCAGGTGGCGTCGAAACCGAGTACGCTGCGGCGCAACTCACCGGTCGCCACGTTCACAAACAGGGTCGTCGCATCCGTCGCCTGGGCATTCACCGGGTATTCGTCAGAGAGTTCGCTGTCGCGGTTGGGCACGACCTGCACCGCCAGGTACTGGTTGTTGGGTGAGATCTCGAATCCGACGATGGTTTCCAAAGCGGATACCGGCGCGTAGACAGTGCGCGCCTGGCCCCCCGCAACGAGTGACAGGTACTGCCGCACGGCACCGGTCGCGGGATCGAACTCGGCCACCCGCTGCACGTACCGGTCGGTCTCTGTATCTCTGTCTGTCCCAGCCAGAAACCGTAGCTCGGCGGTGTACTGCGTGGTGCCTTCCACGCTCTGCGGCACAATCGTCGACTCTGTCCCCTGCGAGAGGTCGAGCACGTATTGCCCGTCACGGTCGGAGACCGCGATGCGTACCCCGTCGGGGGCGAACGTGGTGAGGTTGGCGAACTGACCGAGTGGAACCGGTGCGTCGAACTCTGGTTCATTCTCGAGCGGGTTGCCCCCGGACTGGTCAAGCGGATTGATCAGCAGCAACGTCGAATCGTACTGCTGCGCGACGATATCGGCCCGACCGGCCATGAAATCCCAGGTCGTGACACTGAGCGGATCGCCGAACAGACCGGGCACCGGAGTAGACGCGTTGGTGCGCAGGTCGAGGACGAACAGCACGTTTTCGTAGCGGGGGCCCGCAGTATCCGCTGCGCTGGTGAATCGAAAGCCGAGCAGCGACTGGCCGGGGGCTGCCTGCAGGTCCTGAACGAGCCCCGTTCCTGGCAGGTTGAGCGCCTCGGCGGTGCCGTCGGCATCGACGCGGTAGAGCGCGTTGGTGAGGCCGCTACTGCCCTGCTCGGAGTTGACCGTAACGACGGCCAACTCTGCGCCGATCGGCACGAATTCCTGAATGTTCGCGGACTCAAAGGCAACGACGGTCTCGGCGGAACCGACCGTCGTGCGCAGAATGCGGTCGACTCCCCGAGCTTCGGCCCCGCTCGCCGGGGCGGCTCGGCTCAGATAATGGAGCGACGGTTCGGAGGTACTGAATTCTGCGCTGAGTGACGATTGGCGGTCAACTGACGACCCGGTGACGCCTCGCACGGAAACCGTGTAGTCCGTGTTGTAGGCGAGGGGCTGCGGGAAGGAAATAACGACCGAGTTGCCGCTCGTCGTGAGCTGGAAGTCCGTGGTCGGCGCGATGCTCACCTGGTCGCGCGTGACGTCCACCAGCTGGCGGTTGGTCGCGAGCACCAGCCGCTGGTTGGCCGAGGAAACGACGGCCAGGGTGTCGACATCAACGGAAGTGAGCCGGGGTCCGCTGCTCAGGTTCACTGCGACGAGGGCGAGGCAGACGACCACCAGTCCGCCCACGAGCAGCCAGAGAGCACGGCGAAACGGGCGCAGCTGCCCGGCCGACGCTAAATCAGTCGCTGTTAAATCAGTAGACATAGGGATCATTCGGCTGGTCAACGGGTAGAATTTCGACCGGCGTGATTGCGAGGGCGTCGCTTGCCGCGGCGCTCGCGTTCAGGTCGAAACGACCAGTGACCTGCACCCAGTCATCGACCTCGTACTCGTCCTGCCAGCCGGGCAGATAGACCGGGACGCCGATCGGCTGGGCATCGACTGCGCAGCAAGTCACGACGAACCGGGCAACGTAGAACACGTTCTCCGGATCATTGGAATCGGGGGTCACAAACCCGGTGACCTGTGCGGTTTTATCGGAGTAAAACGCTGGGTCGGATGATTGCGCGAGCAACGACACCCATTCCCGCACGCTCAGCTGCTCGAAATCGCCCGTACCGATGAGTGCAGCGGCCTGCTCGGCATCATCATCGGTGCCGAGTCCGCCGGAGTTCACCTCGCGCTGGGTAGCGGTTGCGCTCGTCAGTGTGGTTGGCGGCACCACGACCATGGCGACACCCATGACGAGCAGCAGCACGACACCCACACCGGTCAGGGTCGTTTCCACCCGGCCGGTGCGTTCCACCGCGAAGTGGCGACGGCGCGCGAAACCGGCGCTCACCAGCACGAGCCCGACGAGCGCCATCGCGATCGTGAAGACGAAGTAGCGCGGGTGGATATACAGCCCGAGCTGACCGCTCAGGCCGAGCCACAAGGTCGCCACAACGACGACGAGGCTGAGCACAACCCCCTGCCACCGCTCAGCCCAATAGCGCAGAACCTGACTTCCGCCCGAAATTTGGCTACGCCGCATAGTTCACCAACAGTCCAAGCGCCGCACTCATCAGACCCACCACGACGGTGATCTGCACGAGGGTGCGGCTCGTGAACGTCGTGCGCATCAGAGCCAGCATCTTCACGTCGATCAGGGCACCGAAGACGAGAAAAGCCACGATGCCACCGGGGAGAAAAGTGCTGCCAAAGGACAGCACGAAAAAGGCGTCGACGTTGGAACAGACTGCCACGATGAAGGCCAGGGCCATCATGGCCAGCACGGACCAGACCGGATTGCTGCCGAGGGCCAGCAGCACCGAGCGCGGCACGAACACCTGGGTAAGGGCGGCCACGGCCGATCCGATGAACAGGGCCGGCATGATGACCGAGGTCTCGCGAATGAAGATTTCGGTGGTTCGGCTGAACCGGCTCTCCCTGGCATGCTCATGGCTGTGCTCCTGAGCATCGTGCCCGCTAGTGGAACCGACAGCACAGGCCGCCGCGAACTTCGTCGTCAGCAGACTTTGCGGGTCCGGGTGCTTGCTGAACAGCCAGCCGACGACATTGGCGATAAGGAACCCGCCGAGCAGCCGGGCCACCAGGATGTGACCGTCCCAGCCGAACGCCTGGTGGGTGGTGATGATGGTGATCGGATTCAGAATGGGCGCGGCGAGCAGAAAGGTGATCGATTCGGAGACGGTGAACCCACCGACCATGAATCCGCGAGCGAGCGGAACATTGCCGCACTCGCAGACCGGAAAGAACATGCCAAGCAGCGAGATCGACGCCCGCCGCAGTACGGGGTTGCGCGGCAGATGCCGGGCAAGCACGCCGTGCGGCAGCCAGACCTGCACGACCGCGGACAGCAGAATACCCAGAAAAACGAACGGCACCGACTCGATGATGACGCTGATCGCGAGGGTCAGGGTGTCCTGCACTCGGTCCGGTAGCGAGAAACCGCTCAACTGCTCGTCGACGAAGGCCGGCGACAGGGCCCGCACGACGAAAACGGCGAGCACCACCAACACCCCTGCAGTGAGGCCGAAGTGCCATCGCCGCAGGAGAGGGAGCTGCCCGCCGATTTGCGTTACCGTCTAACTTTTCTCGGGACCTACTCGCCCGTTGCCGGCTGGCTCGTACTGGTGGCCGACGCGACCGGAGCCGCACCGGTCGCGGTCAGGATGGCCTGTCCGGTGGAACCACCGGCGGTTGTGACGCGACGGCTGCGGGCACGTCCCTGGCCGGGCAGTTTCGGCTCGGGCAGGGAGTCCAGTACGGAGTCCAACAGCTGGTCAGTGACCTGCTTGCTGGGGCGCCGCGTGTTGCGGGTGGACTTCTTCACCGGGATGTCGAGAATGTCGAGGGACTCCGACTGCTCGGGCGAGGGCGTTTGCACAGCCGGCGCACCGGCTGCTAGGTTGCTGCGACCGCGGCGGCTGCGCGGTGCTGCTTCCGCGGCTACGGACTCCACTGCCGGCTCGGGTGTTGCCACGAGTGCCGTCTCAGCGGCCGGGGCAGCGGATGCCGCTTGCTCGGTCTGCACGGTGTTCGCCTGAGCTGTGCCGGCCTGCTCTGCCTGGCGGGCGCGTGCCTGTTCGGATCGCGACTGCTGGCCGCGCCCACCCTGGCCACGCGAGCGCGACTGGCGACCACGCGAACGCTCGGTGCCTGTCGTCGGTTCGGCCGGTTCTGTACTGATCGAATCGGTGCTGATCTGCTCAGTCTGCGCCAAGTCGGCGGTCGACTGATCCATCGCTGTCTGTTCGGTACCGGCTGGCTCGATGCCAACCTGCGGGAACGCAGCTGCGGCAGCATCCGGCGCGGTCACAATGGCGATGGAACCGGTGCGGGTAATGGTGCGGGCGGCGATCAACGCGAGGGCATGCTTGGCGTCCTCGGTTATGCCGTGCGTGCCCGGCCCGTTCTTGGAAGCGTCGGACGATGAATTTGAACCCGCGTGCTGGTCGCGGTTGGAACCGTCACGCTGGCCAGAGTTGTGCGCGCTGTCACCGTTGGTCGTGCCCCCGTTGCTTCCGCTCTTGGCGCGCGGGCGTCGTTCCTGCGGCGGCTGCGCGGTCTGGCGGTGCTTGATGACCGTGTCGTGGTGCACGATGATGCCGCGGCCGGCGCAGGACTCACAGTTCTCGCTGAACGATTCGAGCAGCCCGAGGCCGAGCTTCTTGCGGGTCATCTGCACGAGTCCGAGCGAGGTGACCTCGGCCACCTGGTGCTTGGTGCGGTCCCGGCTGAGGCATTCTATCAGACGACGCGACACGAGGTCGCGGTTGCTTTCGAGCACCATGTCGATGAAGTCGACGACGATGATGCCGCCGATGTCGCGCAGGCGCAGCTGGCGCACGATTTCTTCGGCCGCTTCGAGGTTGTTTTTGGTGACAGTCTCTTCGAGGTTGCCGCCGCTGCCGACGAATTTGCCGGTGTTGACGTCGACGACGGTCATGGCTTCGGTTCGGTCGATCACGAGGGATCCCCCGGACGGCAGCCAGACCTTGCGGTCTAGGGCCTTTTCGATCTGCTCCGAGATGCGGTACTCGTCGAAGGCATCGACCTCGCCCTCGTAGGTTTCCACGCGCTCGAGCAGGTCGGGGGCGACTTGGCTGAGATAGTTCTCAATTGTCGAGCGCACGTCGGGTCCAGCCACGACCATCCGCTGAAAATCTTCATTGAAGACGTCACGCACGATCTTGACCAGCAGGTCGGGCTCGCTGTGCAGCTCGGCGGGCGCCTGGGCCGACTCGACCTGCTCGGCGATGTTCGCCCACTGCAGGCGCAGCCGATCGACGTCGACGGTGAGTTGCTCGTCGGTGGCCCCTTCGGCGGCGGTGCGCACGATGACGCCCACGTTGTCGGGCAGAACCTCCTTGAGAATCTTCTTCAAACGGACCCGCTCGGTGTCTGGGAGCTTGCGGCTGATGCCGTTCATCGACCCGTTGGGCACGTAGACCAGGTAGCGGCCGGGCAGCGAAACCTGGCTGGTGAGGCGGGCACCCTTGTGGCCGATCGGGTCCTTGGTGACCTGTACGAGAACCTTGTCGCCGGGCTTGAGCGCGAGCTCGATGCGGCGGGCCTGGTTGCTGCTGCCGGAGTTCTCGGCGGCGGCGTCCCAGTCGACTTCACCGGAGTAGAGCACGGCGTTACGGCCGCGTCCGATGTCGACGAAGGCGGCTTCCATACTGGGGAGCACGTTCTGCACCCGGCCGAGGTAGACGTTGCCGATGAGCGAGGCGTCCTGGTTCTTGGCAACGTAGTGCTCGACCAGCACGCCGTCCTCGAGCACACCGATCTGGATCTTGTTGTGCTTGGCGCGCACGACCATGAGGCGGTCGACGGACTCGCGGCGGGCGAGGAACTCGGCCTCGGTGATGACCGGGCGACGGCGACCGGCGTCACGGCCGTCACGGCGACGCTGCTTCTTTGCTTCCAGCCGGGTGGACCCCTTGATGCGCTGGGGTTCGGTGATGAGTTCGGGTTCGCGCGGTGCACGCACCTTGACGACGGTATTGGCGGGGTCATCGCTGCCCGAACGGTTCTCGTCGCCGGTGCGACGACGGGCCCGACGACGAACCGTCGTGGCCTCTTCTTCTTCGTCGTCATCTCGCTCGTGCAGCTCCTGGTGCGATTGCTGCTGGGACGAGCGGATACCGGTGCGCGCCGACAACGGCAGAATCTCCGGCGCCTGGAACAGCAGGGAGAACGACGGTCGAACCGGGGCTGTGGCCTGGTCGTCCTTCTGGTCGTCTGTCTTGTCGGCGCTGGCGGTGTCTGGGCTGGAGTCGGTCATCTGCTGTGCTCCGGTGACGTTGTTGTACTCGGCGATGGCCACCTTGGTAATCGGAGGCTCCGGCGGCATTGCGGGCGCTTCGATGACGGGCGCTTCGACTGCTGGCGCAGCGGTCGGCACAGTGACCGGCGCCTTCCGGGTTGACTTGCGAGTGCCGAACAGGCTCTTGCGTTTTTTGTTTTCGTTGTCTTCCACCATCACTGGTGCGCTCCTTGACCGCTGTGAATGACCGCGCCATCCACCGGTTAGTCTCTCGTGCGAGGTCTTCACCTGCGTGAAATCCCCGCGAATCTTTTACTGCTGCACCCGGCTTTGACCCCCGGTGTAAATTCGGGGACCTGTGCTCTGGCTGCTAATACTGCGGGTCGTGGGACCCTTCTACTGGGCGACTATTGCCCATTAAGCTCTGTACTCGTTAAGCACTGTGGCGTCTGCTTGAGCGCGGCTCAACGACTACCAATGATTATCGCATGCAATCGCACAAAGCCACGCCGTGCGGGTGGCATAATCACAAGCGTGCCACAGACAGAGCGTTATCACCGTCCAACCGGGCTGGCCTTTTTCCTGATCATCGCCGGAATTATCGCGTTTGCCGCTGCATTCGCTCTCACGCTGGACAAGATCCACCTGCTGGAGGATCCCAATGCGCAGCTCAGCTGCAGCTTCAGTGTGTTGATCGGCTGCGCGACGAATCTGTCCTCGCCCCAGGGAGCCATTCTGGGCTTTCCCAATTCGCTGATCGGGCTGGCCGCCTGGAGCGTCATGATCACGATCGGCGTGGTCATCCTCGCTGGCGCCCGCCTCGTCCGCTGGTTCTGGGTCGGTCTCAACATCGGAGTTCTCGGCGCGATGATCTTCGTGATCTGGCTGATCGGCGAGAGCATCTTCGTGCTCGACGTACTCTGCCCGTGGTGCATGGTGACCTGGGCGGTGACCATTCCGGTCTTTTTAGCCGTGACGCTGTACAACTTCAAGGTCGGCAACCTGCCGGGTGGGGCATCCGTTCGCCGCGCGGCTGCCGGGGCTTATTCGTGGATGTTCGTCATCACGATCGTCTGCTATATCGCGTTCTTCCTCGTCGCCCAGGTCAACATGGACGTGCTGAACCGCCTCTAACGCGTCGCGCGGGAGTTGCGCCTCCGCGCAGCGGCGCAAGTCCCGCGCAGGCCGAAAATGCTCTCAGTCGAACCAGAGCGCAAGTTCGCGGGCTGCGGATTCGGGCGAATCGGAGCCGTGCACGAGGTTCTGCTGAACCTTGGACCCCCAGTCGCGGCCGAGGTCACCGCGAATGGTGCCCGGAGCGGCAGTCGTGGGGTCTGTGGTTCCGGCCAGGGCGCGGAAGCCCTCGATGACGCGATTGCCGGCAACACGGAACGCGACGATGGGGCCGCTCTCCATGAATTCGACGAGGGGCTCGTAGAACGGCTTGCCCGCGTGCTCGGCGTAGTGCGCTGCGAGCAGTGAGCGGTCCGGTTCGACGAGCTTGACGTCGACCAGGGAGTATCCCTTGGCCTCGATGCGGCGCAAAATTTCGCCGGTCAGGTTACGGGCGACGCCGTCGGGCTTGACCAAAACGAGGGTTTCTTCAATCGGGGTGTTCATTCAATCTCCTTCTGTTGATCTCGATGCGTGTGATCTATGCGCGAGCCGGTGACCATGCAGTAGGTCCACATGGCGGCAAACAGAGCGCCGACAAAAAACATGGCCGGGGTGACGAACCCGGTGGCGATAATGATCGCCTGCAGCGCCCAGCCGATCGGGTAGGACCAGCTGTAGCGGAGCAATGGGATCAAGGCCACCATCGCTGCACAGAGCAGTACGCCGCCGATGATCACACCGAGCGGTGAGACCGGGCCGGGCTCGGTCGCCACGGACACCAGCCCCAGGGTGACGACGGCGCCCAGAAAGACGACGATGGTCTCGAAACCGAGCAGGATGGTTGCGAGCGACCGCTTGACCGAGCGGCGACCGCTCACTTCTCCATCCACTCACCGGCGGCGGCGAGGGTGATCGCGTCGCCGACGAGCACGATCGAACCGGTGACGAGCACGGCACGCTTCGGTGCCTCGGCTGCCCATTCGCGGGCGCTCTCCAGGGCACCAGCTAGGTCATCGAAGCGGAAGGTGACCTGTTCGCTGGTCCACTCGGCGATATTATCGGCGAGGTCGTCCATGCGCACGGCCCGCGCGGAGTGCGGCTCAGTGACGTAGAAGCGGTCGACCTGCGGCGCGAGCGCAGCGATGATTCCCTGCGCGTCCTTCTCGACCAGAACTCCCACGACCACGGCGATTTCGTCAAAGTCGAAGTAAACCTCGAGGGCCGCGGCGAGGGCGGTGGCGCCGTGCGGGTTGTGCGCGGCGTCCACGAGCACGGTCGGTTCGATACCGACGAGCTGCAAGCGGCCGGGGGACGTCGCCGTCGCCAGGCCCTCGGCGAGGAGATCGCTGGCGAGAGCCTGATTTCCGGCGCCGAGAAACGATTCGACGGCCGCAATGGCCACTGTTGCATTCTGCGCCTGGTGCGTGCCGTAGAGCGGCAGGAACAGTTCGTTATAGGTACCGGCCAGACCGCGCACCGAGATGACCTGCCCGCCGACTGCGACGGTGCTCGAGAGCAGTTCGAACCCCTCATTCTCGCGGGCCAGCGTCGACTCGGTCAGTTCGGCGGCACGATCGAGTTCGGCCTGCACCTCGATGCTCTGCGCCGCCGAGACAACGAATGCCGCCGGCTTGATGATTCCACTCTTGGTGCGCGCGATCTCGGCGACGGTATTTCCCAGGCGCAGCGTGTGATCGAGAGCGATCGGGGTGAACACGGCAACCTGGCCGTCGGCGACGTTGGTGGAATCCCACTCGCCGCCCATGCCGACCTCGATCACGGCGACATCCACCGGCGCATCAGCGAAGCAAGCGAAGGCCAGCACGGTGAGTGCCTCGAAGAAGGTCAATGGTTCTTCGCCGGCGGCTTTAAGTTCGCCGTCGACGAGTTGCAGGTAGGGCTGGATATCGGTCCAGTTCGCGGCGAGGATCTGGTCGCTGATCGGTTCGCCATCGATGACGATGCGCTCGTTCAGCCGCACCAGGTGCGGACTGGTCAGCAGGCCGGTACGCAGACCGTAGGCGCGCACGATGCTCTCGACCATACGGCTCGTGCTCGTCTTGCCGTTCGTGCCGGTGATGTGAATGATCGGATAGGACGTCTGCGGGTCGCCGAGGAATTCCAGGGCCCGACGCGTCGGTGCGAGGCGCGGCTGCGGCTGGGCCTCGCCCACGCGCTGGAGCAGGTCGGCGAACACGGCGTCGCCTGCCTCCCGAAAAGCATCCAGCGGAGCCGGCTGGTTCATCGGCTCAGCGTCGTCACCGCGACCGGTGATGTTCTTCCAATCGGTGCTTTCGGCATCGTTGTTCTCGATGTCGTTGTGGTCAGACAAAGACTGCTCCATTCACGCGTGCGACGGCAACAATGACGGCGCCCACATTAACATAGTGATCGGCTTCAAACCGTACGTAGTGCTCGACGGGCGCGCCGACGCGCGCTTCGAGCCACTCGGGCGGCAGAGTGGCGGAGAATTCGCCCTGCGACGGGCGATGGGTGGTGAACGTCGTGGCAAGGGTTTCGTGCGCAACGTTCACCTCGAGAGCGAGGTCGAAGGAGTCGGCATCCGCTTCATTCTGAAACAGCAGATCGAGACGGATACGGTCGCTCACCGAAAAACCGGCCGACTTGCGGGTGTCCTGCACGGCCCGAATGAGGTCGCGGGCAAAACCCTCGGCCTCGAGTTCGGGCGTGGTGCTGGTAGCGAGCAGGGCGAAACCGCCGCCGGGCAGCAAGGCCAGGGCGGTTGCACCGTCACCCGCCTCGTTGTTCGCCTCAAGGGTCAGTTCGAACTCGCTTGGCTCGAGAGCGACGCCGCCGGCCGTCACGATGCCGTCGGTCTCACTCCAGTCACCGGCGCTAGCGGCCTTGATCACCTGCTGCACCTGCTTGCCGAGGCGGGGACCAGCGGCCCGAGCGTTGACGACGAGCTTGCTCGTGACACCGTAGGCGGCAGCGCTGTCATCTTCGAACTCGATCAGCGTGACCGTTTTCACGTTGAGTTCGTCGCGCAGGATGCCGACGAACGCCGATAGTGCGGCGGTGTTGCCGGTGACGACGGTGAGGTTGGTCAACGGCAGGCGCACGCGCAGGCCGGCCTGTTTGCGCAGCGACAGCACGGTGCTGCTGATCAGGCGAACCTGGTCCATCGCGGTGACGAGTTCTTCGTCGGCCGGGAACAGGGTGGCATCCGGCCAGTCTTCCAGGTGCACACTGCGACCGCCGGTGAGGCCCTGCCAAATGCGCTCTGTAACGAGCGGCAGCAGCGGAGCCGTGACCCGGCAGACGGTTTCGAGCACGGTGTACAGGGTGTCAAATGCCTCGTGGGCGGTGGCTTCGGCGGCGGCGCCACCCCAGAATCGGTCGCGGGACCGGCGCACATACCAGTTCGTGAGCACGTCGGCGAAGTCCCGCAGGCGGGCGGCGGCGACCGTGCTGTCGAGCGCTTCGAGGTCGTTGGTGACGCCGACGATGAGGTCGCGGGTCTTGGCGAGTAGGTAACGGTCGAGCACGTCGGTGGAATCGGTGCGCCAGCTGGCGTTGTAGCCGGTGGTACCGTCGGTGCCGGACGCGTTGGCGTAAAGGGAGAAGAAATACCAGGTGCTCCAGAGCGGCAGCATGACCTGGCGGGCGGCCTCGCGGATGCCTTCCTCGGTGACGACGAGGTTGCCGCCGCGCAGCACCGGCGAGCTCATCAGGAACCAGCGCATGGCGTCGGCGCCGTCGCGGTCGAAGACCTCGTTGACGTCGGGGTAGTTACGCAACGACTTGCTCATTTTCTGGCCGTCGTTGCCGAGCACGATGCCGTGACTGACGACGTTCTTGAAGGCGGGCCGGTCGAACAGTGCGGTAGAGAGTACGTGTAGCAGGTAGAACCAGCCTCGGGTCTGTCCGATGTACTCAACGATGAAGTCGGCCGGGTTGTGCGCTTCGAACCATTCCCGATTCTCGAACGGATAGTGCACCTGGGCGAAGGGCATCGAGCCGGAATCGAACCAGACGTCGAGCACGTCATCGATGCGGCGCATCGTGGACTGGCCGGTGGGGTCATCGGGGTTCGGGCGGATAAGTTCGTCGATGTAGGGCCGGTGCAGGTCGGTAGGGCGCACGCCGAAGTCGGCCTCGAGCTCGTCGAGCGAGCCGTAGACATCCGTTCGGGGGTAATCGGGGTTGTCGCTCTTCCAGACAGGGATGGGTGAACCCCAGTAGCGGTTGCGGCTGATCGACCAGTCGCGGGCATTGCCGATCCACTTGCCGAACTGTCCGTCTTTCACGTTCTCCGGAACCCAGTTCACCTCCTGGTTGAGCTCGACCATGCGCGGGCGAAAGTCGGTGACGCGCACGAACCAGCTCGACACGGCCTTATAGATGAGCGGGTTGCGGCAGCGCCAGCAGTGCGGGTAAGAGTGCTCGTAGCTGGCCTGGCGCAGCAGCCGGCCGTTGGCTTTGAGCAGCGCGGTGAGAGGCTTGTTGGCGTCGCTCCAAAGCTGACCGGCCACCTCGGGAATGTCGCTGAGAAACTTTCCGCCGTCGTCGAGGGAGAGGATGACTGGGATACCGGCGGCCTCGCAAACCTTCTGGTCCTCCTCACCGTAGGCGGGAGCCTGGTGCACGATGCCGGTGCCGTCGCTCGTGGTGACATAGTCGGCGATGACAAATCGCCAGGCCTGCTCGGTGCCCCAGACTGCGGTGTCGGCGTAGTAGTCGAACAGGCGATCGTAGCCGACGCCGGCGAGCTCGGTGCCGGTAACAGTGCGCGAAACGGATGCGACGGCGTCCGCCGCCGACTCGTAGCCCAAGTCCTTGGCATAGTTGCCGACTAGGTCGATAGCGATCAGGTATTCGGCGCCGAGTACTTCTACCAAACCGAGCGGGGCGGCAGCCGTGGAGTCAGCGCTTTCCCGCAGCACCTCGGCGTCCGGGGTGCCGTTTGGGCCGGCTGGAACAACGGCGTAGACGATGTCGGGGCCGACGGCGAGGGCCATGTTGGATGGCAGGGTCCACGGGGTGGTGGTCCAGGCCAAGGCGCGCACCGCGGTCAGGCCGAGGGCTTCGGCCTTGGTGCCGATCAGCGGAAAGGTGACCGTGACGGTCTGGTCCTGGCGCATCTTGTAGACGTCGTCGTCCATGCGCAGTTCATGGTTGGAGAGCGGGGTCTGGTCACGCCAGCAATACGGCAACACCCGGTAGCCCTCATAGGCGAGTCCCTTGGTGTGCAGCTGTTTGAAGGCCCAGATCACCGACTCCATGAAGGTGATGTCGAGGGTCTTGTAGTCGTTGTCAAAGTCGACCCAGCGGGCTTGGCGAGTGACGTACTCTTCCCAGTCCTTGGTGTACTCGAGCACCGACTCCCGGGCGACCGTGTTGAACGCGGCGAGGCCCATCTCTTCGATTTGGCTCTTGTCGGTGATGCCGAGCTTGCGTTCGGCCTCCAGTTCGGCCGGCAGACCGTGGGTGTCCCAACCGAACCGGCGGTGCACCTGCTTGCCGCGCATGGTCTGAAACCGGGGGAATAGGTCTTTGGCGTAGCCAGTGAGCAGGTGCCCGTAATGCGGCAGGCCGTTGGCGAACGGCGGGCCGTCGTAGAAGGTCCATTCCTCGGCACCGTCACGCTGGTCGATCGAGGCCTGAAAGGTGTCGTCGTTCTTCCAGAATTCGAGCACCTCGTTTTCGAGTGCGGGAAAGTTCGGGGAGGGAACGATGGCCCCGCTAGACACGCTGTCAGGGGCGTTTCGGTTCTTCGGGTACAAAATGTTTCTCCTACCGGGACGGGTCGCTGGGGCCCTGCTCCACGAGGACGAACGATTCTGTAGAAATCGCCGCGGTACCACCTCGCTTGCCGCCCAATACCGCGAGCGACCGCTTGTTCACAGGCTGTAACGGGCCCGACTCGTTCGGTTCTACTAAGACGTTTACCCGAGGGTGAACATTCGTTCTTCCGAAGACTTCCCGGTGATGGCCGGGTCACTGTCATCCAGCTTCGATTATACCGGAGCGAAACGGCGTTAGTGTTATGGGTCGGCCCATTCGCACGATGGGTCGGTTCAGTTGAGACCAACTCGGCAACGGATGTCGGGGAAAGAGTTTGTGAATGCCCGCTCAGCTCGCCCCGATCACTACTGCAACGCGCACCACTCGCGCCCTCGGAGCTCTTGTCGGCCTGGTCACCGTCGGCCTGCTGGTCGCCGGCTGCACGCCGACCTCCTCAAACGACCCCGTCGGCGAGCCGCGAAGCAGCGGCACCCTCACCTATGCCTCGGGCGACGCCGAACCGAACTGCCTCGACCCGCACGTCGGCGGAAACTTTCCGCAGGGAATGATTAGCGCGCAGTACCTGGAGTCGCTGGTCTCCCGCGATTCCTCCGGCCAGATCATTCCGTGGCTGGCCGAGTCCTGGACGCCGAGCGGCGACGGCCTGACCTGGGACTTCACCCTGCGCGGCGACGTCACTTTCACCGACGGAACCGTCTTCGACGCCGCAGCCGTGCAGGCGAATATCGCCCACCTGCAAGACCCCGAAACGCTGTCCTCGACCGGATACCTCGCCCTCGGCAAAGTTGCCCGAGTTGAGGCCGTCTCCCCCACTGTTGTGCGTTTTACGCTGACCGAACCCGACAGCGCTCTGCTCGAGTCGCTGTCGCAGGTGTGGCTTGCGATGGAATCCCCTGCGGCGCTTGAGCGCAGCCAGGACGAGAACTGTGCCACCCCGGTGGGCACCGGCCCGTTCGTCGTTGAGAGCTGGGTCAAGCAGAACGCGATCACGCTCGTGCGCAATGAGAATTATGTCTCCCCGCCGGAGGATGCCGCTCATTCCGGCCCTGCCTACCTCGACAAGGTTATCTGGCGCTTCATTCCCGACTCGGCCTCCCGTTACGCCGCGCTGCAGTCCGGCGAGGTCGACGTGATCGACAACGCCCAACCCGACACCATTGTGCAGGCCAAGCAGAGCGATTCGATCGAGCAGCTGGACTCGCCGCGCCCCGGCGCCTCCAACCGCATTGAACTGAACTCGGGTCAGGCACCGTTCAACGATGTGCGGGTTCGTGAGGCGTTCATCCGCTCGGCGAACGTCGACGCCGCCGTCTCAAGCCTGTTCCAGGGCACCGCCACCCGGTCGTACTCGGCCCTGTCGAGCGTCGAGACCATGGGCGTGTCGAACGATGCCCTGTTTGACTACGCCCCGTCCGCTGCCGAGGAACTGCTTGATGCGGCCGGCTGGAGTGAAACGGATGCCGCCGGCTACCGTGTCAAAGACGGCGTGCGACTCTCGGTGGAATTTCCAGTGAGCACCAACCAGTCCATTCCGGCCGAGCAGAGCGTGTTTGAACAGATCCAGGCCACGGCCAAAGAGACCGGTTTCGAAGTGAAGCTCGCCCCGATGGATCTCTCCAGCTGGTACGCCGCGCTCGCCACCAACGACTACGACGCCGTAAGCGCGCCGTATACCAAGGTCGGCCCCGACGTGCTGCGTATTCTGTATCACTCCGACAGCATCGTGCCGGCCCCGAGCGGGTACTTCGCCAACCTCGCCCAGGTCAACGACCCCGAGATCGATGAACTGCTCACGACTGCGGCCCAAACCGCGGATGAGAAGGAGCGCACGTCGCTCTACGCCGAAGCGCAGGAGCGCATTTTAGAGGGCTTCTACATTCTGCCTCTCTACGACCAGCAGAACCACTATCTGCTGCGCAACGACGTTGTTGGCCTGCGCACGCTGCCGACCGTGGCCGTGCCCACGCTGTACGACGCGTGGCTGAACCGGTAGCGTCGACCGATCGCTCCGGGCTGCGGATGCTCGGCCGACTCGGCGTGCGCCTGGCCGGAGCGGTCTTCGTGCTATGGGCCGTGGCATCCGTCACTTTTTTTGCGGTGCGGTTGATTCCCGGCGACCCGGCCCAGGCTGTGCTCGGTGGCCCTGGTTCGCAGGCCTCTCCCGAAGCACTCGCGGCGGTCACCGCCGAATACGGCTTCGACCAGCCCGTCTTCACTCAGTACCTCACCCAGCTTGGTCGCCTCGCGACCGGTGACCTCGGGCGGTCCTACGCCCTTAATATGGAGGTCGGTCCGCTCGTTCTGGCCCAGCTCGGCGGCACCCTGCTGCTCGCCGTGCTCGCCCTCGGCCTGGCCTGGGTGATCGCGCTGGCACTGGCCACCTGGTCGACGCGCGGTGGTCGGGTCGCCGCGCGGGTGGGGTCGAGCCTCGAAATCGTCGCCGCGGCGCTGCCGCACTTCTGGCTCGCGACCTCACTCATCGTCGTGTTCAGCATCTGGCTCGGCGTCCTGCCCCCGATCAGCACCGCTGGAGTGGCCGGACTGGTCTTACCGGTGTTCACCCTGGCCATTCCGCTGGCCGGCTTCCTCGGGCAGATCATGCGCGAATCATTGCTGATCGCCCTGGAAAGCCCGTTCGTGCTCTCGGCGCGGGCGCGCGGCGAGGGCGCGCGCGGTGTGCGCTGGATCCACGCGCTGCGCCATGCCTCCCTGCCGGCGATCAGCCTCTCCGGCTGGGCCTTTGGCTCACTGATCAGTGGCGCTGTCGTCGTCGAGACCATTTTCGCCCGGCCAGGGCTTGGCCGCACCCTGCTGAACGCGGTTACCCTGCGCGATGTTCCGGTGGTAATCGGCGTCGTGATGATCGTCGCCGTTGCCTATATTCTGATGACTTTGCTGACGGATGCCGTCAGTCGCCTGGTCGATCCCCGGCTGCGACTCTCGTGAGCGATCTCGAGGTGCAGGCCGAGCTGGCCGCGTATTCCAGCCAGTCCGTTCGGCCACGACGTCTGGCAGTGGCCGAGGGCCTGGCCGGCTTGCTCGCCCTCTTTCTGTTGATCGCGGCAGTGGTGCCGCAGTTTCTGGCCCCTGGCGATCCACTCGCAATCGACCCGCTGGCGGCGTTTTCGCCGCCGACCTTCGCGCACGGTTTTGGCACCGACGAATCCGGTCGCGATATTTATACCCGGGTCGTGCATGGCACCCAGTACTCGCTCGTGATCGGTCTCGCCGCGACGGCGATCGGCCTGGGGCTCGGCGTGGTACTCGGCACCCTGGCCGGAATGCTCGGCCCGGTCGTCGACTTCACCGTGAACCGGTTTCTTGAGGTGCTGTTCGCGTTTCCCGGTCTACTGTTAGCCCTGCTGTTCATCCTGGTGTTCGGCCCCGGCGTGGCGACGGCGACGATCGCGGTCGGGCTGTCCACCGCCCCTGGCTACGCTCGCATCATTCGCGCGCAGCTTATCGCCGTGCGCGGTGCCGCCTTCGTCGAGGCCGCGACCGTGCTCGGCCGCACCCGCTGGCAGATATTGGCGCGTCATATTCTGCCCAATACGCTCGCGCCGCTGTTCGTGCTCGCGACTCTCGGCGTCGGCCAGGCGATCGTCTGGGCCGCAACACTGAGCTATCTCGGCCTCGGTGCCGAACCGCCGACCGCAGAGTGGGGCGCGATGCTCTCGGCCGGACGTACCTACATCACCTCGGCCTGGTGGATGAGTTTTTTTCCCGGTGTGTTCATCGTGCTCACCGCCGTGACCGCCACCGTGCTCGGCCGCAGCATCGACCGACGAATGCGGCACGCATGAGCGCCACCGCAGCGCTGACCGTACACAACCTGCGTGTTGGCTTCGGCGCCGCCGAGCCGGTTGTGAGAGGAGTGTCGTTCGAGATAGCGCCGGGCGAGTGCCTCGCCATCGTCGGCGAATCCGGTTCGGGCAAAAGTGTCACCGCGCGCAGCCTGCTCGGACTCGCCGGCGGTAACGCCCGGGTACAGGCCGACCGGCTCGACCTCGGCGGGCGTAGCGTGCAGGGGTTGACCGACCGGGCCTGGGAGTCTCGGCGCGGCAAGGACGTCGGCCTGGTGCTGCAAGATGCCCTGGTCTCCCTCGACCCGCTTCGGCCGATCGGGCGGGAGATCGCCGACTCGCTGCGGCTGCACACGACCCTGGGGGCTGCGGCTCGTGCCCGCCGAGTGATCGAACTGCTCGATGCGGTCGGGTTGCCCGACCCTGCCCACCAGGTACAGAAACGGTCGGGCCAGCTTTCCGGCGGAGAACGCCAGCGGGCGCTCATCGCAGCCGCGATCGCACTGGATCCACCGCTGCTCATCGCCGACGAACCGACGACGGCGCTCGACGTGACCGTGCAGGCGCAGATTCTGGCGTTGCTCGAGCAGATCAAACGGAGCGGCACCGCCCTGCTTTTGATCAGCCACGACCTTGCAGTGGTGAGCCGTATCGCCGATCGGGTTGCCTTGATGCACGACGGCCTGCTCATTGAATCCGGCCCGACCGAACAGGTGCTGGGTTCCCCGCAGCACGAACAGACGCGCAGCATGGTCGCTGCTGTTCCGGCCGATAAGCCGCGCGGCACCCGGCTGAGCCCCATGGATTCCCCCGCCGCCCGCACTATTCCCCGTTCACCGGCTCCAGCCCCGACCGCCACAGAGCAGGGCGAAATCGTGCTTGAGGCCATCGGCCTGACCAGGAGTTTTCGGCGTCCAGATGGCAGTCGGCAGCTCGCCGTCGACGATGTCTCGTTCGCGTTGCACCGGGGCAGCACCCTCGGTATCGTCGGTGAGTCAGGCTCCGGAAAAACCACGACGGCTCGCCTGGTGCTCGCGCTGCTGGAGCCGGAGCAGGGCGAGGTACAGCTGTTCGGCCGGCCGTGGAGTTCGATCGCCGAGAAGAAACGGCGGGGGCGGCGTCCAGGCGTTGGGGCGATCTATCAGGATGCCCTCGGCTCGTTCGATCCACGCCGCAGCGTCGCGGAGATTCTCGCGGATGCCCTCGGTTCCGCGCTCACCCACTCACGGGGTTCGCGGCGGTCGCCGCAGAGCCTTGCCCGGCTCACGACGCTGTTAGACGAAGTCGGACTGGCCGGAACAGTGCTGTCGCGGCGCCCGCTCGAACTTTCCGGCGGACAGCGCCAGCGCGTCGGTATCGCCAGGGCACTGGCCGGGCGTCCCGAAATCCTTATCTGCGACGAGCCCGTCTCTTCCCTCGACGTGAGTGTTCAGGCGCAGGTGCTCGATCTCCTCGACGACGTGCAGCGGGAGCGCGGACTCAGCCTGATCTTTATTTCGCACGACCTCGGGGTCGTGCAGCATATCAGCGACGATGTCGCGGTGATGCGCAGCGGACGCATCGTGGAGAGCGGACCGGCGGCGCGCGTGTTCGCCGCACCGCAGCATCCGTATTCGGTGCAATTGCTCAAGGCTGTGCCCCGATTACTCGGGTAAACACCTGCCGACGCGCTCCACGGTTCTGCCCGTTCAAGGAAAAAGAGCCGATCGGGTAGATTGGATGGGCAGACTTAGGCACCTCATCATCGACACGGTGCCACATACGAACCGGAGAACTATGACCACCGCCGATCGCGTCCCAGAAAAGCCCGTCCTCGAAGGGCTTGAAGCCAAATGGGAGTCCCGCTGGGAGTCCGATGGCACTTATCGCTTCGCTCGGGAGAACGCCACCCGCGAGTCGATTTACTCGATCGACACTCCCCCGCCGACCGCCTCCGGATCGCTGCACATCGGCCACGTGTTCTCGTACACCCACACGGATGTCATCGCCCGCTTTCAGCGCATGCGTGGCAAGAACGTGTTCTACCCGATGGGCTGGGACGACAACGGCCTGCCCACCGAGCGTCGGGTGCAGAACTACTATGGTGTGCGCTGCGACCCCTCCCTCGGCTATACCGACAACTTCGTTCCGCCGTTCGAGGGCGGCGACGGCAAGAGCTCGAAGGCCGCCGACCAGCTGCCGATCAGCCGCCGCAACTTCATTGAACTGTGCGAGACCCTCACCAAAGAAGATGAGAAGCAATTCGAGGCACTCTGGCGCACCCTCGGCCTGAGCGTTGATTGGACCCAGACCTACCGCACCATCGGCAAGGAAGCGCTGTACACCTCGCAGCTGGCCTTCCTCGGCAACGTCGAGCGCGGCGAGGCCTACCAGGCGATGGCACCGACCCTGTGGGACGTCACGTTCCGCACCGCGGTGGCCCAGGCCGAACTCGAAGACAAGGATATGCCGGCCGCCTACCATCGGGTATCGTTCCTGAAGCCGGATGGCACGACAATCGAGATCGAAACGACCCGTCCGGAGCTGATGCCGGCCTGCGTGGCCCTGGTGGCGCATCCGGATGACGAACGGTACAAGCACCTGTTCGGCACCACGGTGACCACCCCCGTGTTCGGTGTCGAGGTTCCCGTTCTCGCCCACCACCTCGCCCAGAAGGACAAGGGCTCGGGGATTGCCATGATTTGCACCTTCGGCGACGTGACCGACGTCGTCTGGTGGCGGGAGCTGAACCTGCCCAACCGTGCCATCATGGGCTTCGACGGCCGCATCATCGCCGAGATACCCGAGGTGATCACCTCCGAGGCCGGCCGCGCAGCCTACACGCAGCTCGCCGGTAAGACCGTGTTCGGCGCCAAGGCCGCCGTGGTCGAGCTGTTGAAAGCCAGCGGCGACCTGATCGGCGAACCAAAACCGATCGTGCACGCGGTGAAATTCTTCGAAAAAGGCGACAAGCCGCTCGAAATCGTCTCGACCCGACAGTGGTATATCCGCAACGGCGCTCGCGACGAAGAGCTGCGCGCCCGCCTGCTCGAGCACGGCACCGAGCTGGCCTGGCACCCCGAATTCATGAAGGTGCGCTATGAGAACTGGGTCAATGGCCTCACCGGCGACTGGCTCGTCTCTCGCCAGCGCTTCTTCGGCGTCCCCCTGCCGGTCTGGTATCCGCTCGACGCTGACTCCAACCCGGTCTTCGACCAGCCCATCGTCGCTACCCGCGACCTGCTGCCGGTTGACCCCTCATCGGATGCCGCACCCGGCTACACCGACGGCCAGCGCGGCCAGGCCAACGGTTTCGTCGGCGAAGTCGATGTGATGGATACCTGGGCCACTTCCTCGCTCACGCCGCAGCTCGCTGGCGGCTGGGAGCAGAACCCGGAGCTATTCGACCTGGTCTTTCCGTACTCGCTGCGCCCGCAGGGCCAGGACATCATTCGCACCTGGCTGTTCTCGACCCTGCTGCGCGCCGAGCAGCAGCACGGCAAGTCGCCGTGGCAGCACGCCGCGCTCAGCGGCTTCATCGTCGACCCTGACCGCAAGAAGATGTCGAAGTCGAAGGGCAACGTGGTCACCCCGGCTGACATGCTTGAGAAGCACGGATCCGACGCGGTGCGCTACTGGGCGGCCTCCTCACGTCTCGGCACCGACGCGGCCTTCGACCCGCAGAACCCGACGCAGATCAAGATCGGCCGTCGCCTCGCGATCAAGATTCTCAACGCGAGCAAGTTTGTGTCGATGTCGCAGGGCAGCATCGACGCACCGGTGACCGAGCCGGTCGACCAGAGCATGCTCGCCGGGCTGACTGCCGTCGTTGCCCAGGCCACGATCGCGTTCGAGAACTACGACCACGCTCGCGCGCTGGAAACCACCGAGAGCTTCTTCTGGACGTTCTGCGACGACTACCTCGAACTGGTCAAGGAGCGCGCCTACGGCGAGCCCGGAACCGGCCAGGCATCCGCTGTTGCTGCGCTGCGCACCGCGCTGGCCACCCTGCTGCGCCTGTTCGCACCGTTCGTGCCGTTCGCGACCGAAGAAGCTTGGTCTTGGTCGCACGAGGGTTCGGTGCACACCGCGCCGTGGCCGGTCGCGGCTGACCTGCTCGGCAGCGATGGGGTTGCCACCGGCAACATCGCCCTGCTGGATTTGGCCAGTCGCGCGCTCACCGGCATCCGTCGGGCAAAAACGGATGCCAAGGCCTCCCAGAAGTCCGAGCTGGATTCCGCCGTAATCTGCGGTGCACCCGCCGAAATCGCGCTCCTGACCCTGGCTTCCGCCGATCTTAAAGCGGTCGGCCGCATTCAAGAATTAACCTTTGTCGACGGCAGCGAACTCGCCGTGACTGACATCGTGTTCGCCACCGTGTTGGAAAGTTAGGAAACCAAATGTCAGTTACCGTACGCCCGCTGGGCGACAAGGACTTCTTCCCCTGGCTGGGCCTGTTTGAGGGTTACAGCGCGTTCTACGAGAGCGAGTTGACCGACCAGATCGCGCTGCAGGTCTGGAGCTGGATCATCGACGCGAACAACCCCCTCTACGGTGCCGTCGCGGTCAATGACGCCGGCGACTTCGTCGGTTTCGCACACTTGCGCACCGTGCCGCGTACGCTCAGTGGCGATCTTGCACTCTTTCTCGATGACCTGTTCGTGACCGAGGAGTCCCGTGGCCAGGGTGTGGCCACTGCGCTGATGGACTTCAGCAAGGCCTACGCGCGTGAGCACAAGCTGGCCCAGCTACAGTTGCTGACCGCCGCCGACAACGCCACCGCCCAGGTGCTCTACGACCAGGTCGGCACCCGCACCGACTGGGTCACCTACGAGATCGACGTCTAGTCATGCAACTCGGCACTCGTTGGTCGCTCGGCGGCACCTTGCCGGCCGGCCTCCCCCACGTCGTGGAAATCGCTGTGCAGGCTGTGCAGGAGGACCTCGCTGCCCTCGCCGTGGACACCAGCACCTGGCGCTGGACGCTGACTTGGCTGGAGTCCAAGCCGGTGATCGAGCTGGACGATGGCACCATCATTCGATTCAACCCGGTCGATGACAGCGCCACCATCACCCAGCCTTCCACCAACACGGATGACGATGACGATGACTGGATCTGAAACCGCAGGTGTAGCAGAGGATTGATACACGTGCTAGTCTCACGTGTATTGCTTAATTGATACACATAAGGTGGCGCGCATGATCTTCCTGGCTTTTATTCTGCTGACGCTTGTCATCGTGGCGATCGTGGGGGTCACTAGCCGCAAGCGCACCGCGGCGCTTAGCATCACGGTCTCCGGCACCGGGACCGCCGCCGCCCGGCGCTTCGCCCGAACGATCCTGCTGCGCAATATCGGTGTCCTCGCGGTGACCGGCGTAGTTCTCGGCCTGCTCAACCTGGTCAATGACGCGCAACCCGGCTGGTACGGCTTGCCGCTGATGCTCGCGCCCGGTCTGGCCGCCGTCGCCGGCCTGCTGGTCTTCGCCCTGGCTCCGACCCGCATGGTCAGCACCGGGTCATCTAGACGTTCGGCCGACCTGCTGCCACGCCGGCCATGGAGCTACGGCCCAGCCTGGGGATTTCTGCTTCCCCTGATCGCGGCCGCGGCGGTCATCGCCTTCGCCATCGTTGCCGGATTCGCCTCGAGCCCGACGCCGGATGGCAGCTATCGCTCGATCACCGTGGGGTCGAGCACGTCCGGCCCCTACCCCGGCTGGTTCTACGGGCTGCCCTTGATTGGCCTGACCGTGCTACTCGCCGCCGCCACCCTATTCGCACTCGGGCGGATCGCCTCATCCCCGCGCTCCGAAAGTTTCGGCGAACTCGACCGGATTGTGCGTGTTTTGGCCACCCGGGTGGTCATGCAGCTGAGCTCCGGGGCGTTGTTTCTTTACTTCGGCGGCGTGCTCCTGTTCGCCGGCTGGGCCACGACGAACGCCGCGACGGTTTTCGCCCCCGGCGACGGTGGGGTCGTCTCCAACGTGCAGCCGGCGGCCTTCATCGGCCTCAGTGAGGTCATCGTCGGGCTGCTGATGGCACTCCTTGGCGGCGTCCTAGTAGTGCTGTCCCTGCTCGATGCAACCAGGCAGCCGCTGGCGCGCGTAGCCGGAACGGGCAACAAGAAAGCGGATGCCGCATCCGCTCACCCAGCATGATCACCATCGACGACGGCGATCCCAGGCCGCCGTTCGAACAGATTCGCGGGCAGCTGGCCGACCAGATTCGCGCTGGAACGCTCGCCGCTGGGCAACGACTGCCAGCGGTGCGCCAGCTCGCGGTTGATCTGCGCGTGGCCGCGGGAACTGTCGCTCGCGCCTACGCCGCCCTGGAGACCGCGGGTCTGCTCACGACCAGTCGTGGCAGCGGCACCAGGGTTCGGCCCGATCAGGAGCTCGGTGCTGACTCCCGCTCCAGCGCTCGGCGCTTCGTGCAGGCGCAACGGCGAGACGGTGCCAACCTCGATGAGGCCCTCAGCGCGGTGCGCGTCGAGTGGACGCGGGATACTCCCGCGTAGGGTGCGGGTACGCGGTCAGGACCGGGCGAGAATCTCGCCGTGGGGCATACCGAACCAGTCGGTCGAATCGTGCACCCACGCCCGCCAGGCAGCGGCTATCCGTTTCTGGTCGGCCAGGTCTGCCACGCCGGCTTCAATGGCGTGGGCTGCGAAAGCCGACTCGGTCACCCGCACGGCACAGGCTTTGAGTAATCGCCCGGGGTCGGGTTCGCCGCCGTTCCAGTAATGCACCTCGCGGTAGACCGCATCCACTCGGACAGGCCGTCGCTGGCCGGGGCGTTGATGGCCGGGGCGATCATCACTCCGCCGTAGTCGATGTCGCGGGCCGCGAACACGCCACCGGGGCGCAGCACCCGCCGAATCTCAGCCATGGCGGCAATGGGACGAGCCAGGTGTTGCATCACCTGGTGGGCATGCACGATGTCAAAGGATGCGTTAGCAAAGTCGAGTGCGTAAACGTCGCCGATCTGAAAACTCACATTGTGCACGCCCTCATCGGCAGCCAGCTTCGCCGCGTGGTCGATGATCTTTGAAGAAACGTCGATACCGACCACCTGGCCGGGCGAGACGCGTCGCGCCAAATCGACCGTGATCGTGCCGGGGCCGCACCCCACGTCAAGCAGCTTGGCGCTGGCGGTCAGTTCCGGAATCAGGCGAGCGGCAGAGTTGACCACGGTGCGCCAGGCATGTGAACGCAGCACACTTTCGTGGTAGCCGTGAATGCACTTGTCCCGTGGAGCGGACTCGGAGCTTCCGGGCTGGTTCGTCATGGTCAAATTTTACGTCTTGCGGTGCGGCCTGGGCGCAAGCCCGGAAGTCGATCATCCGGCACGGCTTACCGCTGTCAGGATGGCCGCGCCAAGATCAGTTGGCCGGGTGAATTGCGGCCAATGTCCGGTCGGTAAGTCAACGTATTCCACATCAAGAATGTGCCTCAATTCGGACACATGCGCGTCTCCCTGTTCGATCCACGCGGCCAGCATGCTCGACGAAAACTCGCAGGCGATGACCGTGACCGGCAGGGCATACCGTCTGAGGTCGTACAGTTTCTGGCGGTCAACGGGCCCATTGAGAGCGTCGAACACCGCAATGACAGCATCAATGTGCGTGCTCAGACCCACCCCCGCGCGCGGATTCCTTCCAGCCCGGGCAGCGTTAGCGGGTACACCCGATGTCCTGCCGAGACGAGCGTCGGGGTCACCGCCGACCATGACGAACCGTCCAGCCAGAATCCGGGAACCAGAATGATGTCCATGGAGGCACTGTATAGCGGGCCACCGACAGATGCAGCCCAAGCGGCCAGGTCGCAAGCCTTGGCTAGTCTGGGGATATGGCTTCCACCGCAAACAATCCCTTTTTCGCCCGTAGCACCCTGCCCCACCAGCTGCCACCCTTCGCCGAGATTGAGGACGCCCACTATCGGCCGGCCTTCCTGCAGGGCATGCGCGAACAACTCGCCGACGTCAAGTCCATCACCAGGCGAGCGGATGCCGCCACCTTCGAGAACACGCTCGTCGCGCTCGAGCGCAGCGGGCAGACACTTGCCCGAGTCGCCGAAGTCTTCTTCAACAAAAGCTCGTCCGACTCCAATGTCTTCACCACTGACCTCGAAACAGAACTCGCTCCGCTGCTCGCAGCCCACGCCGACGCCATCCGGCTCGATCCAGCCCTGTATGCGCGCATCGCCGCCCTGCACGCACAGCGCAGCAGCCTGGAACTGGACGCTGAGTCGCTCTACCTGCTCGACCGGTACTTCACCGAGTTCACCCTCGCCGGAGCTGCACTGAGCGATGACGACAAGTTGGAGCTTCGCCAGTTCAACTCTCGGCTGTCAACCCTGACCACCCAATTCGAGAAGAACCTGTTGGCCGACACCAACGAACTCGCGCTTGTCATCGACAATGCGTCCGAGCTCGACGGGCTGACCGATGGCGAGATATCCGCTGCTGGCGAGGCCGCCCGTGACCGTGGCCTCGCCGGGCAGTACCTGATCAGTCTGGTCCTGCCGACCTCACACCCCTACCTTGCGAGCCTGACCAACCGTGCCGTGCGGGAACGGTTGCTGACGGCGAGCCGCGCACGGGGCATCCGTTCTGATGCCGCTGGGGCCGCCAACGACAACCGGCCTCTCGTGATCGAGATCACCCACCTGCGCGCCCAGCGTGCGCGCCTGCTCGGGTTCGACAGCCATGCCGCCTACGTAACCGCAGATGAAACGGCCAAGACCCCCGGCGCCGTCTGGGATCTGCTCGGGCGCCTCGCACCGGCCGCTGCCCGCAACGCTCTGGTCGAACAGGCCGACTTGCAGGCGGTGATCGATGCCGAGGGCGGCAGCTTCGAGCTGGCGGCCTGGGACTGGGCATTCTTCACCGAGAAGGTACGCCGGGCGAAGTTCGACATCGATACCGCAGCCATGCGTCCCTATTTCGAGCTCGAGAGCGTACTCACGAACGGAGTGTTCTTCGCCGCCCAGAAGCTGTACGGTCTGACCTTCACCGCGCGGCCTGATCTGGTGGGCTGGCACCCCGAGTCGAGGGTGTTCGAAGTCTTCGCCGAAGACGGCTCGCCGGTCGGGCTGTACGTCGGTGATTTCTACACCCGCGATTCCAAGCGAGGCGGGGCCTGGATGAACGCCCTCGTCTCGCAGTCGACGCTTCTCGGCACAGAGACCACCGTCGTCTGCAACAACCTCAACGTGTCCAGACCGGCGGCCGGTCAGCCGACACTGCTGACCTACGACCAGGTGACGACCCTGTTCCATGAGTTCGGCCACGCCCTGCACGGCCTGCTCGCGCGCGCGACTTACCCCAAATTTTCCGGCACCAACGTATACCGGGACTTCGTCGAATTTCCCAGCCAGGTCAACGAAATGTGGATGCTCTGGCCCGAGGTCCTCACGAACTATGCCCGCCACTTCCAAACCGGTGAGCCGATGCCACAACACCTCGTCGACCGCATCCAGGCTTCCTCTGCCTTCAACGAGGGCTTTCTGACCAGCGAATATCTGGCCGCAGCGCTCCTCGATCAGGCCTGGCACCGCATCGACGCCGACACGATCGTCACCGACGTTGCACAGTTCGAAGCGGATGCCCTCGCCGCCGTCGGCCTCGACAATCCGGCTATCCCCACCCGCTATGCGAGCACCTATTTCGCTCACACGTTCTCGGGCGGCTACGACGCCGGGTATTACTCCTATATCTGGAGTGAGGTTCTCGACGCCGACACCGTCCTGTGGTTCAAGGCGAAAGGCGGCCTCACCCGCGCCAACGGCGACCGCTTTCGGGATCGTTTGCTCGGTGTCGGCGGCACCAAAGATCCGCGTGAGGCCTACCGGCACTGGTGCGGCCGGGACGCGGAGCTGCAGCCGCTGCTCGACCGCCGCGGCCTCAACTAGGACGATGCATCAACTGGGTCGATGCATTAATGCAGGAGACAGCTTTGACGGGTGCGGACCCACCGGCACCCACCCAGGTTGTCCCCTGAGCACGGAAACTGGCTCTAACCTGAGCGGCCATCGTCTTTGGCAATCGTATTTGGCAGGTTGTGTTATTCAGGCCTGCTCCTGGTCAGCATCGAAGTCACCCTCTGCGTCGTCGGTCACGTCTATCTGCTCGGTGCGGTCGCATTCGAAGGCATCGGCGGGCTGGCACTCGTCGTCCGGCCGTCCCAGCACCGTGGGAGTACTGCGAGCGACAGGGCCCAGGGAACGACCCTAGCTCTGCCGTCCGGGCACGCGCGGGCGTCGCCAGCCCAGCCACAGTATGAATACCCCGCCGACCACGAGGCCCCAGAACGCCGCCCCGATACCGATGAGCGTCACGCCCGACGCTGTCACCAGGAACGTCGCAATCGCACTGATGCGGTGCTCCGGTTCCTCGAGCGCATTGGTGACACTCGTCACGAGGGCGCCGAGCAACGCCAGACCCGCGACGGCGATGATCAAGATCGGCGGCGACGCCGCAACAAGGGCGGTGGCGAGGCCGGCCCCGAGTCCCAGCACGAGGTAACCGAAACCCGACGCGACCGTCGCGATCCAACGTTTCGACGCATCCTGGTGGGCATCCGGGCTGGCCATGAGAGCCGCCGTGATGGCGGCCAGGTTCATGTTGTGCGCTCCGAAGACCGATCCGACCATGGTTCCGATGCCGGACCAGACCAGCACCGAGCGCGGCGGAGGCCGAAAGCCGAAGGTCGAGAGCACGGCGAATCCGGGAACGTTCTGACCGGCCATGGTCACGACGAACAACGGCAGACCGACGCTCACGATCACGAGTGGTTCAAAGACCGGAGCCACAAAGACCAGGCTGGGAGCGGATGTTGGTGCTGACAACCAGCTCAATCCCGCAGTGCTGCCGATACCGATGGCGGCCACGACCATCGCCGCCGGCACTGCCCAGCGCGGCGCCAGTCGGTACAACACCAGCCACACCACCAGGACCGGAATAGCCAGGAGCGGTTGTTCAATCGCCGCCTGAATCGGTGCCAGACAAATGGGAAAGAGAATGCCAGCCAGCATCGCCCCAGCGAGGGGCTTCGGGATGCTCGTGATGACCCGGCCGAGGAAGGGCCAGAGACCGCACAGCACAATGAGCACTCCGCAAACCAGGAACGCTCCCACTGCCGCGCCGAAGTTATCGGTCGTGGTTCCCGCCGCTACGAGGAGGGCGGCACCCGGAGTCGACCAGGCAAACGAAACCGGCATCCGAAAGTACCAGGGCAAAGCAATGCAGGCCACGCCCACGAGCAGACACAGCGCCAGGAGCCCCGAAGAGGCCTGAGCTTCGGAGGCACCAACGGCGCGTAACCCGGCAATAACCAGCACGAAAGAACTGGCAAATCCAGTGATGGCAGCAACGATACCGGTCGTGATCGGCTGCAGCGCATCTGTCGCGCCCATACTGATCGAGTACTGCTTTTCACTCATCGCCGCTCCCCCGCACACCCCGTGCGATTATGCAGCGGCTTACGCCGACTTCACCTGGCGGGTCTTGTGCAGAACCATCTCAGCCGGTGCATTGCTCATTACGGTATCGCGGGTGATGATCACCCGCTCAACGTCGGTGCTGGACGGCACCTCGAACATGACCGGGCCGAGCACCTCTTCGAGGATGGCTCGCAGGCCACGAGCACCGGTCTTGCGCAGCACGGCCAAATCGGCGATGGCTTCGAGGGCGGGCTGTTCAAACTCAAGCTCAACCCCGTCGAGCTCAAACATGCGCTGGTATTGCCGCACCAGAGCGTTCTTCGGCACGGTGAGAATCTGCATGAGCGCGACCTGGTCGAGCTGGGTGACCGTGGTGACGACGGGCAGGCGTCCGATGAATTCGGGGATCAGCCCGAACTTATGCAGGTCTTCGGGCAGGACCTCGCTGAACAGGTTGATATCGTCGCCCTTGATGTGCAGCGGCGCCCCGAACCCGATGCCCTTCTTGCCGGCCCGCGACGAGATGATGTCTTCGAGTCCAGCGAAGGCGCCGGCCACGATGAACAACACGTTGGTGGTGTCGATCTGAATGAATTCCTGGTGCGGATGCTTACGCCCACCCTGCGGCGGAACGGAAGCAATGGTGCCCTCGAGAATCTTCAGGAGCGCCTGCTGCACACCCTCGCCCGAGACATCGCGCGTGATTGACGGGTTCTCGGCTTTGCGGGCGATCTTGTCGATCTCATCGATGTAGATAATGCCGGTTTCGGCGCGCTTGACGTCATAGTCGGCGGCCTGAATGAGCTTGAGCAGAATGTTCTCGACGTCTTCACCGACGTAGCCGGCCTCGGTGAGGGCCGTCGCATCCGCCACGGCGAAGGGCACGTTGAGACGCTTGGCCAGGGTCTGGGCCAGATAGGTCTTGCCACAGCCGGTCGGGCCAATCAGCAGAATATTAGACTTGGCAATCTCGACATCGTCGTGAATAGCCTCGGCCGCGGTGAGCGTGGCACGAGACCGCACGCGCTTGTAGTGGTTGTACACGGCGACGGCGAGGGCACGCTTGGCGGGTTCCTGGCCGATGACGTATTCTTCGAGGAAACCGAAGATCTCTTTGGGCTTGGGGAGGTCGAATTCACCGGCGGTCGCTTCGGAGCCGGCCTCAGCCAGTCGCTCTTCAATGATCTCGTTGCACAGCTCGACGCATTCGTCACAGATGTACACGCCGGGGCCGGCGATGAGCTGTTGTACCTGCTTCTGGCTCTTTCCGCAAAAGGAACACTTGAGCAGGTCGGCACTTTCGCCTATTCGGGCCATGTCTGCCTCCTCCATTGGTCTCGCTGCAATTGAGCCTAGCCTGTACGTACGACACTTGAGTGCAGGGCGCCACAAACCGGTACGGCGCGGCGCCCGAAGGCGACGCGCCGTACCGGTGTTTAGAGCTCAGACTACTTAACCAGCATCGGAAGGTTCTTGCGGCTGGTTAGAACCTGGTCGATCAGGCCGTATTCGAGGGCCTCAGCCGCGCTCATGATCTTGTCGCGGTCGATGTCCTTGTTGACCTGCTCAACACTCCGGTTGGAGTGGTGAGCGAGGGTCTCTTCGAGCCAGACCCGCATGCGCAAAATCTCGGCGGCCTGAATCTCGATATCCGAAGCCTGGCCACCGCCTTGGCCACCAACCGAGGGCTGGTGAATCAGGATGCGCGCGTTCGGCAGAGCGAGCCGCTTACCGGCTGTTCCACCGGCGAGCAAAACGGCCGCAGCAGATGCTGCCTGGCCGAGGCACACTGTCATGACGTGCGGGCGAATGTACTGCATGGTGTCGTAAATCGCCGTCATGGCGGTGAACGATCCACCGGGCGAGTTGATGTACATCGTGATATCGCGGTCCGGGTCCTGGCTTTCGAGCACGAGGAGCTGGGCCATCACGTCGTCGGCGGAAGCATCGTCAACCTGCACGCCGAGAAAGATGATGCGGTCTTCGAACAGCTTGGCGTACGGGTCCTGGCGCTTATAACCGTAGGCAGTGCGCTCTTCGAAAGTGGGGAGGATATAGCGGGAATCGGGCATGCCAGATGTAGAAGAGTGCGTGGTTGAGCCGCCCATCGAGCTGTAGGCCGTTCCACCGAATGTGGGGATAGTCATGATTTCTTCCTGTTCAGTTTCGGTGGACTACTTGGTGGCGTCGGGGTCGGTACCGCCGCCGCCGATGACATCCGAAGCGGATGCGCGGAGATGGTCGACGAAACCGTACTCGAGGGCCTCCTGGGCGCTGAACCAGTTGTCGCGGTCACCGTCGGCGTTGATCTGCTCGGGGGTCTTCCCGGTCTGCGCGGCCGTGATCTCGGAAAGACGCTGCTTCATGTCGAGGATGAGGCGAGCCTGGGTCTGGATATCGGCGGCCGTGCCACCGAACCCGCCGGACGGCTGGTGCAAAAGCACACGAGCGTTCGGGGTGATGTACCGCTTGCCCTTGGTCCCCGAAGTCAGCAGGAACTGGCCCATTGAGGCTGCCATGCCGATGCCGACCGTGACGATATCGTTGGGTACGAACTGCATCGTGTCGTAGATCGCCATGCCGGCGGTGATCGAGCCGCCAGGAGAGTTGATGTAGAGGTAGATGTCGCGTTTGGAATCTTCCGCTGCCAGCAAGAGGATCTTGGCGCAGATCTCGTTCGCGTTTTCGTCACGGACCTCTGAGCCGAGCCAGATGATGCGGTCCTTCAGCAGTCGGTCAAATACACCATTGGTGGGTGTCGGGTCGGCCATGTCGTGCTCCGTTTCAGTTGTCGCTTCTCAATAAATCTATCGGAGCGCGAGCGTCAAAATGGCTCTGTTCGCCCTCGGCAGATTACCGGCTGTCGCACACGTGCCCTGCAGCATGCGAAAGGCCGGCTGGAAGATTCCGGCCGGCCGATCACGCAAACGGGTGCTACTACTTGGCAGCAGCCTTCTTTTTCCTCTTGGGCTTCTCGTCAACCTCAGCATCGACTTCGGCGTCAGCCTCGGCCGCCGGAGCCGCCGGAGCCGCCGGAGCGTCGCTGTCAGCAGCATCCGCTTCACCATCCGTATCGTCGCCGACCGGGCCGGTGAATTCACTCAGGTCGACCGGCTTACCGTTGGAGTCAACGACCTCGGCCTTGCCCAGAGCAATGGCGAGGGCCTTGTTGCGAGCGACCTCGGCCACCATCGACGGAATCTGTCCGTTGGTGTTGAGCGTTTGCACGAACTCGCTCGGGTCCATGCCGTACTGGCTGGCACCCTGGATGAGGTACTGGGTGAGTTCGTCCTGGCTGACCTTGACCTGCTCGGCTTCGGCGATCGTGTCGAGCAGAATCTGCTGACGGAACGTCTTCTCGCTGGCTTCGGTGACCTCGGCGCGGTGGGTGTCATCCTCCAGGCGGCTTTCGCCTTCGAGGTGGCGGTTGACTTCGTCGAGGATGATCGCGGCGGGGATCGGAACCTCGACCGAGCCGAGAAGCGTCTCGATGAGACGCTCGCGTGCTTGGCTGCCCTGGCCGAAGGCCTTGGACTTCTCAACCTGAACCTTGAGGCTCTCGGTCAGCTCGGCGATGGTGTCGAACTCGCTCGAGATCTGAGCGAAGTCGTCGTTGGCCTCTGGAAGCTCGCGCTCCTTGACGGCGATGACCGTGATGGTGATCTCGGCCGTCTCACCCTCGTGGTCTCCGCCCATGAGGTCGGAGTTGAAGGTCGTGGTCTCGCCGGCGCTGAGCGCGTCGAGCGCCTCGTCGATGCCGTCGATGAGGTCGCCGGAACCAAGCTCGTAGGAGATACCGCTCGCCGTGTCGACCTCTTCGCCATCGATGGCGGCGTTCAGGTCGATCTGGGCGAAGTCGCCGGTCTTGGCGGGGCGGTCAACCGTGATGAGCGTGCCGAAACGGCTGCGCAGCTTGTCAAGCTCTTCGGCTACTTCCTCGTCGGAAACCGCGACGGCGTCGACGGTGAGCTTGAGGCCGTCGTAGCTGGGCAGGTCGATCTCGGGGCGCACGTCCACCTCGATAGCGAGGAGCAGGTCACCGGAGAAGTCGGTGTTGCTGGGCCATTCCACGATGTCGGCCTCTGGACGACCGAGCGGGCGCAGCTTGTTTTCTCCAACGGCCGCGCGGTAGAAACCGTCGAGACCCTCGTTGACGGCGTGCTCCAAAACGGCAGCCTTACCGACGCGCTGGTCAATGATGGCCGGCGGAATTTTACCCTTACGAAAACCGGGGACGTTGATGTCTTCGGCAATGTGGCCGTAGGCGTGGGTGATGGCTGGCTTCAGCTCGTCGGGGCTCACCGTGATGGTGAGCTTGGCGCGCGTGGGGCTCAGTTTTTCGACCGTGGACTTCACTCGAGACTCTCCTGTGTATTGAAACGGTGTGCTGCGGATAATGTCGGGGCGACAGGAATTGAACCTGCGACTTCTCGCCCCCAAAACGAGCGCTCTACCAAGCTGAGCTACGCCCCGGATCTACTTCGACCCGTCGGTATTACTTTGTTGGGGAACCAATTCGGTGGCGCAAGCGAAAGCTCACGACAGGCGGATTGACCTCAGCCAGTCTAATGCACGCCTTTCGAGCGGATGCGCCCGTACTGGCAAACGACGCCCGGTTTCCTGTACTACGATACTCGAGTGCCCAATTACTGGGCCTGGGGTCGTAGCTCAATGGTAGAGCCTGAGTTTTCCAAACTTATGACGCGGGTTCGATTCCCGTCGACCCCTCTATGTTGGGACGTTGATTCCGTGAAAGCCGCCAGCTTCAGCTGGCGGCTTTCACTCGTTAAGCGGATGTCGACAACTAGTGATCGTGGGCAGGCGAGAGTGTGCGCGGTCCGCTGCCGACGGCCAGGTTTGACTGGGGAACGATGGCGTCGCGAGCGGTTGGCGGGGTACCGGCCTCTTCGCCGGGCTTGACCACGACGAACTGGCCCATCATGCCGGCGTCTTCGTGCGACAGCATATGGCAGTGGAACATATACGGAAAGTCGGGGTCGGTATATTCCGCGAACTGCATAATGAGTTCGTAACGCTTGCCGGGCTCGAGGTAGATCGTGTCCTTCCAGCCAGACAGTTCGACGGGCGGCGGCTCGGTGCCCACCCGCAGCACCTGAAACTGCACTGCGTGCACGTGAAAGTTGTGCGGCAGGGGCATGGCGTTGTCGACGGTCCAGACCTCGGTCGCGCCGGCCTCGATCGTCTCGTCGATGCGGGTCATGTCCATCAGCCGATTGTTGATCGTGTAACCGTTGAGTGTGAACGAACGATCGACGGAGGCATCCTCTTTATCGAGCGGTTCGATGCTCGCGAGGGTGCTGGAGGTCTCTCCGATGCTGCTGAGCGTGTCGGCGGCGCGCAGCTCCATCACGTCGAGGGTGTCGTCACCGGCGTTGCGCGTCGCGGCGCTGGCCGAGGTACCGAGGTCTGGTTTGTTCGACTGCAGGTTCACGGTCTCCCCCGGCACCAGCTGAACGAGCATTTCGGCGCGTTCCCCCGGCGATAAACGGATGCCGTCCATCGGCGCCGCTTCCGTCAGCAGTCCCCCGTCGGTTGCGATCAGATCGAACGAGCGGCCGTCGCTGAACCCGAAGTCGTACACCCGTGCGGTCGACCCGTTGACCAGTCGCAGTCGCACCACCTCGGAGGTGACGTTGAGGTACGGCGCGAGGGTGCCGTTGACGAGCAGCTGGTCGCCTATGGGTCCGATGTAGCCGCGCACGTCGGTGACGAACTGGCCGTTCTCGTCGAAGCGACGATCTTGCACCACCACCGGAATATCGTCGACGCCGTAGCTGCGCGGCAGGGTGAGGGCGGCCTCTTCGTTGTCCTGCACGATGAAGACGCCAGCCAAGCCCATTTCGACCTGGTGCTCGGTGTCGCCTTCGGGGTGCGGGTGGTACCACAGCGTTGAGGCTGGCTGGTCGATCTCGAAGTTGGGGCTCCATTTCGCGCCGGGTTCGACCATCTGGTGCGGTCCGCCGTCCATTTTGGCGGGGAGGTTCGCGCCGTGCCAGTGCACGGTGGTAGCTACGTCGAGATCGTTGTTGACGTTGATGCGCACGTTTTCGCCGCGCGCGGCGATGATCGTCGGTCCAAGATAGCTGCCGTTGTAGCCCCAGGTGTCGGTCTCCACGCCCGACGTAAATTCGGTTGTGCCGGCCTGAGCCGTGAGGTCGAACACTCGCTCGCCCGCGGCGTCAACGGTCGAGTCGGCCAGGGGCGGGATGGCGAGCGGATTCACGAACTCAATGTTGCCGACCGTGTCGATCACGCCGGCCCCATCTTCACCGGAACACGCGGTGAGGCCGAGGGCCACTACCACCGTACCGACTACGGCCCCGCTCACGATAGTTGCGATGCGACGGCGGGGCCTGGCAATTCGGATCATGTTTCTATTTTCGCAGTTTGCTCTGGACTGTTACACCATGCCCCCTCGTCAGGCCTGGCAGCGCGGGCACCAGTACAGCTTGCGGGCAGCCATCTCTTCGAGCACGATGTGGGTGCCGCAGACTCGACAGGGTAGCCCCTCCCGTTTGTAAACCCAGTGCCGGTCGGCCCGATTCTTCATGGCGAGCCGATAAGGCTGGCCTTCGAGGCCGTCCATGGTCATCATCTGCCCGGTCGCAACTCCTATGTGGAGGAGGTGCGCCCAGTCACGCCACAGGTCACGCACGGTTTCGTCGCCGAGCGATTTGCCGGGCGCGTGCGGGTTGAGCCCGGCCCGAAAGAGCATCTCGGCCCGATAGACATTGCCGATGCCGCTGACCACGCCCTGATCCATGAGCAACCGGCCAATCGATGTGGGCTTCTTGCGCACGACGCTCACGAACCGCTCTTCGGCTTGTGGACTGTTGTCCAGTTCCGGGTCGGGGCCGAGTTTGGCGATGACGGCACCGACCTCGGCCGGGTGGAGCACCTCACACGCCGTCGGACCGCGCAGGTCGGCGCACACCGTATCGCTGAGCAGGCGCACGCGCACCTGACCGACCGGCTCCGGCGGAAAAGTGTCGGCGAGGTCGATCTCCTTTTCCTGTTCCGACATGCGCACCCGGGTTCGGCGGGGCGCGCCGATGCTGAAGACCGAGTTCTCCCCGGCCGAGTCGTAGGTCGGCAGGCCAGCAGTCAGGTCGGTGCCGTGCTGGTTGGTCTGGCCCATCCGGCCGTTGGCCGAGGCCATCGTGGCATCCATCTGAATCTCGCCGCTGAAATCCCAGGCTCCGTACAATCCCAAGTGGATGCGCAACCAGAGTCCGTGATCGAACTCCAGGAACATCTGCTTACCGACGGCGCGGGCATCCGTCACGGTGTGCCCACTGAGCTGCGCGGAACCGGCCACGAACCGTCCCTGTGGGGAGGAAACGGTGACCCGTTGGCCGATGAAGTTGCGCTGAAACTGGCGGGTAATACGGTGGACGGAGTGACCTTCTGGCACCTCAGTTCACCGGCCGTCGACGTTTTTTCCGGCGATGGTTCCGGTGGTTTCATATTCCCCGAGCTGATGAATGCGGCGCACATGCCGCTCTTCAGCGCTGAACGGCTCGGCGATGAACGCGTCGATGAAGCTCGTGGCCTCTTCAATTGTGTGCTCGCGGGCACCGATGGAAATGACGTTGGCGTCGTTGTGATCACGGGCCAGACGGGCCGTGCTGAGGTTCCAGACTAGGGCGGCGCGGGCGCCGGACACCTTGTTCGCGGCCATCTGCTCGCCGTTGCCCGAGCCGCCGAACACAACACCGAGCGCCTCGATGCCAGTTTCTCGGTCGTCGACGGTGGCCTGCGCTGCATTGATACAAAAAGCAGGGTAGTCATCGAGGGCATTGTAGGTCCGAGGCCCGTGGTCGACGACCTCGTGCCCGGCCGCACTCAGGTGCGTGATCAGGTGATGGCTGAGGTCGAGACCGGCATGGTCCGTGGCGATGTGGATGCGCATAAGAGCAGTCTAATTTGTGCTGGCCGGAGTACCGACGGACTCGGTGATATTCGGCTCAAAGCGCGGTTCACGGGTTCGACTGCGCTTGAGTTCGAAGAATCCGTCGTAATTGGCCAGCGCGACGACGCCGTCCCACAGCGCCAGGGCCTGCTCGCCCATCGGTGCCGGGGAAATGACCGGACCGAAGAAGGCCACACCGTTTACGGCGATCACGGGCGTGCCGACGTCCTGGCCAACGCGATTGATGCCATCGAAGTGGCTGGTGCGCATCTCCAGGTCATATTCCTCGCTGTCGGCGAAGGCAGCGAAACTGGCCGGCAGGCCCACCTCGGCGAGCGCGGCGGGAATGACCTCGTCGGGGTTCGTGTTGCCTCCCGGGTGAATCCGCTGGCCAAGTGCGTCGTAGAGCGCCTTGACCATCGGCTGGCCGTGCAGTTCGTTGGCGGCGGTGACGAGGCGGGTGTACTTGAGCGCCCGGGGAAAAAACGCCGCGTACTCCTCACTCACCTCCTGATCTTCGTTGAGCACGGCGAGGCTCATGACATGCCAGGTCACCTCGAAATGACGCAGCCGGGCGACCTCGTCCACCCAGCGCGAAGTCATCCAGGCCCAGGGACACGAGGGGTCAAACCAGAAATCTACAGAATCAGTCATAGGACCAGCCTATGCAGAAACGGCAGGGGGATCTCCGTTCCTACGAATGACCATTTGGGCATCGCCCCCGGACGGGCTATCGATGTTGGGTCAAAAAAACTGCACCAGGCAGTACATCTCAACGTCGCAAGCACAGTATCTCCACAGGAGAAATTCACATGCCCATTGACCGAAGCACGTCCACCGCGCAGTCCACCGCGCAGTCCACGGCTGCGAAGCACACCGTGAAGCCGAAAAAGGCTCTCCTACGCCGCCGCATCGCGGTGTCCGACGTCAACGTCGTCGAGAAACCCATCATGAAGCGCGCCCTCGGCGGCACCATCGTGGGAAACACCATGGAATGGTACGACGTGGGTGTCTTCGGCTACCTCATCACCACCATGGGACCGGTCTTCCTTCCCGAGGCGGACGCATCCGTTCAAACCCTGTTTCTGCTCGGTACCTTTGCGGCGACCTTTTTCGCCCGCCCCCTCGGCGGCGTGTTCTTCGGCTGGCTCGGTGACCGCATCGGCGGGCAGAAGGTGCTTGCGACCACCCTGATTCTGATGGCCGCCTCGACCTTCGCCGTCGGCCTGCTGCCGGGCTACGCGCAGATCGGTGTCTGGGCGGCGGTGCTGCTCGTCTTCGTCAAACTCGTGCAGGGATTCTCCACCGGCGGCGAGTACGCCGGCGCCACAACCTTCATCAGCGAGCACGCTCCCGACAAGCAGCGCGGCTACTTCGCCAGCTTTCTTGACATGGGCAGCTACCTCGGTTTCGCCATCGGCGCCTCGCTCGTCTCGGTGCTGCAGCTCACGCTCGGCCAGGAGGTCATGGAGGATTGGGGCTGGCGCCTGCCGTTCCTCATCGCCGGGCCGCTCGGCCTGATCGCCATCTACTTCCGCATGAAGATCGATGAGTCTCCCGCATTCCAAGCCACCCTCGATGCGCAGGAAGCCGCCCAGAAGAACCCGGTCGGAGCAACTGCAGAGACCCCCAAGGGCCCGATTCAGATCTTCAAAGCCTATGGGCGCAACATCATCATCGCGATGATCCTCGTTGCCGCCGCGAACACCGTCGGTTACGCGCTGACCTCCTACATGCCCACCCATCTCACCGAGAACAAGGGCTACGACGAGTTGCACGGAACGGCGCTGACGATTCCGATCCTCGTGGTCATGGCCCTGTGCATCCCCCTGAGCGGCCGTCTGTCCGACCGGGTCGGTCGACGTCCGGTGCTGTGGACCGGTGCCATCAGCACGGTCGTGCTGGCTTACCCGGCGTTCCTGCTCATCGGCGTCGGTTCGATCTGGTCGACGTTGCTCGGCCTCGCGCTCATCGCGCTCCCAGTCACCTTCTACGTCTCGACCATTGCCTCAGCACTACCGGCGCTGTTCCCGACGGCGAGCCGTTACGGCGCCATGGGCATTTCGTACAACTTCGCGGTCGCCATTTGCGGCGGCACCACGCCGTTCATCATCGCCGCGCTTATCGTGGGCACCGGCAACGACATGATGCCCGCGTTCTACCTGATGGGCACCTCTCTCATCGGTGCGATCGCGATCTACTTTCTCAAGGAATCGGCCAACCGCCCGCTACCCGGGTCGATGCCGAGCGTCAACAGTGCCGAAGAAGCACACGGCCTGGTCCAGACACAGAACGACAACCCCCTGCTCAACACTGACGAAATGCCGTTCGACCACACCTACGAGCCACCCACCACTGCCATTCCCATTCAAGAACCGGCCAGACTCTAGATAAAACGGATGCTCACAGTCGCCCCGCGTAGAATTCGCGAATGACCACCGCGCCCCCCACCACTGCGCCCACCAACACTGCGCCCACCAACGCGAGCGCAGCTAAATGCAGCGCGCCGGCCCTTGAATTCGCCGGAATCGACCCGCACGACCTCGAAGTGACCCTGCGGGTGCTCGCCTCCCTCAGCGACGTGGACCCGGACAGCGCCGACTTCGTCACCGTGCGCCAGGCGACCGCCAAGATGTTCAAGTCGGTCAAGATGTCGCGGCGCCTGGAGAAACGCGCGGTCATCGCCGACGCCGATCGTAGCGTCATCGCCGCCACCGCCACCGGCGCGCCCACCCGCATCGACGACGAGACCCGCGGCGCCCAGCTCTCTCTTGGTACCAGCACGGCGACCGCCGGTAAGCTGCTCGTTCCGCGCGCCTGTTATATCTGCAAGCAGAAATACACCGTGGTCGACGCGTTCTACCACCAGCTTTGCCCGAGCTGCGCCCTCTCGAGCCACGCCAAACGCGACGCGCGCACCGACCTCACCGGCAAGCGCGCACTGCTCACCGGCGGCCGCGCCAAGATCGGCATGTACATCGCTCTGCGCCTGTTGCGCGACGGTGCCCACACCACCGTCACCACCCGGTTTCCGCGCGACGCCGTGCGCCGCTTCGCCGCTATGGACGACTCCAAGGATTGGCTGCACCGCCTGCGCATCGTCGGCATCGACCTGCGAGACCCGGCCCAGGTGATCGCCCTGGCTGATTCGGTCGCTGCCCAGGGCCCGCTCGACATTCTCATCAACAATGCAGCGCAGACCGTGCGACGCTCGCGCGGCTCGTACTCCCTGCTGGTTGAGGCCGAGGATGCTCCGCTGCCCGACGGCCCCCTGCCCGAGATCGTGTCGTTCGGCCACACCAACGATGCGCATCCGCTCGCCCTGGCTGCATCGGTCTCCGGGCATCCGCTGCTCACGACGGCGGCCGGTGCCGGTGCCCTTACAGCGGATGATCTCACCCGGCTGGCACTCGCCGCCGGGTCTTCGTCGCTGGAGCGTCTCGCCGCTGGCACCGCCATTGACGCCGGCGGGCTTGTTCCCGACCTGCACGACGTGAACAGTTGGACAGCCAACGTCGAAGATGTGGATCCGCTCGAGATGCTCGAAGTGCAGTTGTGCAACACGACGGCACCATTTCTGCTGGTGAGCCGTCTGCGGGCCTCGCTCACAGCATCCGCGGCCCGACGTACTTATATTGTGAACGTGTCGGCGATGGAGGGCGTGTTTGGTCGCGGCTACAAGGGCCCCGGCCACCCGCATACCAATATGGCCAAAGCGGCCCTGAACATGCTCACCCGCACCAGCGCGAAGGAGATGCTGGAAGACGGCATTCTTATGACCAGCGTCGATACCGGCTGGATCACCGACGAACGCCCACACCCCACCAAGGTGCGCCTGGCCGAGGAGGGTTTTCACGCTCCGCTCGACCTGGTCGACGGCGCCGCCCGGGTGTACGACCCGATCGTGCGCGGCGAGGACGGCGAAGACGTCTACGGCGTCTTTCTGAAGGACTACAAGCCCGGCGCCTGGTAGCACCTGGCCGTCGACCACTGGGGTGTACCCCAGGCGGCCACATAGTTGGACCAACCCTTCCCTGACCGGATCGCGCCCATGGCGAGGACTCAAAGATGTCGAGTAAACCTCAGGTCATGCGGCAAAAATTGCCCCTGTGAGGCTGACCGCATGCTACACCGCCGTCTGATCACGCCGACCGTTTTTCTCGCTCTCGTCGCTCTCAGCGGATGCGCGGCCGGGCCCGTCGCAGGGCCGCCAAGGTCAGCGAGCGCGGGGCCGACAGAACTTGCCGCTACCACGGGTGTCTACACCTGTGACGATGTTGCCACCCTCGATACCGTGGCCGGCGCGTTGGCCCCCGCCGACGAAAGTATGCCGACCCCGGTGGCCGCGACGCAGCCGGGGATGGCCCTCACCGAGTATGCCGTGCCCAGCCACCTGGTCTGGCCGGCGGTAGACCTGGTCGAACGGGAACCCGCCTGCACCGGCGCGCTCAAGTCGCAGGGTAGTGCGATGGCACTTGGTGTCGACGCCCTCGACTACGAAATCTGCGATTCGTCGAGCATGGACCCGATCTGGTTCGACCGGTACGTGACACAGACCGCGGGGGTCTTCACCTGCTACGTTGACGCCGCTGGTGTCAACGGCACCTCGATCACGGTCGGCTATGACCTCGCCAGCATCGTCGACACGATGATCTCCACTCCCGACAGCCAGGCTGCCCTGCCGCAGATTGCGTTGGAAGGCGCCGTCGACGGCGAGCACGCCGTGCAGATCTGCACCGACACCTCGTCGTACTGCACCGTGATCTTTTCGCTCGGCCAGTCGGCGTACCAGGTCGAGTCACGTACCGACGCGGTCGCTGTCGCTGTCGCTGTCGCTGTCTCCGAAGCAATCATCGCCCAAGCCCGCTAGCCTCCTACTGCGCTACAACGACAGGAGAACGACATGACCGAGGACACTTTCGACCGAGACGTCGTGCGCGCCTTCAAACACTTCATGGAACGGGTCGTATCTGCGGCGGATAACCGGGCCGGTTCGGGCCTGACACCACTCGGCGATCGCATCAGCGCCTTTCTCGGCGCCAACGCGTCGAGGTTGCCGGTCGTGTCGGAGACCCTGACCGATCATCGCCTAGTCGACGCGGACATCGCCCTGAGCACGTTGGCCAGCGTGGATCCGGCCGCGCTTCTGGGTGTATCGGGCGGGCAGCAGCGGTTTCATTCGACGCTGTCCGAGCTCGTGGCCAGCCCGTTACAGGGCTTCGGGCCCGGTCCTGTGGACTACTCGGCCCGGGCGACCGGACCGACGACAACCCGCCAGGTCGTCTCATTCGGCCTCCGACTCATCCGCTTTGACGATCAGCCGATCGCGGTGCTGCAACGCGCCGCGAATCCGCAATTCGGGCGCAATACGGCCGAGCTCGAAATCATGGCCGAGTCGCCGCACACGGTCACCGGTTTTCTGGAGCACCTGCGCGCACTCATGATCGAGCACAGCGTGCTGCGCGGGCAGGTGCTCTCGTTCGTGCAAACCGAATACGGATCCGGAGCCGGAATCACCTTTCTGGAACGACCCGTCGTACCGACGGCCGCCATCGTGCTGCCGGAGGGCATCCTCGGCACCATCACCGACCACGTCATCGGAATCGGCGAGCAGCGCCAGGTCTTGCTCGCCGCCGGGCAACATTTGAAGCGCGGTGTGCTGCTCTACGGGCCTCCCGGCACCGGCAAAACCCTCACTGTGCGCCACCTGCTCAGCGAAACACCGGGCATCACCGCCGTGCTGCTCACCGGTACCAGCATCGTGCACATTGCTGCGGCTGCCGAGATCGCGCGCACCTTTGCGCCGTCGATCGTCGTGCTGGAAGACATCGACCTGGTCGCGATGCAGCGTAACGCCACTCCGCAACCCCTGCTGTTCGAGGTGCTCGACGCCCTTGACGGACTCGACGGCGACGCCGATGTGGCGTTCGTCATGACCACCAATCGGGTCGAGGTGCTCGAGCGCGCCCTTGCCGAACGGCCAGGCCGGGTCGACCTCGCCGTCGAAGTTCCATTGCCCGCCCTTGCCGAACGCGAGCGGCTGTTCCGGCGCTATGCGGGAAGGCTGCCGTTCACCCCGGCCGCCCTCGACGCCGCTGCCCGCCGTGCAGAGGGCGTGACGGGCTCTTTCGCAAAGGAATTGATTCGTCGGGCCGTGCTTCGCGCTGCCCTCCGCGCCGACACCGTCGACGACGACGACCTGCAGATCGCCCTCGACGATCTGTTGTCGGCGGGCGAATCCCTCACCCGACGGCTCCTGGGCACCCGCAGCAGCGAAACCCCGCGCTGGCAGCCCGATGAGGAGCCAAGCGATGGGCCGAACAGCGGAAGCTACGTTTCGATGCACGATGCGGCGGCCGTGATGACGCGCCAATCCGCCTCCTTCGGCTGGGCAACGGGTAGCGCGGCGCCGTTGACAGCGGAGCCGACGCCCGAGCCCTCCGCGGACTCACCCGAGCCAGTGTAATGACCGGCCGTGTGGCTGGGTCAGGGCGATCGGCTCACCGTCCAGGGCAAGAATGAAAGCGGAAGCCGGAATTGAATGTGACGGCGCCGGCGCCTCCCCAAGCCGCTCCAACACCCCGGGCACCACGCTCTGCCCCTCGTTCGACAACCAGCGCACCGGCAGTCGGGTCATCTGCGCGGCGAACCGGCCGCGGTCGGTTGCGTTCAGGTAGGCGAGCACCGCGGTGTGGAACACGACAACGGTTGCCCCGGCCGGTGCCCGGGCAACGAGCGCCTCGATCTGAGCATTGAGGTCCCCCCGCACGATCTCGACCGGCTCCTGGCGGGCCACGGCAACCGCGGCGCGCAGCCGGGATCGACGGTCGTCATGTTCCGGCCAGATCAGCGCATCGAGCCAGGCTACGTCCGCGTCGCTGCAGACGTCGAGGGGATGAAGGTCGATTCCGGCCCGCCACACGATCTCGGGCATCCGCTCGGGCAGCGGCACCGGACCGCTCACGTCGCAGTCGAGCACCACCGGGTTCGCCCTGTCTCTCGGGTGCAGCATCCGCTCGCCGCCATCAGCAAACCGATATCGGTAGCTGTACCGATCGGGGTGCAGGCAGAGACCGGCGGATGCCCCAACTTCGATGATCGCGAGGGGCCCGGCGAGCGCCGCCAGGGCCGGCAACAGCACAGCGCACCGACCGGGTTCATTCGTCTGAGTGGCATGGGTCAGACAGGTGGCGGCGACGAGCGCCCAGTGCTCGCGCAGCCAGGCCGCGAAAGCCGGATACTCCCCCACCACGGCCCCGTGCAACCGGGCCGCGCTGAACACTAGGTTCGGTTGCCGTTTGACCGGCGGCAGCAGATCGATCAGTTTCACTATCTCAGGATCAGCCGCAACCCCAGCGGCCCAGCGTTCGTAACAGGCGCTCATTCCGCGGGCTTCAACCTCAGCGAAGGCTCGGTAGCGTTCAGCGGTCGCGACGCCGGGATCGGTGCTCGCTCTCATGCCCACATTGTAATCATGGTTAGGCTTGCGGGGTGCGATGGCGCCACGAGCGCCAGAGCTTCACCGTTCCAAATGGAATCCGTCGCGAATCGAATCGTGAATCGAATTGGAGAACTAAGTTGCCTGGAGAGAACCTCACCCGCCTTGAAGCGTCAGAGCGCGCCGCGCTCGTCACGGTAGCGAGCTACAACGTTGTGCTCGACCTCACTACCGGCCCCACCACGTTCGGCAGCACCACGACGGTGCGCTTCGCCGCTACCCCCGGAGCCTCGACCTTCATCGATGCCATCACTGCCATGGTGCACTCGGTGACCCTCAACGGTGCCGCGCTCGACCCGGCCGTCGTGAGTGACGGCATCCGCATTCAGCTGGACGGCCTGCAGGCCGACAACGAGCTCGTTGTCGTGGCCGACGCGCTCTACACCAACACCGGTGAAGGCCTGCACCGCTTCGTCGACCCGGTCGACAACGAGGTCTACCTCTACAGCCAGTTCGAGGTGCCCGACTCTCGCCGCGTCTTCGCCGTGTTCGAGCAGCCCGACCTCAAGGCGAAATTCGCTTTTACCGTCACAGCGCCGAGCCAGTGGCAGGTTGTTTCCAACTCGACCACGCCGGAGCCAACCGACGCCGGCAACGGTGCCAGCACCTGGGCGTTTGCACCGACCCACGTGATCTCGAGCTACATCACCGCGCTCATCGCCGGCCCGTACGCCGTCGTGCGCGGCGAACTGACCTCGAGCGACGGACGCACCATTCCGCTCGGCGTGTTCAGCCGCAAGAGCCTCAGCGAGTACCTCGACGCCGACTACATCCTCGAGAAGACCCGCCAAGGCTTCGCCTACTACGAGGAGAAGTTCGGTTACGCCTACCCGTTCGACAAGTACGACCAGCTGTTCGTTCCGGAATTCAATGCCGGCGCCATGGAGAACGCCGGCGCGGTCACCTTCACCGAAACGTACATCTTTCGCTCCAAGGTGACCGACGCCATCAAGGAACGCCGTGTTGTAACGATTTTGCACGAGCTCGCCCACATGTGGTTCGGCGACCTCGTCACCATGACCTGGTGGAACGACCTCTGGCTCAACGAGAGCTTCGCCGAGTGGGCATCGACCATCGCCACCGCCGAGGCCACCGAGTGGCATGAAGCCTGGACCACCTTCGCCGTGATGGAGAAGAGCTGGGCTTACAAGCAAGACCAGCTTCCCTCGACCCACCCGGTCGTCGCCACGATTCGCGACCTTGACGACGTACTCGTCAACTTTGACGGCATCACCTACGCCAAGGGTGGCTCTGTACTCAAGCAACTCGCCGCCTGGGTCGGCATCGACGCCTTCTTCACCGGCGTCGGATCGTACTTTCAGAAGCATCAGTGGGACAACACCGAGCTTTCCGACCTGCTGGTCGAGCTCGAGGCCGCCAGCGGTCGTGACCTCAGCGGCTGGGCGCATTTCTGGCTCGAGACCGCCGGCGTCAACACGCTGCGCCCTGAGATCGCCACGGATGAAGCGGGCGTCATCACCGGCTTCACGGTGCTGCAGACCGCCGCCGCCGACTACCCCACCATTCGCCCGCACCGTCTCGCCATCGGTTTCTACACCTTCAACGACGCGCAGAAACTCGTGCGCACGCACCGGGTCGAGCTCGACGTCGACGGTTCTACAACGGATGTCCCCGCTCTCGTCGGCCAGAAACGTCCCAACCTGATCCTGCTCAACGACGACGACCTCACCTACGCCAAGGTGCGCCTCGACCCGGCCTCGGAGGCCGTCGCGCTCGAGCACCTCTCCGCGATTGAGAGCCCGCTCGCCCGCGCTCTGGTCTGGGGTTCGGTCTGGGACGCCACCCGCGACGCCGAAACCACGGCCCGCGACTTCGTGCGTCTGGTGCTGAACAATGTCGCCACCGAAACCGAGTCGACCACGCTGCGCACCGTGCTCGGCCAGGTCGTGCTCACCGCGAGCCACTACGTGGCCGAACCGCACCGCGAAGCCACCACCACCGAGGTCGCTGACGCACTCTGGACGCTCGCGCAGGGCGCGGCGGCCGGCAGCGATGCCCAGTTCCAATTCGTGAAGTTCTTCGCCGCCGTCGCAGCCACCCCCGCGCAGCTCGAGAACGTGGCGGCGCTGCGTTCGGGCAACACCGTGCTCGATGGTCTGACCGTCGACACCGACCTGGCCTGGGAGCTCCTCACCGCCCTCGTGGCCGGTGGGCGCGCCGACGCCGCTCAGATCAGCGAGAGCCTCGCGGCAGACAACACGGCGACCGGCGCACAGTCGGCCGCTCTGGCCCGGGCTGCCCTCCCTACTGCCGAGGGCAAGCTCGCCGCCTGGTCGTCACTCATCGACATCGACACGGCCGCGACAACCATCGTACGCACGACGTCCGCCGGGTTCCTGCGGGTGAACGATTCGGCGCTGCTCGAGCCGTTCGTCACGACCTATTTCGAGATGTTGCAGCGGGTCTGGGACGCACGCAGCTTCTCGATCGGCGAAAAGCTCGTGATCGGTCTCTACCCGGCACCGCTGAACAACCAGGCCCTCGCGAATGCGACAAAGACCTGGCTCGATGCGAACCCCGAGCCGGCCGCCCTGCGCCGCCTCGTGGTCGAAAACCTGGCCGGAGTCGAGCGCTCGCTCAAGGTGCAGGCTCGCGACGCCGAATAATTAGTACCAACGAGCACTGAGAACCCCGCGACCTGATGGTCGCGGGGTTCTCCTTTACCTTGGAGGTTCACAGCAAACCCCACGTATGCCGAGAGGATGCCGCTGGCAGCGTCACAGGCGCAGGGTCGCGTCGGCCGCATGGCGGGCTGCGACCGCTCTGGCCCGGGCAACTTCCCGGGTACCGCTGAGGCCCTCGGTAGACTGGCTTGGATATGAACTGGGAAACTTTCTGGGCCAACCTCGGCACCTTCATCGCTAAAATTCCGTGGACCGATTACGTCGGAAAGATCTTCGCCATTGCGGCTATCATCGTTGTCGCGTTCGCTCTGCGCTGGGCCCTGCAATTCGTGATTCGCCGGGTCGTGCAACAAATCGTCTCCGGCGTCAAAAAGAACCAGAAGGTCGACGACACTCAGGCGCTAAACGTCTCCCCTATGGCTGCTGTGCGTGTCGTACAACGCTCGCGCACGCTTGGCGCGGTGCTGGCGAACATCGTCAATGTGTTCATCCTGATCACCGCGTTGTTGCTCATCGTCACCACCCTGAACAAGGAAATCCTGGGCTCTTTCGCGCTGCTGACCGCAGCGATCGGTGCCGGCCTCGGTTTCGGTGCTCAAAACATCGTCAAGGACATACTCAACGGCCTGTTCATGGTGGTAGAGGATCAGATCGGCGTTGGCGATATCGTCGACGTGGGATTCGCATCCGGTGTCGTAGAAACGGTCGGAATTCGCATCACGCAGGTACGCGATGTCGACGGCACGCTCTGGTTCGTGCGCAACGGTGAGATCCTGCGGGTCGGCAACATGTCGCAGGGCTGGGCCCGCGTCATCATCGATCTCGCCATTCCCTACAGTTCCGACGTGGAGGCCGTGCAAGACGAGCTGCTACGCGTTGCCAGCGCCCTCGCCTCCAGCCGTAAGTGGCGCGCGTATATCCTCGAAAAGCCGGAGATCTGGGGCCTCGAGTCGATCACGGCCGAAGCCCTCGTCACCCGGCTCGTGGTCAAGACCAGGGTCTCAGCCAAGTGGGACTTCGCCCGTGACCTTCGCCTGCACATGAAGAAGGCCCTGGATGGCATGGGTGTTCCGCTGACTCCGCTCAACAGTGTCGTCATGACCACCGGCGACGGCACCATCGATGGCTCGATCATTGAACCGGTTGAGGGAGCACTCGACGCGGCCGAAGAGGCCGCAGCTGCCGTGCCCGATGTTGTAGCCGATGTGCGCACCGGCCCGGTCGCGGTGCGAAAACCCCGCGGGCCGCGCAAGGCCAAGCCCAAAGACGTGCCGGCTCCGATGAAGACGCCTGACCCCGAAGTTCGCGGCGACGGCATTGACTGACCAGTACCGAACAGAAAGCTGCACCACATGACCTCTGAACGACACCCGACCGACCGACCCAGTACCCCCGCCGGCGTACACCTGCGCGAGGGCGAGAACGGCCCCGCCGTGGTGCCCACGTTCTTCGACGAGGTCGGTGGAACGCCATTCTTCGAAAAGCTCGTACACGACTTCTACTTGGGTGTCGCAACCGACCCAGTGCTCAAGCCGATGTATCCCGAAGAGGATCTCGGCCCCGCCGAACACCGTCTGGTCATGTTTCTCGAGCAGTTCTGGGGCGGTCCGGGAACGTACAGTGAACAGCGCGGCCACCCGCGGCTGCGCCAGCGTCACGTGCCGTTCAAGGTCAATCCGGATGCCCGTGACCGGTGGCTGGGCCACATGAAAGTTGCCGTCGACGCAGCCCATCTGCCGCCGCTGCAGCAGGGCATCCTCTGGGATTATCTGGAACGTGCAGCTTTCGCGATGGTGAACAGCTTCGAGGACTAGGGGGCTGGCGTCTCGCGCAACTTCTCGACGTACGGTCATCAGATGACTGCGGTGATACTGGAACAATGAAGATCCGCGACCTAACCTCGGCAAACATCGACGCAGCGGCGGCGCTCTGGCACCAGTCTGGGCTCACCCGCCCGTGGAATTCGCCCGAGCGTGACGCGCAGCGCGCCCTCGACGGCGACACCTCCACGGTGCTCGGTGCTTTCCTTGAAGAACGCTTAGTCGGTACCGTCATGGTCGGTCACGATGGGCACCGCGGGTGGGTGTATTACCTCGCGGTAGACGACAGCATGCGTGGAACCGGGTTGGGAAAGCGGATGATGGCTGCCGCAGAAAACTGGCTACGCACCAACGGTGTCGTCAAGGTTCAACTCATGGTGCGTTCGGACAACGACCTCGTTCTGGGGTTCTACGAACACCTCGGCTACGAGGACGCCAACGTACAGGTGCGCTCCAAGTGGCTTATCCAGGCAACGTCATAGAACAACCCGGCATATGTGGAACAACAAACCCGCCGACCTGCTCCGCGACGTCATCGACGGCCAGGTCGGCAAATAGCGTGCTTACGATGCGAACGACTCGGCTGCCTCGCAGGGGCTCGCCGTTGGATCGGCGCGGTGCACGCTCGTAGCCAACGCGCCAAGCAGCTCGGCCAGCCGGTGGGCGTCATCGTCGTGCATTCCCGAGAGAATGCTGGCTTCCACAGCAGCAACGCGCGTCTCGTACCGGGTGAGCACGCTCACGCCCTCTGGTGTGGCCCGAATCTTTCGGGCCCGACGATCGGTGGGGTCGGGAATGCGCTCCACCAGCCCGGCGTCTACCATACCGTCGAGCAGGTAGGTGAGCACGGTGCGGTCGATGGCCAGGTGCGCCCCGATGGCTTGCTGGGAAGGAAGGTCACGGTGAATGACCGTGGACAGCACCTGATAGCAGCGCACTCCCCCGGGCAGTCCCTCGACGGCGATCTCCAGCTGACGCTGATAACCGCGCAGAACCATCGCGAGGTTCCACCCCAGATCTCCCGGCACGGTGATTGACCGGCGCGATTCGATAGTCATACGGGTCAGCCTATCCCAAACCATGCAGTTGCATAGATATTCTTTGAGACATATGATCTGGACAACATCATATTTCGACGGGAGCAGCGCTATGAGCAGTCAAAGTGCTATGAGCAGTCAAAGTGCCAGGACCAGTCAGCACGCCACAACTATCGGTATCCTGGGCGCCGGTCGGGTTGGAACGGCGTTGGCTCGGCAGGCGCTGAAAGCCGGATATCAGGTTCGCATCGCGACCAGGCAGCCCGCAGCGGAGAACGCGCTGCTGGTCGACATTGTGACCCCCGGGGCGGTGGCGGTGGCGGTGCAATCTAGCCAGGCCGCGGCATCCGATCTGGTGGTACTCGCGATTCCACTGCACAAGTACCGCACGCTCAACCCGGGCGAGCTGGCCGGTCGAATCGTCATCGACGCGATGAACTATTGGGCACCGGTCGACGGCGTGTTCGATGATTTCGAGAGCGATCCGCGCACGTCGAGCGAGGTCGTCGAAGAGTTTCTGCAGGGTGCCCGGGTGGTGAAGTCGCTCAACCACATCGGTTATCACGAGCTCGAAGAAGATGACAAACCCGCAGGCATGCCGACCCGGCGGGCACTCGCTCTGGCCGGTGACGACGCCCAGGCCAAGGCAGTCGTTGAAAGTTTCATCGACCGACTCGGCTACGACGCGGTCGATGCTGGCTTCCTCGCTGCCGGCCGCTCGTTCGAGCCGGCCACCGAGATCTTCACCGGCAGTCACACCGCGAACCAGCTTCGCGCCCTCATTCAGAAGGCCCGTCCGCTCGCGGCCGCCGCCTAAGTCACCGACACAATGGAGAACACCTTGCAAATCGGCGCCTACAGCTTCGGCGATACTCAACTCAACCCCGATGGCAGCGCGCGTTCCACCGCGGAGGCGATTAAGAATCTGTTCGACGCCATCGTGCACGCCGACAAGGCGGGGTTGGACTATTTCGGCATCGGTGAACACCACACCATCTCCATGCCCGCCTCATCGCCCGGCGCGATCATCGCGGCTGCGGCTGCGGCGACGACTCAGATCAAACTCGGCAGCGCGGCCAGCATCATCGGAACGGATGACCCGGTGCGGGTGTTCCAGCAGTTCGCGACGGCGGATGCCATCTCCGGCGGGGGCCGCATCGAGATCACGGCCGGCCGTGGCTCCTCGGTCGAGACGTTTCCGTTATTCGGCTACGAGCTGGGCGATTACGACGAGCTCTACGCTCAGAAGCTCGATCTGCTCCTGACGCTCAACGCCAGCGCCACCGAGAACGTGACCTGGTCGGGAACCGCGCGCCCGTCGATCCCTCAGCTCGACGTCGTGCCGCGCCCCGTGCAGGGTTCCCTGCCCATCTGGATCGCCACCGGCGGTAGCGCACCGTCATCGGCTCGTGCCGGGCGCCTCGGCCTCCCCCTCGCCTACGCCATCATCGGCGGGCAGCCGCACCGGTTCGCGCCGCTCGCCAATCTCTACCGGCAGTCAGCCAAGCAGGCCGGCCACACCGGAGACAACATCAAGGTCTCGGTAGCGACCTTCGGCCTGGTAGCTCCGACCAAGAAGGAAGCGGTGGAGCGGATGTATCCGGGCTGGGTCAACCTCAACGTGGAGATGGGTCGGCTGCGCGGCTGGCCGGCTCCGCAGCGCGGTTCCTATCTGGCCCAGGTCGACGCCCCGAATGCCTATTTCATCGGCGACCCGGACGACGTGGCCGAACGCATCGTCGACCTGCACCGGCACCTCGGCCACATGCGTCACTTTCTGCAGGGCGACCACGGCGGGCTCCCCCAGGAGCACCTGCTCGAGTCCATCACGCTGCTCGCCACCGAGGTCAAGCCCCGCGTGAAGCGGCTGCTCGCCGCCAAATAGCAGCTGCTCGTTCTCAGCGTCGCTGCGAGAAGCCAGCGGCCGGTCGTGTCCGTCGCTGCCGTGATCGCTCTGACTTCTTCGCTCACCCGACCGGCAATACTGTAGTCGTACAAAATCGACATTGATTCGACATCCAGCACCTGCGGTTAGATGGAATCATGGCCGGAAACTGTGGCTACACGATCGGGCATTCGACTCATCCGCTTGATGAGTTCGTCGGAATGTTGAAGGCCGATGATATCGAACGGCTCATTGACGTGCGCACCATGCCGGGGTCTCGTCAATGAGCCGCAATTCGGGGAAAACGAACTCGTCACCAGCATGCCGGCGGCCGGTATCGGCTACCAGCGCCTCATAGCGCTCAGCGGTTTACGGCACAGCCCGGTGGCAGACGGTGGCGATCATGTGTACGGAGGCCGTACCCTGGCGTTGTCACCGCTCGCTGATCAGAGACGCGTTGCCCGCTCGCGGACTGCAGGTTGCCAACGTGATGAGCCGCACCTCCACCACGCCGCACACCCTGACCAGTTTTGCAAAGTTCCATGGTGACCGCGCCCGGTATCCGCCCGAAGATTGATCCGCGCCAGACCCTGCGCCGGGGTTAGGAGCGGCCCGGTTTGTAAGCCGAGACCGACGAGGCATCCGCTACCCAAAATCGCCAGGGGAAGTTCGTCGCACTGCCGCCGGGCCCGCTGACGCCCACGCGTGGTCCGATCAGGTGCGGGACAACCACCCCGTCATCGGGTACGAAAAACCTCCACTGTCCACCGAAAAGATCATCACCATCGTTGGCCAGAGATGCCCCAAAGCTTTGGGCGACGCAACCGGGACCGCGCGCCAGACTCCGATCGAGAAGGGGAACCTTTCGTGGTCTGCTTTCTCGACGGCTGCGGGCGATGTCGGCTCCTTCCAGCACGTCTCCTGCTCTGATGAGACATCCGTAGGGCTGGCCTGGGTGTCCGGCGACGAGGTTCAGCGCGTGGTGCATTCCGTAGGTGAAGTAGCAATAGAGGTGCCCGGCGGGACCGAACATGGTCTTATTCCGATTCGTCATACCCCGATAGGAGTGCGCGCCGGGGTCGCGTTCACCGGCATAGGCCTCGACCTCGGTGATGCGAATGGCTACAGTGCCATCGTCATCCGTGTGTTGCAGGATGCAGCCGAGAACTTCGGGTGCGAGTTCGAGCACCTCGCGGGCAAAAAATGCCCGGTCCGCCAGATGAAATCCCGCCAACACGTCCACTCAAACAGTGTATCCGCTCTCTGCAGGCCGGGCTCGAGCGCGACGTTCAGAGCATCTGAGAATTGCGGCAACCAGGCGATTTACCCGTCGCCTCGCCCGGCTGACGGCTGCTTCTTCCACGTTATGCATCCCGTCGGCACGATAGCGTGGAACACGGGTGAAACGATTTGTTCACCTCGATAGTTGCTGGGGGTTCTTATCCGTAAATCATTCGCTGTGATCACTCTTATCGTTTTGGCCGGGGCTTTGTCGGCCTGCACGGCCACACCCCCAGCCACACCCCCAGCCACACCCCCAGCCATTCCCCCTACCGTCGATCCGGTCCCGTTCGAAACGGCGGCGGCGGCAGAACCCGACCGCATTCTCATCGGCGCCGAGACGACCGACGTCGTGGACGAGGACGGAACAGTGCTGCTCTCGCTCCGCTATTTTGAGAACGGCGACGAAGCCGTCACTGCCGCCATCAATATTCTCGGAGAGCCTCAGGGAACGCATCATCAGGACGGCTCGAGTCACTACCCGGAGATGGATGGGACGTCGTGGGGCGGTTTCGACATCGTCGTGAACCGCTATTCGAGCGAGGCAATGCCCACCGGGGAAGCACGCTGGTACAAGCCGGCATATAGTGTGCAGGCCACGGCGGCAAGCACAGACGGCGGTATCGCCATCGCCTCGGTGGACGAAATCCGCGTTGGAGACGCATTTGACGTTGCCGCTGAAGACCAGGATACGAACCGCGTGCACTTCGACGATGCGTTCGGCACGCGCTCGGTGGCGCTCGACCTGCCAACGTCATTCCCGGGAATCATCGCCGATGCCGGGATGGAATTGCCCTACGGCGTCATTGCCGTATCCGATCAAGGGTCAATCGACATCACCCGAATCGTCGCGCCGAAATTTCTCTTTTCACTCACCTAGGTCTGACCGAACCTCCACTTAAAGCTCATCACGTTCGACCCCGGCGACTGACAAGAGCTAACAGATACTGCCGCCCTCAGAGTCTGCGGGAGACGCTGCTTTGGTGCGAAACCCGCAAAGCTAACAACACGAGTTCGGTGTCTGTGTTCATACCCCCGTTATTCGCCATCGACATCGCAGGTGTGAACGTATCGACTGCGCGCCAATAGTGTGTCGTGAGAATCACCAGTTGCTGTGTAGCCCTGGTCATCGCAACGTAGCGATCGACCGCTCCCTCGGTTCCGGCGCCGAACGATTTCCGGTCGAGGAGCACGACCAAGTCGAATTCGAGCCCCTTCGCCAGCTTGAGCACGCATGGGCTCGTACACGGAGACAGCGGTGAAAAGCGTGCGGTACTGGGCACTGTCGGCCAGAGCCTCGAGCGCTCCGGTGACCAGATCAGCCTCGTAGGCAAACTCGATGATTTCGTCCCAGGCGACGCCCGCAACCCGGTCGTCGGCCCCAGGCGTTCGCCGGTCAGGTCTAATAAACGTCACACCGCTCGGGGCCGATCCAGACTCACCTCGCGCCAGGCACGTCACGTCCTCGCCTTTCGCCACTGCCACTGCCACTGCCACTGCCACTGCCAGTTCTAAGAGACAAGATTGGGATTACCACTCGTGACTCACTGCCGCAACGTTTTTGTGTGATGCGTGCGATCTCGAAGCAATGATCCATTCTTCGTCACGAATGTGCCCGCGCAAGAGCGCTCCGCCAACTCCTCGTCGCCGATGCCCGCCCGCGACGGTCGACTTCGCTGAGTTGATGAGTGGTCGACGCCGGCGTCCCGACGACGGACTCGACAGAATCGAAACGGGCAGCGCGTCTCCTCGTGTTGGTACATTGCCAGCATGGGGAAAATCAGTGTCGTTCCGATCACCGTCGCTTTGATCCTTGCGCTGACGGGATGTGCGAGCCCGGTGACGCCAGGTTCATCGGGGCCGTCGACAATGCCGCCGACCATGCCATCGACAATGCCATCGACAACACCAGCAACCGAGCTTTCGTCGGCGCCCGCTTCGCGGTTCGATGTGACCTGTGCCGCCTTGGTGTCGAGCGCCGAACTGGCGGCGCTTTTCGGTGCGAACGGCTACGAGCCGCGGTTGGACGGGGCGCCAACCGTATCCCCGGTGAAGTATGCCGTACAGAACATTGGTGGGTTGAGCTGCACTTGGGGCAATGACGACGCGCCAGTCGCTGGTATTGCCAATCCCGCATATGACGAACTGACCGTACAGGTACTGCCCGATGCCACGGCCGCGCAGATCGAATTGCATGTCGGCGACCATCCGCTCGACGACGCCCACCCATTCGGAGACTCGTCCGGGACGACCTGTTTCGCAGATTCCGGCCTGTGCACGTCTAACATCCTCGTCGGCGCGGCCTGGATCGACGTGTTTTTGCAGGGAGCAAACGTTACCGATTCGGCCTCCGGCGCCGACGTACTGGCACTCGCCTCGCCGGTCCTGAGCACGATCGCCGAACGGGTCGCCACCGCCGTTGCTTCGAACATCACGCCGGCCGTCGCCGCAGTCGCTGCACGCACCGACTGCGAAGTAGTCCTGCCCGCTGCGACCGTGCAGTCCGTCTTCCAGTCCGCCGAGCTGCCCGTGCATTCCACCTACAACAGTGGCGGTTGGGGCGTCATGACCGGAGCTGCAACACTTGCCGGTGTGACACGCTGCATCGTGGGGCCGGCCGGTTCTGACGCGTCCCTCGCCAACCTAGAGATGCTGCCGCACGGTGCATGGGCCTTTGATCTCGCCCAGGTACGAAGCGGTGTATGGAAAACCCATGAGGCGGTGAGCGTCGCGGGGGTCACCGAATTGGCCTACCTCCGGTGCCCGGTCAAAACGGTCTCGGCCTGCGCGGTCGACTTCATCGTCGGCGATGACTGGCTGCGACTGGGAACGTTCATCAACGGCCAACGGCCGGTCGAAGACGCCGACCGGGACCAGGTATTGGAGCTGGCCGGGCACGTCGCATCCGCTCTGAAATGAAGTAGTCGTTCCCACCGACGCAGCGGTGGGCCAATCGAGAGCGGGTCAGCCTAGGCGGCGAGCGGCCTGGGCAGCGGACTCGTGGGCGGCGGCCAGTTCCTGGTGCTGCTTGGCGACCTCGTCGGCGGGGGCGCCGAAACGTTCGCTCAGCGTGCGGGTGGCCACGATCGTTTCCACCGTCATTCCCAGTGCGTTCGCCAAAATCAGGCTGAGCGCGGGCAGCGCGTGATCGTCGAATTCCGTGGATGTTCCCGCGTCGTAAACCCCGCCGCGAGTCGAAACGAGCACGGCCGGGCGACCGGCCAGCGGCTGCTGGCTGGCCGGGTCGTCGAACGGAGCGGTCACCGCTGGCAGGTGGATGTAGTCGATCCACGCTTTCAAGGTCGAGGGCATCGAATAGTTGTATAACGGAACCCCGATCAGCAGCACGTCGGCCGCGACCAGTTCGGAGATCAAAACCTGCTGAAGCGCCTCCTGCTCCACGCTCGGGTTCGCACCCTCGGGGCGTAACCGGGGCGGAAAATGCAGCGCGGCATCCGTCAGGTGGGGCACTGGTTCGCGGTGCAAATCACGGTGAATGACGGTGTGATCCGCGCCGAGACTGCGCCAGGTATCGGCGAAGGTCGCGGTAACCGCCCGCGACCGCGAGGTCACGAGGTCTGCGGACGAGTCAAGCTGCAACAGTATAGGCATTCCCACAGCCTAGAGGCAGCGAGCGTGCCCACTCGTGTTGCCGTCGTCGTGGCGGCATCCGCTTTCACTAAGCGGATGCCGCAGCCCGGCTACTCCTCCCGTTCGCCGAAGCGCGGCGCAGCCAGGCTGAGCGTCTCGCCGCGGAAGAACGCCGGACGCACCTGCGACTGCACGATCATGATGACAACACCGATCAGCAGGATCGCCATGCCGAGCACGAAGACCAGACCCAGCCCGAAGATCTCGGAGCCGCTGCCATAATTCGGATCCATGCTGTCGACCAGGGTGGTGCAGAACAGCACGGTCAGGATGATGCCGCCGACCAGCGGAAACACAAAGGTGAAGAAGGCGTTGCGCACGGTGACGAACCACTGGCGGCGAAAATACCAGACGCAGGCGAACGCGGTCAAGCCGTAGTAGAAGCAGATCATCATGCCGAGGGTCGTGATGGTGTCCCAGAGCACGTCTTCGCTGACAAACCGCATGATCGTGTAAAACCCGGCCGCGACGATCGCCGAGGCGACGGTGGCATAGCCGGGGGTAAAGAATCGCGGGCTGACCTTGGAGTAGGCCGGCGGCAACGCACCGTAATGGCCCATCGCGAGCAGGGTGCGGGCCGGGGATACGAAGGTGGACTGCAACGAAGCGGCCGAGCTGGACAGCACCGCGATCGACATGAGCACCGCGAACGGTCCGAGTGCCGGGCCGGCCAGGGCGAAGAACACGTTGCCTTGAATCTCCGGGTTGCCGAGGCCCACGCCGACGCCACCAACGCCAGCGAAAGAGATGGCCGCGATGGCGACGAACAGATAAAGCACCATAACGATGATCACGGTGAGGGTCGCGGCGCGGCCGGGCGTCGAACGGGAACCCTTGGTCTCTTCCGACATGGTCAGGGTGACGTCCCAGCCCCAGAAGATGAAAATCGACAGGCTCAGTCCGGCAGCGAAGGCGGAGAACGAGGTGACGGCGAAGGGGTTGAACCACGACAGGGAGACCGGGGTCGGATCGAACGCCGAGCCGTTCGCAATGTGCACGAAGGCCATGATTCCGAAGCCGACCAGCACGATCAGCTGAAAGCCGACCAGCCAGTACTGCACCTTCTGGGTGGTCTGCATGTCCCGGTAGCTGATCCAGGTCGCGATCAGAATGAAGACCAGGCAGGTTCCGACGTTGATGAACGGGTTGCCGGCGAGCCCCGCGATCTCGGCGCTGTTGGCAAAGATCTGCGAGAGCATCAGATAAAAAAAGTCAACGGCGATGCCGGCGAGGTTACTGAGCACGACGACGGTCGCGGCGATGAGCCCCCAGCCGGCCATCCAGCCGATCCATGGCCCGAACGCCCGCGTTGCCCAGGTGAACGACGTGCCGCTGTCGGGCATGGCCTTGTTGAGCTCACGATAGCCGAGGGCGACCAGCAGCATCGGAATGAACCCGGCGACGAAGATCGCCGGAAGCTGCAAACCGACTTCCGCCACGGTTGGGCCAAGTGCGCCGGTCAGCGTGTACGCCGGAGCGATGCAGGAGATGCCGATGATGACGGCCCCGACCAGTCCGACCGAGCCAGCGCTGAGGCCTTTCTTGGAAATGCCGCCGGCCTTCTGTTCAACGGCGGCACTGACGTTGAGTTCTTGAGTCATGGGTTGTTAGTCCTCCGCTGTGACGGTGAAATCACGGGGCACCACGATCAGTGGCACCGGTAGTTCGCGCAGCATCTTGGCCGCGATGGAACCCAGAAAGATGCGATGGGGCTGGGCCAGCCTGCTGGAGCCGACCAGGCAGATCTCAGCCGGATCCCAGGGCAAGCCGCGCACGGCGTGCTCAATGCTGCTGCCGGAGGCGACGCTGGCCGTCACCTCGAGTCCGTCCATCAGGTGGTCGGTGGCGTAGTCAAGCACTGCCTGGGCATGGTCGGCGGCGAGCTGGATGGTCCGTGCATCGGCGCCGGGACGATCGATCGCAACGAGGGACACCAACCGCAGCGGGGCATCCACTGTGCGCGCCAAGAGGATACCGGCCGTCAGTAGTCCGTCGGCTCCCGCCTTGGTGCCGACGGCGCAGGTGACGCGGCCGATCGGTTCGTCGGTGCCCATCACCCGGGTGCCTTCGGGGGCAAGCGCTACGGGCACGTGGGAAGAGTGCAGCAGGCCGTCAGCGACGCTGCCGATCGCGAAGCGTCCGAGCAGGCCGTGGGTGGCCGCGCCGACCACGATCAGGTTCGCCTGCAGCCGGGCAGCGGCGGCGAGCAGCCCCTGGGTGAAGGAATCGGCGTGTTCGAGGTGGGTGCGCACCAAAATTCCCGCTGGCACGAGGGTGAGCGCTTCGGCCAGCCATCCCTCAGCCGTCTCCAGCAGCAGCCGGTCATAGCCGGGATCGTTGGGGGTGAGCGTCGCCCGGTCCCCCGCGTTGAGCACGAGTACCACGTCGAGTTCGGCGCCGGGCGCACGAGCGAGACGCACGCCGAGGGCGAGGGCATCCGCTCCCGCCGGGGTGGCGGTGTAGCCGACCAGAAACCTCATGCATCCACCCGGGTGGCAAGGATCGCCGCTGCGGTCTCCTGCCCGACCCGGATCGCGCCGTCCACGTGCTGGTAACCTTTGCCAGCCATGTCGCTGCAAGAAAACCTGATCGGACCGACGGGGCTGCGCAGTTCAGCGCCGTACCGGGCCAGTCCGCCCATGTCGAAGCTCGCCGCGTAGGCGCCGCGGGTCCACTCCTCGGAGCCCCAGTCGCTTTCGTAATAAACGACCGGGTGCAGCGCCTGCTCGCCGTAATAGTGCGAGAGCGACCCGAGAATGCGGGCCTTGCGCTCGAGCGCGGTCAGCGCGAAGACAGCATCCGCTTCTTCATCGGAAACGAAACCGACGAGGGTACCGCGCGGGTCTTTAAAGTTGGTGTTGTCGTATGCCTCGTGCACCAGCTCGTACGGGCTGAATGCGGTACCCGAGAGGTCGTCGGCGCGCCAGAACGGCGTCTCGTAGACGGCGTGTACCTTGATCACGAAGCCCATAGAGAGGTGCTGGTGCAGTTGCTGCTGGCGGCGTGGCAGCGGCGGGTTGAAGCTGATCCGGCTGATCAGGGGCGGCGGAACCGCCACGATGGCGTGCCGGGCCGTGACCGTCATACGGTCGGCGACGACGGTGACTCCGGCGTCCTTCCAGGTCAGGCTGCGCACCGGCTGCCCGAGATAGACGTCACCGCCGAGCTTTTCGGCAAGCAGCAGCGGAACCTGTTGCAACCCGCCGACCACACGCTCGTCGAGAATAAAATCGGAGTCGACGAGATTGCTGAACGACCCGGCGCTCGCCGCCATGAGCAGGGCCTGCAGCGCCGAGAAGGCGTGCGCAGGCTTGGTGAGCATGGCTCCGGCAATGAACATGCCGATGTTGTCGCGGGCTTCCTGATCGTCGGTTTGGGTTTCCAGCCAGCGGCTGAATGAGATCTCGTCCAGTTCTTTGGCAAGCGGATGCTCCCACGGTCGATCCGGGTCGATTTCGGCCACGAGGGCGTCGAGTTTGTCGATCAGGCCGACGATCTGCGCCTCGGTGCCGGCCGGAACCGGAAAGATCTCGCCGTCGAACCGGCTGACCACGCCGGAACCGTTGATGTACACGTTATGACCGGCCCGGTAGCGGGGGTAGGTGGCGAGGCCCAGCTCGGCCAGGGTTTCCTTGAGGGCGTGCTGGTCGGGAGAGACCCACTGGCCGCCAATCTCGAGCATGGCGCCCTCGATCTCATCGGTCCACAGCCGCCCGCCGACCCGATCGCGGGCTTCGAGCACGGCCACGGTGAGGCCCGCTTTCTGCAACGCCGTGGCGGCGGTGAGACCGGATGCCCCGGCGCCGATAATGACGACGTCACGATCAATCGTGGTCATGGTTGCTCCTGTGTTGACTGGATTAGGACGAGGGAATGAGGGTGTATTTGGTCGAGAGGTACTCATTGATGCCTTCAACGCCGCCCTCACGACCGAGCCCGGACTGTTTGACACCGCCGAATGGTGCTGCGGCGTTGGAAACCAGGCCGGTGTTCAGGCCCATCATGCCGGTGTCGATACTGTCGATCATACGGTGCCCGCGGGTGATATCAGTCGTGAATGCGTAACCGATCAGACCATATTCGGTGTCGTTTGCCATTTGAATGGCCTCTTCGTCTGTTTCGAAGGTTTGAATACCAACGACCGGTCCGAAGATTTCCTCCCGCACGAGGCTGCTATCGGCGGCAACGCCCATCAGCACGGTAGGGGCGTAGAACGAGCCGGGCCCATCGGGGCGGATACCGCCGGTGAGCAGCGTGGCACCGCGCGCGAGGGCGTCCTGCACGAGGGCAGCCACGTTGTCGACGGCCGCCTCGCTTACGAGCGGTCCGAAGTTCACCGTAGGGTCGGTTCCCGGCCCCGACACGAGGGCGTTCACCCGCTCGGTCAATCGGCGGCCGAATTCCGCGGCGATCGACGCGTGCACGATGAACCGGTTGGCCGCCGTGCAGGCCTGACCGGTGTTGCGAAACTTCGCGAGCATGGCGCCGGGGACCGCCTGCTCGAGGTCTGCGTCGGCGAACACCAGGAAAGGGGCATTGCCGCCGAGTTCCATCGAGGTGCGCAGCACGTTTCGGGCGGCCTGGGTGATCAACGTACGCCCGACGCCGGTCGACCCGGTGAAACTGAGCTTGCGCAACCGAGGGTCGGCGATGATCGGGGCCGATACCGCCTGCGACTGGGTCGTCGTGATGACGTTCACCACGCCGGCCGGAACGCCGGCATCCGCTAGCAACTGTACGAACAGCAGCGTAGTCAGCGGGGTCAACTCCGCTGGTTTCACGACGACCGTGCAGCCCGCGGCGAGCGCCGGGGCAATCTTGCGGGTGGCCATGGCGAGCGGAAAGTTCCACGGCGTGATCAGGTAGCACGGGCCCACCGGACGCTGGGTGACGACCATCGTGCCGGTTCCCTCCGGGGTGGCACCGTAGCGGCCGCTGATGCGCACGGCTTCCTCGCTGAACCAGCGCAAAAACTCGCCGCCGTAGGTGACTTCACCGTTGGCCTCGGCGATCGGTTTACCCATTTCGAGCGTCATGAGCGTGGCGAAATCCTTCCGACGCTCCTGCAACAAATCGAAGGCGCGGCGCAGGACCTCGGCGCGCACCCGGGCCGGCGTGGCCGCCCACGCATCCGCTGCCGCCACCGCGGCGTCGAGGGCTCGGGCACCATCGGCGACGGATGCGTTTTGAATCTGTTTGAGCACCTGCCCGGTCGCCGGGTCGGTCACCATAAACGGCTCCCCCGTGCCGTTCACCCACTGGCCGTTGATGTAGAGCTGGTCGGGCACGCGGGCCAGCAGCGTTGCGCTGTGCTGTGCTCTGCTGCGCTGCGCTTCCGGTTCTCCGGTGAGGGTCACGGCGCTCACGCGGCGGCTAGGGACTCAGCGAGAACGTGAAGGCCTTCGAGCAGCAGATGGTCCGGAATGCTCAGCGGCGGCAGAAAGCGGATGACGTTGCCGTACGTTCCGCAGCCCAGCAGGATGACGCCCTGGGCGTGAGCGGCGGCGATGACCCGACCGGCCAGGGCGGTATCCGGTTCCCCTGTGGTCGGGTCGACGAGTTCGATGGCGATCATGGCCCCGCGACCGCGCACCTCGGCAATGCGCGGATCGACGGCAGCGAGCGCACCAAGCCGCTCATTCAGGATGGCTCCGATTGCGACAGCCCGTTCGACCAGGTGGTCGCTCTCGTAGGTGTCGATGGTGGCGAGCGCCGCGGCGCAGGCGAGTGGGTTGCCGCCATAGGTGCCGCCGAGGCCGCCGGCCTGGGGCGAATCCATGATGTCGGCGCGCCCGGTGACGGCCGACAGCGGCAGGCCGCCGGCGATGCCCTTCGCGGTGCAGATCAGGTCGGGCACGATGCCCTCGTGTTCGCAGGCGAACATCTGGCCGGTGCGGGCGAAGCCGGTCTGAATCTCATCGGCGATGAACACGACCTCGTTGGCCCGGCACCAGGCCAGCAGGGTGGCCAGAAATCCCGCTGCTGGAACGATGAAGCCGCCCTCGCCCTGAATGGGTTCGATGATAATGGCGGCGAGGTTGCTCGCCCCGATCTGCTTCTCGATCTGCAAGATCGCACGCTTGGCTGCCACGACGCCGTCCAGACCGCCATCGCGCAGCGGGTACGACATGGGCGCCCGGTATACCTCGGGGGCAAAAGGCCCGAAACCGTTCTTGTACGGCTGGTTCTTGGCGGTCAGGGCCATGGTGAGGGTGGTGCGGCCGTGATAGGCGTGGTCGAAGGCCACGATCGCCTGCTTGCCGGTGAAGTGCCGGGCAATCTTGACGGCGTTCTCCACCGCTTCGGCGCCGGAGTTGAACAACACGCTGCGCTTCTCATGGTCACCGGGGGTGAGGCGGTTCAGGGCTTCGGCGACCTCGATGTACGAGTCGTAAGGCGCAACCGTGAAGCAGGTGTGGGTGAACTGGGCGAGTTGGGCGGCGACGGCTTCCACCACGCGCGGGGCGCTGTTGCCGACGCCGGTCACGGCGATGCCAGACCCGAGGTCGATCAGGGAGTTGCCGTCGACATCGACGAGCACTCCCCCGCCGGCAGCCACCACGTAGATCGGCAGGGCGATGCCGACGCCGGCGGAGACCGCCTGGACCTTACGTTCGCTCAAGCGACGCGACTTCGGCCCCGGAATACTCGTGACCAGCTTGCGCTCCTGGGCCAGCGAAGGGCCACCGAGCGGTGTACCGGTGGGGCGAGGGGTATCCAGGAGGGTCATCAGAGTTTCCGATCTAAAGCGACGGGCGGCATCGCGGCACGATGCCAATGCCGTAATGCTAGGCAACGCCAGGCCGTCACGACATAACCAGGTTGTATAGTTGGGGACACCGTACTAGCCAACTTGTATAAGGCCCGTCATGCTCCCCACCCTGCGTCGATTGCTCACTGACCCAAAGCTCGGCCTGACTCTCCTCGGTGAGCCCGAAGCGCCCCTGCTTGAGCGAATCGTGGAGTGGGTGCACAGCTCCGACCTCGTCGACCCGACCCCGTTCCTGTCCACCGACCAGGTGCTACTGACCACGGGCACCCAATTCGGCTCCGATCCGAAAGCGGATGTCGACTACCGCCCCTATGTGCAGCGTCTGCGTGATCGGGGCATCGCCGCGCTTGGTTTCGGTACTGAAGTCATTCGAAACGGCACCCCGGAGGGGCTGCTCGCCGCTTGCCAATCGCTTGGCCTTCCCCTGTTCGAGGTGCCGTATCGCACGCCGTTCATTGCAGTGGCCCGCACGGCCGGCGATCTGGTGGCCGAGGATCGCTACGCCGGCGCGACCTGGGCGTTGCGCGCGCAGCGGGCCATCGCGCTCGCCGCGCTTCGCCCCGACGGCCTGAGTGCGACCCTCGCTGAGCTGTCGAATCAACTGGGGCATTGGGTCGCGCTCTTCGATGCCAGCGGCACCCTCGACCGGGTGTTTCCACGGTCAACGTTCACCTCCGCCGCCGGCATGCTCGGGACCGTGCAGCACGAGGCCCGTCGCCTGCTCGCGCGCGGCCAGCGCTCGAGCAGCAGTGTCAAGGCCGGCGGCGAGACGCTAACCCTACAGACCCTCGGCGGGCACGACCACCTGCGCGGTGTGCTCGCCCTGGGCGGACCGCGTGCCCTCGACCAGGCCAGCACCGAGGTCGTCACGAGTGTGATCGCCCTCGCCGGTCTCGCCCTTGAGCAGAACAACGCTCTCGATCGCGCGCAGGGGTTGCTGCGTTCCGGGCTGATGCACACCCTGCTCGGTGGTGACCAGAAACTGGTGGACCAGATTTCCCGACAGATGTGGGGTGCACTTCCGGTCGAACCGGTGCTGGTCGCGGTCGTGGACGTGCCGGACGCGCGCCGCGATGCGATCACGGAGTATTTGGAGCTCCGCGTTGACGACTCCCCCGGGCAGCTGTTTTTCGCCCGCCAGGAGGAGACCATCGTGCTGTGTCTGCATCTGGCGGGCGCCGGCATCCTCGTAAATCTGTGTACGCTATTTGAGTTGCACGCCGGTCTCTCGGAGCAGACCGAGTATCGCCAGCTGCCTCGGGGCCTCGACCAGGCCCAGCAGGCGCTCACCCGTGCGCGGGAGGGCGCCCCGGGCGTGACCGGCTTTGACGTCGTCGCACGGCAGGGCGTACTCGCGCTGCTGGCCAGGACGGATGCCCACGAGGTTGGCCTGGCCACCCTCGCCCCGGTCCTGACCCACGACCAGACCCACGGCACCGAGCTTCTCGCCACCCTGCGCGCCTGGTTGCTCTGCAACGGGCAGTACGGTGCCGCTGCCGACCAGCTCGGGGTGCACCGGCACACGGTGCGCGCCCGCATTCTGCAGGCCGAACTGTTGCTCGCCCGCGACCTGGGGTCGTTTCCAGCGCGCGCCGACGTCTGGGCGGCCTTGCTCGCCACCGACAATGCTGCGGAGAATCCGAGCCGCTAACCCGAGATCAGGCCTGGAGAGTCCAGGACTTGCGCCGCACCAAAACGTGACCGCGACTCGTGCTGAGACGGGTCCACAGGCCCGACTCGTAGAGCTGCACCGGTTCGTCGGCGGCGAGAAAGCCGAGGCTGAACGCGGCAAACCCGGCGCCGGTCGGCACGAATTCGAGTCCGTCAACCTGACGGCCCCAGACCTCGGCGCGCACTCGTTCGACGATCATTTCGCCGGTTCCTTCCGGAATCGCCGCAGCGACCTCGTCGATGCCGGCGCGGGCGGCGGCTTCGAGACGCGCGGCCGTCGTCTGCCCGTGCCGGTCCCAGCCCCCCTTGGGCGGCGAAATTCCGGCCCAGGTCACGGTGTTCACCTCGAGGGGAACGGTCACCGTCACCGGGAGGGTCAGGTCGCTGGTCGTCGATTCGAGCCGTTTGAGGCGCTCAATAAGGGAGCGCACCGGCACGACCTTGTCGAGATCGACCGGCGTGGTCAACGCGAAGGTGCGTAGGCCAAGCACGGTCGGGCTGGTATCGAGCAGGCCGCGCGGGTAGAAGATCGCGGTGTATACCGCGATCACCCCGTCCGATGCGATCAAGCGCACGGAACCATCGAGAACGCGACCGGACCGCGACAGAAATACAATCAGATCGCTGAGGGACTGGGAATCGGTAAGAGTGAATGACTGGCTCATCACCTTCTAAACTACCAAGATGCGTCACGACCGTTGGCCGCGCACGCAAACTTGCCCGAGGAGACAGCATGCACAAGCCGACGGAAGGCCTCCTGGCTGTTCTCGATCTGACCGACACCGGAGCCCGCACCAACGAAGATATCTTTACCGGCCCTTCCCAGTGGATGCCTCTGGGTCGCGTCTTCGGCGGGCAAGTGCTGGCCCAGTCCCTCGTCGCCGCAATGCGTACCGTACCCGATGAACGCCACGTGCACTCGATGCACGGCTATTTTCTGCGCCCCGGTGATGTCAATCAGCCGATCACCTTTTCGGTCGAACGCATTCACGACGGACGCTCGTTTTCGACCCGCCGCACCCAGTGCTATCAGGACGGCGTACCGATCCTGTCGATGATTGCCTCGTTCCAGGACGCCGACAAAGGCCTGGAACACCACATCGAGATGCCGACCGACATTCCCGACCCGGAAAGCCTGCCGACGGCATCCGATTCTCTCGCGCACATCGACCATTCGGTGGCGCGTTACTGGGCCAGTGAGCGCCCCTTCGACATGCGCCACGTTCCCTCTCCGATCTACCTCAAGGTCAACGGCGAGCACACCTCGCGTCAGGCCGTGTGGATGAAGACATTTTCGCCGCTGCCCGACGATCCCGACCTGCATCGCGCCGCGCTCGCCTACGCCAGCGACTACTCGATCATGGAACCGATCATGCGTCGGCACGGCGTAGCCTGGGCCTCGCCAGGCCTCAAAATCGCGAGCCTCGACCACGCTATGTGGTGGCACCGCTTCGGACGCGTCGACGAATGGTTGCTGTACGTGCAGGATTCGCCAAGCGCCCAGGGCGGTCGCGGCCTCGCCACCGGCAGCATCTTTAGCCGCAACGGCGTGCTTCTGGCCACCGTGGCGCAGGAGGGCATGTTGCGCGTGCCCATCATTCTCGAATAGTTCAGTAGCTACCAGCTCGGTTTGGACTCCAGCAGCACGCGCTCGTCGGGCATCCAGCGAATGTCCACGCTCGCAATCGCGTCTTCGGCGACATTCATGGTACCCACGGCGGTGATCGTGGTACCGGGACCGGCAATCCAGCTGGCGACCAGGCTCTCGTCCCCGGCGGTGTCGGTCACGAACAGGGCGTAGGGCTGCGGTCCGAAGTCGTTGCCGCTCTTGGCATAACTGCAGTTCGCGTCGATGCGGGTACCCCAGTTTTCGCCCGTCAGGCGAAAGCTCGCGGTGAGCGGACTCGGAACGACGGCGGTCATGGCGACGGCCGGTTCCCTGGCACTGGTGACTCGCTGGTCCAGCCAGCCAGGCACAATCAGGGCAGCGGATGCCGCAATCGCGGCGGCCGTCAGCATGGCCCCTACCGTGAGCAGGCGAGCCCGCCGGGAGCGGGCCCGGGCCGCTGCCAGCAGCCGGGGCAGCAGCTCGGCGGACGGCGATGTGCCCGAATCCACTGCCGCACCGGGCGCATGACCGAGCTGCACCGCTTGATCCAGGGGTACCAGGGCGAGCAGCCCGGGCAGCCCGGCGAGGTGGGCGACGGCCTGACTGCAGGCGGCGCAGTCGTTGAGGTGCCGTTCGTAGTCTCGTCGGTCGCCAGGCGAGAGCGCGCCGAGTACGTAGACGCCGTCCCAGTCTGAGTATCGGTCGGCAGGACTGTTCATCGCTCCGTCACTCCTCGCTCTTGCAGTGCGAGGCGCAGAGCTCGCAGACCATAGTGCAGCCTGGATTTCACGGTTCCTTCGGGAATATCCAAATTTCGTGCGGTCTCCGCGACGGACTGGCCTTGATAGTAGGCGCAGACGATGACTGCCCGATGATCGAGCGAAAGGTCGGTGAGGGCATCCGCTATCAGCCAGGCATCGAGTAAGGCGTCGGTTTGATCGTCGGTGGGCAGTTCGGGCAGCTGGTCGGTCGGCATCTCATGCCGGGCCCGGGCCGTGCGTCGATCGTCGATCACCAGGTTTCGGGCCACCGTGAACAGCCACGCCCTGGCCGACACCTCGGTCTGATCGAGCAGGCGCGGCCGGCGCCAGGCGCGCAACAGGGTCTCCTGCACCACGTCATCGGCGAGGGCGGTGTCATGAGTCAACCGCACTACATAGCGCCACAGAATAGGCCCGTGTTCGTCGTGGAGGGCACGCAATAGTTCGGCACGCTCATCGGCCACGGCCCACCTCCCCCGCTTAACACGCAGTGGACGCGTGTGTGGTTCAGTACAACAACGGTTTATTCACGGAAACTCTAGCCCACGTTCTGCCCTGCGGGACGAGTCAGTGCCGGGCGAACTCGATCGGGTCGTCGAGGTAGGGAGTCCAGGCGGCGCGTTCGGTGTCGTTGATGCGGCGCGGGCGTTCGCTCGTCGCATCGACGAGCACGATGGTCGTGCTCGCCCGCGCATACAGAACCTCCGGCATGACGCTCTCGGGGCTGTACACCTCATAGCACACGTCGAGGCTCGCGCCACCGAGCTTGCCGATCCAGAGACGAACGTCGAGCGGCTGACGCAGGTAGGGCACCGGCGCCAGATACTCGATCTCCTGCCGGGCGATCAGTGTCAGGGTCGCCGCTCCCGGACGTCCGTCGAGCACGGCCGTGCTCGCGCCGATCGCCCCCTCGTCTTCGGTCACCCAGAAGGCCAGGATGCGCGCCTCTTCCAGCAGGCGCAGCATCTCGGAGTTGTTGACGTGACCGTAGGCGTCGAGGTCGGACCAGCGCAGGCGGATCGGTACGTGCAGCTTCACCTTTTTATGTCCTAATCGCGAGTGAGCTTGCGGTAAGCGGAACGGTGCGGCTTGGCCGCATCGGGGCCGAGACGCTCGATCTTGTTCTCTTCGTAGGACTCGAAGTTGCCCTCGAACCAGTACCAGTTGGCTGGGTTGTCGTCGGTTCCCTCATACGAGAGGATGTGCGTGGCCACCCGGTCAAGGAACCACCGGTCGTGCGTGATCACCACGGCGCAGCCGGGAAACTCGAGCAGCGCGTTCTCAAGCGACCCGAGCGTTTCGACGTCGAGGTCGTTAGTGGGCTCGTCGAGGAGCAGCAGGTTTCCGCCCTGCTTCAGGGTAAGAGCAAGGTTCAGACGGTTGCGCTCACCACCGGAGAGCACGCCGGCCTTCTTCTGCTGGTCTGGACCCTTGAAACCAAAGGTCGAGACGTAGGCGCGCGAGGGAATTTCGGTCTTGCCAACCTGGATGTAGTCCTGGCCGTCGGAGACAACCTCCCACAGGGTCTTGTTCGGATCGATGCCGCCACGGTCCTGGTCGACGTAGGAGATGTTGACCGTGTCGCCGATTTTCAGCTCGCCACCGTCGAGTGGTTCCTTGCCGACGATGGTCTTGAACAGGGTGGTCTTTCCCACACCATTCGGGCCGATAATGCCGACGATGCCGTTGCGCGGCAGGGTGAAGCTGAGATTGTCGATGAGCAGGCGCCCGTCGAAGCCCTTTTCGAGCTTGGTCGCGTCGATGACCTGGGCACCGAGCCGCGGGCCGACCGGAATCACGATTTCTTCGAAGTCCAGCTTGCGGGTGCTCTCGGCGGCGGTGACCATCTCCTCGTAGCGAGCCAGGCGGGCCTTCGACTTCACCTGACGGCCCTTGGCGTTGGAGCGCACCCATTCAAGCTCGTCGGCGAGACGGCGTGACAACTTCGCATCCTTCTTGCCCTGCACGAACAGTCGTTCCTGCTTCTTTTCGAGGTAGGTGGAGTAGTTGCCCTCGTAGGGGTAAAGGTGTCCGCGGTCAATTTCGGCGATCCACTCGGCAACGTGGTCGAGGAAGTACCGGTCGTGGGTGACGGCGATCACGGCGCCGGGATACTTGGCCAGGTGCTGCTCGAGCCAGAGAACACTCTCGGCGTCGAGGTGGTTAGTGGGCTCATCGAGCAGCAGCAGATCGGGCTTTTGCAGCAGCAGCTTGGTCAGCGCTACCCGGCGCTTCTCACCACCGGAGAGGTTGGCGACCTCGGAATCGCCCGGCGGAGTGCGCAGGGCGTCCATGGCCTGCTCGAGCTGGGAATCGAGGTCCCAGGCATCCGCTGCATCGATGGCTTCCTGCAAAATGCCCATTTCGGCGAGCAGTGTGTCGAAGTCGGCGTCGGGTTCGCCCAGGGCAAGGCTGATCTCATTGAAGCGGTCGACCTTGGCCTTGATCGGCCCGACGCCCTCCTGCACGTTTTCGAGCACGGTCTTGCTCTCGTCGAGCTGCGGTTCCTGCATCAGAATACCGACGGTGTAGCCCGGGGAGAGTCGCGCCTCACCGTTGCTGGGGGTGTCCAGACCCGCCATGATCTTGAGAATGGTGGACTTTCCGGCGCCGTTGGGGCCAACCACACCAATCTTGGCACCGGGAAAAAAGGACATGGTGACGTCGTCAAGAATCAGCTTTTCACCGATCGCCTTGCGAGCGCGGACCATTGAGTAAATAAATTCGGCCATAGTGTTCACCAGTCTATTTGTCGACTAGACCCAACCAGACACAAACCGGTCGACAGGATCGGCGCGACCACGCTGTGGAAGCCGTCGCTGGCCGGGCCGATCTGACCGATCAAGCATTCGCCGGCGAAGCGCACGGAGAATTGCACAGAGTCGGCGACGAGATTGGCCTGGGTACGATCGAAGGTCACTTCCATCGCGCTGCGGTCAAACCCGCCTTCGACGAGGGCGTCGATGTAGGCGCGACCGTCAGCAGAGGGGTCTGCTTTGGTTACCGCCGCGGCCAGAAAGTTGAAGTAGACCAGATTCTCTCCCGCGGTTCCGGTCGGTACCAGCGCCGGGTCGGGTGCTGGCGTGGCCGAGGGTGTCGGTGTCGCCGGAGTGGCGGGAACAGCGGTCGTAGTGGCGGGTTCTGCCGGGACACCGGTACACGCGGTCAGGGTGACGCCAAAGATCAGCGCAGCGCCCACCATGGCAGCGGAGAACCGCGAGCGGCCGGCGCGCCGACCGACCGCCCTCACAACGGACTGATCCTGCGGATGTGGTTCTGCCAAGCTCACGTACTGCCTCCCCCGGTCCACGTGCGTGGACGATGTTACGAGTCTAAACGCGCAAACGAATCACGGTCGGCGTCGGTCGCGTCCGGAACGAAACCGTCTGCAGAACCATCTAGTTGCCTGAAGTCATCCTCGTATGCGGTGGCCGATTCGGCAGATTCGGCGGATTCGGCCGGTTCCGACTCGGTCTGCTCCGATTTAGCGCGGGCCGGTAAGCCAGCGCGAACGGGCGTTGTGGTGTACCAAGCTAGGTCATGGCCGATGGCGTCAGCGACGATATCGACATCCGTTCCTGAGCGTTCCGCATTCGTCCAGTTGCGAACGAAGAGCTTGCCCGTCACTACCACATGCTCGCCCTTGCTGAGCGACTGGGCCGCATTGGTAGCCAGGTGGCGAAACGTACTGACGGTGTACCAGCTGGTGTTGTCGTCGACCCATTCGTCCTTTGCCCGATCGAAATGGCTCTGGCGAGACGCCAGACGAAAGGATGTGATCGGGGCTCCGTTTTTGGCAAAAGGGCGGCGGGGAACGGTGCCAATGACTCCGGATATCGTGATGCGCTCGCTCATGGTTTCTCCCGGCACGATGTTCGCGTGAACACGATCGCTGGGCGCCGAACAGGGAGCCGACGCACGCGGCCCGGGAACAACAACTCGTGCCAGTCTTCGTTGTTCCCGGGTCGCACACTGCGAGTGTGCCGCCCCACGACACAGTGGTGGGGCAAGTCGTGCGAATCCGTAGAGAATTCCCGCTCTCGAGGAGCTGTGGAGAAGAAGCTAGCCGACGAGATACTCGGAGTAGGACTTGCGAATCTTGTTGACCTTCGGCACGGCAACGGCCATGCAGTAGCCCTGTCCGGGGTTCTTGTTGAAGAAGTCTTGGTGAAGGTCTTCGGCCTCGTGGTAGTCACCGAGCGGTTCGATTGTGGTAGTGATGCCAGCGCCCCACCACTCACTTGCCCGATCTCGGGCTGTCTCAAACAGCTGCTTCTGCTCATCGTCGGTGTAGAACATGGCCGACCGGTATTGGGTACCGACATCGTTGCCCTGCCGATTGAGCTGGGTCGGGTCGTGCAGCGTGAAAAACACGTCCAGGATGACGCTGGCTGGTATGACCTTCGGGTCGAAGGTCACCGCAACGGCCTCAGCGTGGCCGGTACGGCCGGTGCAGACCGCTTCGTAGTCAGGGTCGGCGGTGGTACCGCCGGTGTACCCCGAAACGACCTCGCTCACACCGCGTAAGACCCGATAGACAGCATCGAGACACCAGAAACATCCACCTGCGATCACAAAAGTTTGCACTCCTCCACCCTAACTCGTCCAGCGTCGCCCCCGCAGGATGCTGCGTCATTGCTGCCGCCTGTTCGCCGAAAGCGGATGTCGGTGGTCGCCCATACGGTGGAGGAAACACCAGCGGCCGGCCGAATTCAGAAGGAGCAATCATGACATTTCTCATCGCACCGATCGCCAGCATTCGTGGCCGTGATTTCATCGCAGTGCGCGAGGGATTGTGGCGCGTCGTCGATCCGGTTGGCGCTGTCATCGGCTATCTCGAACGCCGGGCCGGCGTCGACGGTGAGCGGTATAGCGCCCGAAGAATCGTTTTCGCGACTCGCACGCGTGATCTCGGCGCGTTCTGCCGCATCGAAGACGCTATCGATTGTTTCCGTTTATGCTAATCGCTGCCGCATCACACCCATTGGTCCCAAATGAGTGGGGGCACGCCGAGGCTGGTCCCGCAGAACAGAAACTGCGCGGATAAAATCCTCGACATGGAATGGTGGAATAGCTTCGTAACCTGGCTCACAGACGTCAGCACAGAACCTGTGGTTTTCAGTGCGATCGTCTTCATTGGTGCGATTGTCATCGCCAGCGTGCTGGCGGCGTTGATCTCCCGGGGGGCCGTCAAGCGGCTCCTCACCCAACGGGATCGGGAGATCAAGGTGGCCGCGATCGCCGCCCTCGTCGATGCCGCCACCGAGGCATCCGTTTGGAATTCGCTGACCCCGCAGGAACAGGTCATGAGCGACCGGGCGGTCGGACAAGCCGACATTCAGGTTCGACTGCTGCCGATCCGCGGGTCGGGCATCGCCGCGAACTGGGCCACCCACGAGTTGTACGAGCTCAAGCGCACCTCGGCCACATTCGGATACCAGCTGGAACCGGCTTTGGTCGAGTTTCGCGACCGCTTGGTGGAGTGGCAGAACAAGCCTGGGCGCGCCCGCAAAATCTTCCAGGGCGATCTCGATCGTTGGAAAGCCCAGAACTCCGGCGCCGAGAAGAGCCTGCTGGCCGAGCAAGACGCGTGGGTTGCCCAGCAGCACCACAACCAGCACAGTGCGGCAGAACCCGCGCCCGCACCGGTGCGAGCGGCACCGCTCACTCCTGCGGCGGTCAACCGTGCGCCGGCATCCACTTCGACGGCGGCTGCGGCCGACGCATCAACGGAGACCCAGCGTCTGCTCGACGACGTGAACAAACTCGAGGTGCGCAGCACAGACCCGCTCACGCGTTCGTCCTCCGCACCGACCATCTAGAGGTCAATCAGTACAACCTGAACGAGCCGGTCGGCGCTGTCGCAGCGCTGACCGGCTCGTTTTTTGTCGCGCTGGGACGCTTATCGCCACCAGTCGTCAAACAGCGCGGCGGGCATCCGACGCTTGTGTTCCGTGCTGAGGTAGCGTGCTTCGATTGCCTCGGCCACTTCGTCGTCGACCGGCTGACCCTCGAGAAAATCATCGATGTGCTCGTACTGCAGTCCCAGATTCGCTTCGTCGCTCTGACCGGGCGTGTGGTCGAGCAGATCAGCGGTCGGGTCCTTCAAATAGAGCCGTTCGGGGGCCCCGAGCTCTATCAACAGGGCGCGACCCTGGCGCTTGGACAGGCCGGTCAGCGGCAGAATGTCGGTGCCGCCGTCGCCGTACTTGGTGAAGAATCCGGTAACCGCTTCGGCCGCATGGTCGGTACCGACCACGAGCAGGCCGAGCTGGCCGGCGAGCGCATACTGCGCGATCATACGGGAACGCGCCTTGACATTCCCCTTGGTGAAGTCGGTCATCGCCACGTCGAGGCTCGCGAGAAATTCGGTTTCAAAACCCTCGACGGCGAGTTCAATGTTGAAGGTAGCCTGCGATTGCGGGCGGATGAATTCCAACGCGAGTTGGGCATCCGCTTCATCGCGCTGAATCGCGTACGGCAGGCGCACGGCGACGAAGGTGGCCGGGTGCCCCTCGGCGACGAGTTCATCGATGGCGAGCGAGCATAACCGGCCGGCCAGGGTGGAGTCCTGACCGCCACTGATGCCGAGCGCCAGGCCCGCAGCACCGGTGCGCTTGAGGTAGTCCTTGAGAAATTTCACCCGGCGGTGTACTTCGGCGGCAGGGTCGATGGTGGGTGAGACGTTGAGTTCCGCGATGATTCGCGCCTGGAGTTCTCGCATACTTGAATCTAGCAATCCTCGAGAATTAGCGCTGCCGCCTCAACCGGAAGACGCCGTGAGACCTTGGACTTCACGTCGATTCGCGCCACACTGAAGTCGGTAGTATCAACAACGATCGGGGTTAGTCCGAAATGGCGCAGTCAGACGAAGCACCGCTGGCCTTGACGATTGTCGGGCTCTTGTACCTGGGTCTCGGGGTGTGGAGCGCAGTGACCCCAGGCAATGTGCTTTTCACGATTGGGATATTGGGCTTGGGCGTTATTCAGACGATCTACTTTGGCCGAAGGTACGTCCAGCAGCGGCGCAAGCGCACGTCATCCCAATCAGTCCGCTAACGGTGGTGCCCCCGGTAGGAATCGAACCTACGACAATCGGATTAGAAGGCCGGTGCTCTATCCACTGAGCTACGGGGGCGAATTGTACATTGAAAGCCTACCGGAGGTCGGTGGAGACCCGGACATCCGCGTGATTACACGGGAGTTGCGGGTTCGTTGTGTACCGCCAGAGCTTCAAAACGGACATTTCGCTCAGGGAGCTCACAGATCATAGAATTAACTAGCCCTTTCCCGGAACAACCACAAGAGGGCCCACTCGAAGGTATACCTGCCCGTACTGTCGATTTCAGGCACACGGAGGGCATCATGACCAGGGCAAAGCGAAAAACGTCAAGCGCGCGTCATCAGGCGCAGGGTCATTCAAATGGGACGCAAAACGTGGGCTCTGGGTCGGACTAGAACGCTGCCACCCGGTCCAGACGGGAAAGCACGCGGCATTGCAGTGACCGTTGTAGATGAAAAGGCAGCCCGAGAAAAATTTGACACCGCACACGCAAAGATGAAGACCGGTATCGTACAGCGCACCCGGAATCCGACCCTAGCCGCGTATTTCGGGGAGTGTCTGGATACGGTGGCCATCCGTCCACGCACCCTCGATTCATAGCGAGCCAGCGTGCTGCTAGACATAATCCCCGCCATTGGGAAGATCCGAATCACGCAGCTCGGATGCGACGACGTATTAGAGATGACGCAGGGCATGACGAAACGCGGCCTTTCCTCCACAACCGCGCGGAACGCCCATCCGATCCTGAGCACATCCCTGAGCACATCCCTGAGCACAGTCCTGAGCGCAGAGGTCAGCCGGCGCCTCGTGGATTGGAACCCGGCTACCGCGATCGAACGCCCGAAGGCAGCCGTAGTCAAAAACGCACGTGACCATTGCGCAAACAAATACTGTTATTGCAGCGGTGAAAGACGAGCGTCTAGCAGCCAGGTGGTTGCTGTTTCTGCTGACCGGATGCCAGGAAGGAGAGGGGCTCGGCCTTACGATCGATCGTGCAGACTTGACGCCCGGAAGCGAAACTCTCGACCTCGCCAGGCAACTTCAACGCCTCCCCTGGGCGTACGGAACAGGCTGGGTGGATCGGAACACAAAGAGGGCTGCGTGCGGCCGACTGCACGGCGCGGACGGCCCCGGCCGGCTTCGAGATGGAAGCGCTTGCCGGTGCACTCATGCTCACACGCCCAAAAAACTGCGAGCTCCAACGGGCGCGTGCCGCTCGCCTCCCGCTGCTCGAGGTGGTCGCCGCCGCCATGCGGCAGTGCTCATCGAACACAATCCGCTTGGCCTCATGTTCACATCGCCCGGAAATATTCGGCGGCTCGTCGGTAACCCGCTCTTTGACGGCGGGGCACCATGAAACCCCAGCGCGTGCAACCTCGGCTGGCACGCTGCTCTGGTGAAAGCCGGGATAGAAGCGCTTAGGACACCTGTCTATGCCCTCCGGTCCACCCGTCACTCCGCAACAACAGTGCTTTCAGCGATGGGGGTTCCACTGGCGGTTCGAATGCAGATGACGCTGCGTGAGTAGCCGGGCTCAGCACCGATCTCGATAGCCGTTGACCTTCGCGAGACATCACCTGAGCCCAAACCGCGCCGCGCCTAACGATCGACGGCGCTACTGCAGACGCGCATTCGCCCCGGCCGATGCCGTTGCGAAGGTGACTGTCGCGAGCTCCGATCCGGTCAAATAGCCGAGTAGCCCGATGCGCAGGGCGCTCACCCGATACTCGGCGCTCGACGCCGCAGCCGAGGCTGTGAACGCCGCTCCCGTTGGTGCATTCGGCTGATCGGGTTGCACGTTGATAGTGAGCGACAGCACCCCGGGAAGTGCTGAGAATACCCCGTTCAAGGTCGGCGTGAGCGCAGTGACCGTCGTGTTTAAAACGCTCGTCAGACTGTTCAAGGTGGCATTCAGAGTGTTCAGCAGCCCGGTGAGCAGCACGCTCAACGACGCTTTCGCCTCCTGCAATTTCGTCGAAATTGCCTCTGTCCACGCCGTGACCAGGGTGATGACCTGGGTAATGGCGCTCTGGACTTTGGTGGCATCGAGGCCGAGCGCCGTGTTCGGCGCCTGATCGTTCAGACCTAAACTCATCAAACTTGCCAGATCCATCGTCACGGTGCCCTTGCTGAGATTGACGGTCATCGTGTCGGTTACTATTACCGGGTTCTCTAGCAGCGCCGTTGCCTTCCCGACTGACGAGTGCGACGAGAGAGTTGAATTGACAAAGGACGACACCGTCGATGTCGCGTTCGCGAGAATATCTTTCAGCACCGGTACCTGTGTCACTAGGTTGAGGCTCGCGATCTCGTAGTTCCGCACGACGCCACTCACCGTGCCGTCGCCCCAGATCTCGTCTTCGAGCGCCGTGCACCAGTCCAGCTGCGCCGACGCCGCAACCGCCCCGATCAAGAGCGAGGCGCTCGCGACTCCGACAGGAAGCACCGACGCCAGATTGAGGCTCGCTGCCGTCGGCAGCTGCGTATCCTGTGTCGTCGGGGTGAAACCGATGCCGCCCGAATTGTTTAGGAGACCGGATGCCCCCGCTGACGACCCCGTGTTGCTCACCTGGGCATATTCACCAAGCATGCCAGCCGCGCCCACCGGCAGCGCCGCGTTCAAACCCGTCAGATCGAGCACATTCTCTTTCAGCACAGACACCGTGAGCGGGTTCCTGAATGTGTCAGTGGTGGTGGAGACGCCGGCGTCGGGGTGCTGGGCTGAGGTCGGCGTTACCTGTGCCGCGGTATCGCCGTTGCGTGTGGCCTGCAGCCCGTTGATACCCACGACGGGGCCCAGGCTCGCATCGGTCAGGGTCGCATTCAGAAACTTGCCCGACGCCGTGCTCGAATACCCGGTGTCAATTCCACAGCTGACCAGGTCGGTACCGAGTGATCCCTGGGCCCATTCGGTGTCGGTCCATGAGGCCACGCTCAGTGCGATGGTCGGCGGATTGGTCGCAGCGAGCAAAGTCGCGATCACGGTCAGGCCGAGCACGGTCGCCCACACTGCCCGCCCGCGGGGTAGGAGTGAGTGCCCGCTAATCGCACAACGTCGTCAGCGGCTGGCATTTCTGCGAATCGACGGATTGAGACAACAATGCCGAGTGCGAGAACCCCGACCGCGACGAGAACCAGAGCCAGCGCATCGATCCCGGTCAGGGCAAGATTATCGCCGCCACCCGCCGAATACGACCCGCCCGGTGTTTCGATTGCCGGCCGAGTCGACGAGTTGTCCCCCGCGGCGGTCAGGCCGATTCCGACTTCACCGCTTAGCCCGATCAGATCGTTGTTGGCCGTCTCGGGCGCGACGTTGAGAGACAGTGCCACGAGCAGGTATTTTCCGCGGGCTTCGGAAATCCCGGCCAGGTCGTAGATGCCGCTGACAGACGAGTTATCGTCAAGGGGTGTGGCCACAAGCACGTGTTCCCGCTCGTTGGTGCAGCTCGGCGTGGTCTCGAGGTTCGTCCACGGTTCGCTGCAGCGGTCGATCACGACATTCAGGCCGCGTGCGTTGATGGCGAGGTCGCCGCTCTTGCGAATCTCTAAAACAAGGGATCCAGTGAGGTCCTGGGTCAGGGCGGCGCCGATCTGCCAGTAAACGGGTTTGCCCGGCGTCAGATTGAGAACCACATCGTGGGGCAGGCTTGAGGTCAGCTCCAGAATCCCCGGCTGCGACACGGTCGTGACGGTCTGGATCACAGCGACGGCGCGCACCGACAACAGGCCTAGCCCACTCACCACGGCCACGGCGGCAACAAGAGCTACCGCCAACAGGCCGCGTCGGCGCGCCGGAGCGACCAATCTCGTTACCGTGCCGCTACGTGTCACCGTGTTTCCTGACATTCTCTAGTTGAGTTGATGCTTTCCTGCCGCGAACCAATCACCGCTGCCACGCGCTCCGGGCGCGGCGGCCAGAAGGCCCAGACAATGGCGAGTGCCATCAGCAGGGTGGTGACGCCTATGAACAGGGGGGATTGCATTGTGCGCAGAGCAAAGCCGAATCCGGGAAATCCGATCACGGCCCGCTGCGCGGTCTGCACGATATAGGCATCGCGGTCGACCGAGGCATTGGCATCACCCTGCAAGGTCAGTGCGCGAGCGGATACGTCCCCTGAAATTTCCTCGATGCCAACGATCCGGTGGGTAACCGGCAGGTCGTATCCGGGGCGGGCAACCGTCACGATATCGCCAATGACGAGGTCGGCCGCTGGAACGTCTTCTTCGACCACGATCGCTGATCCGGTGGGCAGACCGGGCGCCATTGATCCGGTCAACACGATCACGATCGAGAGCGAAAAAACGAGGGTCAGCGCGAACCCGACGATGGACAGAAGTCCCGCCATACCGGCGAGGGTGAGCAGAACATCCTTGGCGATTGCGCCGGCATTACGACGGGGCAGTCTCACGCGTGGCATCGTTATATCGGCAGGTTAGCTTGAGGCGGCAGAGAATTCCCAGGCCGGCGCAACGGTACGCCCCTGCAGGTTGAGGCTCTGGCTGGTCTGGGCGTTGCTCGGCAGGGTGACCTTGAAGCAGTAGTACTGCGTGTTCGCGCCGGCCGCTGATAGGGCCTGCACGGTGGTTCCGCCCGTGCTGCCCAGCGGCCCGTTGGCGATCTCCATAATAATAGAAGGTGAAGTGGATGCCACAGTGCTGGCATTGCAGGTGAACGCCGCTTCCGAAACCCAGACTCGCATGGTCAGGGCCGTCCATAGAGCAGCATCGGAGTCGACGACGGTGACACCGGCCGCGGCAACGGCCGGCTCCAGCGTCAGGTTACCGGCGGACGAGTTGCTGATCGTGCGCAGGGCGACGGGAGCGTAGACCGAGTCGCCGGGGGTGAGGCTCAAAGCGTCGAGACCGAAGGTGAGCGCCTGGCCCGGGTTCGTTTCGTCCTGAACGAAAGCGGCCGTATTAAACGGGGCGACGACATTCTGCTCAACATCAAAGGAGGATGTTCCGACGCCAGCGCTGTCACCGGTGCCGCCGGTGCCACCACCGAAGACCCATTCGGTGTCGGTCCACGCGGCCAGGGTTGCCGTCGTTCCAAGACCGAGTGCGGCTCCACCGGCCAGGATAGCCATAATCTTGCCTCGCCTGGCGCGCTTATGTGCCAGACAGCGGGCGGGTGTGGTGTGTGATGTCATGCTGTGTCCTTTGGTTCAACTGGGCTAATTCGATGTAACGAAGCAGGCTGATTAGTCCGGTCGTCACCCGTGGAGCCACCAACGCTAGGTGAGGTGTTTCGACGGGAGGGGCATTTCGCGCCGAGCCCCGTACCTCAGCCGGTCAACTGACGGGTATACCAGTGATGCCGTCCATTTACTCCAGTGGGGTCTTGGCGCAAACCCAGTAACGCAGTGCGGGAACCCAGTAGCGTGGTGCGGGAACCCAGTAGGTGACGACTGCAAGCGCACGGAGGGCTGCAGGTATCGTGGAAAGAGCCCACCGGGTTACCGTACGTGGTGAGGTCGAGATCCGTGGGGGCGGCATGAGGGTTGAGCGACACAGAATGGTGCCGGACAATTCAGCTGCCTCGCCCCGCGTCATCGGGATCGATCGCCACCCGCAGCAGATTGTTACCCGCCTGGGGTCGGACATCAGTGTGGTGATCTTTGGGCCGCTCGGATTTGGTAAAACCTTCCTGCTCGACAGCGTCGTGCGTCGCCTGAGTGAGACCTCTCCGCGGCCCGTGCGCATCATTGGAACCATGGGTGCCAGCAGCGAACCCTTCGGTTCCCTGCTCCACGGACCAAACCTCACCCTCGCCGAGGCGCTGGCCGGTGCGAGCGTGACCACCGGTCGAATTTTGAGTTACTTCCAGCAGGTTAGCGCTGTCGACCGGCCAGTCGTTCTCGTTGACGACGCCCACCTCCTCGACGCCCACACGATGCGGAGCCTGAGTCAATTGGTGGCCACGCAGGCCATCACGCTCCTCGCTGCGAGCGACCTGGTACCACACGCCGCCCTCCTGGCGATCGACAGAACAACCACACATCTGCTCGCTGAACTCTGGATCAAGGGCGACGTCGAGCGCATCGACCTGGAGCCACTGACCGCGCCTGAGTCTGCCGATTTGGTGCAAGAGTTCGCACCGGGCACGCAATTCGACCGCGTCACGCAAGCACTTTTACACGACCGCAGCGGCGGCTCCCGGGTCTTGCTCCGCGAGCTCACGGCCGAGGCCGCCCGGCAGCAGCCGCCCCTGTTCGACCTGAACCGCACCGCTTTCGCGTTCCTGGTGCCGTCTCGGCGCATCACCGATTTGCTGACCCACCAATTGCTCGATCTGGCCCCGGCCCAACTCGTGACGCTCTCGCTGATTGCCGCGCTGCACAAGACTACGTATGCCCGGGCGCTGATGCTCAGCAACCCGGCTGATTTGAGCGATCTTATTCGGCGCGGCCATGTGCACCACCTGTCGGGCCAAGGCAACCACGTGCAGGGTCACACCATGCTCGCCGAGGCTGCTCTCGCCCAGATCGACAGCGCCCTGCTTCGTGAAACTACCAAACGCTTGGTGGAAGTGTTGCTGACGGACCGCAGCCACGGGTTCGCCACGACCCCCGCGGAGGCCCAACTCATCGCGAGGAGCTGGATTCAATGCTCCGACTTGGAACCCGGCGTATCGGAGAAATGGGGCCAGGCCGTCGTCGCCGATATTCTGCTGATGGCCGCCCGCCGCAGCCGCAGCGTCGGCCAGCCCGAGCAGGCACTCCTCTACGCCGGGCTGAGTCTGGGGATCGAACCAGGTCTCAAATCGACCATTGAGTATTCTCGTGCTCTGGCTGCCACAGGTCGATACTCGGCAGCCTTGGCCATCATCGCACCGGCCGATACGCTCGTCGTGAGACCGTCGGACGGCGTCAAGCTCGTGCGCTGGTTAGTTTCCCTCGCCAAGTTCTCTCCCCTGACTGCGGCGGAATACGCCGCGTTCAGCACCCGGGTCGCCGGTTGGCTTGCCGGCGATATCACCATGCGTGGCGAAGGCGAATATATTCGCCTCACCCAGGCCATGCAATGCATGGACTGGGTCCGGGTTGCCCGAGAGGGCGAGTTCATCGCCAACAACGCCGACTACAACGTCGTCACCCGCATTCGCGCGGCGTGCCTGAGCAGCATCGGCCACGCCCACGAAGGGCGCACCCAGCACGGCCTCGCCTTGCTCGAACTCGCCACGACCCTCAACCGCCGCGACCGCGGACAACGCAACGCCGACATTTACTCGAGTGAAGGCCTGGCCCTCGAAATCTTTCAGAGCAAGGCGGCCCTGCGCTGCATGAGCGGTCTCAATGTAGCGAGCCTCACGGACGAGTTGAACCGGTGGATCCTGGTCTCCGTCGCTGACCACGACTTAGGTAAGTTGGGCATTCTCGGGTTCATCTCTGCGCGGCTGTTGGATTTTCGAGGCGACACGGTCGGAACGGAGGCCGAACTACGAATGGCCCATGCGAACCTCATTAGATCCGATCCCTGCGGCTGGCTGCCCTGGGTGCAGAGCCTGCACGCGAGTTCCCTCGCCCGGCTGGGACTCATGCAGGCCGCCGCCGCTAAAATGGCGTGCGCACAGGCATCCGCTGAGCCGACCGGCGATGACGCACTCTCGCAATTTGAGTCCGACTATTCCGACCTGCAATTCTTGATGCATTCGGGGCGAATCGTTGCCGCTCGCGGTCTGGCACATCGTCTACTCGAGTCGGCCGATGGACAGGCACCGCTGATCCGGTCATGGCTGTTCGATACCTTGGTCGCGCTCGGCGAACCCACCGCCGACATCGCGGTGCACCTGGAGCGAATCGCCGCAACGACGGACTCGCCTATCGTACTCGCGATGGCCCATCGCACGCGTGCCGCCGCAGCGATCGATGCCGAAGCGATGGACGGCGCGGCGAGCCACCTGGCCGAACTCGGTGCCTACGGAATGGCCGCCAGCGCCAGCATCCATGCCGCACGCCTGCACGAGCAACGGGCCGATTCGCTGTCCGAGCACCGGAGCCAGGCCCGGGCCGAACACTATGCGGCGACGAGTGGGTCTAGCGGTGAAGACCTGCGCCAAGCTCCGGAACGTAGCTCGCTCGACGCGCTCACCACGCGCGAACGCGAGATCACCACGCTGGCCGGGCAAGGTCTGAGCAATCGGGAGATCGCGACCAAACTGTATCTCTCGGTGCGCACCATCGAGTCCCACCTCTACCAGGCCCGCATCAAGACCGGGCAGAGCCCCCGCGGTATCGGGCGGGAGCCTGACCCTTCCCCCGATCTCAGCGATGCCTATCCCCTGGTCTCAACCGCCTCCGGTCCAGCGCAATTCGACACGCTTGCGCATGGTGTCGCGCGGCAGCACATCGACCACGGCCGTCACGGTCATGTCGTGTAGTTGCACCGGACGTCGACGGCGATGAGAAAAGCCGTTTCCCGACATCTCCCGGTCGCGATGCGCACGAGCAACTAGTGTCCTGCGTCGGAAGTTCGTTGTAGAAGTCGTTTGAGGGATTCGAGGATTTGTTCCGCGGATTTGGTCCAGAT
>NZ_PJJM01000025.1 GCF_002929805.1 Cryobacterium sp. Y50 | reverse complement strand
CGCCATGCTGCGAGACGGCACCCTCTACGAAACTGAACACCAACTCGCTGCTTGACAAAAACATAGGGGCACCCCCCATTTTCAGAGAGGCCACTGCCTGAAATATCCGCAGCAGCTCACTCGGACTAGGGGGACTGTCTCTTAAACGGTGTTTCCGGCCTGACGCGCTGGACGTGGGTCTGGCGGGAAAGGTGCCGTGATGACGACACTTGATGCTGTGACGAAGAAGACGAAAAATGAGCCCACCCGTGAGGCGGTGGCGGCGAAGGAATGGGTGCGCCTGGCCAAGGAGCAGGGCCTGGCTCTGGACGGTCCTGAAGGGCTGCTGGGCCAGTTCACGAAAACGTTCCTGGAGACGGCTCTGAACGAGGAAATGACTGAGCATCTCGGTCATGAGAAGAACCGTGCCCCGGACGACCGTGACGAATCCAACGTGCGCAACGGGACCCGGCCCAAAACGGTGATCAGCCCCTCGACGGGGCCGGTGACCATCCAGGTGCCTCGTGACCGGGACGCCACGTTCACTCCGGTGATCGTGCCGAAACGACAACGCCGTTTGACCGGGGTCGATGAGATTGTGCTGTCGTTGTATGCCCGCGGCCTCACGACCGGGGAGATCAGCGCGCACTTCAACCAGATCTACGGTGCGCAGGTCTCCAAAGAGACGATCTCTCGCATCACGGACAAGGTGATCGAGGAGATGCAAACGTGGCAGTCCCGCCCCTTGAACGGCGTCTACGCGGCGATCTTCATAGATGCGATCGTGGTGAAGATCCGAGACGGGCAGGTCGCCAACCGGCCCATCTACGCGGCCATCGGCGTGACCTTGGATGGCGACAAGGACATTCTCGGGTTGTGGGCCGGCACCGGCGGTGAGGGCGCAAAGTTCTGGATGTCTGTCCTGACGGACATCAAAAACCGAGGTGTCACCGACACGTTCTTCCTGGTCTGTGACGGGTTGAAAGGGCTCCCGGAAGTTGTCGGGAACGTGTGGCCGTTGACACGGTGCAGACGTGCATCATTCACCTCATTCGGAATACGTTCAAGCTGTCCTCGAAGAAGGATTGGGATGCGATGAAACGAGCGGTGAAACCGATCTACACCGCTCCGACCGTCGACGCCGCACGGGCAGCATTGGACGATCTGACCGAGATCTGGGGAAAGAAATACGGTGCGATCATCCGGTTATGGGAATCGGCATGGGAAGAGTTCACCCCCTTCCTGTCCTACGACCCCGAGATCCGCCAAGTGATCTGCTCCACCAATGCGATCGAGTCACTCAATGCCCGGTACCGGCGGGCGGTGCGTGCTCGAGGACATCGGTGAGGGCCGAGCTCGTTGGACGATGAGGTGGAAACCAGCTCTCCACATCTTCGCCATCACCTTCCACGACCGCTGGCCGAACGCAGAATCCTACTAATGAAAAACGCCGGAAACACCGTTATCGAGACACTCCCCTTTGGTGACGCCGTAAACAGCGGAGAACTTGACCTTCTCGATGATCTTGTGGCCGAAGACGCAGTCGACAATGACGCTGCCCTTGGTCAAGGCCCAGGACCGGCAGGCTACAAAGCATTCTTCGGTGAGATGATTGCTGCTTTCCCCGACCTGCACATCACCGTCGAGCGCCTCGTCGCAAACGATACCGACGTCGCATTCGCCTATACCCTCACCGGCACCCACCAAGGCCCCCTCATGGGCCACGCCGCTAGCGGAAAAGCGATGTCTGTTCGTGGCATGCAAATTAGCCGGTTTGAGAACGGCAAACTTGTCGAGCGGTGGGGTAGCAGCGACCAATAGGGCATGCTCGAACAACTCGGCCTCGCACCCTAGGCTGTGACAACTGGCGTTTCCAAGCAGAAGGGGTAGGGCCGAGGACGCATTTTTAAAAAGTGATGTACGACGTAAGACGGCCTTGATCTCGCACTTTGCACGCAGGCAAGGTTGTACTGGTGTTCCTGGCAGTGCGGCCGATCTGTCAACGTTTAAGCGTGGTAGGGGTGGCTCGTGAATTCGTTGCTGCTACCAACATCGCGCGTTGCGTTTCGCCGCGCATTTTGTTGGTTTCATAAGCACGAGGGGCCGAGCGGGCCTTTCGGGTGAGCAGTTGTAGAGGGGCTTCTGCGGCGCTGCGAGGTGACGGCCCAGGCAGTGGACAGCACGATGGATTTCGTTGAACCCGTCTGTTCGTTGAGTGCGGCAGCGTGGCTCCATATGAAGATCCATATTTTGACCATGGCTTTGTCGGCCGATGACGGCATTGCAAACTTGTACAGACAGATTGCATAGGTTTCGGCGGCGAAGACGTCATACAGAGTGCCGAAGGCGAGTGCGTCACCGGCGGCTACTCGTTCGAGAAGCAGATGATTGCTGACACCGTCCCCGGGAGGACGCTGCTCCGTCTCGGCGGCGGTCATGGTGCGGTCCCGGGCGATCGAATGACGAGTGTAGACACGGCACTCCTTGGACGTGGTGAGTGAATCCGTTGGCAGGGTCTCGGGCAACGCAAGAAAATCTATGAGACCCAAATGGGGTGTGTCAAGATGGTCGATCACTCAGAAATCGGTCACAAATAACGGCCGAAACAGGCTCTCCTGACGTAACCGTGGGTCCGTTGGGAGCGTCTTAACGGCCGCACGCCGCTCTCCGCCTAGGTCTCTAACTGTCAAAGGTAAGAAACTTAGGAACGGAAAAAGCGGCGTGCGAACTCTAAGAATATGGCGAACCCTCCTTGGTGT
>NZ_PJJM01000045.1 GCF_002929805.1 Cryobacterium sp. Y50 | reverse complement strand
GGAATCTGGCACAACTGGCTCCTCGAAACTCCCAACAAACGATCCCTCATCGCCTACGACCATTAGGACTCACCCATCCAGGAGCCTGCTGAATAACAGGGGTTCAGCCGGTCTGGCGAGTCTCTAGAGTGTTTTTTTGCTCCGGGGTGGGACGCGGTGAGGTGGGCTGAGCGGTCGGTACCGGTATGAAGATCTGGCGTTGCGTCGGCTCGGAGGAGACGTTGTGGGCGGCTGTGCCGCGTCGGCCGCTATGTCGAGGTGGTGGTCGTGCTCTGGGGTGTTAGCCAAGGGCCCAACCCCCCTTTTCTCTGGTCAATCCCAGGTTGAGGAGCCGTTTGAGGTTGATGGCGGCGGCCCTGTTCGACCACTACGCGTTGTTCTTCACTACGCCCCGATAGGGCACTCTGCGCGCTCCTCAAGTCATCCAGGCCAAAGCCTGACCACGCCACCGCAGTTTGGAGTCATGCAGTCCGCGCCCTCATTCAACGGCTGAATCTCGCGCGCCGACGACGATCAAACCCTCGCGTCATCAAGCGTAGGGTCTCCAAATGGCCCGCCAAACGCTTCCATCACGCCCACTGGCCACAACCCGCTCACGAGCCAGAAATCACCATTCAACTGCTTAAGTGAACGGTATTGGTCTTAGCCCGGTGCGGCTCAGACGAGACGGCCGGAATCGTGGTCGACGACGCGGGTCAAATACTTGTGGCCGCGCTTGTAACTAATTTCATCGATCCCGATTCGGGTGAGGTCCGCGAACTGGTCATCAAAGAAGAGAGTGTGACCGCTTTGGTGCCGGGCCCAGGGCACGGCGGAGACAGTAACGCCGTGGACGCGGCAGGATACTCGGGGGGTGCGACAGCTTCGAGGTGAACTTGAATTGAGCCCACGACTAATGCCCGCCAACGACGCCGCCCGTCACCGAAGTCGTAGCGTGGGTTGCGCTTCTGACAGGATCGGAGCTCAGCAACACAACGACAACAATCCGCTAAAGCTACGGCCGGTTCCGATACTAGTGGCACTTCCTTGTAAATAGTTGCCAGTCCTAGTATATTTTTTCGAGGTAACGCGGCTCTGTAATGACGAAAAGAATTAGGGGTGAATCGATGGAGATTATCGTCTTGGTGAAGCAGATGCCTGACACTTATGGAGATCGCAAACTCGATGCGGCGACAGGGTTGCTCAACCGACCCGTCGGGTATCGGGTGATCGACCAGATCAATGAACGCGCACTCGAACCAGTGCTCAGCTTCATCGAGAAACGCCCAGTGCGATTCCGGACCCGTTTTGAAGGGTGCTGAAATGACCGCGACTGAGAACACCAAGAGGTTCCGGGCAGCACGCGACCAGCTCTTCGCGCTCGGCCACGACTACGAACGCGCCGTTGCGGAGTTCGCCTGGCCCGAGATCGGCCCGACCTTCAATTGGGCCGTCGAGTGGTTCGACGTGATCGCCGACGGCAACAACCGCACTGCACTCTGGATCGTCGAGGAGGACGGTCGGGAGCGCAAGGTCAGCTTCCAGGAGATGTCGCGCCGTTCCGACCAAGTGGCTGGCTGGCTCCGCGAGCACGGCGTGCACCAGGGTGACCGCGTATTGGTCATGCTCGCCAATCAGGTTGAGCTCTGGGAGTGTGTGCTCGCGATTATGAAACTCGGCGCGGTCATCGTGCCGAGCGCGACCGCCCTCGGCACCGCGGAGCTCGTCGATCGCTTAGCCCGCGGCCGCATCGCGCATGTCATCGCGAACTCCGCGGATAACGCAAAGTTCGACGGTGTCGACGGTGACTTCTCGCGGATCTCGATCGGCGCTCCGATCGACGGTTGGGCCGACTACGCCACGACAATTTTGCACACGGGCGTCTTCATCCCGGCCGTTCCTGAGGCGGATGATCCGCTCCTGGTCTACTTCACGTCCGGCACGACGAGCATGCCGAAGATGGTCGAGCAGTCGCAGAAGAGCTATCCCGTCGGCCACCTGACGACGATGTACTGGATCGGCGCCCAGCCAGGCGACGTGCACATGTCCGTCAGCGCGCCCGGGTGGGCGAAGCACGCATGGAGCCTGCTCTTCGCGCCCTGGAACGCCGAAGCGACGATCTTCATCTACAACTTTTCACGGTTCGACGCCCAGGAACTCGTACGCCAGCTCGACCGAGCAGCTGTGACAACCTTCTGTGCTCCCCCCACTGTGTGGCGCATGGTGATCCAGTCCAAGACACTCGACCGCCCATCAGCGCTGCGCGAGGTCGTCTCGGCGGGTGAGCCACTGAATCCCGAGGTGATCGCGCAGATCCGGGCCGTCTGGGGCCTCACAATCCGCGACGGCTTCGGTCAGACCGAGACCTCCGCGCTGGTCGCGAACACTCCGGGAGTCGAGATCGTGCCTGGCGCCATGGGTCGGCCGCTGCCAGGGGTTCTCATCGTCCTCGTCGATCCGATCACGGGCGTTGTCGGCGATGAGGGTGAGCTATGCCTCGACCTGTCGCGGCATCCCGTCAACGTTATGACCGAGTACCTGGACGATCCACAGCGTAACGTCGAGGTCACCCTGGACGGTTTTTTTCACACCGGAGACGTGGCATCCCGTGATGCTTCCGGCACGATCACCTATATTGGCCGCACCGATGACGTGTTCAAGTCATCCGACTTCAAAGTGTCACCGTTCGAGGTCGAGAGCATACTGCTCGAGCACGAAGCGGTCGCCGAGGCCGCTGTAGTTCCGGCACCACATGAGACCCGCTTCACGACGCCTAAGGCCTATGTAGTGCTCGCTGAGGGGTGGGAACCCACTGACGAGACGGCGCTATCCATCTTCGTGCACTCGGCAGCGAGCATGCCGCCATACATGCGCGTCCGTCGGATCGAGTTCTTCGACCTGCCAAAGACAATCTCAGGCAAGATCCGCCGCGTCGAGCTGCGGCTGCGTGAAGTGGATGCCGCCGCCGGCCACATCACCATCACCGAGTGGAGGGAAGAGCAGTTCCCCCAGCTGAAGCATGGCCGGGCATGACCCAACTCCCAAAAATCACCTGGGTCGTCGGTGCGGGACAGCCGGGTCCGGGTGTCCCGCGATGACGAAGCGAGGATGATGCGTAATGCTGAATGTCGGAGCTCAGCAACACAACGACAACAATCTGCTAAAGCTACGGCCGGTTCCGATGCTAATGGCACGTCCTCGTAAATAGTTGTGAATCCTATTATATTTTCTCAGGGTAACGCGGCCCCGTAATGGCGAAAAGAATTAGGAGTGAATCGATGATGATCATCGTTTTGGTGAAGCAGGTGCCTGACACTTATGGAGAACGTAAACTCGATATGGCGACAGGGCTGCTCAACCGATCCATCGGAGATCGGGTGATCGACGAGATCAACGAACGCGCACTCGAAACCCCGCTTAGTTATAAGGACTCGCACAACGATGCCGAGATTATCGTTCTGTCGATGGGCCCTGCTACCGCTGCCGAGGCGCTGCGCAAGGCGCTGTCGATGGGAGCGGATGCAGCCGTCCACGTCGTGGATGACGCGCTCGTCGGCTCTGACCTTGGCCTGACTCCAGGGTTCTCGCCGTCGCTGTTGCGCGCACCGGCTACGACCTGCTGGTGGCCGGCAATGAGTCGACGGACGGTCGCGGCGGGGTCATCCCCGCGATGATCGCCGAGCGACTGACGATCCCGCACCTCAGCTCGATGACGACCATCAAAATCTCGGAGAAATCGGTGAGCGGCGAACGCAGAACTGAAGCAGCTGCAGCGACAGTCCACGCGGCGCTTCCCGCTATCGTGTCCGTCACCGAGAGTGCTCCGGAAGCGCGTTTTCCCAATTTCAAAGGCATCAGGACGGCCAAGCGCAAGCCCTTCACCACCCTGTCGATTAGCGAGCTGGATGTCGAGCTCACTTCGGGTGGTCGATCGGTAGTCACAATCACCACCGAGCGGCCTGCGCGGTCCGCCGGAACCAAAATTATCGACGACGGCAACGCTGCAGTGGAGCTCGCAGAGTTACTCGCCGCCGGCTGCCTGACCTGACGGAGAAGCCACAATGTCGAATATTCTTATTCTCATCGAAGTCTCCAACGCGGGCAAGCTCGCCAGTTCAGCTCCATCGCTCATCACCGCTGCTCGTAGGCTGGGCAACCCGATAGCCGTTGTTGCATCGAACAGGCCTGAGCTGCGGGGGCATCCACTGTCATCTCTGGTGGTCGTGACGTCGGATCGAAGGAAAACTTTGCGCTGGTGGAGCAGCTTGCAGACGCGCTTGGCGCCGCCATCGGGGCGTCCCGCGCCGCGGTGGACGCCGGCTACGTGCCGCCGAGTTACCAGGTTGGGCAGACCGAAACGACGGTATCTCCCCAGCTTTACATCGCGCTCGGAATCTCGGGCGCCATCCAGCACCGCGCCGGCATGCAGACGGCGAAAACTATTGTTGCCATCAACAAGGATGCGGATGCTCCAATCTTCGATGTCGCCGACTTCGGGATTATCGGAGACGTATTCACCGTTGTGCCGCAGCTGGTGGCGGCAATCTTAGCGCGTCGCAAATAGCAGCCGAGACCGCCAATAGAAAAAGAGCGTCCGTGTCCAAGCGTTCAAAGCGCCGAACCGCGCTCCAGAAATTGCTTGACCCGTTTCACCTGGCTCGTTGTTGGCTTGCTGGTGCTGACTTTTGTCGGTGTTTTGATCGCTCACTGGGTGCGGGAGCTGCCGGCGGTGCAAGACTTTCCGACCAGTTATCCCGGCCAGTCCGAACTTCCGGATGGTGTCGCGGTCGACTTCCAGGCCTGGTTTGCGTGGCAGAACTTTCTCAACGTGTCCTTTCTGGTGCGCATCATCCGCACCGAGTGGTTGGTGCGCACCAACCAGCGTCCGGCCGCCTTCTGGACGCGCAACAACTCCGGCCCGATCCGCACGCGCAACTCCCCGAAGAAGATCAGCCGCGACTGTGGTTGCACCTCAGCCTCGACGCGCTTTGGGTACTGAACGGCGTAGTCTTCTTCCTGCTCATTTTCTCCACTGCGCAATGGATGCGAATCGTCCCGACCAGCTGGGATGTCTTGCCGAACGCTATCCCGGCGGCCATCCAGTAACCTCCCTCAGGTGGCCAACCGAGAACGGCTGGGTCAACTACAACGGCCTGCAGCTGCTGAGGTATTTCATTACCGTGTTCATTACCGTATTCATTACCGTGTTCATTACCGTGTTCATTGCCGCACCGCTGGCGGTGATCACCGGCATCCGGATGTCCGTAGCGTGGCCCCAGGGTGCGACGCGGCTGAACCGGTTGTATCCGGTCGAAGTTGCCCGTGCTGTGTACATTCCGCTGATGCTCTACTTCGTGTTGTTCATCATCGCCCACGTCACATTGGTGTTCGCCGCCGGGGCGCTGCGAAACCCCAACCACATGTATGGCGGTCGCGATGACGAGTCCTGGGTCGGGTTCTGGTTCCTTGCAGGCTCGCTGGTGCTTATAGTCCTGGCCTGGTTCGTCGCGCGTCCGATTATCCTGCGTCCGATCGCAGCCCTCTTAGGAAGGGTTTCACGCTAGCACTTTGAATATTCGCCCACCCGGATAATTACCAGCATGTCCTATGAATTACTAGCTCACCCAAGTATATTTGATGAGAGCGTCGACCACGGTGGTTGCGCGGGAAGTAGGGTTTCAGATGGTTCGCGAATCGACATACTTCGTCGGAGGTAAGCATGTCGCCGGCACTTCAGGGCAGTTCGGTGACGTCTTCGATCCGAGCACCGGAGCCGTGCAGGCGCGTGTGCCGCTGGCGACTACGGAAAAAGTGCAGGTGGTAATCGCGAACGCAGAAGAGGCGCAGCTCGCCTGGGGCGAGTGGAACCCGCAGCGTCGCGCACGCGTGCTACTGAAATTCCTCGAACTCGTGGCACGCGACATGGACTCCCTCGCGCGGACACTCGCGTCCGAGCACGGCAAGGCCATCGCCGACGCCAAGGGAGACATTCAACGAGGCGTGGAAGTCATCGGGTTTGCCGCCGGTGCTCCCCACCTGCTCAAAGGTGAATGCTCCAGTGGTGCCGGAACCGGCATCGATGTCTATTCGATGCGTCAGCCGCTCGGCGTTGTTGCGGGGATCACCCCATTCAACTTTCCTGCCATGATCCCGCTCTGGAAGATGGGACCCGCGCTCGCGGCGGGCAACTCTTTCATCCTCAAACCGTCAGAGCGAGACCCTTCCGTCCTGCTGCGCATCGCAGAACTCTTCCTCGAAGCCGGTCTTCCGGCCGGCGTGCTGAACGTCGTGAACGGTGACAAGGTTGCCGTCGACGCGCTACTAATGGATGACCGCGTCAAGGCCATCGGCCTTATCGGCTCCACCCCGATCGCGCAGTACATCTGCGAGACTGCTACCGCCAATGGCAAGCACGCCCAATGCTTTGGTGGGTCGAAAAACCACATGGTTGTAATGCCGGATGCCGACCTCGACCAAGTCGCCGGCGTCGTCGGCACCGGTCACGGCTCAGCAGGGGAACGCTGCATGGCCATCTCTGTCTCCGTTCCGGTTGGCAAGGATACCGGCGATGCGCTGGCAGCAAAATTCGCCGAACGGGCGAAGTCTCTCAAGATCGGTCACTCGCACGACGAAACCGCTGACTACGGCCCGCTCATCACAATGGATGCCGTCGGCCGAGTCTCCGATGCCATTCAGATCGGAGTCGACGAGAGGGCCGAGTTGCTGGCCGACGGCCGCGGACACGTCGTCGACGGCTACGAGAACGGGTTTTATCTCGGCCCGACACTCTTCGACCACGTCGCTCCTGAGATACACATATACAAAGAGGAGGTCTTCGGTCCGGTGCTGATCATCGTGCGCGCGGACAACTACGAAGATGCGCTGCGATTTTCGTCCGAGCATATGTACGGCAACGGCGTCTCGATCTTCACCCGCGACGGCGATACCGCGCGGGACTTCTGCGCTCGGGTGAACACCGGGATGGTCGGGGTCAACGTGCCGATCCCTGTGCCGATCGCGCACCACACCTTCGGCGGCTGGAAGAAGTCCGGGTTCGGCGACCTCAACCAGCTTGGGCCTGACTCTTTCCGCTCCTACACCAAAACGAAAACCGTCACCTCTCGCTGGCCGTCCGGCATCAGGGAGGGCGCAAGCTTCGTCACTCCGGCGATGCATTGACCCATGTACGCACTGACTGAGGAACAAGACGCCATCGTCGATGCCGTCCGCGACTTCGCGACGGTCTCACTCGCCCCGCACGCTGTCGAGTGGGACCAGGCTAAGCACTTCCCCGTGGATGTCCTGCGCGAAGCCGGAAGGTTGGGACTCGGCGGTATCTACGCCAGCGAGAAACACGGCGGGGTCGGCCTCACCCGCAGTGATGCCGTACTGATCTTCGAGGAACTGGCAAAGGGTGACACCACCATTGCGGCGTACATCTCCATCCATAACATGGTGGTGTGGATGATCGACACCTTCGGCAGCGATCAGATCCGCGCACAGTGGGTTCCAGAACTTGCGACGATGGAGAAGCTCGGAAGCTACTGCCTGACCGAGCCGGAGGCCGGATCGGATGCCGCAGCGCTGTCGACTTCTGCGTTGCGCGACGGGGATCACTACCTGATAAACGGCACCAAGCAGTTCATTTCCGGCGCCGGAACATCGTCTGCGTATGTGGTGATGGCGCGCACCGGAGGTCATGGCGCGCAGGGGATCAGTGCCATCCTGGTTCCTTCAGATGTTGAAGGACTGTCATTCGGCGCCAACGAGAAAAAGATGGGCTGGAACGCGCAGCCGACTCGACAGGTAATCCTGGACAACGTGCGAGTTCCGGTCAATAACCTGCTTGGCGAGGAGGGCGCCGGCTTCACCATCGCGATGAAGGGACTCAATGGTGGCCGCATCAACATTGGAGCCTGCTCGCTCGGCGGTGCACAGTGGGCACTAGAGAAGACGATCGCCTACGTCACCCAGCGCAGCGCCTTCGGCAAGCCGCTGGCCGAACACCAGGCGCTGCTGTTCACCCTCGCTGATATGGAGACTGAACTTCAGGCGGCGCGGGCACTGCTTCATCGTGCGGCCTGGGCCCTGGATACCGGTGCGGATGACGCGATATCGTTGTGTGCTATGGCGAAGCGCTTCGCAACGGATGCAAGCTTCACGGCCGCGAACGCGGCGCTTCAGCTGCACGGCGGCTACGGCTACCTCGCCGACTACGGCATCGAGAAGGTGGTACGTGATCTGCGAGTTCATCAGATTCTCGAGGGAAGCAACGAGATTATGCGTCTGATCGTTGGGCGCGCGCTGCTGGACGACAGGCAATGAGCGCGACGGTTGAGACCGCCACAGAGATGCTCCTGGAGAAGCGAGACCGGCTCGGGCTTATCATCCTGAATCGCCCGAAAGTGCTGAGCGCCCTCAACGAGGCGCTCATGCACGAAGTGGTTGATGCGGCAACGGCGTTCGACCGGGGCGCACCGGCCTCGGCGCAACCATGCTCACCGGTTCGGAGCGCACGTTCGCGGCCAGCGCAGACATCAAGGAGATGGCGGACAAAAGCTATCAGGATGTCTTCTTTAGCGGATTGTTCTCAGCTCGGGACGATTTTGCAGCCGTGCATACGCCGATGATCGCCGCCGTCTCCGGGTGTGCGCTCGGCGGAGGATGCGAGGTCGCGATGATGTGCGACTTCATCCTGGCCTCCGACACCGCGAAGTTCGGTCAGCCAGAAATCAACTCAGGCGCAATTCCAGGAATGGGCGAAACCCAGCGCCTGACGCGCGCTATCGGTAAGGCGAAGGCCATGGAGCTGATCCTCACCGGTCGAACCATGGACGCTGAAGACGGAGTGGTGCGGCTTAGTCGCCAAAATCGTTCCGGCAGCCGACCTGCTTGAGGATGCCGTCTCAACGGCAACCACTATTGCCGAAAAGTCACTGCCCGTCGTCTATGCCGCGAAGGAAGCGGTCAATGTCGCGTTCGAGTCAACACTTGCTGAGGATGTACGCTTCGAGCGGCGAGCCATCCACTCCACCTTCGCGCTGGAAGACCAGACGGAGGGCATGGTCGCCTTTATCGACAAGCGCGAGATGCAGTTCGTCAACCGCTGAGCTGCCTAGAGCGGATCTGGCGGTATCGGCGGATCGATGAAGTCGCCGGACTGGCGGCGAAACCGCGCGAGAATTCGCACCAGGCCGGTGAGGTCGTCCTCTGGCATTCCCGGATTGGTGAAGACATCGCTGTTCAGGCTGGCGGATGCCGTGGCCACCAGCTCGCGTCCGGCGGCCTCCAGTATCACGAGGGTCGCCCGGCCATCTGTCGGATGCGCTGCGCGGCGAACCAGACCGTCTTTCTCCAGGCGGTCAACCGTGTTTGTCACACTGGTTGGATGCACCTGCAGCCGCGCGCTGGCGCTCGTCATCGGCAGGGCACCGTCATGGGTGAAGCTAAGCAGCGTAAGCAGCTCGTATCGCGCGAAGGACAGCGCGTACTGCTTCAATGCCGACTCGACCCTAGCGAGCATGAGTTGCTGAGCTCGCATAATCGACGTTACGGCGGCCATGCCGTTTGCGGCATCCGTCCAGCCATGGTCTACCCACTGACGGCGGGCTTCGGCGATCGGGTCAACGGCGAGTGGGGTCGAAGGGGGCACCGAGTTCCTTTGGTCGATTAACGTGCACTTTCGTTGCATGACAAATTAGTTTATCGGATCGCCTAATAATTAGAGCTGCGATGCAGCAATATGGCATGAACATGGAGATTTTGGGCAAGGTCGCTTTTGTGACCGGAGGCGCTTCCGGGCTTGAACTAGCAACGTCACGTCTGCTTCACACCGAAGGCGCGAGTGTTGTGGTCGTTGACCGTGATCGGGACCGCGGGAAAGCCGTCGTTGCAGAGATGGGCGAGCGAGCTGCGTTCGTACAGGCGGATGTCACTGCTGAGGGTGATGTTACGCGTAACCTGGACGCGGCAGCCGAGCTCGGCGGACTCGACATCGTTGTGAACTGCGCTGGAGCTGTGACAGCGTCGTGGGTAGTTGGCAAGAAGGGGCCCGCATCCGCTCGCTGACTTCCGTCGAGTAATCGAGATCAATCTCATTGGTTCCTTCAATGTCATTCGCATCAGCGGAGCGCTGTGATGGAGTCTCCCGCGGCGAGGCAGGAACGTGGCGTTATCGTCAACACCTATCGGTTGCCGCGTTCGATGGTCAGATGGGGCAGGCTGCATATTCAGCTTCTAAAGCTGGGATAGCAGGGATTACCCTTCCGATTGCACGGGAGTTTGCTGAGCACAAGATTCGCGTCATGACGATAGCACCCAGACTCTTCCACACCCCGATGTTCGAGTCGTTGCTGGCGGGTGCAATCGCCGCGTTTGGATCGCAGACGTCGCATCCATCGTGCCTGGGCAAACCCGAGGAGCATGCAGCCCTCGTTGCGTACATCGTAGAGAACGCGATGCTCAACGGTGAGACGATCCGTCTCGACGGCGCGATCCGGATGGCGCCGCGTTGAGCGCGGAGTACGAGACGCTGAAGGTCACGCGCCGTGGTGGTGTGGTTTAGGTCGCACTAAATTGCCCCGCCGAGGTGAACGCCCTCAGTATCTCGCTGGCTCACTAACTGAAGGCTGTGGTAGCGGCAGCCGAATCCGACCCGGGGTGTCATGCCCTTGTGCTGCGCGGCAACGGTAAATTCTTCTGTGCCGGAGGGGACGTGAAGGGGATGGCCGCCTCCGTGCCGCGGTTGGCCTCGCGGTGCTTGTTCAGCCGAAGGTGAAGCGTCTCGGGCCCGATAACGTACGCGGTCGCGACGTCCTCGATCGGTTTGGACGTGCTGATCACTTCGCGGCACAGCTCGTCGTTGAACTCTTGGGTAAATTTTCTCCGCAATGTGGTCATGCTGATCTCTACTTTCAGTAACCCCCCATTTCAAGACGGCCCATTGTCCGAGATAACCGCGGCAGCTCACCCGTAAGAGCATCGGCTGTGCGTGGGCTGAGACATGCCCTGCGGAGCCTTTGACGACTGACAGCTCTCCACTACCGTCACTCGGGCCGATCGGGACACGATTTCCCTCAGCGACCATCATTTCAGCGTTCTTTCAGCGAACCTCGATTGTATGAATTTCATAATCTCAGTTACCTCCAACGAACCATCTACGATTACGAGGAGAGAACATGCCTTTCATCACCGTCCCCGGTCAGAACGATCCTGATGTAGAACTGCATTACGAAGATGTCGGCGCTGGGAATCCCGTCGTCCTGATTCATGGCTGGCCCCTAAGTAGCAGGTCTTGGGAAGGTCAAGTGCCTGCGCTGGTCGATGCCGGTTACCGGGTGATCACCTACGATCGTCGCGGGTTCGGCCAGTCGTCCCAGCCGTGGAATGGATACGACTATGACACGTTCGCTGCCGACCTGAAGGCCGTCGTCGACACCCTGGACCTACGGGACGTCACCCTGATCGGATTCTCGATGGGTGGCGGTGAGGTTGCCCGTTACGTGGGCACGTACGGTACCGAGCGCATCGCGAAGCTCGTCTTCGCCAGTGCCGTGCCGCCTTACCTGTGGAAATCGGATGACAATCCTGATGGAGGCGTAGACACCGGACTGGCTCAGTGGTTCCACGACGGGTTGACCGGTGACCGGCCGGCATTCCTGCACGAATTTGTTCAGATGTTCTTCACCGCCGGCAAGCCGTCGCTGGTGAACAAGCCGAAGGTCAGCTCGGAGCAGATTGCTTACAACCTTGATATCGCCGAAATGGCGTCGCCGAAGGGCACGCTCGACAGTACGACCGCATTCGCCACGACGGATTTTCGTGTTGATCTGACGAAAATCACCGTGCCGACCCTGGTGATACACGGGGACTCCGACACCATCGTGCCGTTCGAGGTCAGTGGCAAGCGCACTCACGAGGCCATTTCCGGCAGCGAACTTGTGCTGATTGAAGACGCCCCTCACGGTCTCACCGTCTCACACAAAGACGAATGGAACCGGCACGTGCTCGCCTTCCTCGCGAAGTAGTGGAACCGAAGGGGCCCACCTTGGTCGTCGTCGACGAAACGTTGAATGTCAACGGAGGTATGGTCACCCTGTGACCCACACAAACCCATCCACGGTAAATCTCTACGAAGAGAGTAAACACATGAGTAAAGAAGTGAATATCGCGGCCCAGCAGAAGTTTGGTGACGCCGTGAACAGCGGGCAACTTGACCTTCTCGATGATCTTGTGGCCGTCGACGCGGTCGACAATGACGCTGCCCTTGGTCAAGGCCCAGGGCCGGCAGGCTACAAAGCATTCTTCGGTGAGATGATTGCTGCTTTTCCANCAAACGATACCGACGTCGCATTCGCCTATACCCTCACCGGCACCCACCAAGGCCCCCTCATGGGCCACGCCGCTAGCGGAAAAGCGATGTCTGTTCGTGGCATGCAAATTAGCCGGTTTGAGAACGGCAAACTTGTCGAGCGGTGGGGTAGCAGCGACGAACAGGGCATGCTCGAACAACTCGGCCTCGCACCCTAGGCTGTGACAACTGGCGTTTCCAAGCAGAAGGGGTACGGCCAAGGACGTTTATTTGACTAGGACTTATGACGCGAGACGGCATTGATCGCGCACTGGGCACGCAGGCAGGGCCGTACTGGTGTGTCTACTAGCGCGTCCGATCCTTCAACGCTTGCGCCGTAGGTGAGGGGGCTTGTGAATTCGCTGCTGCTACCAACGTCCACGCGTTTCGGTTCGCCGCACGTTTTGTTGGTCGCACAAGGACAAGCGGGCCTCGCAAACTGGACGTGGTCGTCGTGGACGGGCGGCCCGGCCTTCCGCGTCAGGCCGCGTTTCTTCGCGAACACACTCCAGAGCCGCTGTTGGGAGCACAGCCGCCAGACCCGGTTCTCACCCGCGTTGAGACCGGCCTGTTTGAGTTCGTCGGCGATGAACCGGTAGCCGAACGCGGGGTCGTTCTGG
>NZ_PJJM01000047.1 GCF_002929805.1 Cryobacterium sp. Y50 | reverse complement strand
GGGGGATAAACGGTACACTCCAGCATGACCGGGATGCTTATCGGCTATGCACGCGTATCCACCAACGACCAAGACCTCAGCGCCCAAAAGAACGCCCTCGCCGCCCTCGGGGTTTCACTCCAAAAGACGTTCACCGATCAAGGCCTCACCGGTACGAATCGGGCCCGGCCAGGTCTTCGCGAAGCGTTAGCCGCATGCCGAGCCGGCGACACCCTCGTCGTGACCAAGCTCGACCGACTGGCGCGCTCGCTTCGCGATGCCAAGGACATCGTCGACGACCTCACCCTTCGTGAGGTGAAGCTCAGCATCGGCGGTTCCGTTCACGACCCCACCGACCCGGTCGGCAGGCTCCTTTTTAATGTGCTCGCGATGGTCGCTGAATTCGAGGCCGACCTGATCCGTGCACGCACCCGCGAAGGGAGGCAAGTCGCCAAAGCGGCTGGCCGGCTGCGCGGCAAGCAGCCCAAACTGTCCCCGGCGCAGGAGAAGCACCTGGTCGAGGTCCACCAGCGGGGCGAACACACCACCGCGCAGATCGCAGAACTCTTCAGCGTCGCCAGGTCCATGGTCTGCCGGGCAATCCAACGAGCCGGGGACACCGCCGCCTGAACGTGCGTCGTGCAGAGGTTGGGGGTAAACGGGCGTTTGTGCAGAGAAGTACGGAAAAGCCAGTGTTCACACTCGCCTGCACAACCCCGAAAACACAATGGCCGTTGTGCAGACGACTTCGGAAAATGACAATAGATCTGTCACGCAATCGAACGTACAAATGACAGGCTTGTCCGGTGCGTGCGGGTCGTGACTGTTAACGCTGTGAATTTTGCCGGTCGGTTGTGGCGTTCTGTGATCGCTTGGCGCTAGTGCTGCTGTTCGTTAGTTCGTCGGGGGTCTTCTTTTGGCCCCGCGTGGAGGCTGTTGGCAATGTTGAAGGCGTCTTCGGGGGCTTGTGTAGTGGTGCGGTCTGGAGCGAGCGTCAGCGCGTGTGATTCGGACGTTGGTTCTCTCACCGCGGTGAACCAAGCGGTTTGCACCGCTGCCTTCTTGAGCGCGCCCGAGCAGGCCCCGGGATCTTGGCGTCCTGTACGAAGGGTGAGGTCCAGGACCGTACGGCACTGTGCGCGCTCGCACGGGCCCGGACCTCAGCCTTGGCCGGACGCTTGCAGCTAGTGCAGCACTCCGCAGGCGACCGGGTCGGTTACCTCGGCGGGGAGGGTGGGGTCAAGCTCGCTCGCACCCTCGGGATCGCTGAGGTTGTACGTTCCGTTGCCGTCGTAGTCGTTTCCGTGGATCACGACGACGCCTTCACCGTCGCGGATGGCCTCGGCGATGTCCGCAGCGGTGCCGTCGCCTCCTTGGTAGCCGGTTCCGGCCACGTCCGTGAAGCCGATGTTGGTCCGGAGGTACTTATAGGTGCCGTTCTCCGAGACGGGGAACCGGGTAACGTCCAGGGCACTGGCCGGTGTGGTGTCTCCGCTGGTGGTCAGGGACACCACAATGGGGCCGTAGGCCGGAGTGCCCTCGACGGTGTTGATTCGTCCGTCACCGTTGGTGTCGTTCATCTCCAGTGTGGGGCACTCGTTCATGGCATCCTCTCCGAAGTGGATGTGCTGGGCGTGCGGAGCATCGGGGGACAAACCCTTCGCGCGGATTCCGATCGCCCTGATCGTCTCGCCGCGAACGACGGCGATGGCCTTGCCCGACGCTCCCGAGTCATTAAGCTCCGTAAGGTGGGCGGTCAGCACCGCGTTACCGCGCACCGATGTCGGGACATGCGCTGATGCCGAGGTGGCGCCCATCGACACGGCGATTAGCGCGGCTGCACTCGCTCCGAGTACCAGTTTGATGTTCTTCTTCACGTTTCACTCCTATGTGTCCTCGCCCATCGGGACGATCCCGACGATTCATGCGACAGCGTTGATACGTAGCCCTCAGCCAAATGCATTGGCCTTACTCGCACGCACGCACGCCTGCGGCGAAGAGTATCCGCAAATCTAGTTTCCTGACAGTGGTGGTTGCCGACTTTTTCCGCTGCTTGCGCATACCCTCTGCCGCTCCTCGCCGCACAGGGTCTTGCCCCACCCTGCTCCGTGTCGACCCGCGGTATCTCTGTGTGACGTCGCTATTTATCCGGACTTCGTCACTCGAATGCTCAGCGTTATCTCAGGGCGCGCGAGGTCGCTCGGAACATTCCGAGATCGCGCGCGACTTGCGCTGCTGTCTCTCCACCTTCTATGAGGCGGCGGGCATTGCGGATTCGGCTGTCAGTGATGACTTGCGGCCTCCCACCGAGATCCTTGCCGGCGTTGCGGCGCTTCGTGATGGAGTCGATCACACGTTCTCGTTTGATTTCGTGTTCCATCTGTCCGAGTGCCGCCATGATCGTGAACAGCATGGACCCCACTGGTGTCGCTGTGTCGACGTCGCCGCCGCCCAGGTTGAGTACGCGGAGGCCAGATCCGCGGCCGTAGAGTTCCTCGACGAACGCGAGCATGTTCTGTGTCGATCGGCCCAGCCGGACCAGGGTCGTGATAACGAGGGTGTAGCCGTTTTGGAGTGCGTCGAGCGCACGGTCGAACTGGGGCCGTGACGCTCGAGCACCGGAGATGCCGTAGTCGACGTAAAGGTCGTCACNGAGATGCCGTAGTCGACGTAAAGGTCGTCACGCCGGATGCCAGCGGCGAGGATGTCGATCTGTTGCCGGTCGGTGGACTGCTGTCACGTGGACACTCATGCATAGCCGATCAGTTTCGTCATTTCTGCTCCCAGGGTGTCTCATAATCAATGGCGAGTATCACAGTTCAAGCATGCGGTTATGCGACGTAGTTATGAGAATCGGCGCATCGCAAGATTCCGGCGATTCTGAGGAAGCTCAGGTCGCGGCGGTGAGACGTCTTATATCGCTAGGAATATAAGACAACACGCCCGCTCGAATTATCCGCCCTCATCGTGCCACGTCACCGTCCGGGGCGAACGTGCATGCCTTTGTCCGCGGCCATCGTTCAAAGGAGGAAGGCAACGGAGTGATCCGCATCCCTCCGTGAGAGCCGGAATCTTGACTGCGTGGGAATCAACAGGACTTCCAGCAGCCCCGCAGGCCTGCCNCGCCGGATGCCAGCGGCGAGGATGTCGATCTGTTGCCGGTCGGTGGACTGCTGTCACGTGGACACTCATGCATAGCCGATCAATTTCGTCATTTCTGCTCCCAGGGTGTCTCATAATCAATGGCGAGTATCACAGTTCAAGCATGCGGTTAAGCGACGTAGTTATGAGAATCGGCGCATCGCAAGATTCCGGCGATTCTGAGGAAGCTCAGGTCGCGGCGGTGAGACGTCTTATATCGCTAGAGTTGCAAGACAAAGCAACTCCCGATCAGTTCACATGTGACGCGCCCGTGACCGACGCATATTTCTTCTAACCGACGCTCTCAAACTCTGGCTCCTCCTAACACCAAGTCGCCAGGTCGCCATTTCGACGCTCTACCTGAGGTAGACCCTCGGCAAGGAATTCATCGGCGCTCGGTCTGACATCTCCCTCGATCTGTGCGCATTGGAGGGATCCGACTCGATTCTGTTCCAGCGGATCACCACTTCGCGGACGGCACGGCAGAATGCTGTATGGAATCGTCCGAAACTGCGAAGCACTGACGAGCTTCACTACGTCCGTAGGTACGATCACCGAGCAATCACCGACGGCTTGCTGTGATGAGTCAAGTCGCGCCAGTGACCGTCGGGGCTTCCTCGGAAGTTCCTTCGTAAGGGCGACGATCACGCCCCACATCCACTGTTGCGGACTGTTTTGAATAGGTCGGCGAAACCGCCGGCCGCGACATGTGTAACGAACGCGTTGGCGGTGCGTATGGCTGCGGGTCTGCAACTATTGTTCACATGGTTCGAGACAAAAAGGGCGGCGCGAAGCATGTGGGCGACAAAGGCAAAAAGGGTGCGGTCAGTCCCTTCTTGAAGGCGGTCGGGCCAGTGCTTCTCGTTCTGCGGGATGCTTTCGTCTTTACGATCCTGACATTTCTAGGAGCCGTCGTGGCCGTGCTCTCCCCAATCCTGTTGACCGACCCAGGGTGGGGCACGGCCCGAATCATTGCTGGCGCAATTGCGGCCGCGGCAATCTTGGCCGACAAGGCAGCCGACCGTTACGACAAAAAACTTGGTGAGATCACCTTTCGTGAGAGCGAACGATCTGCCGAGAAAGCGGTCGATGACCTGAACATTTTCATAAGCGAAGCGATCGAGTCGACCTTCTTGCGTGGTGCCGCTCGGATCGAGGCAATTAAGGCATTGCGGCGCACTCTCGCCCGGCAATCTGCCAGCGCGATCGGCGACGACAGCCGTGCGTCTTATTACTCGCTACGCAGGGAAGCAGGTGGCCTGCGCATTCTCGATAACCCTCTCCACGAAACTCGGCATGGGCGCAATGATCGACCAAACAGGCCTTTCCTGGAGCGAGAAGACCCAGATCACGAGGTTTGGGCAATTCTCGACAAAGCCGACGAAGAGACCGAGGTCAAGAGTGACCCCGAAGTCGTATACGGCGTCGACTGGAGTCAGAAGAAGTACAAGACGTTCTACTCGGTGCCTGTCAAGGCGAATATGGTGCAGCTCGGTTTCCTGAGCGTCAATAATGCGAAGGTGGGTGCCATCGGCGGCCCGCAGCGTGCTGCAATCCTCGGTATGGCGCGAACTATGGCGCTAGTTATCGCCGCGCAGAAAGGGCCGGAGTTCCTGAACACTCAGGCCGCCTACTACCGAGCGTCAGCCGGTACCGGTACCGTTGCAAATACCACGGAGGAGGTCACACCATGAAGGGCATGAACCCTGAGGAAGCCGCCGGACGTCGAGTTGACGAGAAGGCAGCACGGAGCAATGAGCGTTTGACAAAGCGTTATTCAGACAACTCGGCAGATGCACGCCGCAGCGTGAACGCGCGTGCTCAGTTTCTACAGTCCCGCGCCTTGGGCCATAGCGGTTCGATCAGCGGTGGCGCGTCGCACGCGCGTTAGTCACACACCGTAAAAAACTCTGCGGTCCCGCTCGTGAGGCTGGCGACGAGGGCAGGGGTATGCAATTGCAAGAGGTTACTGTCAGGCTGGCCGCATGTCTGCAAATAGAGGTTTGTCTTCGCTCGTGTCGTTGGCCACGTCGATGCATTCACAACCCGGCGTCTACGCGGTGCTTCTAGGTTCGGGTGTCTCAACCGGGGCGGGGCTGCTGACCGGTTGGGGTGTCGTTACGGAACTCGTAGCTCGTGTCGCGGCCGCTTCGGCCCCTAATGATTCCAGTGCAGTTTCTGCTGCCCGGGCTGATCCTGAGTTGTGGTGGAGTCAGAACGGCGTGGGTAAGTTGGGGTATTCGTCGTTATTGGAGCAGTTGGCGCAGTCCGCCGCGGCCCGGCAGGGTCTGCTTGCTGGCTTCTTCGAGCCGGGTTCAGATGATGAGACACCCGTGCTGCAACCCAGTAAGGCGCATCGTGCGATCGCGGAGCTTGTGCGCCGGGGATCAGTGAAAGTGATTGTCACGACCAACTTTGACCGGCTGATGGAACAGGCACTTGATGCTGTCGGTGTATCAGCTCAGGTGATCTCGCGGCCGGAGGCCGTCAAGGGAATGGCGCCATTGGCGCATTCGCGCGCGACCGTTATCAAACTACATGGTGACTATCGAGATCTGGGGACTCGAAACACGCCGGCAGAGCTCTCGGATTATCCCTTGGAGTGGACTGGTCTCCTGGACCAGGTATTCGATGAATACGGGCTGGTCGTGTCCGGATGGTCGGCGGACTGGGACGTTGCTCTTGTCGGTGCTTTGGAGCAGGCGACGTCACGTCGATATCCGCTGTATTGGGACCAGCGCAGCAGCCGTGGCGAGACCGCGAAACGGCTGCTGACCGGCCGGGGCGGGATCGTCCTCCCCGCCTCCAACGCTGACGATTTATTCGGCGAGCTCGTTGAGAGCCTAGAGGCTCTGGATCGGTTGTCGGCGCCGCCGCTGACCACGGCGATGGCGGTCGCCCGGCTGAAGCGGTATCTGCCCGATCCCGTTCGAAGGATCGATTTGTATGACTTAGTCATGGGCATAGTCGACGGTGTGGTCGACTCCATCGCCGCGCAGTCGGTTTCATCTTTGGATGGTGCTGAAGTGACTTGGCAAACGGTCGACGACACAATCGATAGTCACGTTCGGTCGATGCATCAGCTCGCGCCACTGCTGATAGAAGGTGTGTGGCATGACCCTGATGGTGTGCACGATCGGCTATGGGTAGACGTGGTGCAGCGACTCGTCGATGCCGGGGCAGCATTCCCGCTCCAGTCGAATCAGATGCTCCGCTCGGTTCGGCTCATTCCAGCTCTAGTGGCGGTGGCAATTGTCTCGATCACGGCGACGAAACGGAACCGGGAAGGTCTGCTGATCGCTATCGCAACCGAAGTGGAGGGCAAGACTGGTCTCGGGTTAGAGCAGCGCGCGAATGCTGCTCAGGTTCTTCATTATCAGCGGCTACTCGCGGATGACTGGGCGAAGAATTTGCCGCGGTGGGTGGGTACAAACGGTTGGGTGTATCCGACGAGCCACCTATTCACGACCAAGCTCCGTAGCTTCTTCGCGGAGCTCATGCCCGACGAGGAGGAGTTCCTGGCGGCATATCGTGGGTTTGAATACCGAATCGGGCTAATTCAGGAGTTCACTCCCGGGTATCATGCAATTATGAGTACGTCGGCGAGTGGGCGTGGCGGGGCGAGGAACCCTTGGTGGAGTTGTCGCTACGCAAGCAGGCCGAGCGCGGGCACGCGGGTCCATGGGAGTTGTTCTTGGATGGCAAACTCACTCTCGATGCGGCGCTCATCGCCCATCGGGAGGTCCTGAAGCGCTATCAGCGGTGGTGACAACGTCAGGCCGGCCGCCGCGATTGCGGCGGTGCGTAGCCGACGGCCTATTACATCTTCACCGACCAGAGACTCCAGGCGCGGATCGGCTAACGGCTCACCTTCCGCGGCCACATCATCAACATCGGTACCGCGCCCTACTTTTCGAAGAGCGCCCACGGACTACTTTTCAAAGAGCGTCGACACCGCTCACTCTAAGCACACAACCTCCGGTGGGGACAACGCAGAATGGTAAATCGAGGCCAGATCAGCTTGCCACATCCGCCAGTCGAACCTCCACGCACCCCACCTCACTCTTCGGAGTCCATGTTGACCGGCGGATGACGCGCTTCCGTGACAACGGCACCGTCTTCGCCTGCGGCACGAAATTCCAAGTAAGTCATACCCTGGCCCACCTCGTCTTCGACTCCCAAAGCACCCTACTGATCGAGCACCGCTGGCCGCTCCCCGGATCCAAATACGCTGTCGGCGGCCGCCCCGCAGACCCGGCGGACCGCGCGAACCGCGCACAATCCCGTAACTGTCAAAAGTGTTCTGCTGCAGATCTGTCAGAGATGTCCTGACACATCACACAGCTGGTCATACATTGAGGAGGTTCGCTTGCCCACATTCTGCCCACACTTCAAAAAATTTGGCATGATCCACGAGGCGTTATGGTGACCGAAAACCGTTGAATTTACGGGGCAGTGGACCTCCCACCAGGCTGTGACTGGGCGGGACTTTGGGTTCAAATCCCACCGGTACCGCCACGAGAAACCCCCTGCATTCCAGTTTTTCACTGGGGAGTAGGGGGTTTTTTCATTCCCGGGTCGACCCAGCGGTAACGCAGCGGTAACGGAACATCTGTGAGCCGGTGTGAGCAAGTGCGAGTTGAGGCACGCGGTGGGTGATGACGCACGCGACTGCCGGGTAGGCCGACGCTTCTTCCCGACGACCTCCATGGCGCGCAGTGGCGGGTCGAGAGCAGCCCGTTTCAACGTCCTCGCGTCGGTCGCAGCGAGGGAGGCGCACTGCCGGGGATCCGAGCACATGGAGATGCGTGACCTCGATACGCCCGAGCATGCCTGGGACCAATGCACACTCATACACATTTACCCGCGCCGGAATGTGTACGTGTCCGGAATCGGTGCGACCCATACGAGACAAGGGGAGTAGTCGTATCCAGTTTCGTACGTCGTACACATTTTCGCGACGACAACTCAAGTTCAGGAACTCCCCGGGCGCGCACAATTCGGGGGAGTTGGGAGGAGCGTGCACATCGGTACACATACCTGCTCTGGGTGCGAGCAGTGTCGTAAAGGTTGGAGACCCGGCGGTACAAACGGCACACGCGGGCTAGCCGCGCCAGATCCGCGTAAATCCGCGCAAGTCTAGGGAAATCCGCATGAAATTTGTGCCTTACTGGCTTCTTAAAAAATACGGTACTTGCCTGTGGCTGAAGAGCGCCTCGCGACCGTCACGTCCGAGCGTACGAACGTGCTTGCGAACTGTAGATTAGGGGCCAGGAATCACCGGTGATCGGGGCAGCGCTTCACGCTGTCACGGCGCCTTGCATCTTCTTGGATACCACCCGGCTCCGCTCTAAATCTAAGTTTCGGGCAGAGTTTCGTTGTGCGTCCCTCCGGTCCCGAGTCTCGCAACCAATGGCTTGAGCCACGGCCAGAGTCTTGACGAAAGTCCCGTAGGAGGATCGTTGTGGTCTTCAAACTGTTTACGAAGTGCTCGGGTGGTTGTCCACCACGGCGCTCACGTCATGAGCCGTATTCGAAGGGCACGTTGGAAACTCGTTTACGTTGTCATGGGAGTCCTGCTCGAAGGGTTCAACGGTCTGGTCCTCACCTCGGCGCTCCCGCCCCTCGCCGCCGCGTTGGGTGCAAACGTACTTGTGCTGTTGCTCTAGTTGGGCGGCGTGCGATTCTCCAGCGGTTCCGGCGAACCTGTCAACCCTCCGCGTGCTTGGTGGAGGATGACATCTCGGCCACGAGCCGGCTTCGTCGTCGGGTCGCTCCTCGTCCTTAGCATTGTCGACGGTGTCTTCTTCGTGATGTCTGGGTCGGGCAACTCCACGTTTAGCTACGCCCGGGGGCCGTAATCGATGGTTCGTTAGCGTTCTTGTTTCTTCGGTCGTCGATCCAATTGCGAAAATTCCCGCCATAGACGGTAGCTGACCCTGTTGAGGCCCCGCGATGGAAGCCATTCAAACTTAGGCGGTAGATTTTTCCGGGGAGCCCAGTCCTTTTGTAGCAATCAACCTAGACGGCGCGTACGGGCCTTCCTCCCGATATCGACCAAGCAGCTGTTCATGTGGAGTTCCGACCGAACAGCATGAATTTGGCGATCATCTATGGTGTTTATACAGGGCGCTGCATCCTTACTGCAGGACTTGCTTGAGTGATTCACAACCGAGTCGCGATCGAACAAAAACCGAAGGATTGCCCCGTGCTCAAGGAACTTCATTTGAAGAACTTCCGTTCGTTCGTGAATTTCAAGGTGAGCTTTGGCAACGGCGCTTACTTAGTCGGCCCAAATAATGCGGGCAAGTCGACCCTTCTCACCGCCATTCGGGTGGCTGACACTCTGGTGCGCTACGCACACCGACGCAAGCCAGACAAATTAGTGACGGATCGAGATGTCAGATTATCCGGATATCCAATTGGGCTTCGAGAGTTTCCTGCGTTGCGAGACAGTTTGCGTTTCGAGTTCGGGTCTGCGGAGACCAGGTTAGAACTGATCTGGAAGAGCGGCGCAAAGCTCACGGCCGTGTGGCCAGAAGAGAACTCAGACGACGATGGGAGCGAAGAAAGTTTCTTCTATCTGACCGCCCCTGATGGATCGATCGTGAAGACAGTTAGCCAAGCCAAGCCAAGTCGTTGTTCCCTCAACTCGGCTTAGTTCCTCTCCTCACTCCCACGGAACACACGGAAAAGCTGCTGGCTGACGACTACGTGAGACAGAATATTTCCGGAAGACTCAGCAGTCGGAATTTCCGAAATCAACTCAGGGTGCTGAACGAAGCGGACGCGCTGCAACCATTCCTCGATTGGGCGGAACCATGGCTTGACGGAATTACGTTTGACAGCCTCGCTCTGGATTACACCGATGATGGCCCGATCGTGCACGTCTTTTTCTTCGAAGCACATAGTCGCGTTCCGAAGGAAGTCGTTTGGGCCGGCGACGGCATCCAAGTCTGGTTACAGATCCTGTACCACGTCTTTAGAGTTCGCGATTTCGAAACGATCGTCCTTGATGAACCGGAAGTTTATTTGCACCCCGACCTTCAGCGCCGACTCGTTCGTCTATTGGATTCGACTGAGCGGCAAATTGTTATAGCGACACATTCATCGGAGATGATCGCGGAGTCTGATGGACGGTTGACCACTCTCGTAGACAAGTCGCGTCGCCGGGCCATCCGCTCACGTAGCGACAGCGACTATGAAATGCTGTCGACGACGCTTGGCACTGCCTTCAATCTCCGGCTCGCGAAGGCGCTTCGCTCACGAGTTGCTGTATTTGTCGAAGGTCACGACATGTCAGTCCTTCGGATCCTTTCCAAGACTCTCGGTCTAGCTGCCCTCGCCAGCGAAAGAGGCGTAACAGTTATGCCGCTGAATGGATACAGCAATTGGGGACAAGTCGAACCGTTCAAGTGGCTTTGCGAGAAAATCCTCCCCAACGCTCTGACCACCTTTGTGATCCTTGATCGGGACTATCGCCCCGAAAGCACGAGGATCGCTGTAATGAATGACTTCGAATCGGCTGGCGTGCGCGGGCATGTTTGGGGCCGCAAGGAGCTCGAGAGCTATCTGATCAATTCCGCAGTAATCGCTCGTTTGTCCGGCGCCTCAGAAGGCTCAGTAGTCGCGTGGCTCGATGAGATCACCGCCGCGATGGAGAACGAAGTTTTCGGGCGAATGTTGTTTGAAACGCAACAGTCCGACGGGAGCGCTAGAAATCACTCCGTCAGCATCACCACAACCTTCAAACCGATTTTTGATGCGCGATGGTTGGATGCGGCCAATCGTCTCCACATTTGCCCTCCGAAACAGATGATCGCCCACCTGAATGATAAATTGCAGTCAGAAGGAAAGAAGTCGATTTCGATCGCTGCATTGGCAAGAGCGCACCGGATCTCGGAGATCCCCGAAGAGTTGGCTCGCGTGCTGCGTGAAATTGAGGCTTCGATCTAGGAGCAGTCCTGGACGTCAGCTACGAGAGCACCATTTGCTTGAGGGAACCTCTGGTGCCAGCCGACTGCGACCCGCTGTCGGACCTCGCTTGCGCGAGGCAAGAGTAGTTGACCGACTGGCGGGAGTTTGGATAGCGGTGCGCGGATTGACTGCATTTGTCGCAGATTCAGCGTAGTTTCGCTGATTGAGCAACGTCCAAAACCATGGATTGCAGGGACATAGGCCGAAATGGGGCCCGCCCGGGCGATCGCCCGTCGGCCAGCAACGGCTAACGGTCGGCAGTCAGCCGCCCGCAAAGGTGCGTGCCCTTGTCTGTGGGCGGCAACAGTGCGCTAGATTCCCGCCATCGCAGCGTATCTACCTGAGCCGTTCAGTGCGGCGTACAGCGTCTGCCGCGACACCCCGAGGTCGCGGGCCACCAACGCTTTCGGGACTCCGGCATCGATCCGCTCGCGTGCCTCTGCGATCTTGTCCAGTCCGAGCTTCGCAGCTTTCTTGTAGGTGCCGTTCCGCTTGGCGATGGCGATGCCCTCTGCTTGCCGCTCACGGATAGTCTTGCGCTCCAACTGAGCGATTGCGGCGAGAACTGTGAGCATGAATTCGCCTTGAGGGGTGTCCGAATTTAAGGCGGGGTTGTCAACGAACTCCAGGGCGACGCCCTTCCCCTTGAGCCGCTCGACTAGAGCGAGAAGGTCTGTCGTAGAACGGGCCAGGCGGTCCAGTGATTTCACCCGTACCTTGTCCCCATCGCGCACGTAGGCGAGCATTTCCTGGAGCTGCACTCGGTCGTGGGCGTTCTTGCCCGAAACCTTGTCGGAAAACATCTTGTCTACTGGGCCGAGTGCTTCGACCTGACGCGCCTCGTTTTGGTCGGCGGCGCTGACGCGCACGTAGCCAACCACCTGCCCTTTGTGTCCAGTCATGTCTGGGTCCCCCGTCGTTCCTGTCCAATTGCATCGGACACCCACCCTGATTGACGCGGTTGCGGAGGGATCTCAACCTGCCTACTTGGGTACACCACAACTAGGCACTTTTTGCTTGTACGGAAGCCCCCTCCGTGCGGTCGCGGTCTTGTTGTACCTTTTGAACCATGAGCCTCGAGCAGAAAATCCCACCAGTCGAAGATCTCCTTGCGTTCATCGAGGAGCAGGAAGCACGGCTGCTCGGCCGTGCTTACGACGTCAAAGGAACGGATGCAGGCGAGTTCCAGGTGATCTACGGTGTTTGCGCACAGGCGATCCGCTACTCGGCTGCCTTCGCCACGTTGCATAGGGCGGGCAGACCGCGCGAAGCTGTGGTCCTCGCGCGGCAGGCCATCGAGCATGCAGTAACAGCACAATGGGCGCGCTTCACAGAAGGCGGTCTGGAGAAGCTCGTCGCGACTCTCCAAGCCACTCACATCGACTTTTACAGCAAGATGTCGGCCTGGCTTAAGAACACGCAGCTCATTGACGCTGTGGAAGCAGAGACCGAACGGCTCGGCAGACTCGGCAAAGGGATGCCACCGGTGGCAGACAGGCTCAGAGCGGTCGATCAGAGCCAGATGTTGGAAATGGTTTACAAGCAGCAGTCTCAGCTGGTCCATGTCACGAGCAGCTCGACGACGGGTTTCGTCAGGATAGACGGCGACGAGATGACGCTGGTTCCCGTGCCAGACGACCCGCACGGCGTGAATACGACATACGTGGCAGCAATGGCCGCCATGTTCGCCGCCTGGCTCATCGAAGACCTGATTGTGGGCAAGCCTGGGATGCTGAGGCTTGACCAACAGTCCGACCAACTGTTGCTGCCGATCAACGTTGAGACGTCAATTCCTCGTGGAAACGATGGCTGATTGCCGGCAACGGTAATTCACAGCCCGCCTACGTCCGGCTCATAGACGGCTCCATCGGGATCCTCCTCGGTGCCATCAGGCAGAAATCACTTCCCAAGGGAGGTCGTATTGTCAGCTCATGCGAACGTGAGACGTCTTCTCTGTGAATCGCGGCCAGCAAACTCCGCTGTAAGAGGCATTTTACCTCCAAGGATCTGGAACGCGGACGCGGGATTCAGCCCCGTGCCCAACGGTTTATGAGTCCGCTGCTTCATCACTCATCAAGGCCGCCTCGAGTAGTAAAGGCGCGATCAAGAACAGCTACTTCCGGGCGTGCGTGCCTGGAAAACCGGAGAGAAACAGAAGCACCGTGAGGCAATCGAACTCCGGAAGCTCCGCGAAGCGGCAGAGCGGCACTACAACCACCATCCAGAGCTTCGACCTTCTGAGTCGTCTACGCTGCTGCGGTGAGGGTCGGCCCGTCCCCTTTTGAAGGTAAGGGCGTGACCTCGACGACGTTGAGTACTGCAGCGACCGGGAGGGAAGCCTGTACGGCTGCGTCGACGAAGTGTTGGTCGCCGATCAGTGCGGGGTTCAGCCAGTCGTCCCACCAGTCCCGAGGGAGTGGGACAGGGTTGCGGTCGTGAATGTGCAGGAGCTCGTCGACGGCGCTCGAGGTGAGGATCGCTGCTGTGAGAGTCCAGAGGGTCGGGTCGTCGTCCGCTTTGGAGGGATCTTTCCACCATGAGTAGAGGCCGGCAAAGGCCAGGATCGCATCGTCGGGGTTGTGGATGTAGAACGGGGTCTTCTTCTTCGTGGTGGGGTCGGTCTTCCACTCGTAGTAGCCCACCGCTGGCTTATCCGATACTGATAAACGAGCATGCTCAACGTCTTTGATGGACCGTCGAGCAACCAGCTCATTCATTGAAGACGGACATATCTGGTACTTGTCGACAACAAGACCACGCGGAACACCGCTTCTTTTTGGCTCTCCTGACGTAACCGTGGGTGGTTTCCGAGCGCCTTAACGAGTACACGCCGCTCTCCGTCTAGGTTTCTAACTGTCA
>NZ_PJJM01000064.1 GCF_002929805.1 Cryobacterium sp. Y50 | reverse complement strand
GGCTCTCCTGACGTAACCGTGGGTGGTTTCCGAGCGCCTTAACGAGTACACGCCGCTCTCCGTCTAGGTTTCTAACTGTCAAAGGCAAGAAACGTAGGATCGGAAAAAGCGGCGTGCAAAACTCAACACTATGGCGAACTCTGCTCGGAGTCGACAAAACCATCGTCGAAACCGTCGATCTCGACGTGGAAACCGGCATTCTGGTCGCGTCAGTACGCCCGACGGCATCGATGCGGAACCGTTGCGGGGCCTGCCGGAAACGTTGCCCCCGCTATGACGCCGGCGACGGGCGTCGCCGCTGGCGGTCCCTGGATGCGGGCGCGGTCCAAATCCAGTTAGAAGCCGCGGCACCCCGGGTGAGCTGCCGGGTGCACGGCGTCACCGTCGCCGCCGTCCCTTGGGCCCGGCATCAAAGCGGGCACACACTGTTCTTCGATCAGCAGGTCGCCTGGCTAGCCACGCAAACCTCCAAGACCGCGATCACCGTACTGATGCGCATCGCGTGGCGCACCGTTGGCGCGATCATCACCCGGGTCTGGGCCGACACGGAGAAGCAGTTCGACCAGTTCGCCGGACTCACCCGGATCGGCGTTGACGAGATCAGTTACAAGCGCGGCCACAAGTATTTGACGTGCGTTGTCGACCACGATTCCGGCCGGCTCGTCTGGGCTGCACCCGGCCAGGACAAGGCCACCCTCGCGACGTTCTTCGACGCGTTAGGGCCGGAACGCTCAGCACAGATCACGCATATTTCCGCGGACGGCGCGGCCTGGATCGCCAGTGTTGTCAAGGAACGCGCGCCCAACGCGGTTCGTTGCGCCGACCCGTTCCACGTCGTGAAATGGGCTACCGAAGCCCTCGACGACGTCCGCCGGGCCGCGTGGAACGAAGCCCGCATAGCCGCCCGGCATAACGAGACCCGACGCGGCCGCGGCCGGCCTGCCGCTGATGCCCCACCACGACCGGATAGCGCCCGAGCGGCCGGCATCAAGAACTGTCGCTACGCGCTCTGGAAGAACCCGGAAAACCTCACCGAGAAGCAACAGACCAAGCTCTCCTGGATCGTGCAGACCGACCCCCGACTGGCCCGCGCCTACTACCTGAAGGAAGGCCTCCGCGTGATCTTCAAACTCCCTCTCACCGACGCCACCGAGGCTTTGGACAAGTGGGTCGGCTGGGCTCGCCGCTGCCGGATCCCGGCGTTCGTGAAACTGCAGAAAAGCATCGTGAAGCATCGCACCGCGATCCTGGCTTCCATCGAGCACGGCCTTTCCAATGGCCGCGTCGAATCCATGAATACCAAGATTCGCCTCATGACCCGCATCGCCTGCGGCTTCACATCACCAGACGCCCTGATNCTGCGGCTTCACATCACCAGACGCCCTGATCGCTCTGGCGATGCTCAGCCTCGGCGGACATAAACCCGTGCTCCCGGGCCGGGTTTAACCCACGGTTGCGTCAGGAGAGCCTTCTTTTTAGTCCGTTGTTTACGGCGGTCGAGCACACATTGGTGTGAGGCCCCGCCCGCGGGCAGAACCACCGGGCAAAATTATTCGCTTGTCCGCGGATCTAAACGTTGTCCCTTGAGCGTTCGGCCCACGTTGCGACGGACGGTGGATGATGCACAAGTCTGCTATCGTATCTATGTCTTGATACATAAGTACGGAGAGTCCTTTGCAGACATTTTTTCTTCTCTCGGTGGCGTTTCTGATGGTTCTCGCGGCGGTTCCTCTGGTCGTTACGCCGTCCACAGGCAGAGTCGCTTCCTGGTTAAGNTCGCTCTGGCGATGCTCAGCCTCGGCGGACATAAACCCGTGCTCCCGGGCCGGGTTTAACCCACGGTTGCGTCAGGAGAGCCCAAATTCGCCCTCTTTAATGAAGGCGATCTTTTCAAGGAGTCCCTCGTCGATGAGGACCTTCTGCCCGGTTGGGCCTTGCAGCATATTCTCCGAGAAGTCCAAGACCGCCGCGTTCGCGGCCCCAGCCCGCACGAGAGCTTCGATGTGGCTCATCATGGCCCTTTGCTCGCGCAATTTGGCATCATCCAGAACTCGCTTCAGCTCCGGAAACCTAATTCTTTGGGAGCGCGAGTTGTATCTGTAGAAGATGTCGCCTTCGGAAATCTTCGCATTTTGCTGCTGGTAGGTCTTCCGCGCAACTAGCGGTTTGTCGTTGGATTCGAAGGTGTAGATGGCACCGACGCATAGGCCGTCCGGCAGATCGATCAAGCCCAGGGTCCAATGGATCTCGGGAGAGAAAAGCTCGTTGAGGTCCTCCGTGAGCTTCGCTTGATCAAGATTGTCAAAGCTTTCCTTGCCTTTGTCCGACAGGCCGATGACCGTGCGTGGATTATCCGTGATTCCGAAGAAGATGTAGCCTCCTCGGGCGTTGGCAAAGGCAGCCATCGTACGTGCATAGAGACCGATGGAGCCCCACGTGAAGTCCTCCTTAAACTCCTTCGTCGAACTCTCCCGTGTCAGGACCTGAAGAACGCCTTCGTCCTCGCGCGTCCTGACTAGATTGCCTGTTGCAGCGTCTGAAAACGGACTGTCTCCTACACGCAATGAATACCCCCGTCAGATGCGCTTGCCTACGGTCTCAGAGTATCCACCACCTGAGGCTCGCAGCGCCAAACGCGCTCAGGACAGGACGAGCCGCTGGAATCTCGCGACAGCGTGGGATTCATTCAGCCCGTCTGCCTACTTCATAACCACTGTTGAGTCTCGCGGACTCAGCTCAATTGACCACCAAGCGATCGCCCAATACCGAGTTCGGAAGGTGACAGGGGTAGGCCTACTGCATCCGTTACATCGGAATGTTTCTGCATCATTTGCGACACGCAGACTAAATGACTGGATGCGTGACAGTTTCTGTCTTCCTCGAGGGTGAGGTCACCCTGTCGCGTATTCGAACGTATAAATTATAGGGGCCGAAATACCGCGGTAGTTCAGACCATGATCCAGGTCGATCGGCCCAGCCGGTGTTCTTGGCCGAATCAATTCATGGGATTTCAACAGGGACAGGAGACGCGAACTCCGCTCTGATTCGTTCGCTGTGCTGGCCCATTTCTGGAATCGCATCGTACCGGTAGTCGATTAGGTCGCCGATGACCGGCGGCTTGAGGGTTCTCAAGGGTCCGACGGGCGATTGCACGTCATGCCACCGGTCACGTTGTTGTAGTTGCGGGTGTTGGGACATTCCGTCCATGTCGCGGACCTCTGCGTTCGCGATTTTAGCCCGGTCCAACAGTAAACAGGTTTCACTTGCTGTCAGTTGAGTAGTCACGATCTCAATTTCTGCTGTAAGTTCTGCCCTGTGCACCACTCGCTCATCGTTAGTCGTGAAGCGCGGGTCTGTCAGTAACTGAGGTGCCCCAAGCACCGTCGTGCAGAGTGCCTCCCACTCTCGCTCGTGTTGAATGCTGAAGAAAACCGTTCCGTCAGACACGCATACGGGCCCATACGGCGCGATAGTCGCATGATGTGCCCCGCTACGTTTTTGTTGGCTTCCACCGTATTCGCGGTAGAAGTAGGGCTGGCCCATCCATTCTCCGAGAGCGTCTAGTAATGAGACCCGCAGGTGATCGCCTTTTCCTGTGGCTGCTCGGTTATGAAGTGCCGCGAGGATGCCTGAGTATGCGTACATGCCAGCAGCGATGTCGGCCACGGAGATGCCCACTCGGGCCATCGAATCCTCGTCACCAGTCAAGCTCAGCAATCCCGCTTCACATGCCACCAGCAGGTCGTAGGCCTTTTTATCCTGGTAAGGCCCTCTCTCTCCGAATCCGGAGATGGACACATAGATCAGTCCTGGGCTCCTGGCCGTCGCTTGCTCTGCCCCAAAGCCTAGGCGGTCCACAGCGCCTGGTGCCAGGTTCTGGATGAAGATATCGGCTTTGGCCAGCAGCTCCTCCATTACTGCTTTGTCATCTTCATTCTTCAGGTCAAGGACCACACTTTCCTTATTCCGATTTAGCCAGACAAAATAGCTGGACATCCCCTTAACTTTTGAATCGTAGCTCCGCGCGAAGTCGCCCTCAGGGCGTTCTATCTTGATCACGCGTGCTCCAAGGTCGGCGAGCTGCCGGCTGGCGAACGGTGCCGCTACGGCCTGTTCCAGGGAGACAACAGTGAGCCCCTCCAATGGCAACCGTTTCAAGGTAGTCCTCCTTGCATTGCTGCGGTTGCTTCGGCCGCCGCGAGCACCTTTCTGGCCCGTTCTACCACGGGTCGGTCCACCATGGCCCCGTCTAGCTGTGACGCACCTTCACCGCGAGTGATGACACGATGTGCCCAAGCAACTTCCTCCGCGCTGGGCGCGAACGCTTTGAATACCATGTCAACTTGGTTAGGGTGAATGCACAGTTTTCCAGCAAACCCATCGTCCTTAGCTTGCCGAGCATCGTGCTCCACCTGTTTCGCGTCTTTGAAATCCAGAGTGGGAGCGTCCCACGGTTGGGCGATGCATGCCGCTCGAGAAGCGATCACGATTTGTGCCCGGGCGGCGGTAACGACCGCCGAATATGAGGAAACACCAACGTCGAGGGCGAAATCTACTCCTCCAAACGCAAGCCGTTCCACACGTGGGTGCTCGGCAATGCGTTCCAAAGAGGCGATACCGCGGGCGCTTTCAATGAGCACGACGACCGAGATACGTTCCGAGATAACCGAGGCAACGACATCGATGTCGTCTGGGGATTTTACCTTGGCGACTAGGACCGTTTCAGGCCCATGGACGAGGCTCTCCAACCACAACAGGTCGACTGCGCCGTCGACGGTTCCAAGAGCGTTGATACGCACGGTACCACGGTTGATCTCCAGCCATCTGGCCACGGCCATCCGGGCTTCTTCCTTATCGGTGGCCCCCACGCCATCCTCCAGATCGAGGATGACGTGAGTAGCTCCGGATGCGGCGGCTTTGTCGAACCGTTCTGGCCCGTTGCCCGGAACGAAGAGCGGTGTATCTGCTACGCCCGGCATGGCTATCGAATCTTCATAGCGATCGTTTTGCTTTGCGTGAACGCGTTAAGCGCCTCGATCCCCTTCTCACGCCCGTAACCCGACTTCTTGAACCCTCCAAATGGTAATTCGACGCCACCGGCAGCGCCGAAGGCGTTTACGTAAATTTGTCCGGCGTGCATTTCATCGGCAAGCCGGTGTGCTCGACCAAAGTTATTGGTCCAGATTGCGGCGATCAGGGCATAATCGGTGCCATTGGCGAGGACAACGGCTTCCTCATCCGTAGAAAATTCCATGGTGACCAGCACCGGACCAAAAATCTCCTCACGAGCGATTTCCGAATTAGGATTCACGCCTGCGATGACCGTCGGCAGATAGTAGGCACCCTCGCCTAATCCGATCGGAACGGTGCCGCCAGTAAGAATGGTTCCGGTAGCTTCCTCGACCATCCGGATAACGCGTTTTTGCTGTTTTTTCGAAATCAGCGGACCGACGTCTGAACCGGATTTCCAGTCTCCCAGGGTTGCAGCTTCCATGCCCTCGACCACCCTGGCCAGCAGCTCGTCCTTGACACTTTTATGCACCAATAGGCGCGAACCCGCGGAACAGGTTTGACCAGCATTCTGGAGGATCGCTTTGACAATAATCGGGGCTGCGGCGTCGAGATCGGCGTCATCAAAGACGACGTGGGCGGATTTCCCGCCCAATTCAAGGACGGTGGGAATGACCCGCTCCGCGGCAGCGTGGGCGATTGTCGTTCCTATGACCGTCGACCCAACGAAACCGATGTGGTCCAGATCAGGGTGGCTGCTTAGCGCTGCGCCAGCAACGCTCCCGATGCCGGTGACTACGTTGATAACGCCAGGTGGGAAACCCGCTTCTTGAGCCAACTCGGCCAGGAATAGTGCGGTGCGGGGGGTCTCGTCTGCAGGCTTCACTACGCTGCAGTTACCAACTGCGATGGCAGGCGCGACTGCGCGTGCAAACAGTTGCATTGGATAGTTCCAGGCGAGAATGTGACCCGTGACGCCGAAGGGCTCACGCTTGGCAACGACATGGAAGTCCTTGTTCAGCGGAATTTCCTGTCCATAATATGAATCGATCGCGTGTCCGTAGAATTCGAAGTAACGGGCGCACACTTCGGCATCAGCTCGTGCTTGCATGAGGGGTTTGCCCGTGTCTTCGCTCTCCATTCGCGCGAGCCGCTCCGAGTTATCGCGGATTAGGCCGGCCAAACCGGTAAGGAGCCTAGACCGGTCAATGACTGCAGTGCGTGACCATGCCGCCTGCGCCTTCCGGGCTAAAGTTACGGCTACGTCCACTTCGACAGCGCCACAACTGGCGACGTCACCTAGGGACAGTCCGGTAGACGGATCGACATTCTCATAAGTTTCGGTAGTTTCGCGGTAGAACTTTCCGCCGATGAAGGCATACGTGGTCGTCCCGAGACCAGTTTCCTGGATAGTCATGTCTAGGCCTCGCTTCCTACGAGCAGTGCCGCTCGGGTGACTTGCTTTTGCTCCGCCGCTGTCACTGCGGACATGAAGTCATCGAATTCGAACTCCGCATCGACTAGGTCTTCCCATGGGAATTGGGGAGTGGAAGCAATGAAGTCCACAGCCTTGCCGAGAATCTGCGCCGGGTAGCGTAATCCGGCGCGCAGTTGCGTGCCGCTGCGGGTGAAGAGACCAGGGTCGAAGTCGGTGTAACGACCAGGGCTGATAGACCCAATCTCCACCATGATTCCGCCAGGACGTAGTGACCGTGCCGCCTCGGAAAATACGCCAGGAACACCGGTGAGATCGATGACGACGTCGGCGCCGCCGTTCGTGACTTCGCGCAAGAGGTCCACCCGGCCTGACCCTCCGTCGGCTACGGACAAATCGATCAGGTGGCGCGCTCCGAATTCTCTAGCTTTGGGAAGTCGATTGGCAGCCATTTCGGCGATGAAAACTTCCCCACCCATTTCCGAGGCGACGGCAGACGCGCAGACACCTAAACCGCCCGCTCCGAGGACGAGGACCTTCTGACCGCGCTTGATTTCGCCGAGCTGGCAACCATAGGTCACCTGTGAGAGCGCGCAGTTTGCGGAAGACACAGCTTTACTCGAAACATTCTCTGGCACCTTATAGACGAACTGATCGGGGCCAACGCTGTAGTAAGTGGAGAAGCTTCCGTGGAAATGCGGGGCGACCGCAGCGGGCTGCGACCAACCGGCGAAGGCATTGCGGCAAAGGTTCAACTTGCCAAGATTACATTCTGGACAACGCCGGCAGGCCTGGAAATAGGTTGCCACAACGCGATCGCCAACAGCGAGCGGATTTCCCGCGAAGTCGCGGGTGACGCCTTCTCCAAGGCGTTCGATGACGCCTACACCTTCATGACCCATGACGCAGCCCACGTTGATGAGCGGGTGTCGGCCATTAATAATGGCAACATCGGATCCGCAAACATTGGCGCGGATCATGCGGAGGATCATGCCTCCGGGGACAGGGTTAGCTACCTCATATTCGCGCTGTTCAGCCTTGCCTGGAGCGGTGATAACTGTGGTAATGCCCTTCATGATTTTCTCCTTGTGTTCTGTACATTGACGGTAGGAAGCGGACTGGTGAGCGTCTTGGTCGGCCTTGTCCACGTTCCGCAGTGAGATGCCACGCGTCTCCTTCATAGCCAGCACGGCAATGCCGGTAATGACACGGGCGACGAGTAAATACAACGCAATCGGGGTGGAAGTGCCGTATTCGTTCAGAAGTGCGCTGGCGATGATGGGTGCGATCGAGCCAGCCAAACACCAGTGTCGCTGCGGTGGCATAAAGGAAGAACTCATACCATTCGACGACGGTGCCGGCCACCGATGCAGTGACGACCGGGCGCAGGCCACTAGAAGAAAACTTTGGCGGTGCAAGTTCGATTGAAAGCGACATTGCTTTCTCTTTTCAGTAGGCGCGACACCACGCCGTGACGACGGCTTTGGAAGATGTGATACCGAAAGGCTATGCAGATTCGAGCGTGATCAACCCAACACCATTGAAATAATAATGTGCAAGGATGCACATTATGAACCGCGTAAAGACTCTAGACCCTTCAGATCTGCTAATTCTGCTCTCCGTTTCCCGGACCGGTCGCTATGTTGATGCGGCCGACTCGCTGGGAGTCAGTCACACGACGGTCTCAAGGCGTATCTCTGCGCTAGAAGAGTCATTGGGAGTCCGCCTCTTTACGAAATGGGGCGGCCAATGGGAGCTGACAGAACCCGGCAAGCACGTAGCGGGTGTCGCTGCGGAAATTGAAGCCTCGTTGGACGGGCTGTCTTTGACGGGACTGTCCAACCCGCAGGTCTCGGGAACCGTTCGTATCTCCTCGACGGCGGGTTTCGCGGCCTATTTCCTGTCGGGTGCTCTTGGCCCGCTTCTTGCAAAGCATTCAGGTCTCTTGGTGGAGGTGGTCACTGCTACTCGACGAGCCACCCAACAACGACCCGGTGTTGATATCGAAATCGTGGTTGGTAAACCACACGTCGTTAGTGCAGAGGCTATCTGGCTGGGTGACTACGATATGGGGCTATACGCAAACGAATCATATTTGGGCGAGATTGATAATCCAGAATCGATGCAAGAATTGGTGCGCCATCCTCTGATTTACTTTGTCGACTCTATGCTTCAGATCGACGATCTAAATCGCGCACGCTCACATTTCCCAGAACTGCGCACACGGTTCGCTTCAACCGATGTCTTTGTTCACTTGGAAGCAACTCGAGGGGGAACCGGCGTTGGTCTACTACCGTGCTTTATTGCAGATCGATACTCAGATCTAATCCGAGTCCTTCCAGAGCGGTTCCAACGATTGTCATTTTGGCTGGTCTGTCGTCCACCGCCCTTGCGTTCAACAGCAATTCGCGAAGTAGTCAATGCCATAAGGAGAGAAGTCACGCGCCGCCAGGCAGAGCTCCTTCCATTATCCGGAGCCCCAGCTGCTTCATCCGCGTGAGCACGGTGGCGCATGCTCGACCTTTCCCCACCCAGTGGATCCACGATCTATCAGGACTGGTCTTCCATCCAAACTCCTCGGGACAACAATTCAACTCGCTCGTCAACCGGAGGTTCTCTTCCTGCGTCCGCATAGAGAATTGAGACAGAGGTAAGGAGAATCTGTTTCATGACTAATCGTCGTAAGTTCAATGCCGAGTTCCGGGCCGAGGCCGTGGAGCTGGTCATTTCATCGGGCCGGCCGATCGCTCAAGTGGCACCCGAAATCGGTGTTGTCGAGGGGACGCTGGGCAATTGGGTTCGCCTCTGGAAAGAGGAACACCCGGAGGCTGGCGCTGCCGAGCACAGCCCGGTCGAGTGGGCCAAATTCAGGGCCTTGCAATCCGAGAATGCTGAGTGAAAAAGGGAGATTGAATTCCTGGGAAAAGTCAGCGCCTTCTTCGCCGCGAAGCAACGATAAACGACCATTTCGTGTTTATCTTGGCGGAGAAGGCCTCCTTCCCCATCGACTGGATGTGCCGCAAGTTGAAGGTCGCCCGGGCCTCGTTCTACCGCTCGCTGCGGCCCGCTGCGCCGACACGAACGCAGGTGCGCCACACCGTGCTGGACGCGCACGTGGTGCGGGTGCTTACCCGCGAGAAGGGCATGGCTGGCCGGGACCAGATCACCACGATCCTGGGCCCAGGGGTCTGGACATGGTCGGTGGGGCTGGGTTCCGGTTTCCCCGGATTCATGCGGTCTTTGTTTCCAGCCGCGTCGAAGAAAAACACATCAGATTGTCTCAATAACTTGACGGGCGCACCCGGCACCGAAGATCTTCGCGGACTTGTTAGGTTGGCCAACAAGGTGGTTTTTATCTACCAATCGTATACAGAAAGAGAGGAAAGCTACCTCCCCGGAGCCTTTGTGATCCCATAACCTGAATCAATAATCACTACAGGGAGGTGGACGATTATCAATACCGTCGGTCGCGTATGTGTAATTACTGGTGGCGCAAGTGGCATAGGTGCGGCAACCGCCAGGCGCCTGGCAGGCGCTGGGTATCGAGTGGTCGTCGCGGATCTTGATCTCGACGGTGCTAACAGGGTCGCTGCGGAGATCGGCGGTTTCGCCGCACATGTCGACGTCGTTAACGAGCAGTCAGTTCGCGCTTTGCTCGGGGAGGTCCTTGAACGCTGGGGCACACCATACGCACTCGTGACATCCGCTGGAGTCACGCAGGCCCCGGTTCCTGCGGAAGATCTTGACCTGCCGGAATGGCAGCGCGTCATGACGGTGAACGTTCAGGGCACGTGGCTTCCCGCACAGATCATCGGAACGGCGATGGCTGAGGAAGGGCGCGGAGCAATAGCGACGATCGCCTCCGTTGCTGGCATGCGGTCGATGCCCTTACATGCGTATTCCACGTCGAAAGCCGCCGTGATACAACTCACGAGCAACCTCGCAACGCAGTGGGGTTCTCGCGGAGTACGAGTGAATGGGGTGGCTCCGGGGTACACGTTGACGCCACTTCTTGAGTCGCGTATTGCAGAAGGAGAACGAAAGATTGAGCGGATCCTTGCTACGAATGCAATGGGCCGCCTGGTGACAGCGGACGAAGTCGCCTCCACTATCGAATTCCTTATCGGAGATGCAGCCTCCGCAATAACGGGCGTTACGATCCCCGTGGATGCAGGCTGGCTGGTCACACCATCGTGGTCGACCTATGGCGAGTTGGTGGAGCTTTCTCACGATCACACGAACCCTTTATCCAAGACAAATGAAAGGACACGACAATGACGATGCGAACCTTATCCGGAGGGGCCAAGGCAGTCGTTGTTATAGGTGCTCTCGCGCTTTCGCTGACGGCATGCAGTTCCATAGCGCCGGCAACAAATGTGGGCGGTGGCGAAACCGTCACATTGCGGCTCGCCTCCCCGCTCCCCGCCACGGGAACCTATGGTGAGGCGCTGGAACACTGGGCTGCGGCAGTCGCCGAAGCGTCCGACGGTGAGATAGAGGTGGAGATCTACACGAGTGGTTCTCTGCTCTCGGGCACCGACATCATGCCAGGCGTGTCGGACGGGCGGGCCGACCTCGGGCTGATGTTTAGTAACTACCATGTTGAGCAACTAACTCTTTTCAATGCGGTTGCGACGCCGTTTGTGTCCAACAACACAATGGCCACGGGGGCGGCTTTCAAGCAGCTCTATTCTGAATCGGATCTGATGCGGGAGCAGTTCGCAACGGCCGGGATAGTTCCGTTGGCTTTCGTGCTCAATGGCGCGGCATCAACCGGGACTCGTGATGAGATCACGACCCTTAGCGACCTCGAGGGCCAGCGTATTCGCGTCCCCGGCACTGTTGCCCAGATGGAAGGCCTGGTCGGTGTTGATGCGGTCTTCCTCGAACTGGCTGAGCTCTATGAGGGCGTTGATCGAGGAGTCGTCGACGGCTGGTCCGGCGTTGACTTCGCCAGTGCAATGTCGTTGGGCCTTGCCGAGGTGACTCCGCATGCCACGGACCTCGGTATCGGACAGTACGCAAGTGCCGCAATTATTGTGAATCCAGACACTCTTGCGGGCCTGTCTGCTGAGCATCAGGCAATAATCAACGAGGTTTCGGCTCGGTACCCGGAAGCTCTGTCGAATGTGATGACCGATCTTGAGGCGCGAGCGTGCGACAACCTCCTCGACGCGGGTGGGAGCGCAACTCGCCTCAGCGACTCAGCGGTCGAAAAGTTCATCACGGCCACTGAGGACGAGATTAATGCGTCACTGCAAAGGGCTTCTGTGGATGCAGGGCTTACCGCGGCGGAGCACGACGACTTTATTGAGCGGTACAGGGAGTTGATGACAAGTTACGACAACCCGTCTGGCTACGTTGACGGCCTCGAGTTGTGTGTCGCGAAGTCCGCTGAATGACCCCCCCGGCTTCTGAAAGCGATGCAGGTAAAAAGGAATGTTGAGCGTTGGCGTGATTCTCGTGCTGGCCGTCGTGATGCTCCTCGTCCTGATGTTTTTGAGGGTGCCGGTGGCAATCTGCTTGCTGGCGGCCGGCGTTCTCGGACTGATCCTCTTGGACGGGCCCCAGGTCGCTTCCGCATCGCTTGCACGCGTGCCGTTTCAGGCAATCGGCAAGACCACGCTGATCGTGATTCCGATGTTCATCCTCATGGGCATGTTCGCGAAGGAGAGCGGTCTTGCCGAGCGTTTGTTCGCGGTGATCAGAGAAAAGGCTGCAAGATTGCCGGGAGGCCTGGCTGTCGCCACAATCCTGGCTTGCGTCGGTTTCGGAGCGGTGAGCGGCTCCAGCTCTGCGGCCGTCGCAACGGTAGGGAAGCTCTCAATCGGTGAGATGTTGAAGGCCGGGTATAACAGGAGTTTCGCCAGCGGGACGGTCGCCTCGGGAGGAACCCTGGGCATCCTGATACCGCCGAGCATCGCTCTTGTCATTTATGGCCAAGTCACCGAGGAGTCAATCGGCAGCCTCTTGTTGGCGGGAATCATTCCGGGCATACTGTCCGCAGGAGTGATGATCCTTTACATCCTCATCCGTGCGACGGTGGACAAGAAGTCGGTCGGGCAAGGTCGTGGCGAGCCAGTCGCCATCAGCGCGAGCAGCTCGTGGGGTCGGATCATCGGCGTAACGGTTCGCGTCCTCGTCTTGTTCGGCATCGTCATGGGCGGCATCTATACCGGGTTCGCTACCCCGACCGAAGCCGCCGCCCTTGGAGCGTCTGCTGCCTTCATCATGTTGCTGATCGACGCCCCAAAAACAGGACGGTCCCGTTGGGTCGCTTTCAAGGCGAGTGTCCGCGCGTCGGTGAAACTCACCGCCATGATCTTCGCTTTGCTCATCGGCGCGAGCATCTTCAGCACGTTCCTCGTGCGGTCCGGTGCCCCACGTGACTTCGCTGAGTGGGCGTCCTCGTTCGACATCGCTCCGATTCTCATAGTCATGATCATGTTGCTGCTGTTCGTCCCGCTGGGGATGTTTGTGGATGGGATATCGATGATCGTTATTGCGATCCCGCTCACGTATCCCGTGGTGACGGAACTCGGATTCGATGGGATTTGGTACGGGATTTTAGCCATCAAACTCATTGAACTGGGCCTGATCACGCCACCACTCGGACTCAACGTGTTCGTTACCGCGGGCACCACGAGAGGGCTCAAAGTCGAAGAAATCTTCCGCGGCGTTGTCCCTTATTACTTGGTCGACGTGGCCATTGTGGCGATACTCATCGCTTTCCCTGTCATCGTTCTATGGCTGCCGTCAGTTGCTGGTTAGGAAGGAGAAAGTGATGCATGACTTGTTCTCACGGACCACACTGGGTCTCGGGCGGGCCACATACGTTGTTTCCGCCGCGGCCACTTTGCTCCTGTGTTTGACCACTGTGATGGATACGACCTCGCGAGCGATCGGCACCGGTTCGATTTCGTTGGTGTTTGGTCTCAACGAGTCGTTGATCATCCTGGTCGGATTTCTTCCTTTGGGTTACGCGCAGCTTGCCGGCGAACACGTGTCCTTCACCGTTCTCTACGATCGTTTGCCCAAGAGATTCCAGTCGGTCAGCCGGGCGGCTGGCTACCTGATCGCTCTTCCCTTGATCGGATGGATGACCTGGGTTTCGGTTACCGCGGGGATCGACAGTTGGCTTACCGCAGAAGTTCGGATGGACGTAGCACAGCTGCCTGTCTGGCCTGCCCGTCTCGCCTTGGCGATAGGGCTTCTTGCTTATCTGACAACCCTTGTGTATGGATTTTTCGGCGTGTTCCGAAACTGGGCGGAGTTCCCGCTGGAAGACGCGGATGAGAGCGAAGGAGAGAAAACCTATTAAAAATAAGCAGATGCTGGCAGCGCTTTACACCCGTAGGGGCGAAGCGCGCGACGTGCTCGGTACCTCCCTGATTCCCGTCCCGGAGCCTGGACCGGGGGAGGTTCTGGTACGCGTAGCATTCTCGGGCGTCAATCCCAGCGACTGGAAGGCGCGCGCGCGCACAGCACTCCCTCTTGAAGGCTTCCAAATACCTCACCAGGACGGCTCGGGTGTGATCACAGCAGTGGGAACAGGAGTCTCCGCTGACCGAGTGGGTGAACGCGTGTGGATTTACCATGCCTGCCGCGGGACCCACTGGGGAACAGCGGCAGGGTTCGTGCCGGTCCGCAACGACCAGGCCGTGGCGCTCCCTGCAAACGTGAGCCTCAAGCACGGCGCCATGTTGGGCATCCCCTATATGACGGCCGCAACATGCCTGCGTGCCTCGACGCAGGCCATTGCAGGTCGCACCGTCCTCGTGCAGGGAGGCGGAGGATCCGTGGGATCTGCGGCGATTCAGCTTGCGCGCTGGCTCAGAGCACGCTCCGTGATTGCCACAGCACGGTCTGCTGACAAGCGCAACCTCGCGCGGGAGGCGGGGGCACACAAGACCATCGACTATTCGTCACCGCGCTTCGGTGATGAGCTCGTCGAAGCTGCCCCCGACGGAATCGACCACGTGCTCGAGCTGGCGCTGGCGACCAACATCGGAGCAGTCAGCCAGGCGATCAACCCCGGAGCCGAAATCGTGGTCTATGGGGCGGACGAGGGCGATGCGCTGCTTCCGACTCGAACGCTCTTCAACTCGGGGCCCTCCATTCGATTCCTGCTCGTATACAACGTGCCGCCTGCGGAGGAAGTAACCAATGCGCTTCTGCTCAACAATATGTTCGCCAGCGGCATTGCCCCGCTGCTAGAAACCACTGTTTACCCACTCGAGCGAATCGTCGAGGCGCATCTGGAAGCCGAGAGCATTCCGTTCGGTCGAATTCTCCTGGAGGTATCACCCGATGTCTGAAAAGAAACCAAAGGTACTCATCACCGGCGGCTCCGGATTCATTGGCGTCTATACCGCGCTGCACCTCATCGGTCGCGGTGCAGAGGTGATCCTACTGGACCAAGAACCGCCAACGGGCAAGTTGGCATACCTGTTACGCGACCTGCCATGGGACTACTTAACGCTTGACGTTACCGACCGTTTGCAGACTCTGGAGACGATCACCGAACAGCAACCTGACGCGATAGTGCATGGTGCTGCAATCGTTAGCCCGGTCAGGTTGCTCACCAACCCAGAACTTGCCGCTGATGTAAACATCGCAGGTACGGTCAACGTCATCTCAGCCATGCACAAGGCGGCAATTCAGCGACTCGTGTACCTGTCCTCGATCAGCGTTCTGCCACGCCCGGTCACGGACCCCATCACGATAGACCACCCCCTTCTGCTCGGTCACCATGGGCCTGGAGGCGGGTTCTACGGAGCGTCCAAGATTGCGGGTGAAGCGTTCTGCCATGCCGCAATCGACGGTCTGGGGCTCGACTGCAGCATCGTACGACCCAGCGCGGTCTACGGATTCGGGATGTCCTGGGGTATGGGTCTCAAGGAAATGGTGGAGGGAATCGTCCAGTCTGGCGTTTATGCAACTGACTCAGCGACAACGGTGCCGCGCGACTTCACCTACGTGCGCGACGTCGCATCGCTGATTGGCACCTTGGCAGTGTCGCGCGGGCTCAGCCGCCGCGCGTTCATGGGAGCCAGCGGAGAGGCACTCAAAACACTTCACGATGTCGTGCCTGTCGTTCGCGGGCTCGTCCCGGGGGCCCGGATCGACCTCACAGACAACATCACCGATGACGACATCCGGGAGACCTCGTACCGAGGTCGCCTCGACATCGGCAGCGAGACAACCGATATCGACTGGGTGCCAGAATGGTCGCTCGCTCGTGGACTTCACGAGTACATCGCGCTGGAGCGAAAGTTCGCGACGGCGGTTCAGGCAACCCCAAATAGTGCCCCGATGATTAGGAGAGAAGAATGAGTCCAGCAATAGATATGGACACTTCAGTTGACACGGCGATCAGCAAACTGCAACGGATGATGACCATTCGCGAATTCGAGACGCAAGTCAATCTCTTATTCAATCAAGATCTTGTGCGCGGCGCCGTGCACTCGTCCGCAGGACAGGAGGCCGTCGCTGTGGGTGTTGCGGGCCAGCTCGACAACCGCGATTACCTGGCGAGTACCCACCGCGGTCACGGGCATGCAATCGCCAAAGGAGCGAGCATACATGGGCTCATGGCTGAATTGATGGGCCGATCCACCGGTGTGTGCTCTGGCAAAGGCGGCTCGATGCATGTGACCGACGCGTCAGTTGGCCTTCTGGGTGCAAACGGAATCGTCGGCGCGAGCATAGAACTCGGCATAGGTGCTGCCCTAACCTGCCAGGTTAAAGCAGAGGGGCACATCGCGGTAGCCATGTTCGGGGAGGGTGCAGTCGCTCAAGGGTCCTTTCATGAGGGGATGAATCTCGCCGCGTTGTGGAAGTTGCCGATCGTGTTCGTCTGCGAGAACAACAATTACGCCGTAAGCCTCCACGTCAAGGACTCCATAGCTGCCCCTCACGTCGTCGATTTTGCGGCGCCGTATGGCATCCCGTCAGCGCGCGTCGACGGGATGGATTTAACCGCGGTCGAGAAAGCCTTCGCGGAGGGTGCGGACCGGGCCCGCAGTGGCCGAGGACCGACGCTTATCGAAGCAGACACGTATCGGTTCATGGGTCATTCCCGGGGGGACCCAGCGTTTGGAACGTACCGGTCCAAGGAAGAACACCAGAGCTGGAAGAACCGTGACCCAATCTCCGCATATGCCAATGCTCGGAGCATTGGCGATGAGACCGTTGCCGGTCTCGAGGTTGAGGCTCGACACAACGTTCAGGACGCTATTGATGCTGCTCTCGAGAGCCCGATGCCTGTGCCGTCCGACGCTTACCGACACTTGTTCTGGGAGAGATGAAAATGGAGATCACATATGCCGAGGCACTGAATCAAGCCTATGTCGAGGAGATGGAACGCGACCAGAGCATCGTCGCATACGGCGAGGACTTCACCCGCGGCTACGTCTGGCCGGTCAGTCGTGGCCTCCTCGACAGGTTCGGTCCGCAACGCATCCGCGACGTTCCCATCTGCGAGGGGCTCCACGTCGGTATGGCCGTTGGTGCGGGTATGACTGGGCTGCGACCTGTGCTCGAGATGCAGTATAGCGACTTCGTCATGTTGGGGATGGATGGTCTCGTCAATCAGGCGGCAAAGCTTACCTACATGACTGGTGGGCAGGTTCCCATCCGGATGGTTGTGCGGCTGCCCTATGGACACTTGCGGAACTATGGCGCTCAGCACTCGCAGTCGCTTTACGGGATGTTCGCGAGCGTGCCAGGTCTGACAATCTGCGCGCCGGCGTTCCCGTCGGACGCTAAGGCATTGCTTAAGCAGGCGATGCGCGCGGACCGTCCGGTGATGTTCTTCGAGCACAAATCGCTCTATGGAGCCAAAGGGTCGGTAGGTAGTTCAGAATCAATCCTCCCCTTCGGACGGGCGAAGGTCTACGGCGATTCGCCCGACGTAGTCATCGTCGCGATCGGATGGATGGTTCATGAGGCCCTTGCGGCGCAAAAAACTCTGGCCGAGACGGGAGTCCGCGCCGTCGTGATCGACCCACGGACGCTCGTTCCCATGGACGTGCCCACTATCGTGGAGGCGGTCAAGAGGTGTGGCCGCATTGTGATCGCCGATGAAGCGCCCCTAACGGGCGGATTCACTGGCTGGCTTGCTTCCCGCGTACAGGAAGACGCGTTCGACTATCTGGAGGCTCCCATCGGCCGCGTGGGTGTTCGGGATATTCCGATCCCGTACAGCTGGACGTTGGAGACCGAGGTCATTCCCGACCGTGTCGACATCACCGCGGCTGTCCAGAAAACAATGGAGTACTGAGCAGACGTCATGGGTAATATAAAAATGACCGTGCCGAAGTTCGGAGTATCCACCGATTCCATCGGGATCGTAGAGTGGCTCAAGGAGATCGGCGATGAGATCCGGGCCGGTGAACCCGTGGTGCTAGTCGAGACAGACAAAGCGACGATCGAGATCGAGGCGACGACCGACGGGGTCTTGTTCGCTCATCTGGCCGAAGTAGGGGATAACCTCGACGTTGGTGAACCCTATGTCGAGATCCAGACGTTTGAGGCGAGAGCACCGGCGGACGTAGGGGCGTCCGACGTGGTCCCTATGGAAGCGGTGGCTACGGGGGCGCTGCTTGGGGACGCCCCCGAACCACTGGCCAGTCCAGAACCTACTCTTGATGAACTCATCCCGAAAGGAGAGCGCCCGACGCTGCAGGGCGTAATGACGGAGTTATTGCCCGAACCGGTTTCGGTGATGGTACGCGCTCAGAGCGAGCCGAGGAACGGCGGCATCCGGGCGACGCCCAGTGCTCGTGCCCTGGCGAGATTCAGCGCTATCGACCTGATGAATGTCCAGGGAACCGCGCCCAACGGCCGGATTCGCCGCGCCGACGTCGAGGAACACCTCGGCGCCCGCGCAACCGGGCGACCCGTCGGTGCCGAAAGATGGACCCTCACTGTCACCGTGCCATTAGGGCCCCTTGGAGGGGCCGCGACTGCCGATGTCGCCGTAGCCGCAGCTGTCATGGTGCTCGGTCGCAAATGGCCGAACTGGCAAGCCATACGCGTACGTGATGATGATGACGCTGGGTTAGTGATCGAGCGTCGCATGGCTGAGAGAAAAGGGACCAACAGTGATCTGACCTGGACGCCCGCGGGACCAGTTGAGATTCAGCAACCAGGGTGCGATATTACCTTCATCGTCTCCGAGGTCGCGGGGCTTGCGCCCACCCTGCCCGTGGCGCTTGGTATCGCGATACTGACGATCTTTTCTACGATCGGTGATTCATCACGCACGGAATTGGGGATAACCTTCGATCCAGAGCGGTTTAGCTCTCGAGACGCTTACGTTGCACTCAACGATGTGAGTAGTTTCGTCGCCTCCCCGCACAAACTCATCGGAGAGCTATGGGATCGGTCGAGACCGTGACGTCATCGAAGCCGCGGTGCCTCTAGGTGAATAGCGACGGCATCCGAGCAAGCGAACTTCTCGCCTCGTTAGCGCGCCGTGGCTCGTTCTCGGACGCTTTGTTGGGCCAATCGTCGGATATGCTCGACGGCGCGAACCACGAGGATCTCGCAAACGCTCTTGTGATCAGTGATCACCTCACATCGCTGCAACACAGGCAGAGGGTCGTCGAGGCCCTTCATCACACCGCCGTAGATCTCACTTCGCTGACGGATGTAAACCAGGTGCTACAAGCAATCGTCAGTCGTTCTCGTGAACTGATCATGGCTGACGTCGCGTACATCACACTCATGGAGAGGGACATCGGTGGTACCCGTGTCCGGGCCTCTGTTGGCACCACTTCGTCGTCCTTTGAAGCGCTGACGCTCAAGCCCGACGAAGGACTTGGGGGCCTTGTGGTGCGGACGGGGGCACCTGTCGTCACCAGCAATTATTCGGCTGACCAGCAGTTCACCCACGTACCACTCAATGACGAAGCAGTTGCCTCCGAGCGTTTGCGCTCAATGGTTGGTGTTCCGCTGCGTGTGGGCTCGGACATACTCGGTGCACTCTTCGTTGCCAACCGCGGTCTTCAACCCTTCAACGAGACTGACATCGCGCTGATATCGTCGCTGGCCGCGCATGCGGCGGTAGCGGTATCGAATGCCAAATTATACGAGGATTCGCGGTTAGCGACAGAGCAACTGGATCTGGCCCACATGACCATCCGCCAGCATGCCGAAGAGCTTGAGAAAGATTTTTCCGAGCTGGTCAGTCTGTCGGAGGCGATCCTGCGTCCGGAGCCCCTCGCCGTCGTTGTGGGTCGAGCCGCGGAAGCAATCGGGGGCGATCTCGCGCTCGTGCTAAAAAGTGGCGCAGTGCTGGCTCGTCACGTCCGAGTCAACGATGGCGGCGGACTCGCACGCCTCCTCGAGCGGGTGCCGGCACAAACGAGCGTGATCGCCGCCACAGCCGTCTTCCGGGGCTCTGACCTCGGTCTTGGTGACGCTAAATCGGCGGCACGTGGATTCGTGTCCTGCCTTCTGGCGCGAGGCGAAGTGCTGGGATACGCATATGCGTGGCTCCCCGAGGGCGACATTGACGAGAGTCTGCGCGCCGTGCGGCGGATCTTCATCACCCTTTCGTTCGCCATGATGGGCGAGCAGTTTGAACGCCAATATCAGGAGCGGTCGCTCGCACAATTCTTTGACTATCTGAGCACTTCAGATCGAGTTCACGGGCCGGATGTGGCCATGGTGGCGCGTGGCTTTGGGATCACCATGCAGGATTACAGCCACGTCTGCAGCTGGACCGGGCGCGAGATCCCGGGCACGATTGCCAAGCAAATAGTATCCGCTCTGACTAATGCTGGTATCAAGGCGTCGATGCACGATGGCGACGTGGCTGCGCTCGTACCCCGTGATTTTAGCCCTCACGACGTCCACAATTTGGCTGCTGCGGTAGATGGCGAGGTGCTGATGGCGTGTGGTATCGGCAGCTTGGACACTCAGTCGTGGGATGAAGGGTTGCGGCAAGCCAAAGCGTGCGCACAAGCTTTGCTGGCACTTGGCCGCACTGGTGAGGCAGCCGACCGCGTTGAGCTTGGGCTGTTTGGTGTGCTCGCCGCGAACCTCGGTGGTTCAAGCGTGGACGCAATCATGGACCGCGAGCTTGCCGATGTGCAACGTCATGATGCTGAGCACGGATCCTTGTTACTGGACACAATCGAGGGTTGGTTCGAAGACAATTACAGCAGCACCAAGACAGCGAAGCGACTCCATATTCACGTCAACACACTTTATCGCCGCTTGGCGAGGATCGAAAAACTACTCGGCGCTGGGTGGGACCGCGGTGATCGGGCACTGGAACTTCGCGTCGCGTTACGCCTCCGTCGTTTGTCGGCGCGAGCTGTCGGTCGCGCTGGATCCTGATCGCGATATTCAAGGAGCCGGACTCGCTCGTCATGCTGAGAGGTCGTATCGAGCAGATGATGCCCTCGCGTTGATTTGCCGGACGTTCTCCTCACCTCTGTCTCAATTCACCATACGGGCGCACTCCCTACACTTGGCGCACTACTGGTTATTTTCTATAAGAGCTCTCCATTTCGTGGCCCCTCGCGTTCATCAATCAGAGCATGGCATCCTGCAAGGCAACAGTGATGCTTTGTGGCGTATCCGATCCAAAATCAGGGCCTGCGCCTCCACACGGGGCAGACGCCGGGCCGAAAGCCTCACATTACGGCTTGTATTCAGGGCCACGAAATGGATAACCCTTTTTCTGTTTGCTCTAAGCGCATTAACTCGCTGTAGGCGTATTTGAAATTTTTCTACTTTTGAAGAGGATAAAAAATATGAGTGAATTTTCCCGCGCCGTCGTACTCGGTGGCGGTGGCGTTGCCGGTATTGCCTGGGAGACCGGACTCGTTGCTGGACTTGCTAGCCAGGGCGTGAACCTGGCGGATGCTGATCTGATCGTTGGAACGTCGGCTGGCGCTGCGGTGACAGCCCAGATCACGAGCAGTTCGACGCCCGAATCCCTTTACGCCGACCAGATCAACGATACCGGCGCACCCGAGCCAAAGATCGACGTCGACATGGACGCGCTGCTCGCGGAAATATCCGAGATCCTGGCGAACGAACTGGATCCCGTGACCGCGTTGAAGCGTGTGGGTGAGCTCGCTTTGGAAAAGGACCGAGTACCCGAATCGGAGCGTCGTCAGATCATCGAGGCGAGACTCGCTGACTACGAGTGGCCGAAGCAACTTATCAAGTTGACAGCGGTCGAAGCCACAACCGGCCAATTCGTGGTTTTCGACAATAATTCAGGTGTAGGGCTCGTTGACGCGGTTACGGCTAGCTGTGCACTTCCGCGCGTGTGGCCTGCTGCCACGATCAACGGCTCTCGCTACTACGACGGAGGCATACGTTCGAGCACCAACGCGGACGTAGCGAAAGACTACGACCGCATTCTTGTGGTCGAGGTTTTGAAGCTGCCGGAGACTGCGGATGTGTGCGCGATCGAAGATCGGAGCAAGGTCTTGGAGATTTCTCCTGACGAAGCGTCGAAGCGCGCGCTCGAGAGTCTGATGGATCCTGCGGCGCGTCCAGCTTGCGCAAAAGCCGGGTACGAGCAGGGTGTGGTAATAGCCGCCCAGGTTCGCGGGTTCTGGGGGTGACCCTACCCGAACTGAGTTCAGCGGGCGCTCCAAATGCCGCGTTGGGCGGCCAGTATGCCCTTGTAACGGTTGTTAGCCGATAACCAAACCAGTTAACAAACATTAAGGGCTCTGACCTGCCGCGGGTATTTCGGACAGCGGAATTAGTGGTTTCTCCTACGCTGCCAATGCTGGCTGTTGATAACCATAATGGACTTCATTCGGCCGGCGATAACCGAGTGCGGAGTGCCGGCGTCGACTGTTGTAAAACCCTTCGATATATCGGATGACGTCGCTGCGAGCTTGTGATTTCGTGGCATAGGCAGTGCGGTAAACACGCTCGTTCTTGAGCATCGAGAAGAAGCTCTCGGCCATGCTGTTGATGCCCCTATGGTGTCAAATCGACCAGTGTTAGATGTTTGGGCTGGTCAGGGATAGTTTTGATGATGGTGAATATTTCGCGGGCGATGTAGCGTTTCAGGCAGCGGATGACGTCTCGTTTGCTTGTGCCTTTCTCGGTACGGTTTTTCAGGTATTCCTGGGTGCGTGGGTCCCATCGAAGTCGGGTGAGCACGATGCGGTAGAGGGCGGCGTTGGCTTGTCGGTTGCCGCCCCGGTTGAGTCGACGTTTCGTTGTTTGCCCGGATGAGAACTCGACTGGGCTCACCCCGCACAGGGCCGCGAAGGATGCCTCGTTCGTCATCCGTTCGGGGTTGTCACCGACAGCGATGATCAGCGCTGCAGCACTGTCGTAGCCGATACCGGATCGTTGGAGGAGTTCTGGCACGCAGGCCGTGACTGTCTGCGTTATGACTGTTTTCAGGCGGGTGAGTTCGTCGGTGAGGGAGCTGATCCGGTGGGCAAGTTCCGCCATCAGCATCCGCTCGACACTGGTGGGCAGCATGACCGCACAAGCCCGGGTGAGAGCTTTCGTGGTCAGCCCTCGCAGACCGGGTTCAGCGCCGACGACGAGTCCTGTGAGTTGGTTGATCGCGGTCGTGCGTGCTTTCACCGCTGAGGACTTCACTAACCGCATCTGGCGAAGGTTCTCGCTTCCTCCGATACCGTCCTTCGGGGTCGATAATGAGCGACCCGCGTGCACTGCTCGTCCGGCAGCTTCGGCATCGACTGCGTCTGTTTTCCCCGCTTTTCGCCGTAACGCACGATCGGGTTGGTTGACCTCGAAGACCAGCACATGTTGTGTGTGGAGGTATTTCATCAACGCGAAAACCGTATGAGCCGGTGCACTCGATTCCCGCCGCGCTCACCTCACCGAAACGGTAAGCCCACAACAAGAGAGCCTGATAGCCGGCACTGGTGGTTGCGAAACTGTGGGTTGCCAGAAGCACCCCAGCCATCGTGAGGACGGCTCCGACGTGAACATCTTTATGCGTATCGACGCCGAGGATTACTCCTTCGCCGTGGAATACCCCATGAGGTTTGCGAGGGCGCTTTAGAACGGGGGCGGGCATTGAGTTGGCCTTTCATTCGCTGTTCTATCGAAGGCGGTTCCGCGAAGAAAGTCAGTCAGGACTGTGACGATACACACGGGCAGGGAACACCCGGGCAAGGCCCCTATTGGGACATGGCTTAGCAGGCGGAACCCTGCTCCAGACTGGGCTGAGGTCGACAGATCAACACAAGGACACGCCACGGTTGAGCGGCGGTCAATCCCAACACGGGTCAAGCCGCGACCAAGCCTGGTGAGCTGATCGTGTCACAGTCCCAGCACACGCCGGTGCGGCCCATCGAGGATCGCATCCCTAGGCCGGTCACCAGCGCCCGAAACTCGGCCGATGTGTAAACGCTGCCCCTGTCGGAATGCCAAATCGCGTCCGGCTCAATCAGAGTCGTCGCAGCGGCGTTCCGGAGGGCGTTTGCGACGAGCTCGGTACGCATGTGGTCGGCGATGGACCAGCCGACGACCTTCTTCGAATAGCAGTCGATGACGGTGGCCAGGTAGATGAACCCTTGCCAGGTATGGATGTACGTAATATCGCCGACGAACTTCACCCCGGGGCGGTCGGCAGTGAAGTCGCGTTTGACGAGGTCGGGCATGCTCGCGGCCGCCGCGGCGTCGGCTTGAGTCGTGATGCGAAAGGGCCGCGGTTGGCAGGCAACGAGGCTGATCTGGCGCATGAGTTGCCGCACCAGCTCGGGCGAGCACTCGGTCTGCTCGGCGCCCAGGTCGGCGTGGATCCGGCGGTATCCGTAGGTGCCGTCGGATTCCTCGAAGAAGTGCTGAATCCGGGCGATCAGGGCCTGTCTGCGGGTCGCGGTCGCGGACTGCGGCCGGATTGCCCAGTCGTAGAAACCTGACGTGGACACGGCCAGCCAGAGGCACATTTTCACGACCGGATTCTGGTTGGTGGGGTCAGATTTTTGGGAGTCGATGTACTCGTACTTGCTCACTACCGCTGCTCCCGCGCGAAGTAAGCGCTGGCTTTTTCAAGAATGCGGTCTCCGCCCGCAGCTCGTGAACTTCCCGCTCGAGCTCCTTCAGTCGGGCCCGTTCCGAGACTGTCAGGTCGGCTTCGGTACCGCCGTTCCCCTCGCGGTATTTGCCCAGCCAGTTCCGAAGAGACTCAGCGCCGACGCCGTACGCGGTGGCGACGTCCTTGATCGGTTTGGAGGTGTTGATCACCTCACGGCACAGCTCGTCTGTGAACTCCTGGGTGAAACGCCTACGTGCTGCGGTCATGCTGATCTCGACTTTCAGTGATCCCTCATTTTAAGAGGGCCCACTGTCCGAGATATCCGCGGCAGGTCATAGTCCCCGGAATGCTTGCGGTGAGTATGGTGTTTGCTGGATGCGTGCCATCGCCGGAGCACACGGAGTACGTCGCGCTTGTGCGCCCTCAGGTGGATGAGACGATCATGACAGCCGCGATTGAAGGCAACCTCGCGCTCGTCAATGACGAGTGCTTCGGGATCGAAGCCGAGGCAGGGCTTTTCGTGGCCGTCTTCCCCAGAGGGACAACATCTGACGAAGAATCCGTCACCATCCCCGAGGTCGGCAGAATTGAAATCGGGGAACACCTGTCCACTGGGGGAGGGTTCATCCCACCCGATCGGGCCGGGGTATATATACCGGGAAACTGCACCACCAAAGAGGTTATCGCTGTCACGTCCCGTTGATACTGTGTGGCGTCTGCCTGCATGCGCGCCCAAAACAACTGCAAAAGATCCGGCCTCAAGAAAATTGAATACTCCGCCCTGACAAGACTCATCCAATAAGTGTTGCAATCACCGCAAGAACCCATACACAGCCAAGACACACCCCACGGCGTTACTGAACAGCAGCTAGTAGTGTCCTGCGCCGTAAGTTCATTTGTTAAATGTTGAATGAGGAAATGGAAGAACTTAAGGCACTCAGCCCGTGAATTCCTGATCCGACTTCGCCAAAGGACTCCTGACGCAGGACATGTGTTTGTGACGGTTTCGTCGGGGAGATTAATCCCGACGGTGCTGGGCGTTACTCACCCTTTCCCGTGGTCCGAAAACGAGCTGTGCTATCGTCGTTAGTGACATTTCAAAACTTCATCAAGGACGCGTACTTGTGGCACCCCTGTCTGATGGGTGGCCGTTTACGTCTGGAGGCCCTGACGGATGCGATCTCATGATTGCTCCAACCCACCGCGGTTTGGCGCATAGACGGTCGAGGCCTGCCCGTTCCACAAGAGCGATGACGCGACAGGGTGGCCGCATGAGTGGCTTTTTCGGCGTAGATCGGGAACCCGTGAGCGACATTACTACCAACACTTCTTCATCACCCGTCTTTGCCATGCGTGCCGTGGCCTTCACCGTCGAGGCGCCGAGCGAGATCGTCGTCACAGCCGATCACCTCTACAAAACCTTCGGTCGTTGGCCGCACGAGATCGCCAAACGACTCTCTGCCGTCATCTGCACCATCTTCGCCCAGGCCGACGCGAAGTACGCTCAGGCCCAGTTCGACGAGGTCACCTGGATGCTCGAGCGCGCACACCCGAAAGTCGCCGAAATGCTCCACGAGGCGCGCTTAGGACGGGAGCTAAAGATAAGTAGTGAACGACTCAATAAAGAGATCACATGCCGCACCGACGTCGGCGGTGTGTTCCCCAGCTCTCCGGCCCTGCTCTGTCTCGCAGGAGCCGTCCCCGTCGAGCGACACGACGACTGGGAAGCCGGGGCCCGCCGCTACCTCTCCGAGGACTGCATGCGCCAACTAGAGGCATTCAACACCGCTCTTTCCGGTCTCGACATCAGGGCCATGAAGGAGGTGATTCCCGTACCCGAGCTCATTGAGGCATAGTCAAATTAGCTGACCCGCACGGTGACGTTGAGTTACACCACCCGGCGGGGCGTGGCCGCAATAATTTAAACAAATGGATAACTCACTTTAACGATTTGATGTACAGCACAGCACGGAGATTGAATGAATCTCTGCAAACCCGTCCGGCGATGTCGCCGGGGAACGGAGCAATCATGGTTGGAAATATTTCACGACGTACTACGTTTGGTAGTGCCGGAGTCGCGATCCTGATGGTCGGACTTCTCGCCGGTTGTACGGCGACCACCGCTGGCGGAGAGACGGACGGCGCACCGGCTGACGCATCCGCATCGACGCTTGAACAACTCCAGGACAAGGGCACGATCACGGTTGGATTTGCCGGTGAAGCACCCTATAGCTTTCAAGACGGCGACCAGCTCACCGGGGCAATCGTGGCCCTGCACAAAGAAATTTTCGGAAACCTCGGCATTGAAACCGTTGAGGGGGTTAATACTGAGTTCGGCGCACTGATTCCTGGCCTGCAGGCTGGCCGGTTCGACGTCGTCAGTGCTGGCATGTCGATTTTGCCCGAGCGATGTGAACAGGCCCAGTTCAGCGAGCCGGAGTTCAACTATACGACGGCCTTCATGGTCACCGACGGCAACCCGTTGGGCCTGAGCGACATGGCTTCGATTAAGGACTCAGGGGCGCGCATGGCCACCCTTACTGGGTCCGTTGAGGCCGGATACGCCGAAAAGCTCGACATCGAGGCGAGCAATGTCGCCACACCTCAAGACGGCATGGACGCAGTGGTGAACGGTCGAGCCGACGTGCTCGCCCTCACCGGAATCTCGTTGAACTGGATGAAGAACAATAACCCGGACGTTCCCGTTGAGGTGACTCCGTCGTTCGTCGCCGTGATTGACGGTGTCGATCAGGTTGGAGCCGGCGGAACCGTGTTCCTGACCGGTGACGATGAACTGGTCGCCGCGTACAACACCGAGTTGAAGAAGATCACGTCCGACGAAGCTGCCTACGTCGCGATCATGGGTGAGTTCGGCTTCACCGCCGGAGAAATGCCTGACCCTGACATGAGCACTGCCGATCTCTGTGAAACGGCCTAGGCCTTCCAGAAACCACCGACGAGGTCGCCGTGAACAACGTCGATGCGTTCATTGCAGCGCTGCCGGGGATCGGTAGGGGAATTCTAGTGACCCTTGAGCTAACCCTCGGCGGCGCAGTGTTCGCGTTCCTGATCGCCCTGGCGCTTGGTCTGGCCACTCGTAGCCGGTTGCTGCTGGTGCGCGGAGCGACACGGATCGTGATTGAATTCTTCCGAGGTACCTCGCTCCTGGTGCAGCTCTTCTGGCTGTTCTACGTGCTCCCGCTGCTGGGAATTCGTCTGGATTCGCTATTCTGCGGCATTCTGGCGCTCGCACTGAACTACGGTGCCTACGGGGCAGAAGTCGTGCGCGGCGGAATCAGCGCGGTGTCAATCGGCCAATTCGAAGCGAGCCGGGCACTCAACTTCACATCGTGGCAACGGATGCGACGGGTCATTTTTCCGCAGGCCTGGGCTCAGATGGTTCCCCCGTTTACGAATCTGCTAATTCAGCTGTTGAAGGGAACGGCGCTGGCGACGTTTATTCTGCTGCACGATCTGAACTTCTTCATCAATGAGTTGCGTCGTTCGACAGGAGACACGCTGTTCGCCTACGGGATCGGCCTGGTCATCTACTTCGTTATCGCCTACCTCCTCACCCTCGGGATGAATGCCGTCGAGGTTCGGGCAAAAAACCGCATCGCTGCCGGGCCGACCCTGCGTGAGGTGATGGGCCTGAAGCCGCCGAAAGCCAGATCGCAGATCGACCAGACGCCGCGTTCACGAATGACCGGGGTGATCTCGTGACCGATCTCTGGAGCTGGGACCGCGCATTCCAAGCCGTGCCTGTGCTGCTTGAGGGTTTTCAAATCACTCTGCTAGCCACGGCTCTGGGTATGGTCGTGGCAGCAATTCTCGGGCTCGCTATCGCTATTTCACGTCGCTCACAATTTCGCATCATTCGTTGGCCCGTTGGGGCAATGAACGAGTTTATCCGTCAGACGCCGCTCGTGGTGCAGTTGGTGTTTGCCTACTATCTGTTCACCAGCATCTCGCCGCTACAGATCGGCATCACCGTCATCGGCATCCACTACGCGACCTATATGTCAGAGGTATATCGTGCGGGCATCGATGGTGTTGCACCGGGACAATGGGAGGCCACCCGAGCTCTCTCGATGGGTCCCGTCCGCACCTGGCGAGCGGTGATCCTGCCGCAGGCTATTCGCAGTACCCTGCCGGCGCTGGGCAACTATGCGGTATCAATGTTCAAGGAAACACCATTCCTCTTCGCCATCAGCGTCGTCGAGATGGTCACCGCGGCGCAGCAATTCGGCGCCCAGCATTTTCAATACATCGAAGCGATTACCTTGGCTGGGTTGATCTTCTTGATCGCTAGCTACCCGACATCACTGCTTATTCGGAAACTGGAGACCAGACTTGCCTACTAAAAGCGCCGCACGCACCACCGCAGTTCCCGAACCTCCTCGGATCCAGTTTGAGGGGGTCGTTAAGAAGTTCGGACTGAACACGGTGCTGGATGGACTCGACTTTTCGGTGGCACGCGGCGATCGAGTGACCCTGATCGGACCGAGTGGGTCAGGCAAGACCACTATTTTGCGCTTACTCATGACTCTCGAAGAGGCTAATGGCGGCTTGATCTCCATCGATGGTGAACCATTCACTCATGAGCGCAAGGGCAAGCGGCTCGTGGCGGCGTCCGAAAAATACAAGCGTCGGATGCGTACCAAGATCGGAATGGTCTTTCAACAGTTCAACCTGTTTCCCAATATGACAGTGCGAGAAAACATCACGGAAGCGCCGCAGCATGTTCTGGGGCAGTCCAAGGATGTTGCAAATATGCGTGCAACAGAGTTGTTGGCTCAGGTCGGACTGGAGGGGAAAGCGGATGCGCACCCTTCCCAGCTTTCCGGAGGTCAGCAACAGCGGGTCGCGATAGCCCGCGCCCTCGCCATGGAGCCGAAAATCTTGTTGCTCGATGAGGTGACTTCGTCGCTCGACCCGGAGATCGTTGCGGAAGTTCTGGCAATTTTGCGCGACATCGCTCTCAGCACGGACATCACGATGCTCATCGTGACGCACGAAATGCAGTTCGCCCGCGATGTCTCCAACCGGGTACTGATGTTTGATGGCGGCCGCATCGTGGAAGAGGACGAACCAGAAGCCATCTTCACTAACCCCAGAGAAAAGCGCACGCAGGATTTCCTCAAAGCTGTCTTGTAATAAACCTTCGCGTTTTTCTGCAGACCGTACCCAAACATAGACCCGGGTGATTCTGGAGAACACGAGCGCTGCCGCCGAGCAGATCTACCGACTGCCCATTGTGATGTCGTTGTCACCGGCCGTGGCCCCGGGAAACTGGCTGCCGACCGAGGGGCCGCTGAGCCAGCGGGGCATCGGTGTCATCTCTCCGTGTGACATGGCTCTCGACCGCGTTCCCCAGAATCGTCGCCATGCTCCGACGCCGCTAACCAGCAAGCAGCTGGCACGACCCAGGCACCGAAGATATTGTCCATTCCCGACACAGCATGGATCAACAAACCAGCCGACAAACCCATCGAGAATGAACAGCTGGTGTGGTATCGCCCCTGGGTAGTGGACACGGGGTAAGCGGCGAGTTGAACTTCCGCGGTCTGTGACGAGTGTTGCAGTTCGAAGTCGACTGAGCTGACCTGTCCGATCGAGGAGTGCCGGCGCCGACAGTAGTATCGGTCCTCGAACCAGGCTCCGACTTCGCGGTGGCGCGGTCGCGGGTGGGCCACAGTCGGCGGTAGTAGAACTCGGTCTTCAGTATCGCGAAGAAGCTCTCAGCCATTGCGTTGATGCCCCTACGGTGTCAAATCGGCCAGTGTTAGATGTTTGGGCGGGTCGGAGATAGTTTTGATGATGCACCGTCTCAGGTTTCATGCCGCCGTTTTGTTGGCGGCTTCGATATTCATCGGGCCGTTTGTTCCAGCGCAATAGTTGAGCTCATATTCAGCCGGCGGCAGGTTCCCCAAGGCGCTGTGAAGCCGCCGATTGTTCTACCAGTCGAAGATGAGTTTTTCGACGTCGGCGAGGGTCTGTAACGGCCCGGTGATGAAGGGTGAGTTCTTCGCGGCGGCCTCGTTTTTGTAGAGGCCCATCACGGTCTCAGCGGCCGCATTGTCATACGCGTCACGCACCGTTCCAATCGATGCGCCCAAGCTCTCGAGTGCGACAGTCTCGGTGAACTTGATCGACATGTATTGCGAGCCGGCATCATTGTTAAGCCGAATTCGGCTTAACAGTGATTAGGCCGAGGATAACGCTAAACCGAAAAATCGTGCCGCTGCCCATCGTCTGCTGGGAATTGCTCTTCTTTCTCGGGTTAGTGTCTGGCGGTGTTGGCGTTACCGTCGTTGTATCCGGATGCCCAGTAAAGAGAAAATGCAATGGAAACAATGGTTGAAGAGATTGGTATGGCGGTCGTCGACGCGCTGGAAGTGGCCGGCTACAAGGAATCGACGATTGGTCAGTATCGTAAGTCGATTCGGGTTTTGGCAGTCCTGGCGCAGAAGCAGGGTGGCGTCTACACACTCGGCTTCGGCGCAGAATTCGCATCGATGATGATGATGATGATGATGATGAGTGCGAGGACGGGCAGGTTCAGTGCTCAGCGTCGTTTCGATTACGGCAGATTAGAAGCAATGAACGCCGCGACGCCCGGTAGCAGCCAGTCCGACATTGAATGGCTCACCGAAGAAAAGCTTGAAATGCTCTACACCCTCGCGTAATCAACGGAAACGCTAAGCCGAAGAATGACGGCTGGTTCTCGGCGAGCAAGGGCAGCAGCACGATTTCTCGGCTTAGCGTTTTCCTCGGCTTAATCGCTGTGATGTATCAAACCGGGCCGTACGGCGTGGCCGGCATTGTCGCGACGCCAGAGCGCCATATCCAAACAGACCTCAACGAACGGTGTGTCTTTGACCGTTGACGCATGCCAGCCCACGATCGCACGAGAGTACACGTCGATCGCGAAGGCCACGTAGACGAAGCCGCCCCAGGTGGGGACGTACGTGAAGTCCGTGACCCAGGAGTGGTTTGGGCGAGGCGCACTGAAGTTGCGTTTGAGCAGGTCAAGGGCTCGAGGTGAGTCCTTGCCCGTCGATGCCGACGTCCGGGGTTTCCGGCCTCGCACGAGGCCGTTCATGCCCTCGAGACGCATCAACCGGTCGACCGTGTGCTTGGAGACGTCAGTGAACTCGCCCCGGCGGAGCCACGCCGTCATCTTCCGTCGCACGTAGAGAATCTCGGGCTGCTGACGCCCGTACACATCTCTCACTTTCAATGCTTTGAGACGGTCGACGAGGGCAGCGTTGCTGTGGACTCGCACGGCGGCAGCGCGGGTCTTCCATGCACGATACGTGCTGTGAAGTGACTGCGACGCCCTGCTCGCGCAGGACGCCACACGTCAACTCGACTCCACGGCCGTTCGCCTTCATCCCCAGGATGAAAGCGACTATAGACGGTCGCGAGGGTCGAGCTCCCTGAGCTCAAGAAAGACGCCGCTACTTTGAGGATGTCATTCGTTTCCCGCAAGTCACGGTTTTCGCGCTTCAAGCGTTTGATCTCCTCGAGCTCATCACTCGTGGGCCCGGTGCGTTCGCCGGCGTCGGCCTACGCCTGGGTGACCCACTTTCGGAGCGTCTCGGCGCCGATGTTGAGCTTGGGGGCCAGGTCGCGGCACGCGGCCTACATTGACGGGTAATCCTTCACACGATCAAGGGTCATACGGACCGCTCGTTCACGAACCTCTGTTGGGTGTTTCTTGGGCATATCCGAATCCTTTCACCAGAAAGAAAACGGCAGGAAATCAGGGATGCTTCTATGTTTGTCAAGCGGTTGGCGATGAGGCTGCTGCAGCCAGGGTGCGGTAAATCTGTCTCGTGATGTAGCGC
>NZ_PJJM01000101.1:604-169800 GCF_002929805.1 Cryobacterium sp. Y50 | reverse complement strand
CGCACCACCGCTGGCTCTCTTCGGCACGAACGGTGGCTCTGAACCGCACGATCGGGTGGCTCTCACCGCATCAAATACTCAATACACAGTGTGCATTTGAGCGATCTCGCGATGAATGAGCCCTTTTCTCGCTCGGTGGTGCGGTCGATAACACAGCGTCCCGCTCGTGCAGCGGGTCGAAAGATTGTCGATGACGGCGCGGCTGCAACCGAACTCGTCGAATTCCTTACGTCGTCCCACCTCATTTAGGAGAATCTCATGACAACCTCTCTTGCACTCGTTGTCCTTGTTGATGAGCAACGCGTGGAAGCGTCCGCTGCCGCTCTTCTCACCGCCGCTGCCCGTCTGGGCACTCCCGTCGCCGTTGTTGTGACTCCCGGCTCATTGAGCGAGACGGCCATCACGGCGCTCTGCGAGGCCGGCGCCGCCCGGGTATTGCATTTCTCGACGCTTGATGCCACGACTCACTTGATCACGCCCCTGGTCGATGCGCTAGCCGCGGCGGTCTCTGCCACCGACCCGATCGCCATTGTGATGGAGCACACCATCGACGGTCGCGAGGTCGCTGGCAGGCTAGCCGTGCGACTCGGCGTAGGACTTGTAACGGATGCCGTAGACGTGCGAAATGAAGAACGCCAGCCGGTCGCGACTACCTCCGTATTGGGTGGTTCGTATTTGGTGGACTCCGTTATCGAGAACGGTCCCCTGATCGTCACCGTTCGGCCCGGGGCGATCGAACCCTCCAAGCAGTCGGCTTCAACCGCCGCGGACGTCAGCTCCCAGTCACTTGAATCGTCTGCCGTGCCCGGCACCATCATCGAATCGGTCTCGGTAACCCGTGTGACATCGAATCGGCCGGAACTTCGGGGAGCGACCCGGATCGTCTCGGGTGGACGCGGCCTGCAATCGCAGGACAAATTCGTCCTCGTCGAGCAACTCGCGGACGCCCTCGGCGCGGCGGTCGGCGCGTCACGCGCGGCCGTCGATGCGGGCTATGTTCTGCAAGTCTCTCAGGTCGGCCAAACGGGCGTCACGGTCTCGCCTCAGCTGTATGTGGCGCTCGGCATCTCCGGTGCCATTCAGCATCGAGCCGGCATGCAAACCGCTTCGACAATCGTGGCTATTAACACGGATACCGACGCCCCCATCTTCGACATCGCCGACTTCGGCATCGTCGGTGACGTGTTCACCGTCGTGCCACAGCTAATCAAACAGCTCGAAACGCGTCACCAATGAGCCAGAAGGCAACGGCGACTGCCACGCCCGCAAAACAACCCGCCGCCTTCCGCGGCAGTGCTTGGTTTAAACTCGTCTGGATCGTGCCAGTTGCCATCCTGCTTGTACTTGTCATTGTTGTCGGAGCACAATTATTCCGTGCGACGGAATCAGGCCTGAATTTTCTGACCACCTATCCCGGTGAAGCACACCTGCCGGAATGGGCACCGGTGGGTTTTCCCGCATGGCTCGCTTGGCAGCACGGGATCAACGCGCTTCTCATGGTCTTCGTCATCAAATCGGGTTGGCAAATTCGCACGACTCAGCGGCCGGCGTTGTATTTCACCCGAAACAACAAGGGGATTGTCCGCACCAAACGAGCGCCCAAAAAGATCAGCATAAATCTGTGGCTGCACATCGCCACGGACACATTGTGGGTGCTTAACGGCATCGTGTTTTATGTGCTCATCTTCGTCACTGCACAATGGACCCGTATCGTCCCAATCTCGTGGGACGTCATGCCCAACGCTATTTCGGCGGGTATCCAATATGCCTCACTTAATTGGCCGACTGAAGATGGCTGGGTGAACTACAATTCCCTGCAGCTGCTTACATATTTTGCAATCGTCTTTATCGTGGCGCCCTTATCAATCATTACGGGACTTCGCATGTCCCCGTCGTGGCCATCGAACACGACCAGGCTGAACAAGGCCTTCCCAATTGAAGCAGCCCGGGCCATGCACTTTCCCCTTATGTTGGCATTCACAGGCTTCATCGTCTTACATATCGCACTCGTCCTAGCGACGGGGGCCCTGAGAAACCTCAACCACATGTACGCCGCGAACGATGCGACAAACTGGCTGGTATTCTGGATCTTCGTAGCATCTGTCGTGGTAATGGCGGGCGCTTGGTTGGCGCTCAGGCCCATGACCCTGCGCGTGATCGCATCAACAATGGGGAATGTTACACGAAATTAACGCAAGTGTTCCTTGGTGAAGTCAGATCAATCGAACTGGATCGTGATCGTTCAGGTAGACGCCCGCGCCTTCCCCGAACTCGGCACAGCAGCTGGGGCTTGGACCCGGACAAGTCTCTGCACCAGCTATCTGACCGGCCCCCCGTTGAATCTGTACATCCACCGTGCCCAGATGATCGGGCGTGAATATCGCAATCCGTAGCCGTGCGATACGTGCCACCGTCCGCACATCCTCGACCGTCAGATTTCTCGTAGGCATGTACTCGATGACCTCCTGTACGGCGAGCTGCACGACCAATGACTCGACAAGCTCGTCCGGCTTTCCCCGGCGCCCCCGAGCCCGGTTCTCCATCTCCACGTGGACGCTAAACCGCGCACGATTGCGGTGCACGTGCGCCACGAAGCCCTTCAACAGTCCCTCGAAATGTTGAAGACGTTCTATGCGCCGGACCTCGGCCTTCGTACTTCGCACGGCCGCGGCGGCGATAGCGTAGTCACGGGTGTTGGCCGTCACAAGGAGACGGTGCAGGCCCCGCTGTCGTCGCGGTTGGTGGCGCGGGCGCGATATCGGCCGCTGGCCAGTTGTCGCACGTCGATAGAGCCCACTTCACCGGCGGCGATCTGCGGCCTAACCATGACGGTGCTCGTGAACCCAGATGAGCACGTCCTGCACGTCGTACCGCACGAGCCGGCCCAGCTTCACATAGGGCAGCCCAGTCTGCATCAAGCGCCAGTCCTCGAGCGTGCGCTCCGGCATTCGGAGCAGCTCGGCGAGTTCGTGCTGGGTGAGAAACGTGGGGGTGATTTGCGTCGTCGTGTCCATACGCAATAGGTGCGCCAGGGAGCTCGTGAGCGGCCCGACCGAGCCGGGACAAGCCCGTATCGGGCCGGGCACAACAACGCCCAAACAATCCCCGAGGGGGTTTTTGGTGTAGTTTACGGTAATTCGGCCTGTTTCGGGCCTGTCGGTCAGGGTGGGCGATAAGTGATTTCGCCGCGGAATCCTGCGCCTGTTAGTGCTGGGGTACCTGGACTCGAACCAAGAACAAATGATGCGAGCCGGGTTGCCTATATCGGTGGCGCCCATCCCCCAAGTTCCGCGTGATTATGCGGAAGTTGGGGGATCTAGCTTACCTTTTACCCCGTGTTGAAACGGACTGATTCTGGCAATTTGAAGGGTTTGTGGCACCCAAAGTGGCACCGCGAAATCTCGGCAGGAGGTCGGGTCACAGGTATCGGCGTTCCACACTCCTCAGTGAAACGGCATTCGAAGGGACAACCGGAAAGGCGCACCCGATCGATCGCATCCGGGCTTTCATTTTGGGAGGATCGCCGCCGCGCTGAACGCCGATGACGATTCCAGAGCGTTCAACGCTGCACGAGTGGTACTGGTCATCATCGAGTACGATTCTCGCGGCCTCGCGACCGCGCCCTGGGCGGTTCGAACGTCACTAGAGTCGATCCATGCCAATCGATAATCACGCCCGCGATCTCGCTCTCGGGATGGCCGCGGCGCTCGACGCGGGCGAGGACGTGACGAACGCAAAGCTCGAGATCGTCAGATACCTCATGGAGTCGTCCGACGCACAAGTCCGGACCGAGCATTTGCTCGCTTTCGTCAACGCCAACGCGGTGATGATCGCACTGCTCATGGACGTTGCCCCTAAGTGGTACCAAGTCGGATACCTGCACGGCAGTCTCTCTACTCATGGAGTGGATGAAGGCAAAGTTTATGAGGCTCCCGATTCCAACCTGCTGTTCAAACAATTGGCGGAGGCGTGGCCTTCGGACGAGAGCCCTGAGGGCACGGCGTGACCACCGAGGACACGGCGTTAATCGTCGCAACCAGTGCCGCTGTGATCGCCCTCTTCGCAACGGCCTTTTCGGGATGGCAGGCGATCATCGCCCGAAACAGCCAAAAGACAGCTAACGAACGCTGCCTCGTCGAGTGGGAGTCCGCCTCGTGGCCGGAGCCCGGGATCGTCGAGTTGCGTTCTAAAGGACCGGATGACGCTCGAAGGGTCTGGGCACGCATAACTATCGACGGCAGATCGGTCGAGCAAGGGGCACGCCGCATTCGCCAGGGGCAGGCCTTACGTTTTCTGTATTCCGAACTCGCGGTGGCTTGGGAAGTAGACGACCTCCTCAGAGCTGGTCAGGGCGGGGAATTTAACAATGCAATGTCGGTTTCGTGGGGCGCGGTCATCACTTGGCAGAGCCGATACGGCCGTCCACGCGAGGAGCGTGCGAGCGGAATCTTGCGACGGCGGGAACGATAGAAACAAACGGGACCCGTCGACGAGTCGCTCCCCTAGATCCAGAAATTCTACATACCGAAGCACATCCGGCGAGCGTCAGCACCCGCCCCCCGGGGAACCCGAATCCGCCGCTATCATGGCGCCTGTCGGCATCGAGAAGTCGATGTGCTCGCGCACAGCGGCATCCATTCGAGGGACCCCCGCGTTCCCTCCAACGGAGGCAGTGTGCTCGCTCCCGCGCCCGAGCTTAAGGTCTTTGGCTCCTAGGTACGGACCTGCTCAGACCTGCGCGTTACGCTCGTTCAACTCGCTCGAGCCACGCGTTGACTTCAGCAACGACGTCGGCAAGCGTCGCAGACAACCCTGCAGACTCCGCCGCCTTATCGAAGCTCGCTCCCCAATGCGCATGCACCGTCAAGTGAGCCGGCCAAGTGCGTGGTGGGCCCCCGGTCGCTTCGGCCTCGACGGCGCGACTCGTGAAGACGTCCTCTATCGAGGCACGCACCTCCACCAGGGTCGGCTGCCCGGTGGCCTCGATCAGGTCGCGAAGCAGCAGGAGATCCACGGCGTCACGGGCACGATCATTGATGAGCTCGGGTGGGTCGTGCGGATCGGTGGAAGCGTGCACCTTCTGCGCGATCTGGTATCGCATCGACAAGCTCGTGAGGTGCTCAGGGGTCGGCAGCCCAAAGCCGGCCAGCGACGGGGACGGAATCTGCTCCGGAGCTTGTCCCGCGTGCCCTTCATCCGCTGAAAGTTCAACCTGGACCCGTCGCCAGGTCACACCGCTCAGCAGCACAGTCACGTCGAAACGGCGCGGCTTCACAAGCCGATGCGGCACATCAATGGTTTCCACTGCGCCGCGCACAAGCGTCAGCGGACCCCACGGCTCAGCGAACGACTTGTCCAGGTCGGTGAGAAAGACATCCAAGTCGCCCCGAACGAGGCCGTCGATGTCCCGGGTCGTGCGTGACATGCCCGGGAGCCGGTATTGCAGCATCGTTCCACCCTTGAGCAGGAACAACGGCGAGCCGGTCGCGTCCATTACACGTTGCAGCGCGGCAGAGACGACAGTCGCGGCGACCAACCAGCCCAGGCGCGGACCGGCCGTTCCGAGGCTGGCCTGGGCCTGAGCGATCCACGCGTTGAGAATCCGAGCAGACGATGGCGTCTTCCCTTTTGGCGTAAGCCCGTCGAGAGATTGTGCCAGGTTGACCGGCTCATGCTCCCCCATCGCGCACCTCGAGTTCCTTCGTCAAGCGCTCCCGGTCGGGAGCAGGCAGGCGGCTGGTGCGTCCCGCCCGGTCGAGAGCTTGCCGAATCAGATAGCTCGGCACACCTGAGGCAATGCACTGACCGATCGCGGTCGCCACGTCGGCAATGGGTATCCCTTGCCACCATGTCACTCGGTCCGGATCGATGTCGTCATGGTGGACGACATATCGCTCGCCACCGGCACGACGGAGGCGCCGATGGCGGGCAACAGCCAAGTGGATGCGACTCGGGTTAATATCGCTGATCTCCCATGCCGCCAAGGCGGTGTCGTGGCTCAGATGCGCCTCCGACACACCTGTCCAGAGCACGGCCAATTGGTATTCGTCGAACTCCGTCTCAGCCACCTGCGGCACTCGGTAGACTCCGCGAGCCGCCCGCTCAAGCCGGTCGCGGGCAACCATTGTGGACAGCTCCGCATGCGACACGCCCTCATCCTCCGCCTGCCTAGAGGTGACGAACCCATGCTGATCCAACGCGAACTCGCGCAGTCTTTCCAACTTCGTCACCACAGCCATGTCAAAATCTTATCAAAATCTGAAGATATTGACCGTGCCAAATCTGAACTCACGTCTTACCGTTCCCGGGCTGCAACGAACCGATCGCAGCGCCACTACGGGTGATAACTCGAACCAAGAACATACGCGTATCGAGTGCGCACTTTCGCACCCGCCGGCGGACTCATCGTGCGATGCTCGCGGCTACGGACGGCAGTGAATACCTAGGTCAGACGGCAGATGGCGAGATTGACGAGCGCAGTGAAGCGCCAAGAATCTGCACGTAGCAAACCAAGATTTGATGGGTTTACGACACCCAAAGCAGCCCTCTTACGTCGAAGGACTCAAACTCGCCGGAAGAAAATAGCTGCTGATCAGCCAGAAAGCTGGGGTACCTGGACTCGAACCAAGAACAAATGATAAGCGTCGGGGTAGCGGTGCGCACCTGCATATGGGGCAGACTTCCGCGGAATTCCGCGGTTCTCATGGGGTTTAGTGTACGCGCTGTACGGTGAGATACGGCCTGAATCTGGTCAGATTTAGGGGTTTATGGTGCGTTTCTGGTTTCACTCTGGTCGTTCACGCGTCTAGTCGAATTTGACTCAATTTCTGAAGCCCAATCTGGTCCCGCACGGCCTGATGGAAATTATCCAGTTCAAGATCCAGGGCCACGTACGGTCCCTCGGAATACTCCGATGCCCGCTTAACAGCCCCAGTTTCACATGCTTGGATAACGGCGTGGCTGTGTCTGCGAATCTTCTGCGCAACGGACAAGACTGGCTCGCCTGACAACAGTGCAAGCCGAGAAGTGTGTTCACGAATGTTCCCTTGCAGGACTTTCAGTCGGGCCAACCCCTCCTGGTCTCGCAACTCCAACCGGTCGCCCGCCTCATGCATGAATTGGCGAACGACACCGGAGAAATCCGAGCTGAGCTCGTAAAAGTGGAGGCTCCAGCGATATCGGTTCTCTCGCCTTCCTCGGCGGTAATCTGCAAAAAGGGACGGCAGGATGGCAGTTGCAGATCCAACGCATACTGCGCCGACGACCGCCCACACCGAATTCAAATTAGTCATTACCGCACATTACCGTCTGCCGACGACCGGCAATGCGCTCAGGCCCACGTGGCGCCATGTTGTCATTGAGTGTGACCTGTAGCCAGTCTGAACCTTCAGTTGCCAGTATTACTAGTGTCTGTCGGCGGAATCCGTTGCACTCGTCCTCTGCTCTCGGGCCAGCGGTTTACCGACTGCATGAATTCGGTAGCATCGGCATGTTCCCGAAACTCTAGGAGATTTCCGACCTTTTCCATCAAGACTTCGCGCACCTCGGCAGGTGAAGCAAAGAAGAATTCTTTACGTAAATTGGCCTGGTTCAAAGCTTGGGCAGCAAAATGCTTATGCAGTTCGTTCTCCAGGGTCACCGCGTCCTCCGAGAAGAACAGAGTGTGGATGTCGAAACGGAACGGAACGGATGCTCCGCTCAGTTCGGCAACTCTGTCGGTTGGTTCGAGCCGACGGGTGAGGCCGATTTTGACCACGTCCTCGCCAAATGCGCCACGATTCGAAATCACGTAAATGTAACCTGCGCGAATGTTCGCGGCGCGGTAGTCATTCTCTGCGATTGCGGTGTCGAGCTCCGCGAGGCGCAGCTCCAAGTCGGGGTCCTCGTTTCCGGCCGCACGGATTGCGTTCAACGCGTTTACGAGGTGTTGGTGTTCCTTATCGAGCCTGGCCCGCTCTTCAGCAAGCTCCTTCTCGACCCGACGTTCTTCACGCAGTTTTGCGCGTTCTTCGCGCTCGGCTTCCTTCTCTTCCTGCCGTTTCATCAGCCAATCAGCAGTCAGTTCGATCTCTTCAATCCTCAGATCGTGGAACTCGTCACTAATTCGCATCTCCATCAGCGACCCAATCTTTGCGATCGCAGTTCTTGACGCTTCTAAGCGCCGTTTGGCGGTAAGGACGTTACCGACGCGCAATGAGCGGATACTGTTGTCCGCCTCAGCGTTGTAGGCGCGAAGCATAAGCCGTGAAAGATCATCGGTCATCCGCCGCCCCTTCGCCAGCGAATTATCAAAAGTGAAGAGGTTCGACTTCACAATGGCGCGACTAGTTGTTACGACTTCAGCAATTTGCGTCTCAATCGATTCCAGGCGTTCGCGATAGAGCGCAGCATTCTCCAATGGGTGATGATAACGATAAATACCGACGTCCTGAAGGACCCGCGCATCATCAAGCTCCACGTAACCTGCGCCCGATGAACTAACGAGAGCCAGGCGTGCTCTCAATTCTGCGTTCTCAGTTTCGAGGAAGGTAATCCGAGCGGAAGCGCCAAGCGACGCGCCCGCAATTCCTGCACCATCAGTTGGCACTGGATGGCCTGTTTGACTCTGTTGAGCCCGGCCCGCAGATGGGCTCGAGTCGGAGTCGGAGTCGGAGTCGGAGTTCGTGTTCGTGTTCAACCAAAGCTGCCAGCCTTCTGGCGGCAAAGGCCACGACGGGTCGGGGCTCCAACTTGCGGGAGGCCTCCAACCGGCGGGAGCTTTTGGCCAACCTGGAGGCGGGTTGAAAACGAGACCTTCGACTGCACCCATCAAGACCGACGGACCCCGGTTCCGTTAGCCGGAACCAATCCAAGTGGGTTCTTCGAGAGCGCCGCACCGAGGTGTTCAAGAGTCGCGGCGGGTACAACGGCCGACAGCTCAATTTGATCGAATACGTCTCGCGAGACAGCGACCGCGACAAATGGCACGTACGTTTCAGTACCTGTGGCGGGACTAACGGTCTGTGTCCCCACCTCAAGCGAAATGGCTTGAATCAGGTTCCGACGGTCAGCCTCAAAAACTTCGTGGAGACTGCGCAGGGCAACCTGGTGCACGATTCCCGCGTATCGATCCTTGGCATCTTTTTGCGAAAGCTCGCCCACAGCTATCTCATCGCTCGCCCTGACGTATCTATACGACTTGATGGTTGGAATCTGATCTGGGCCAGGTACGAGCACCCGCAAACGAAGCTCAGCGGATGACGATTCGAATACCGACTCGTGGCCAACATCAAAGCTGTCTGGATACACAGAATTTGCAATGACAATTCCGACGTACTCGTCTATGGCTGCTGCATCCCCATAGCCGAGATTCGCGATCAACTGATCCAGGGAAGAATTGTTCCTGACAACGAGGGCTTCTCGTCCCGCACACTCTTCCTCGTAGCGTGCACGTTGGGTGGCGAGTTCTTCGATCCGTCCCTTTTCGGCCGCCGCGTGCGCTGCGGATTGCTGTGCCTGACGTCCCGGCAGACCTTGTACCGCAATTTCCCAAGCTTGTCGAGCAACGCTTAGCTCTGCATCGGCCAAGGCATCGGCCTCAGCGAGCTTCTTCTTGCGACCAAAAAGTCCCGTGGGCTTCTCGACAGTTCGACGAGTGGGCTCTAAGGGGCTGGAGATCAGTGGCGGAACCGGTATCGCGATTTCCAGGTTAGGCCGGGCGAAAGCGGGATGCTTCGCCTTTTGTCGCAAACTCTCCAAATCAACGTAATCATCGACGTCGAGCGTCGCTGTCAGCAGACTGTCCAACTGGTCATAACCGGCGATCAGTGTGGCATTGAGTTGTTCAACTTCGGCCTGCATGGCTGCAATGTGCGCGACCGCCGCTTCCTTCTCCATCCGCTTCCGGTCGGCATCAGAAGCCCTTTCCGCCGCCACTGTTGCGCGCTTTGCAGCATTTTGTGCCTGGACGGCACGCTTGTACGCGGCATCCTGCTGACGAACTGCGGCTCGTTGCCGCTGTTCGGCAAGCCGTGACTGATGCTGAATCTCGGCTAAAAATCCTCGACGCTGTGCCATTTGTTCCCCCATCAGACGAAGTACTGATTCTACCGCGTTGAAAATGGCCACGCCGGAGTGCGCTGGGACCTCGGGCAAGCGGGCATGGTGCACTGATTTTGAGATCTATGCCGCGGTGGACAGCAGGAAGCTATGGGAGATGTCTGCGGTAAATCTGATCGCCTGTTGGGTCCCGTCGTTGCTCAAAGGTATACGCAAACCGCTGCATGGCGATATACGCAGCACTCCGAGCATCGTCGGCTGTCAGCAGGCACGCCGGGACCCGCTCAATAGCCTTCCGCAGCGCGTGCTGAACGAGAAGTATCTCGACGGACGCAGGAGATTTACCGCGACGGACCCTTGCCCGGTTCTCAATCTCCGCGTCCAAGCTGTCCCGCGCGCTATGACGGTTCATATCGGTCACGACAGTCTGCACCAGCCGATCGAACTGCCGTTGCCGCTCTTCCCGCCGCACCTCAGCTTTCGTACTCCGCACTGCGGCCGCGACGTTGCGGCCGGTCAGCAGGTCGACCCGGCGCATCCGCTCTGCGACTATTTCAACAGCTCGCGCGTAGACGATGTTCTCCACCGGAACCGGCGGGAGACCCATGCGCGCCCTGGTCTCTGCGTAGGCCTCGACGAACTCACGCATGCGGGCACCATTCTTGAGCATGTGCTCGGTCAGCGATTCGGCGAAGACGGTGAACTGCCGCAGGTGCTCGGGCCGCGACGGGTCATTGAAATAGGCGTCGGCCTCCCGCTCGTTGGCGCGGCGCTCAGCCGCGGTCGTCGCGTGCAGAAGCTTCGGCGGGAGGCCGGCCCGGCTCAGGGTGCGCCTGAGCCGTCGCGCTGCAGCGTTGGCCTCCAGCTCGGACTGGTAGATCTCCGGATCGCTGCGCCGGTTGCGCTGCAACTCCGCCCGGCGCTCCTTGTTGCGCTCGGCCCACTGCCGGGTGATCTGCTTCGTGCGCTCGGGGTCCGCATCCCGCCTAGCCGCGGCCCGCGCGTTCACCTCGTCGCGGTGAACGTTGTAGTAGCGGTTGTAGTACTCGCGCAACTTCTCGCGATTCTCCGCCACCCACCGCTGCTGATACTCACGCCCGCGCTCCGGATGCTCCACCCGCCACCGCTTCGCCCGCTCCCTCCCCCGCGCCCGCACCTCCGCCTCACGATGCCGGCGAGCCGCGGCCCGACGCATCGAATCCCGATTGAGCTCCCGGGCCCGGTCAAGATGTTCCGCCCGCCAGAGACGATTCAGCTCCCGGATCCGGTCGCGGTTCGCCGCCACATACTGGCGCCGCCTTTCCGCCGCATCATCGCCAGACGGATGCTCCGCCAGCGCCTTCTGCGCGCCGGCACCTTCCTCAAATGGGTCGTTCATGATCGCTGCTACTCGGCAGGCGGCGGAGCCAGCTCGATGACCAGGGCAAGCAGTTCAGAGCGATGCGCCGACGGATTCGTGATCACACGCGCGATCGCGACGCGGAGCCGCTCGGCATCCTCGTCTCCGATCTCGGCGGCGGGCTCCAAGCAGTACGCGATGTCATTCTGCAGGTTGGGGCCGTCATCGTCGACGGCGATCTCAGGATAGTAGAACAGCGCAGCCAGCGCGGTGCGGCTGAGCAGATCGTCGAACTGCTCCTGCGAAATCGTCATAGTGAAACCTCCTGTGGGCGGACCTGTGTGGGAGCCAATCATGCCGTTATCAACAGGTGCGCCAGCCCAGCCGTGCTGTTAACCGTGCCTCGAAACGAGTATGGGATCGTCGACGTGCACGACGTGCACGACGTCCTCGGCGAGCAGCGCCCGGGTCATTCGACGCCGCGCCACAGCTTCACGAACGCGCACCACGATCAACTTCAGCAGGCTGATCGGCCCGATCAAAACAAACTTGAGCGTGTTGAAAAGGAACAGCAGCACGAGCAGATTCAGCCAGCCGGGCCCACCGGCTTCGACCTGCGCTCGGCAATAGATAGCTGCAAGGGAATACGGAACCGCGAGCAGCATCCCGGGCACACCCCACTTCAGCCCTCGTCGCGTGTTGATCGCGTCGATCACGATGGCGGTCGGCATGAATCGGCGCATGAAGAAGTAGCTGCGGGCGGTAGCGGCCAGAATGAGTTCGAACATGGCGCGGCCTTTCAGATATTCGGCAGCAAGAACCTGAAGGACTGAAAGTCATACCGTGACAACGAGCGACGGCGCGTAATAGAGGTTGCCTACAAATACTGTAGAACCGGATGCCCGTAGCCGAAAGTGCCGCGCATATTTCAGAGCGGACGCTCCCCCACGCGTCCCCGACCGGCTCAAAAGGAGACGCCCCGCCTACTTCAAGATGAAGATTCCATCGGGGGCCCCTGACCGGATTGATTCGCCGGGTGCGGCATACACGCTGACAGACCACGCGGAATCGCACGAATACTGGCCAAGGTGCCAATCCGAGAATCGATGACTCAGCCGAAGGCCGGTTTGGCCAACAGCATCGTCTTGGTCCGGCGGACCTCCACGACTGTGGCTCGACGTTCCCACAACGAAAATGCCGCCGGGTTTCAGTAGTGCGCTCACCTGGACGAAAGCCTCACACAGTGCGTCGCCCGATAAAAACGCCGGAACATTTCCCGCTATCAGGATTACGTCGTAGGTGTCTGGAATTCCCAGCCCCGCCAGTCGTTCCGGCGACAGGCCCTCCACGCCGAGTTCTCGGAGCCAGTCTGAGTCGAAGTTATCGAGCGCCACACCCAACACCTCGGGCGTGGCGCTCGATCCCAAAGGCGGCGTGGCCCCGAGCACGCAGCCCGTTTACGGCCGATCCATGCCCACAGCCAATGTCGAGGATCGTCGAAGCGCGGCCAGCGAGCATGTCTACGAACCGGGCGTCGACCTCCAGATCCGTCCCATCGATGATGTGCTGTCGCATCTTGGCGGCGTACGTCGCGAACTGAAGGTTGGAGTTCACCCTTCGAGCATTCCATACTCGCGGCACGCACTTGCCAGCCACGGCGAGTGACAATCATCTAGCGGAGCGGCCACACTCTTGGTCAGCGACACGCTTCGCGCCCTCGGGCCGACGGAACGAGGCGCTAGGCTCGACTGGAGCCTGACCATCCCACCCATCTCTGCAGTACCCGCGCTCGTCGCATCCGGCGACGGCAACGGCGTCCTTCTCTTCGATGGCCCCGCCGGCAAGCTCACGGCCACTCACGACGGCGCGAGGAACTTCTGATCAGTGAGGAGACCGGCGAGGCGTTAAACATGGGGCTGCTCGTCAACGAGATCGGCGCCTACTCGGGAACTGTGCCGCTGAGCTCGGGCCCGTCCGCCATCGTCGTCACCGCCGACGGCAACTGGACGCTGCTCGCCGAAGACGTACGGGAGGGGGTGGCGCGGGCCGGACAAGGAAAGTTTGGCCCCTGCCACCGCGCAATAAAGAAATCAACAGGGCTAGTCGTCAGAGTCCCAATGTTCGGAGCCGACGGCATTGTCAGCAAACGACCGCAGATTTTGATCCACTTCCATTTGGTGGTCCACATCGAGCTGGTTATACAGGTCCGAGAATTCGTCGTCATCGAGAGATTCGACGCCGACCGCCAACTCGCCAATAATTTGGTCTTGTTCAGCCTTACTTAATTCGCTCACAGTACCCTCCACAGGATCACGACTCATCGAAGGCTAGCGCCGTACACGCGCAAATGGGGAAGTTGAACGTCACGTGATTTGATCCCGTTGCGATCGAAAGCCCGGCCCATCTTAGAACGTTGCCTGAGCTGTTGCATCGTGGTCAGCACTGGCACCCCCGCCAACTACTCTTGCAAGCATGGTGACAAGATTTGATACAGGCGACCCGGACGAGTTCTACGCTGTCTGCGACGAGTGCGACGGTGAGGGAAGCCGGTGGATCACCTTTGACCCGGCGGATCCCCCGGAGTGGGGCGAGTGCCCCGATTGCGATGGGGTCGGGAATATCTCTGCTGACGCAGACGATTTCGATTAAAAATTTCGGCGAGTGCCGGTGATTGAAGTTCGGCCCATCGTCGTAAGCGACTTCGTGAACAGCTATGCGAGAAGCGTTACGCAATGCGAGGCGAAAGAACGGTAGCGGAGCAGCCAGAGAGCCCTTACGGTACGAAGGCTGACCGAGTCAGCCCAATCGCAAACGGGTGCTCCGACTTTTGCAGTGCACATGCAATGTGTACGTGATTGACCCATCGGAATCTTACGGGGTTAGGGCATGAGCCAACTCATAAAATCGTGGAGGACGCTGTGGAAAGTACCACACACCGCATAAACGTGGCGGTCTTCATTGACTTGGAGAACATGTTCGGCGGCTACAACAACGGCGTCTCTGGAGTGCCGCTATCGCGCAGGACGTGTGCTCGTGAGCGATTGGCCGAGGACGATCTCCGGCGCTGGTATGAAGCCCACGGACATGATGAACCGGTGCTGGGTCCAGTCACGCCACTGCTTATGTACAGCGACACAGCCGAAGCAACCTCACGGGAATCACAGGGCGTACCCCTCGTCACCGATTTTGAGAGTCTGAAGCGCGAAGTGGCGTGCATCCGTCAGCGTAGGTACGCCACCGTCGACGAGGAATTTGAGAAGGGCGTCGTGGGGGTCTCCGCACCGGTCTTCGATTTTCAACGCAACATCATTGCCGCTATCAACGTCAGCGCACCGAAGACCAGGCTGGGAACGCACCTCAATGAGGCCGGGGTACTGGCTGCCCGTGTCGCGGCGGAGCTATCGGTGCAGCTCGGGGCGCCCGCCAAGATCTGATCGGAAGAACGACGACGGTGAGACCGCGAGCACCTCGTACGTCGTTGCCAAGCCAGAGTTGGTGCGCTCGGCGCGACGAGAGTTGAGTGCATCATCACGTGGTTCAGAATCTGTCGGTCACCGTCTCGTGAGCTACCGTGCAAGGCGCGGAACGACAGCTGATCGGGGTGCAACGTAAGCCTGATTTTCCGCCAGCCGCTGCGCCGCGACGAGGGTAGCATGGGCACGAGCCGCATCGAGCTTCTGCGCTGTCGACTCTGGTGTGGCGCCGAGTGGCCGAGCACCGGTAATGCCGTAGCGGTCTCGGTAGGCCGCGACGGTGCATCCATTCTGGCGCCACGCAGCAGCAGCCGACCCGCGCGGCACAGCACCGAGCGCGCGAGTCCAGGGCTCCCCCGCCAGCAGCGCTTGGTCGAGCACGGCGGCCGCTCGCAACTCGATCAAGTCGGCGCGCTCGGCCAACGCCTGGTGCATTGCAGCATCCATCGGCCCGATCGCTCGAGGGATCAGCCCGGCAACGAGCCGCGGCGAACGCCGAGTGCGACCCGCTCCGTTATCCCGCGACACCACCACCGCCACCCGCGCTCGCAGTACCGCAGCGATGTCCTGCGCGTCCTCGAACCCGCGAGCCGCAACCACGCGCGGCAGCAGGCTCGCCACGTCTACATAGTGGGCCTCGGCCCGCCGCAGCTCCGCCGTCAATGGGCCGAAGGCCTCCGAATTGATCACATCCAAGGCCTGGCCAGGCGAAAGACCGCTCGCTCGCACAAGCGCAGCCCACCGGTCGTGCTGCGCTGCCGCCGCCAGGGTCTCGTACTCCGCCGCGAGTTGCGCCACCGATCCCCACGCATCCTGCTCGGCCGCCAGAGTCTCGTGCGCCGACCGCTCGGCGCCAACGTGCTGCAAGATGCCGTGGAGGATGCTGCGTGCCGTCACGTCCCCAACGTCACCAGGCCGCGGCCCGACGTGAGCAACGTCGGGCCGGTCGACGGCGACGTAGGCGGTGTTCGCCTCGCGGCCCCGCGTCATCGCGACGTACAGGTTCTCGCGCGGCATGCTCGGCGCGACGACGACGTGCGCGGTGTCGGTTGTGATTCCCTGAGCCCGGTGCGCCGTGACCGCGTAGCCCAGCTCGACGTGCTGAGCGACGTACAACGCGGGCAGCAGTACCGTGCTCCCCCACCGCCGACCCTGCCGCCGCACCTCGACCGAACCATTCCGATGCACGCCGATCACATTCCACCGGTCGCCATTCCGCACCCAACTCCGCGACGCATACAGCCGCCGATCGTTCCGCCGCGTGATGACCGTGTCACCAACGGCGGCGCGGGTTCCGTCGTGCAGGGCGACTTCGTGCAGCGCGTCGACCCGACCCTCCAGAATCAGCTCGGTGCGAGCGCGCACGTTCAGCGCCGCGACGGCCTCGTTCGAGTCGCTGATCAGCACGGTCAACTTGCCCGAGCGGATGTCCGCGCGCCACGCCTCGTAGGCAGCATCCGCCATCGCCTCGGTGCTGCCGTCGCGCAGGCGGTTGTGCGCGCCATACAGGTCGATCGACTCGGGCTTGCCTTGGCGTAGTCCGAGGGAGGCGGTCTTTTCCCACTCGTTGGCGAAGCGGTGCACGTCGATGAGCTCGGGCGCATCCGCTCGATCGTGCACGAGCAACGAGAACGCCCCACCCGCATCGACCGACTGCAGCTGCGCGTAGTCGCCGACCAGCAGCACCTTCGCGCCGGCCGAAGCAGCCAGTGCGGTGACCCGGTCCAGCGGCATCGTTCCCGCCAAGGAGGCCTCGTCGATGATCACGAGCTGACCCGCCTGAAACGACGAACCCTGGTCGACATGGGCCTGCCACCATTTCGCCAGGTTCTCCGTCGCTATGCCGAGATCCGTCGCCAGCACCGTCGCGGCGGCGGCCGAGGGAGCCAGCCCAAGCACGGAGCCCGCTCCGTGCGCGGATTCCCACGAACGCCGTAGGGCATTCATCGCAGTCGTTTTCCCGGCGCCGGCCGGACCAACGAGAACATCGATGACGCGGCCCGAGCCAGCGACAGACGAAAGCGCGGCCAGCTGGTCATCCGCGAGCCGCCCACCACCCGGCAACCGAGTACCAGCCACCGAACCGAGCGTTACCCGTGGTGCGGTCAAAAGCGCGGCCCGCTCGAGCAACCGAGCTTCTGCGTCGAGCAGCTCGGTCGACGTGAACACGACGGAGTACTTCGGCCGAAACACCGACGTCCTGTCATCGCGTTGAAACTCCAGAGGGCTGACGGCGAGCTCTGGCGGCGTGAGGCGCAGGGACGCGCGCTGGGCAGCATCCACTACGAGGCCGACGACGGCTTCCCGATCGGATGCCGACGCGAACCGGTACGGCATCGTTTGGCGCGCGGCCTCGGCGGTGAGATTCCAGTGCCGCCAGGTGGCGCGCTTCTCGCTGACGGCCGTCATCACGCTCACACCGAGTGCGTCCAGGGCCTCGCGCGGCAGGTCCTCCGCACGAAGCAGCACTGGTGATGACTCGGTGACCGTCAACACGTCGTGCCCGAGCACGCGTGCAGCGCGTTCCCGCCACGCCGCCGTGAGGTCCGCCAGCGAGTGCACCTGCTTCGCCGGCCGCGTGGCGAGCGTCGCCTGCGCCCGCAGCTTCATGATCGTCACCGGCTTCGGACGCCGCCCGTGACTGATCACATACTCCTCGATCAACCGGTCCGTCTCGACATCGATGTGCCGCGCTCGCGTCGAGAATTCCGCCACGAGTGTCTCTGGCACGCCGCTCAGAGCCCACGCGGCGTGGCGATCTCCCCCCCGTTCCCGCTGCTGCCACTGCACACCGAGCGATCGCGTGAGCTCGTCGGCAAATAGCGATTCGTGCAGTTCGGAGAGCGCCACCACTGCCTCGTGCATCGGCCGGCCGTCGAGGGAGCGCCACTTGCCGTCGAGCACGGTCTGCACCTTGTTACTGATCACGACATGCGTGTGCAGGTGCGGATCGCCGGCCCGACTGTCGAAATGATCGAAGGCCGTCGCAATCAGCCCGGTCACATCAGCCTGCGCCACCGCACCGCCCTGCGCCGTCGTGCCGGTGCGCGTCGCCGCGACCTCCCGCTCCATGTACGCAATCACCTCGGCCACCACCGCATGGTGCGCCTGCACGATGCGCTCCTGCGTGGCCGCATCGCCCACACCCCAGAGGATGCTCGCCGACTTCGGAATCGAAAACGTAAAGTCGTACCCGGCGACAGCGCGACGCCGCCTTCCAGCCAGCTCTTCCTCAGCGGATGGCACGGCAGCGGATGATCCCTGGCTTGGTCCCGAATCGGGACCGTTCTCACTCCGGCCGAGGGCGGCTCGCTCTGCGGCGGTCCGATACACCGGGTACGCCCGCCCGAGAGCCTCGCCTGTTACCGGGTCGCGGCCCAATCCGATTAGAAGCTGCAGCTGCTCCTCCGTGACAACGTCACCCTCGATGACGAGACCGCCGCCGAGACCCGGAAGTCCACTGCCCATCCACCGGCCCGGCGGCGTGCCCTGCGCGGTGTAGTAGCGGGTCAGCGGCGTCGATAGCGAGCGATTTCCGTCGCCGGCAGCCACGGTGCGCAGCAGATATTTGTACCCGTCGCCGGCGCTCATAACCCGCATCGACACCGTCACCGCGCCCACCTCCGCTTTCATGACGAAGGTGCGCCTAGACCCACAAAGCGTTCCATGGACGCCTCTACGGCACAGGATCCGCTCTGAGCGGGGCGATGACTATCAATGCAAGGAGGAATCAATTCATCATGGCCAACGGTCCGTTGCGCCCGACTACTGGCCGAGGCGCGCGCCTCAGATCGTAAGAATGAGCGACGTTTGCCAGAGCGGTTTGGCGCGGGTCGGGTGGCGTGACGCCGGCCGGATCGAGAGTTTTAGCCGTGAGTGCGGCGAGGCGGCACGTTCGTGAGCGCGCAAATACGCGATGTGGCTGATACGTCCGAAGCTCCAGCCGCGCAATCAGCAAGGCATCAACAGCAGCGAGCGTGATCCCGTCCAGCGAGACTTGACAGGGCAGACCCACGACTACCATCGTTCCCCACTCCTGACTGATGTCTATCAGAGGCCGGATTACCGCGAATCATAGAATCCAGGCTCGGGATACGAGACGTATTTGCGGAGCACAAATGGCGAAATCCTACCCTGACCAAATTGAACTCCGGAATATCACAACGACGTCGAGTAGGATCTCCGGCCAAAATCCCGTACACGTTGGAGTTACGAGACACCTCAAAGCACCGGCTCCGTTCGGCCGTGCCATCGCCGACGCCATGACATCTCGAGGACCTTCGCTCTAGCGCGCAGCGTCATCAGCCGGTTCATCAACTGCGACAATCAGGTTCTGAGACTCAATTAGTCCAAAGGTCTCACGGAGCAAAGCCGTTGCTTCCCCAGTTGATCCGATCCAGTTTCCACGAACGAGTCTTGCGAATGTGTCCGGTTTAATGGATCGGCGCTCGGCGATGTAGTGCACAATCCCTCGGCTCGGCCCAACGTCCGGCTTTCCCAGCATTATCCGGACGAATGCACTCGGCAGATAATGACCAGGCACCAATTCCCCCGCACGGTCGCGACGCGCAAGTCTGGGAGCAACAAACTTAACAAATGTGAATCCCGAGCTAATTCGATAATCGTCTAGATCAGTTGCGCTGCCGCTGCCTTCCACCTCAAGAGCCAACATTCTGTCAACCTGGCTGACGAGCCGTCCGTCAGGACGATAAACCAGACGGTTGTTTGCGAGCTGCTCCATGAGCTTGTACTGCACAAGTACGAATGTGTCCGGGTCACGCTTGATGTAGACCAAGTCCGCCCCTGTTGTGGTTTCCTGCGGAGACACGTTGATGTTCTTGATGAACAACCGACGATCCGAATCGCGGAATTCCCACCATCCACGGGACGAACTAGTCGCCCGTTGCCAACCGGGAAACACGGCCGCATCATCGGTAATTACATCGTCTTCAAGCTCGGGGACCACGCTGTCGAGGCGAGTGATGAACGCCGAGGGCTCGGAGTACGGCACCGGTGCAAGGTTTTGCCAGGCTGCGCTGAAGAAACGGAGGGCTGTACCAGCAGCTTCCTGCGGAAGTTCCGTCTCCCGCGGTTGCCGCGAGAGGTGAGCACGGACGACTTCGTCGTTTAGTTGCTTTCGAATGGTGGCGGTGATCTGACGCGCCTCTTCAAACTCCTCAAACAGCGCGTCCTGGAAGCGTTGGGAGGACTTCGGTGGTAGCGGGCGGGTGATGCCGCCGAGAGCCTGCTGCAGGATCGAGCGGTCTCTATCCGGCATGCGATTGAGAACTGACTCAAGTTTGATCGGCTGGGCAAGAGTTCGGCGAACGCAAAACTCGACGTTGCGTGTACCTCGTTCCGCCCCCCGGCGACGGCCCTTTGCGCTTCCGAAACCGAGGATATTCTTAGAATCACGCGACAGTAGCACGACAATTTCTTGAGAGGATTCTTTCCAATGGCGGGCGGCACTCAGTCTGGTAAATCTTCGCAGCGCCGGCTTCGTTTCCGTGGCGACGGCTGAACCTTCGAACTCGTCGTCGCCGTCAATCATCGCTTCTTCAGCTTCAAGCTCGGAGTCGAGTTCTCGATCCCGGTTCGATCCTGGATAGGGCCGGAAGCCGGGCTCTGGGATCTCACCAGAGAACGCCAGAAGGTATTCTTCTGCGCTCAGCGCAATAATTGCGACCATTTCTTCCTCTGCTGGCTCGACGAATTGCGGGGACCTAAGGCGAAGCTTAGGACGATGAAACACCTCACCGACGTCGGGATCGACTGGACGCAACGTATTCACACTCGAAAAGGGGGCGCGCCATGATATTTCTGCCAGCGAGTGCACTTGCTTGGCCGGCCGGGTGGAGAGCGTGGCCTGCGCGCGCAGTTTTATGATGGTCACCGGGTTCGGACGACGCCCGTGGCTCGCCACGTACGCCTCGATCAACGGGTCTGTTGTGGTCAGGTCGACACACCGGGGTGGGTTCGGCGGGCAGTTCGACACCTCGGACGGTGAATTTGGGTCAAGTGAGGTTGGTCGACGGCCTGGCGTCAGATCAGCGGCTCCCCCTCCGGGTCGAACCGCGGCGAGTCGATGGAGTCCTCGGCCGTCTCAAGCGGCAGGCGAAATGGCACGCGCCAAAGTCGACTTCGGCGGGCTCATGCGCGCCGTTCAGGGATTCAGGAACTACGGCGCGGGCTGACCTCGGACTTCGTGCGGTCGAGGTGGACCAACACCTTGGCCTTCCTAATTCTGCGACCGCCTGGCACTCGCCAATACACGGTGCCGACGAGGCCCTCCCAGATGTACTCGTCGCCATGGCGGTGGCTTCCGGACGGCCAATTCGACTCCAGCGCGAGCTCGAAGTTGGAATTGGGCAAGAGCTGACCCGTCACCGACGCCTTGAGAATCCCGCCGCTGACCATGCCAAGAGGGTCCAGGAACTCAACGCGGGGGTTCACGGCAACGCCGTTGCCCTCGTTCTCCAGCCTCCACCCGGTGAAGACCGGGGCGAACGCCGTGGTCCCCACGACGAACATTCGCGCCCGGCCCTTATCGGGCCTCTGCGAGTGTGCTGAGCGGGCTGCCCACAATGCGATACCTGCTGCCACTATCGCGACCGATGGCGATGCCAAGCTGACCCAAAGCGGCACCCCCACGTATGGCTTGGCAGCCCCAACCAGCAGAGTGATGTACTCGGTTTCCCCAAAAATGAACATTCGGTGAGCCTACCGGCCTGAAAGAGCAGGACCCCACGTTGACAACTATCTCCCACGCCGGTTCCGGCTGGTTCGGCATGCAAACCCGTGAAGCCCTCGTATCGGCTGGGCAAAAGCTCTCCGGCGTCGAGAGCAGTGAGCACTCCGCGCAAGGCCGCAAGCGAAGCGTGAGTGGTGTCGAAACCGAGCCGTAGATTTGAAGATCGGCCCAGGACCGGTCCAAGGTACTCCTCAGATGACCGAGCAGGTGACTCGTTGAGGCACCGGAGACCACTCCCGTGCACGGCAATTCCCCGCGCGGGAACCTGACGAAGTGACCTCGTTGCTCCGGATTTCGGTCCGGAAAATTATCCACGCCTAGCTGAACGGCGCCTCTGGTTCGTCGGCGGAGACATGCCAGTCATCAGGGATGAGTTTCACACCGCCACGCCAGTTGTGGACCACTGACTCGCGAAACCATTCGTCTTCGTAGTCCGCGTGATCTATGACGATAAGCTGAAATACACCCGCGAACTCCTCGGAGAAGGACTTGAAAAGCCTGAACATGTTCCGGACTGCTTCGCGATCTTCGTCGAGAACTACGTCGCTTCCTTCGTTTAGGTTGTCAGACTGAAAATGCGCCTGGCTCGGCTGGTCCAACATGAGAAAGCGCGGGACTGGGCGGTTCTGCTTTATGAAGAAGTGGTGCAGCGCCAAATGAGCCGCCACGTGGTAGCCGACCCAGTTCTCTCCACTGCCAATGTTCTGCAGCGGAAGCGGACCCAGTTCCGTATCCACGACTATGGTCAGCTTTTCGACATCGAGGCGAATCGGCTTGTCCGACTCCTCCAGGTCGAGAGCACGGCTATATCGCGCGAGGTGCACAGCGAGCGCGTTCAATCGCGACGTGAGCTGTGACCTGACATCGCCGCTGTCGAGTTCGTGTTCAAGGGCATCTACCGATGCCTCAGCGGTGTCGCGTTCGGCTCGAAGCCGGGTGATGTGAGAGTCGTCGAGCCTTTCGGTCTTGCTGAGAATCGCGTCGATTCGTCCCCGGACGAACTCTTGCCGCCCCGCCAGTGAGCCAGCGTCGGCGACGACTGCAGCGGCGCCAGAAGACACCAGAGCCGCATTCGCGATATTGAGCTCTTCGCGAAGAGACGCAATACGGGAGTCGAGTTCCTGAATCGCTCGCTGGCGAAGCGGCCGGATAGCCTCAACGGTCACTAGCTCTTGGCGAAGACTCTCGAGACGCTCGCTAAGCTGGCCGACTGTCGGGTCGGGGTGCGGGAGATCCTGCATACACACAGGGCATGTCGAATAGGCTGCGTCATGATCGGGAAGGAGGTTCAGGCTTTGAAGCCTTCCGACTTGGACGGACAAAGAGTCGTCGTAGCCGCCCTCGCCGTCGCGCTGGTCGAGGAGTAGGTCGCGGTTCCCGACCTCGGTCGTAAGCTGCTGAGCCAGCTCGTACTGGGTTTTTTCGAAGCCGCGTCGTTCGTCCTGCGCACGGATGTCGGTGCGGGTGTCGAGAATTCCGACGGCTTGTCCGAATCGGATTGCGTTTAGGAGCACGAGGAGGTCGCTGTCATGGTCGATCGCGGCGGCACCGTCTCGAAGTCCTACCGACGCAGCTTCGGCAAGAAGCTGGCGCAGCTCGTTATCGCGGCTTCCCAGTTCAAACTTCGCTGTGGCCAGAGCGGCCTCCGCACGGCGCAATATCTGCTTGGCTGTCCTCAATCGGGCACGTTTGGCAGCTTGACCGCCGTCCACGGCTCCAAGGAAGAAAGGAAGCGTGTCACGTATGCCCATCGCGACGCCAGCATTATCCTGCCGATGGAAGAGCGCCGATTTGTTCCCGATCTCTTGCTGTTCCTGCAGGGTGAAATAGACGGCGCTGCCTAGTCCGACGGCGAACGCGCCGCGCGCCGACTCCCCAGGTTCGAGTTTTACATCTGCAAGACCGATCCGTGCTCCAACTTGGATACGGAGGGCGTCCGAGTCCACGTTGACTCGCAGGTACTCGAAATCAGGCGCTTCGAAGTTCAATCCTCCAGTTTCGATCATCGCGGCGGAAGTGCCGACTCCGCGATGCGTGGCGGGACGGGCGAGAAGTACTCGGCTACCATCCTCAAACTGCCAAATCGTCGCGTACCAAACTATAGAAGTGAACCAATCGGTACGCGGCACCGGAGCGCTGTCGCGGCCCAAGCAATAGTCGACGATTGTAAGCAGCGAGCTCTTGCCGTTGCGGGAGACACCCGTGACGATATTGAGTTCGCCGAGCCTGAACCGAACGTCGCGCCTTCGTCCGTCGCTGTTGTAGATGGTGATGCTGACCAGTTGCATTACGGGGTTACTCCAAAGAGTGTGTATACGGTGGTTGGGGAACCTGTCTTCGCCGCCCAAGCACCGAACACTCCGGCGGCCGTGAGTATGTCTTTCATCTCGCCTTCGGGCAGTACTTTGGCGGGAGTCCTGGAGAGCAATGCGCCGTCGTCGGTCAGAGCGACCATGCCGCTACTAAGTGCAAGCCGCAGGCCTTCTCGTACGTGGGGCGCAAACTTGGTGGCGCGAACGGGGAAGCCCACAAGTAGCTCCTGATGTTCGTTAATCCAAGTCGGCATGTGCGTCCGGGTCGTGGTCGGCAACGCCTGCCGAGTTGCTTGATGGAGGCAGATAGGGACTACGAGGAAGACGTACTCCAGCGGCATCGCGTGATCTGCCTTGGACGCGTAGCGTTTCGATGCCCAGCTGATCGACGCTGCAATCAAAGCGGGGTTCAGTATCGAGGCCGAGAGCACGGGGCGTTCGTCCCAAGATCTGAGAGAGCTGGTCATGCTGCTGGCCTGCTTTCTGGAAGTACTAACTCTTTCAATCGTTTCGCAAACTCGGGGTGCCATCCGAGCGCCCCTCGGTCAGCCATAATGTGGCGGGTACCGTTAGCCAGGAATGAGTCGGTGAAATTTTTGCGAATGAGCGTTTCGTTAGAATCTCGAAGCAATTGGAACAGCTCGCGGCCAGCACGCAATTGCTCCGCCGCTGTAACGGTCGTTCCCGTATCCGTTAGGCGATCGCACATGTCCTCGAAATGCACCTGCCATTCGCTGACTATCTCTCGCTCGTATGCCGACAAGTCCTCTTCCACCAAGTCGCCGTCTTTGAGCCATTTCGCCGTCTGGTTGTAGGCACGTTGGTAGTTGACTATCGAGAGCTTCAAGTTGTGGCTGTGGATGTTGATGAACCTGAGCTGCTCAACAAAGATTTTCGAATAGTGGCTTTCGATGTCTGTTTCGTCAACTTCGGCGAGGCTGAGGTCAATGGGAAGGATTCCCTTGGTGAACTCATCGCGCAAATCTTGAGTTCTTGCCACGAGCTGCGAGGCCTGCACGAAGACTACAGCGCCATCGCCGCGATGAAGGATCTTGATGCATACACTGTCCCACCATCCCCAGAGGCGTTCAAGAAATAGCGTCATGTGCTCCGGTCGCACCAGTACGGCAAATTCGGCGGCGACTAAGTCATCAACCTCGCCGATCGCTGCGGCGCCAGCAATAATTCGCACTCGTTTGAGAAGTGCAAGTCGGTCCGACGCATCAGCATCTAGCCACAGCGCTCGTGCTGCTTCGGTCGCTTCAGCTTCACTAGACCGAGCTGTCTCATCCAATATTTCGCAGGCCATCTCCGGGACTCGGCCGTCAATTTCCAGAAACGACGCTGCAGAGTTCGGCCCGACGCCGCCTGTGGTTACGAGATAGAGAAGGGGTCCAGAGGGATTTTTTAGGGCAGGAGTATCCAGCCATACTCGCAGTGTCTTCCAGAGATCGACGCTCGCGTTGGAGAGGTTTGCGGGCGTCGCATGCTGCTTCAGTTGGATCGCCTTTAGCGGCATGCCATCCTCATTTTCGATGGCAACATCATCGAAAATCTCCAGGCTCATCCGCACTGTCTGATCTCTTTTCGCATAACGCAGCAGCTCGAGAAGTGACCAACGAATTTGGTGAAGAAAACCGAGCGCCGACGCGGAAGCGTCGTAATCCGCCAAGGTGCCTCCGATCTTCTTCCTTGACGATCCGCCGGTCGCCTCTATGACAATCATGTCGTCGACCACTTCGGTTCCCGACCATCTGGTCGCCCCCAAATTAGGGGAGTCCAATGATGCTACCTCGGCGGCCGAGATTAGGGCCTCTACGAGAGATTTACTCAAACCTAGGTTCACCGCGTGGTCCGGCGTTGGCTGGAGCATTACACAGTGCCTCCGTAGGGTATGCCCGACTGCAGCCGACTGGGCATGGAAGGGAGCTGCCATCAAATATTTGCAGCCTTCACCGACGCCCATCACCCGCATCGATACCGTCACCGCGCGCCCCCGACCAGAGAACTGTCAGCGACGGTGGAAAATTGAGCCAAAAGCGACGGTGAAAACTGAGCCACTTGTTGTGTGTGTTTATTGTGCCGCGTTTTCTGCTCGGACTGAAGGTAAAGATTCAATCCCGGTGTTATGGAGTCGGTAGCTGGCGCCTTTGAGGGTGAGGACGTCGGCGTGGTGGACGATGCGGTCGATCATGGCTGCAGCGACGATCTGATCGCCGAACACGTCGCCCCAGCGGGCGAACGCCAGATTTGACGTCAAAATCAGCGATGCGTGTTCGTAGCGGGACGAAACGAGCTGGAAGAACAGATTCGCGGCATCTTGTTCAAACGGGATGTAGCCGACTTCGTCCACGATGATCAGCCCGTAACGCCGTAGTTTCGCGAGCTCTTGCGGGAGCCGTCCGAGTTGGTGCGCGGTTTGCAGCCGGGCGACCCATTCGACGGCGGTCGCGAACAGCACCCGGTGGCCGGCGTGGGCGGCTTTGAGGCCAAGGCCGATCGCAAGATGCGTTTTTCCGGTGCCGGGAGGACCCAACAACACCACATTTTGCGCTTCGGCGAGGAATGATCCTGTCGCGAGGTGAGCGATGGCGTCGCGGCGCAACGCGGGCTGATGGTCGAAGTTGAAGTCTTCCATGGATTTGCGGGCCGGGAACCCGGCTGCTCGGATTCGGATCTCTGCCCCGGACGCTTCCCTCGCGGACACTTCCCGGGAGAGCACCGCAGCGAGGTATTCCTCATGGGTCCAGGCGGACTGCCGGGCCTGCTCCGCCAGCCGGGCCGCGGCGTCACGAATGCGCGGCGCTTTGAGCGCTCGAGCGAGATACTCGATCTCGCTGCTGGTCGTATCGCCCATCACACGGCCTCCTCATCCAGGCCGAGGACGTCGAAGTCGACGCCGAACGCGGTGTCGTAATCGGCCAGATCCCGCAGCAAGTCCGTGTCCGCCGGCGCGGGCGGATGTTGAAACGCGCGGCGCAACCGACCGGCCTGAACCACATGGGCGGGATCGGTGATGGTCTGCGCGGTCGACCACACCCGCTCATGACAGGCGACAACACGCTCGTCCAACCGCACCGTCACCTGAGACAAATTTGCCGTGACGTCGACCAGCCGGCCGATCGCGGTCGGATCCACCGAGTAATCATTGCTGGCCACACGCACGTAGTAATCCCGCGGCAGCCGCACCCGTGCGGTAAAGCCCACCAACGGCGCCAACGGCGGCACCGGCAGCATCATTGCTCAGTCCTGACCGATGAACTCGATCGGTTTGCCGCCGAGGCGGCGAACGGTCCTGGCGTTGGCTTTGGGCAGCCAGTCGGCCAGCTGACGGTTGAAATCGTCGGGGCTGGCGAAGGTGCGCCCGGGCAAGAAGGAGGTCTCCAGATACTGGTTGGCCCGCTCGACGATTCCTTTGGATTCCGGATCGAACGGTTTGAGCTGCACGATCCTGGTCGCCAACATCCCGGTGAATGCGCTGACCCCGGCGGCGAAATGGTTGCCGCGACCGATGCCCGCCTCGTTGTCCCAGATCAGCCGTCGCGGCACCGCCATGAGCTGGGTTGAGATCAGCTGCCACATCCCGGCCAACAGATCCGGCGTCGTCCGCGAGGGCAGCATCACCGCAGTAATGAAACGGGAGAATCCGGACACCATCACCAGCACCGGCGGCGACCCCGTCTGGTTAGCTCCCAACGGGATCTTCACCGGCGGAAACCACAAGTCGCACTGGGTCTGATCTCCGGCCGCATAATTCAACCGGTCGGCCGGATCCGCTGGCGCATACTCCGGCCGCAACCGCGCGACGGTCTCCCGAAACCAAGTAATCGACCCCGTTCACGCCAATCGCTCGGCCAACACCGTCGCTGGCATCCGCGCATTCTGCGACAACAACTCCCGAATCCGGGGTTCCAAGTTCCGCATTCCAGAGGACCGATCCGAGCCCTCATATTTGGGAGGTTTCTCCGATTTGATCGCTTTCGCGATCGTGTTCCGCGCGATGCCCAACCGCTTAGCGATCTCGCGCTGCGACATGCCCGCATTCACATGAAGGCGACGAACCAAAGCCCACTCTTCCACCGTAATCACCCATCAATCGTGCTCGGGTGGCTCAGTTTTCACCGTCGATTCTGGCTCAGGTTTCAACCGTCGCCGACAAGAACGTAGTGGCCAACAACGGCATGACCTGTGACTTCTGCAGCGATAATGCCCGCTCCGCCTCGATCTGCAAGAGGCGTGGGACCAATCAGAACTTAAGCGAAGCGTGCAGAGTACAAGACATGCATCGACCTGAGGCGACCTACTTTGCCGTGGGGCTGAAGGTCTGACGCCTGTGTAACTGCATAGAAATCGTCGAGAGGTTTCATCCCGATCAGGTCTTATATGTCCAGCGCGAAAACTTGCACCATTTTTCCGCCGCAAAAGGCCAGGCAGCCTGAGCCTTGGCAGCGTCATACAAGGGCATTGGAATCGCTTTTTGTGCTACAACAATTGATGCAGGTCCGTCAAGTCGGATAGGGTTCACCTACAAGCATGTGGGGAACCAACTGTGGCATAACCAACTTGGAATCAGTACGCTCTGTCGGCAGTCATCGACCTCGAAACGTGGAATTCACCACTCCTGGACAGCGTGTCATCGTATAGACAGAGCTGGATTGTTGGCGTGTCACTTTGACATCGGGAGGATAACTTTGGCACGCATACATGAGTTTCTAAGGCAGCTGCGCGCGACCAACGTAGGGCTCGCTGATGACATAGAACGCGAAGTCGACGCGCTCAGTAACCGGCGCGCGTTCGGACTGAACTTCGAGCGGCACACGCCCGAAGCCGTCGAGTTGCCGGGACGGCCGGTCCGCACCGGCGACAAGGTGCGCGTCCTCCCTCCACGCGGCGAAACGCCGAAGTTTGCGGACGCGAAGCTTTGGCGAGTCGCTTCGATTGAAGGAAAAGGCAACGAGCGGGTGGCGAAGGTCGAGGCGTTTCCAGCAGTCGCACCGATCGAGTCCACCTCTGCCAGGGCAGTAGATCTTGTCGTGGTCGCCGAGTTCCGTGACCCGATCTACCCCGGCCTCGTCGCCACCGGGTCGGTCATTCGCGGAGGCGACAAGCCGTTTCATACCGTTATCAACGGCGAAAACTTTCACGCGCTACAGACACTCATGTTCACCCACCGGGGCAAAGTCGACGCGATCTATATTGACCCGCCGTATAACACGGGCGCGAAGGATTGGAAGTACAACAACGACTACGTCGAGTCGGAAGACCTTTACAGACACTCCAAGTGGCTCGCGTTCATGGAGCGGCGCCTGCTGCTCGCTAAAGACCTCCTCAATGCTGACGACTCCGTTCTCATCATCACGATCGACGAGAAGGAGTACCTACGATTGGGGCTATTGCTTGAGCAGACTTTCCCCGAAGCAAAGATTCAAATGGTCACCTCCGTGATCAATCCAAGTGGATCGTCTAGGGCAGAACTTTTTTCCCGCTCGGACGAGTACATCTATGTTGTGCTTTTCGGCCGAGGGCGAGTTATTCCGACTGGCGACGACATGCTTAGCGACGCCTCCGCGGTCCCGAGGTTTGAGGTCCGGTGGGACTCGCTACGCCGCCGAGGGAACGCGAGTCGACGATCGAGAATCCCGAGCCTCTTCTACCCCATCTACTTCAACTCTGAGACGGGTGAGTTTCATCATGCAGGTGAAATGGTTTCAGTCGACGAGGGCACCGCGCCCACAATTTCCGGCCTCGACTATGTCTTGCCCGTTGCCCCGAACGGGGCAGAAATGACGTGGAGCCTGTCGGCGGCGGGCTTCACCGAGAGGCTCTCGAAAGGCTACGTTCGCTATTACCGAAACGCTGCCGGAGGGTACGTGATCCGCTTCATTCAAGAGGGCACGATCCGAGCCATCAAAACAGGAGAGGTCGTCGAGGACGGTCGCGACGAGCACGGCTTCATAAAGTGGACGTTTGTCACCGCTCGCCGAATGACTCCCATGACAACTTGGAGGCGCCCGTCCCACAGCGCGTCAGATTACGGCACCCCGACGCTAAACGCGCTTCTGCCACGGGGTCGGAGGTTCCCCTACCCCAAGTCGATCTATGCGGTCGAGGACGTGCTGCGGTTCTTCATCGGCGAGAAGCCCACGTCAGTCGTCGTTGACTTTTTCTCAGGGTCGGGCACAACAATGCACGCAGTGATGCGCATGAACAAGCAAGATGGTGGCCGCCGCATTTGTATTGCTGTTACGAACAATGAGGTATCTGCCGAAGAGCAGACCACGCTTCGTCGAAGCGGTTTCCGGGCGGGTGACCCTGAGTGGGAGCGACAGGGTATCTGCGAGTACATCACGAAGCCCCGGATTCGAGCTGCAGTTACTGGTATGCGCGACAGCGGCGAAAAAGTCGTGGGCGACTACAAGTTTACTGACGAGTTCCCGATGGCGGATGGCCTCGAGGAGAACGTCACCTTTCTTACGCTCACGTATGAGGCGTCCCTCCGCCTTAGGGCGAACCGAGACTTCGAGAAAGTCGCAGCCCTGCTGTGGATGCGCGCCGGGTCAATTGGACGACGCATCGAGTCGGTACCGGATGGCTGGAGCGTAGCCGAGGCATACGGGGTGATCGCGGACCTAGATAAGACTGACGCCTTTCTTGGAGCACTCGCAACCTCGCCGACTGCGACAACCGCGTTCATAATCACTGATGATGACTCGTTGTTCGGGGCGGTCGTCGCCGACCTCCCCGAGGGCGTCGAACCCGTAAGGCTTTACGACGCGTACCTCCGAAATTTCGAGATCGACGCGATGCGGAGTGTGCGATGAAATTCAAACTGAAGGACTACCAGCACGACGCAGTTGTGCAGGTGCTCGACAACCTTGCCCGCGCAAGAATGTCCTACCACGTCGACTCCAAGGAGACATCGTTCGCACTTACGGCAACGACTGGCGCAGGCAAGACTGTAATGGCGGCTGCCGCGATAGAGTCTCTGTTCTATGGCAACGATGACCTAGATTTTGATTCGGATCCCGGTGCAGTCGTCATTTGGTTTTCAGACGACCCGAACCTAAATGACCAGACACGTATGCGTCTCATGCAGGCGTCCGACAAACTGACACACGACCGCCTGGTCACAATCAAACCTCCGTTCGCTCTGCCCCTCCTAGAGCCACGCCGAGTGTACTTCTTAAACACGCAGCGGCTATCGAAGACGTCGCTGCTTACCCGCGGCGCTGAGAGCCTTGAGACCGACGGCACCCTTATCCCGCCGGACGACCTTGCGTACAATATTTGGCAGACGCTCGAGAATACGATCGAGGACGAAAGCCTGACCGTGTATATGGTTCTTGACGAGGCACATCGCGGCTTCAATACGAATACGTCACGGGAAAAGTCGACGATAATACGTAGCCTTGTAAATGGGGAGCAGGCTGGCTTGCCCATTCCTGTCGTTTGGGGTATCTCGGCTACCGCCGACCGCTTTACGGATGCAATGAAAGAGGCGGAGGTACGTGGCGATCGTACGGTCCTACCGCCGGTGATGGTTGACCCGCGGCGTGTCCAGCGCTCGGGCCTGATCAAGGATACGATCCGACTCGACATTCCCTCAGAGCCAGGCAACCTCGCAACGAACCTCGCAACACGCGCTGGACGAAAATTGAAGGAATCCGCCATCCGCTGGGGGAAATATCTCGCGGAGCAGGCGAAGCTCCCTGGTGAGTCGGTAAATGAGGCTGCCCAGCCGCTGCTTGTCCTTCAAGTGCCGAACACCGAGAACGCAGACGATGTTGGCCTTTGGCTCGACACCGTCGCCGCTGAACTAGGTGACCTCACAGCATCCGGGGTGCGGCACGTTCTTGGTGACCACACGACAAAAGCGTTCGGTTCGTGGGAAATTGACTGGATCGAGCCCCAGCGCGTCGAGGAAACCACGTCTGTACGTGTGCTCATTGCAAAGGATGGCATCTCTACCGGGTGGGATTGTCCGCGCGCCGAAGTCCTCCTGTCGTTCCGGCCTGCACAGGACCACACGCACATTACACAGCTGATCGGACGGATGGTACGCACGCCGCTCGCACGTCGGATCCCCGGCGACGACTTGCTGAACTCGGTCGACTGCATCTTGCCCCGGTTCGACCGCACTACTGCCGGGAACGTAGCCAAATTTCTAACCGGCGTGATCGATTCCATGCCCGGCGTCGGACAGAAAGTGCTTCTCGACGGGCGCGAGCTTCAGCCGAACCAGTGCATACCCGCAACTGTTTGGGACGTTTGGGATCACCTTCCGCACCTCGTCGTCCCTCAGCGCGGTGCCCGGCCCGTCAAGCAAGTTATCCAGCTCGCGCACGCGCTTAGCAGCGACGAGGTCAGACCTGGTGCACTCTCATCCGTTCAAAAGCAATTCCACGGACTGTTTGATCAATTGGCAGCCCGCTACGACGGTCACCTCCGTAGCGCCGAGATCGAGGTTCGTACGGTTCGCGGCATGACGATCTCAGGTTCGTTTGGTGCGACCAAACTAAAGTATGCAGACTTTATTGAACGCGCCGACGACCGCGCCATTGCTGTTGCATTTGAGGATGCGAAGCGAGCCTTCGGTGCAGACGTTGCGCAGTCATACGTAAATTACGTTGCCGGTCCTGACGAAGACGACGAGGACGGGTTTGCACTCCGTGCCGCGTACGTTAAGGCTGCGGCACTGGCCACTGTTCCCACTGTGCGTGACAAAGTGGACCTCGCCGCGAAAGACATCGTGGACGAGTGGTTCGCGGACCATCGTGTCGAGCTTCTTGGTCTCAGTGATGACCGCAGAGACGTATACGACGAGATCCGGGCACTCGCTGTCTCACCGCAGCTCACTGACCTACGCCGACCGCGGAACCGGCTCGAGGACTTTGCAGACAAGGAAGGAAATCAAATCGCCACTGCCGACCTAATTGACAAGCATTTGATGTCTGATGAAATGGGATGGTTTCCTCTCACGAACCTTAACGACTGGGAGAAGGCCGTAGTACGCAAGGAGACTACGCGACTCGGCTGCATTGCGTGGTATCGCAACCCCTCGATGTCGTCGGCAGACTCGCTTGGTGTCACCTACCGGGACGGGGTCGGCAATTGGCGGGCTATGCATCCAGACTTCATCTTCTTCAACGAAGTCAACGGGACCATCCGAGCCTCCATCGTCGACCCACACGGACACCATCTCGAGGACGCCCTCGTCAAGCTTGTGGGCCTGGCCAACTACGCGGAGGAATACTCCTCGGACTTCCTCCGGATCGATGCACTTGCGGACCTCGACGGGACGATGCGTGTGCTGGATCTTCAGGATGAGAACGTGCGTAAGGCTGTGCACATGGCGGCAAAGTCTGGCACGTCAGCTTTCAAGCTTTACGATACGGTCGGAAAGAACTACGCATGAGTTCAGCAATGTCCTTCACGTTTGCGCAGCAGGCTGCAATCGATGAGTTATCCCAACCCCTCCAGCTCATTGCATGTGCTGGGTCGGGTAAGACCGAGGTGCTGGCGCAGCGGATTGCGAAAATCCTTACACAACCGGGGGTGAAGCCAGCCAATATTATTGCCTTCACGTTCACCGACAAGGCGGCGGCAGAACTCAAAGAGCGTATTTATCGTGTGGTCCTCCAGCAGTTCCCCGACATCGTCGGTCTTGCCGAAATGTACGTCGGTACCATGCACGGATACTGCCTCGACCTCCTGCAGACATATATTCCTGAGACGTTTAAGTTCAGTGTGCTTACTGACATCACCCAGCAATTACTGATCGATCGCGAGAGCAATAAATCCGGCCTTTCCACCTGCACGAAGCTCGTCCGTGGAATCGAAACGAAACTTCGACGCTACACAGACACAAAGGTATTCAAGGGAGCATTGTCGATCCTCCAGGAGGACGAGGTCGATCTATCCCTCGTGCGAGAGGGAGTGATATCGAGCCTCGGTATGTACCGCGAGATGCTTGCCCGCAAGAACTACTTCGATTTCACGTCGATGATCGTGGAGGCTGTCGGCTTCCTCGAACGGTCTCAGACCACTTCCGGTCTCACCACTGCTGAGGAATCGCTGCGAGAACACATACGCGACGATCTCAAGTATGTGATTGTCGATGAGTATCAAGACGTTAACCCGATCCAGGAGAAACTCGTCGCCAGGCTCGTCCACTTCGGGGCCAACCTTTGCGTGGTCGGTGATGATGATCAGACTATTTACCAGTGGCGCGGCAGTGAGGTGTCAAACATCATCACGTTCGATAGCCGTTATGAAGGCGTGCGAAAAATCGAACTCGCCGACAATTTTAGATCGAGCCGGGGCATCGTCGAACTCGGGCGCAGCGTCGCCGAACGACTGGACTCGACCGAGCGATTGCCGAAGCAGATGCAGTCGAAATCGCATCAGGCATGGGAACGCGGTGACATGCTGGCTCTCCAGTTCGAGGAAGCTGGCAGTGAGGCCAATTTTATCGCCCAGCGCATAGTCGACCTACAGGGAATGCCATTCATCGATAAGGAGGGTGCGACCCCACGAGGAATGTCCTGGTCGGACTGCGCAGTGCTATTCCGAAGCGTCAAGGACGCCGACGCTCTCGTGCACGAGTTCAAGCGCCGCGACATCCCATTCATAATCAAGGGACTCGCACGGCTCTTTGACGCACCGGAGATAAGGGCTTGCGCCGGGCTATTCGGCTACATGATGAAGGCCGTCTCAGCCCTTGAGCTGCGCGAACTCTGGGAAATAGCTCGGCTCATCCCCGATCCTGCAAAGTGGTCGGCACTGATCAGTGTTCTTGACAGCGGGGCCGACTTCACCGCGAGTGAGCGCTGGGGAACATACAACATTCAGAGGCTGTACTTGGAAGCGCTCGAGACACTTGATGTCCGCGAGTCGACGATCCAAGGTGATGAGATCCGCGCTGAACTTGTCATGTACCAGCTCGGGAAATTCTCGCAAGTCATATCCGACTTCGAGACCATCCACTTCTCGTCAGACCCAGCGCGGAAGTACGAGGCTTTCCAAGGGTTCCTTACATTTCAAGCGCCAAGCGTTTACGAGGAATCCGACGAGGATGCCGGATACGTCGCGCCTGATGCTGTGGTCATTTCGACCGTGCACCGGTCCAAAGGTTTGCAGTGGCCGGCCGTGTTCGTGCCCTTCATGCGTAGAAACCGGTTCCCGATGAAGAAGGCCGGAGGCACCCAGACAATCCCCCACGTTATTCCAATCGAGGCCGTCGCAAACGGCGCTCGGTATGGCGGCGGGGTGCAAGATGAGACTCGACTCTTCTATGTGGCCGTTACCCGCGCACAGAAATACCTGTACGTAACTTATGCGCAGAGTGATTCGAAGTTGTACGGCAAGGCATCAGACCTCTACCTGCACTGCACTGCATCAACTTGGATGTCAACCTCAGACGAGGGTTTGCCCGACGTGACGCGGCTGCCGCCGACCCCGCGCGAAGAGTCGCCGAGCATTTCTATTTCGTTCTCTGAACTCAAGTATCTCCTCGACTGTCCTTATCAATTCAAACTGCGATTTATGTATGGCTTCAATCCACCTATCCACGAGGCGCTCGGCTATGGGAAAGGCCTTCACGATGTTCTCGCCGAGATGCATAAACGCGCCCTCGCAGGAGATCTGCCCACGAAGGCGGAAACCGAGACCCTAGTCGATCGGCATTTGTACACCCCATACGCGTACCCGGCACTCCGCAAACAGTTGCGACGGGCTGCAATCACGGCGATCAATCGATACTTCGACCGACATGGTGGCGACCTTACTCGAACGATTCACTCAGAGAAGAAGATCGAAGTCCAGATAGCCCCGGGCGTTACTGTGAACGGCCGGATCGATCTAATCAAATCGCTCGAGACCGGTGAGACTGCGATCGTCGATTTCAAGTCGACCGAGGATTCGCAGTCGGAGACGGTCACCAAAGACCAACTCTCAATTTACGCGCTCGGCTATGAGGAGTTAACTGGGGTATCGGCGGATCGCATTCAGATCTTGAACCTCGATGACCACGGCAAAAGTTCCAATGATCCTGTCAATGCAACGCTAATGAGCGCAATCAAGACCAAAGTCGAGGCCGTTGCCGTCGAAATACGCGCGAGCCATTTCGAGTGCCCCCACGACCATTCAAGCGAAGTTGCGTACGACGACCTGGCGTGGATGACAAAACGCTGAGCGTCGTTCTGTGTTAACGTGTCCCGCGTTTCCGGCGCTGACTGAAGGCAAGCATTGGATTCGGCGGGCCACGTCCCGGGTACCACAGACTCTCGGATTGTGAATCCGTGCCTCTTCGCGGCGAGAATCGATACATGGGCGATGCGCTATTTAATTTCGAGGACGATGCAAGTACCACCAACCCCAACGCCAGCGAGCCGCCACCGAAAACGATGACCGACTCCCAACGTCGCCTCATCCGTGATGCGTTCGAACTGCTCGGGCTCAAGGACGCGCAAGAACAGTTCGCCGTCGTCGAGGAACTGACCGGAGTGCGTATTCGTTCTGTCCGCGACCTCCAGGAATCGACTGCCCAAATCTTTTTACACTTCCTCGGAAGCCGCGTCAAGAACGCCAGCAAGAAAAACACAGGTGACGCGTGGGCCGACCGAGACGAGGACACATGGATAGACAAGCTTTGATACGGACACACTATGGAATGCGCAAAACGCTGGTTGTGGCATTAGTCCTGGTGATCCTCTGAGCCATTCAGGTGGGACTCATCCTGAGCATTCACCCCGTCGGATCAGGCCCCGCAGGCTTGAGCGATCTCGGACTTCGTTCACCCCTTGCTCAATGCCAGCCAAACGGAGAGTCGTCCACGCCATCGCTCGCGATCCGAGTTCCAGCTCATCGTGTGATCTGCGTCGAATGCCTCGAGCTCGACACTATCGGGACGCAGCGCCCTGAGTTGAGTCGAGAGCCCGAACGGCGACGACGTGTCCAGGGTGCCGTGGAGGATGAGAATCGGCACCGTAAGCTCGTCGGCGCGCGCGATCCAGTCGAAGCGGCGCAGACCGACCGGGTTTGCGAGACCAATCATTCGAGCCAGCGGCCGAAGGCTTAGCCACGGCAAGGCCAGCCCACCGGTCCAGGCGGGCAGGCCCGCTCGCGCGCAGTTCGCCTTGAGCGTCGCAACCCAGTCCAGGATGGGCGAATCGAGCACAAGCCCAGCAACGATGCCGCGAAGCTTGAGATCTGCGGCTAGTTGCAGCGCGATGGCCGCGCCCATTGACCAGCCGAAGAGGATGACGCTGCGTGCCCCGAGGTCCCGGGCGTAGTCCACGGCTGCACGCACGTCCGCGACCTCGGCGGCACCGAGTTCGGACCTGCCGGTACCCACCTGGGGACCTTCGCCGTCGTTCCTATACGTCACGACGAGCGATGTGAGCCCGACCTCCGAAGCGATCTGCACGCCACGCAGCGTTCCGGCGCGCGTGCTTCCGAGTCCGTGGATGTGGATGGCCCAAGTCGTCGACGGCGGGCCCTCGGGCGGGAGGAGCCAGGCGGGCGCCGGGCCGACATCCGCTTGTATTTCGACATCTATTGACTGCAGGCCAGCATCGGCTGGGGTCTGGAAATAGATGCCGCTCCAGGATGCTCGCTGACCGGCAGCCACACCTGGCCCCGACTCCCCCACGACCTCGCGGCCGACGAGGCGCGGCCCGCGGTCCTCGACTTCGCTCGCCAAGCGAATCCAGCCACCGTTCTCGAGGATGAGGCAGTAGTCGCCGGGCGTGGCGGTGCGTGGCGTGCGATCCAGGATGACGATAGGCTGCTCCCTCGAGGCATCGATACCTCGAATGGTGAGGTCGAACCTTCGCCCACTCACCGGTGCTGTTAGCCGCCTCGCGATCACCAGCCCGAGCCCGCTGAGCCCCACGCTGGCCGCGGTCACAGCGCCAGCCAGCATCCAAATTGCTCTCATCGTTTCTGCAGCGCCGGGCTGGTCGTCGCTCGTGATTCATCAGGCGCCGACCGAGTTAAATCGCCGCCAAGTAGGTGACGTTCGGCGCGCTCGATGAGAACCCGGTCTTGGTTGCTGACGTCAAACGACACCCGCGCATCCATTATCGCGTCGCGAATCTCAACGACCTGGCGATGTAGAAGCGTCTCGGGCTCACTATGAACTTCCACGCGCGCGTTTTGGCTAATGCCGGGTCGCGCCGCGGTTGCCTCTGCCCAGAGCGGCTGGAGTTGTGGCACGAGCATTCGCGTTGTCCGATCGCGCGATCGCGCCTGCAGAGCGCGGGCGGCAGGCTGGCCAGCGAATCCCAGGCACAGCAGCACAAAGGTCATCAAATGCAACGGTTCGTATGCAATGGCCACGGTATTCATCAGACTGAGGTCACCGGCCAGGTGCGCGATATCCATGGTGATGACAACGATGCTCAACAGAACGCCGAGGATGCTTCCGATGAGAAGGGACGTTGGCGGCATCCGCTGGGCACCTTCGCTTCGGCGAACTTGCCGGGCTGCGAGCACGGCCATCGCTGATAGAACGATGGCGTAGTACGTAAATTGGATCATGGAGTACGTACCGGCACTGGGTTGGTCGCCCAGGTCAAGCATAAAGTTGGTCGTGGTATCGCCACCGTCGATAAAGAGAAACGTGCTGACCGCGCTGATGACTGCAACCGCGAGCACAACTCGGCCAAGCGCGAACCGTATGGCCCCGGACTGCAGCTCGGAGGCTTTCAACACGCCGCGGCCCAGGAAGAAGACGCCAACCATCAGTGCAAGGTCGGCTGGGAGAGTCGCGAAGTTGGCACCGCCCGCTATCCTGTCGAGCGGCCAATAGACCTGATCGGTATTGAGGGTCATAGCGATCGCGATGGTCAGCGCGGCATAGCTGATGTTGCGCTCTGCATGACCCCGCCGCAAGATCAGCAAGCTGGCGACGAGCAGCCACATCAGGGCGGAGACGAGTAGTGGAATCATCCGAAAATCTCCGCGTACCGAGACGAATCTCTGGTTGATCTTCTGATTGCCGCGGCAAAAATGTCCGCAAGCGTCTCCGCCTGCACTTCGTCAGGCGAATCCAAGTTTTGACGTCTGAGTAAGCGCCGCCGGGTCTCTTTCGGAATGTCGGGCAGTAAGAAATCAGCAGCTTCGGCGTACTCGTCGAAAGTGTGACCCAGAATCATGTGGGCCAGTTCGTGCAAGACAAACTGCTGCCGATGCAGCGCTGAATCGCTATGTGCGTGGAGGATCAGGTCTTGGTCAACGGTTCCGAGCCAGACGGCGCACAGCCCATCATTGACGCCGAGTTCGGTGAGTTCGGCTATTCGCAGTGGCCGACCTCGATTGCGCTGCACTGCCCGAACGAGTTCGTCGAAGGTGAAGGTCTCGCCTAATGCGAGTTCGCCGACTGCCGTCGACACGCTCACGTTGCTGTTCACTGCCGCCTCAATTCCCTCCGGACGCGTGTGGAGATCCATCTGGCGGTCTCGGAGCGACTTCCGCATCCAAAAATCTACTAATCGCTCTAAGAGCGTCGGGAGAGATGTCTCCCAGTGTACGGGCCGCGTACGATTTCACTCGCGCGGCCCGCATCGACCGCACGAGATCGAGTTGAGCACTCACCTTGGCCGGAGTCTCGGCGCCTTTTGAACCGGCGAGGAACGCGGGGTCGACGTCGAAGAACGCGGCGAGGCCTTCGAAAAGTGTTGCATCTTGCACGTACCGGTGACCGTTCACGATGTACGTCCAGCGCGACCTCGAGAGGTTCGTGCCGCGCGCTTCGAGGAACGCAGCAATTTGGGTGAAGGTCGGTTCGCTGCCTGTCTCGGCCTCGGCGACGTCGAGCAGTAGGCGGAGGCGCTTCGCGAGATCCTCCGCTGCTGTCGTGCTCTCGGCTTCGGCCATGTGGTTTCCAGTCCCTGTACTGATAAATACTCAGGTCATTACGCATGCTCAATTTACTCTTTGAGCATGATCAAAGCAAGGGTTGCGCATGCTCAAATGTGGTGCTAAAACTGACCGTGAATTGACATTGAGCATGCTCAACACGGAGCTGCCTCGCCTAACGCATCAGCGAAGCGAGACGCACCTGCGTGTCATCGAGCCACGCCTGCGTGGCAGTCCTTCGGGAAGGTGATAGTTGTGAATTGGCACGTATGGCTCCACGTTCGGAGTGGCTGATGAGCGTCGCTGGGGTGTTGGTGGCCTCGAGCCGACTGCCCGTGCGGGACGCCGCAATTGCCTTCGCTCGGGCGGGGATTCCGGTGTTTCCGTGTGTGACGGATGGTAAGCATCCGCTCACGCCTGCTGGCTTTCACGACGCGAGCCGCGACCTCGAACAGGTGCGAACGTGGTGGACACGATGGCCGGGCGCGAACATCGGGATGCCGACAGGCAGCGCGTCGGGAATCGACGTCGTGGATGTCGACGTGACGAAGCCGCCCACGGGGTTCGCCGCGTTCGAGCGTGTTGCCAAGGCTGGGCTGGTCGACGGCGAGCTCGCCCGGGTGCGCACTCCGTCGGGCGGAATGCACGTGTACTTTGCCGCGATCGCAGAACGGCCGCAGCGGTGCTGGCAGGCCGCGAACGCGCACATCGACTTTCGTGGGGACGGCGGCTATGTCATCGTGCCGCCCTCGATCTTGGCAACGGACATCGGTCGAGCCCCCTATCGGCTGTATTCCCTGTCAGCGGCCAGTTCCAAGCCGGTCGATGCCGTTGCGCTGCGCAGCTTCATTGACCCGAGGCCGCCGCGGACTGGCACGCGGGCAACCGCCACCAGGGCGCCAGAGCCGAGCCGGCTCGCGCGATGGGTGAGCAATCTGCAGGAGGGCGAGCGCAATAGCGGGTTGTTTTGGGCGGCCTGCCGACTGGTCGAGGCGGGGTTCGCGCCCGCAGATGTCGAGACCGCGCTCGGCCCATCGGCGCAGACGGCGGGCCTCGACGAGCGCGAGATTCTCGCGACGATCAGCTCGGCGAGCCGTCGAGCCGCTGCCGGGGCGCAAGCGTTCGATCGACCCGCCCCTGTAGTCAGACACGGCGACCCGCCCTGCCTGTCATGAATGGTCCTGTTCAAAACACCAACCCAAAGGAGATGAAGTGATGGATGTAAACGACTTCGATAAGTCACTCGGCGCGACCAGTGTCAATGCCGGTGGCGAACGGCATCCGCTGCATGCCGTACAGGAGGAGAAATCGCGCCTCTCAGCGCGCACGCGAGGCGGCACCTCGAACGCCAGGCAAGTGGGCATGGTGGCCTCTCGCCCCGCCGTCACCTGGATTCGCGCGGCGGACCTGCTCAACCTGGGCGCCGGGCGCATCGCCGGCCGCGGCATCGACCTGCAATCCAGCGCCGCACGACAGGTTCGAAGGGCACCCGCCACCGCCGTGCGGGCGATCCGCGCGAGGGCCTCCCGGCTCGCTCCCCTCTCCGAGTTCGGAGCGGTGCGAGACCGTGCACAGATCGGCCGCGACAGTTTCGGGCGGGCGCGACCATGAGCATCCTGTTGAACACGGCAACACACACATACTCGACGGGAGGTGGCGCGATAATGACTTTTCGCGAATCCGAAGGCCTGCGCCGCCTGCTCGCGCGACTGCAAGCGGATGGCGGCGCCCGCTGGCGCAGCGACCCCGAGGCCTCCGAACTCATGCGGTTCACCGCCCAGCGTTATGCCGGGTTGGCGCGCAAGCACGACCTCGACCCGTGGGAGGCCGCCGCGGCCGCCTTCGACGCGATGCGGGCGCCCTCGACGTTGCGCGCCGACGACCCGTGGGCCATCGTCACCCGTGCTGTGCAGGTGACCTGCATCGCCGAGGACCGCGCCCGCGGCCTACTCTGCTCCGTGCACCAGGCGCGCCGGCCACAGGTGTCGGTGTTTCACGATGCCGAACGGTTCAGCGATCGCGAGCATGCTCTGCCGGAATATCACCCCGCGTTCAGCGTTGACCCGGCCGACAAATTGGTCGAACCGGAGCCGCCGCTTGAGGTGTCTCTCGCGGTTGAGAACGCGATCTCGCTGTTCACCCTGCTGGGTTGGCCGGCAGACCGCGCCCGCGATGGCGTCGAATACGTGTGCAGCCGCTTAGCGGATGCCCCGTCCCGCTCGTCTGCCTTCGAGTCGCTGCGCCGCGACTACGCCGCCCGTGCTCTACTCGACGTGTCGCAGCCGGCCTGGATGAGCATGCTGCGAACGCTTCTGGGATCCGGCAACCCGTTGCACGCGCACACCGCCACGGGGCGCGGCATCCTGCTGCGCCTGCTGGTCGGCGAGCCGCTGCACGCGCTGCTCGGCGACGACGATCTTGTGTCAGACATCGTTCTGAACTCCCCACGGGTGTTCGCATGACCATCACCCCGGGGCACATCGAGCTGGAGCGGTCGATCGACTCCATCCGGATCGGTTCGCGGCACCGCACTGACCTGGGCGACATCGACGCGCTTGCCGCCTCGATCGAGCGGCAGGGGCTGCTGCAACCAATCACGGTGACGCCCGATGGCACTCTCGTCTGCGGTGCTCGCCGGCTGGCGGCGCTTCGCAAGCTCGGGGTGCGCAAGCTCAACGTGTGGGTCCGTTCCGGCATTTCGGACCACCTCGCCCAGCTGCTCGCCGAGCAGGACGACAACGCCCTGCACAAGGCCTTCGCCCCCACCGAAGCGGCCGCCCTGTATCGCGAGGTGAAGATGCTTCTCGCTGAGGATGCCCAGCGGCGCCAAGCCGCAACGCGGTTTGGTTCGGGAAAGCCCAGATCAGACGGTGGTGCCACGGTGGCACAACCGCAACCGATTGATCGCGTCCGCGCGCAAGCGGCCCTCCTCGTAACCGGCCGGCGCTCCTATACGACGTTGGAACGCATCGACCATCTGCAACGAATGGCGGACGACGAGAATCTCGACGAGACGCTGCGCACGCGCGCGAGGGAGGAGCTGGCGGTGATTCAGAACGGCGGATCGGTGGCGGCTGCGCACGGTCGGGTCGCTGCCGAAGTCGATCGCGTCGCGACCGAGACGCCCGTTCGCTCGCTGGTTCCGGTTGCGCCTAATGCCGGGCGTTCCGCCGACCTCGAGCAGCTGGCCCGGGAGGCACTCGCCCGCGCGAAGACAGCGAAGCGCGCCAAGAAGGGCCGCCTTGTGGCTGCGGCCGACTCGATATTGCCCACGCGTTCTTTCGTCTTCCTCTGGAACGACCTGCGCGACTGGTGGCTGCGCTACGACGACGCCGAGGTCGCCGTCGAACTCACCGCCGATCAATGGCACCAATTCGATGAGACCCTCGCCGGCACCGTCGCCTTCTTCGAGCGGATGCGCACCCTCCGCGACTCCCCCACCGTCGCGCCGGTCTCCGCCACCGTTTCGCGTATTCGTTAGGAGCCCACCATGCAGTTCTTTCGCCGCCGTCGTCTTGTTATCGCCATCGTGGGCGCTGGCATCGCACTGATCGTGCTGGCAGTCATTGGGTTGTTCGGGCTGCTCCGTGGGCCTGCGAAAGCGAGCCCGCCGGCGCGGCCGTCGCCGACGGCATCCGCTGCGGCTGTCGTGCCGACCGACCAACCGCAGCCGGTGCTCGAAACGTCGAGTCCGGAGCTGTTTGCTCGCAGCGTCGCGCATGCGCTGTTTGATTGGGACACGCGTCAGGATGCTGGCCTCGCCGACTGGGCGCAGGTGCTGGTGGACGTGGCCGATGCGGAGGAGGCGGCCGCGTTGGCCGCCAATGTGCGGGACTACCTGCCTAGCGCGGAGATGTGGGAGCGGCTCGCTGGTTATGGCACGCGGCAGTGGCTCGACGTGGAGTCGGTGACCGTGCCGGCCGCGTGGGCGACGGCGTTGGATCAGGCGGCGGCCGGGCAGATTCCGCAGGGTGCTGCGGCGCTCACTGTGGTGGGAACCCGTCATCGCGAGGGAACGTTCGATACCGATGCGATGCGCACGGAGCGGCAGGTGTCGTTCACGGTGTTCGTCGTGTGCCCGGGCCAGGAGTCGTGCACGCTGCTGCGGTTGTCGAAGCTCGACCATCCGCTGGAGTAGGCCTGGCGATGAAGAAGCTCATCGGACTTGTCGTGGTGCTGATGTTCGCTTGCCCGTTAGGTGGCCTGGTTGGCGTGGCCGCGCTGGTGAGCACGATCGCGAGCTCGTGCGGATCGCTGGTCGTAGGGACGATTCCCGACTCGCTCACCGCTCAGACTCTGGACGGCCGATCGGTCATACTGAACCAGCGACAGCTGATCCATGCCGGAACGATCATCACTGTGGGCGGGCAGACGGTCGATGTCGGTCGCGCTGGAGTGGTCGTGGCGTTGATGGCGGCGCTCACGGAGTCGACGCTGCGTCTGCTGGCTAACACCAGCGCATATCCGGAGTCCGCTTCTTACCCTCACGACGGTGTTGGTTCTGATCACGACTCGCTGGGGCTGTTTCAGATGCGGCCTTCGTCGGGCTGGGGAACTGTCGCTGAGGTGATGGACGCGGAGTACCAGGCGCGGGCGTTCTTCGGTGGCGTATCAGGGCCGAATGCTGGGTCTCCACGCGGGCTGCTCGATGTCGCGGGCTGGCAGATGCTCAAGCCCGGCGCTGCCGCGCAGGCGGTTGAGGTCAGTGCCTATCCGGATCGATACGCGAACTTTCAGCCGGTTGCGGAAGCGATTCTGGTCGCGCTGACTCGTTCTTCAAGCGTTGTCGAGTCATCGCGGGTCGTGTTTCCGCTGCCTGATGGCTCGTACACGAACACGGATAGCTTCGGGTGGCGCATTGACCCGTACACGGGTGAGCGGCGTTTTCATGCCGGAAGTGACCTCGCTGCGCGGCTCGGGACGCCGATCCTCGCGGTGGCTGACGGCGTCGTGAGCTTCGCCGGGCAACGCGGAACCTACGGCGGGCTGATCACCATTGAGCACATTGTCGGCGGCGAGCGGGTCACCTCGTATTACGCGCACATGTACGAGCAGGGCATGCACGTCGCGGTCGGCGACAGCGTGGTTGCCGGCCAGCACATCGGTGACGTCGGTTCCGCGGGCAAGTCGACCGGGCCGCACCTGCACCTTGAGATCCATCCGGGCGGGTCAGGTCAGCCGGCCGTGAACGCGGTGGATTGGCTCGCCGCCCAGGGTGCCGCTGACGTGACCGCTGCGACAAGCCGATGCCCAGCGGGAACGGCTTCCTGAGATGGACGTCTTTCCAGACTTCGGTGCCGTCGGCGGCGCTTCAGAGTTGAAAAGCATCGTCGGAGCCCTGCTGACGTTCGTGCTCATCATCGCGGTGCTCATGATGATCATCAGCGGCGTGACCTGGGCACTCGCTTCGGCGCACGGCAACTTTCACACCGCCACCCGGGCCCGGCTTGGGCTCTGGGTTGCCTGCGGGGCAGCCGCTCTTGCGGGTGCTGGAGTTGCGTGGGTGAATTTCCTACTCGATATCGGCTCCACCGTCTGACGGGCAGTTTCACGCCTCCGTGAAAAAAGCCGGGAATCCGCATACTTTCGTCGCCGAGAGTGTTTCATAACTAAAGGTGAATACGGTCATTCGAGCAGTGGGTTATGAGACTTAGTTATGAGAATCGCTGCGCCGTGAGATTCCCGCGTTCTCGAAAGTTGCAGGCGAGGGGATCGTGCGATGTCTCGTATCCCTAGGGTTCCGAGGCACCGAGATTATATGACAGCTGCAACATCGCCTGTCTGAACAGTTCGTAAGGTCATCGATGAAGTTTCGAGAGCCTCGCCGTACGATTCGCAGCGACCTGCGCCATCGCGACGCAGCAGCTTTGGTGACTTCGGCGTGCACGACGCTTAACCTGATGACGTGGAAACGAGAGAAGAGTCCATTTGCCGGCCGTTCGAGGCCGCTCGTGTGCGACTAGCTAAAGCTGACAGCTTCGATGTCCAACGCGACGAACTCGGCCACATGTTGCACCAGTTCTTTCGGCTCGTTGAACTTAAAGGCGGCGTGGATATCCTCAAAAGCGAACCTTCCGCCAACACAGCTCTCGCCATCCTTCTCTTCAGGCACAAGAACACCCATGAAATCACGCGGGTAGCCGAACCCGCTGATGTCTTCATCGACACGTTCACCAATTTGTTTGGCTCCCTCATCTGGGATGCGCCCCCCGAAATCGCTGGTGATAATCGCTTCACCGCCTGGGGGACGGACAGCATGGTAGGTAAACCGGCCCTCGACATTATGACCGAAGCCTTCAATCAGGTACTCAGCTTGCCGCGAGATAACTCCGGCGCAGTCTGAGGAATCACCGTTGACTATCGCCGCGTTATTCGGACCCACCACGGCAATCTAAGCGAGATCTACTTCGGCTTTTTCGGGGTACTTGGGACGATCTAAGCCGGACCACCGCCCACTCTTGTAGCAAGTAAGTTGCCCATCGCAGTGTCTTGCATCGAATGGGTTACTGGCGAGATGTCATGGCCGCTCCTCAGCGTGCTGCGGGCTCGGGTCGATGCGGAACGCAGCGACCACACCACGCCGAAGAGAGCCGAAAGTAAACCGTTGCGGCCGCACCGTACTTGACGACCACTCACGACAGGTCGCAAAGTCCGTTCCGCATCCGCCTGCGCGCACGGGGTGCGGTGCGCTCCTCCATGTCGTACGCATCAAACGACACACAGGGAGCCACCGATGATCGACATCAACCCCAACGGCACGGGCCTTCCCGGCATCGAACAGCTGCGCGTCATCGTCGGCGCCGTCATGACCATCGGCCTCGTGCTCAGCGTGCTCGCCCTCATCGTCGCGGCGATCGTCTGGGGATTCGGCGCCAACTCGTCCAACCCCCACCTCGCCTCGCGCGGCAAGACGGGCGTGATGGTGGCCTGCGGTGCCGCGATCATCTGCGGCGCGGCCGTCACTCTCGTCAACTTCTTCTGGAACGTCGGCCAGTCCGTCTGACCGCGGTCTCGAGCGGGGTCAGAAATGAGCGTGTGCGATGTGCCGGTCGTGGCGGATGTTTGCACCGGCGTCGGCGACGTCGCATCCTCTATGGTCGCCGCCCCGTTCGACTGGCTGGCCGGCGCGATGGGCTCCACCGCCGCCTGGCTCTTCGAATCCGTCTGGGCCGCCTTCGATACCACCACTCTCGTCGACCTCACCGACCCGACCTACATCGACGTCTACAACGTGCTCTTCGGCGTCGCCGTCTTCGTCACGCTGATCTTCTTCTGCCTGCAACTGATCACCGGTCTCGTACACCGTGACCCCACAGCGCTCTCCCGCGCCGCATTCGGCGTCGCCAAATCGATTCTCGGCTCCTTCGTCATCATCACCATCACCGGCCTCCTCCTCGAAATCACCGACCAACTCACCATCGGCGTCGTGCAGGCCAGCGGCAACACCATGGAAGGCATGGGCGACCGCATCGCGCTGCTCGCTGTGGGCCTCACCGCGATCAGCCCCGGCGCACCCGGCGTCGGCGCAATCCTGACGATCTTCCTGGCCGGCCTCGCCATCAGCGGCGCGGCCATCGTCTGGTTCTCCCTGCTCATCCGCAAGGCCCTGCTTCTGGTGGCGATCGTGTTCGGACCGATCGCTCTCGCTGGCGCCACCTGGGATGCCGCCAAGGGCTGGTTCTCCAAGTGGGTCGCGTTCGTCGTCGCGCTCATCCTTTCCAAGCTGGTGCTCGTCGTGATCTTTCTGGTCGCAGTCGCGCAGGTCGCGGCCCCGATCGATGCGGACCTCGCCTCCGTCAGCGACCCCATCGCGGGCATCGTGCTGATGTTCATCGCCGCCTTCGCGCCCTACATCACCTACAAGTTCCTCAACTTCGTTGGCCTCGACATGTACCACGCGATGTCCAGCGAGCAGGAAGCGAAGTCAGCGCTGAACCGGCCCGTGCCGGTGCCCAGCGCACCAATGATGAGCATGGCGCAGAAGGTCCTGGGCCCGGGCAGCAGCAGTCGAGCGACACAGACTGGCTCTGCACCGACGGCACCGTCCAGCAGCGGCGGACCGGGTCCCACGTCGTCGTCGGCCGGTGCCTCGAGTGCTGGCGCATCTGCGAACGCTGGTGCCGGCTCGAGCACCGGAGCGGGCGGCGCAGCAGTTGGCACTGGTGCCGGTGTGGCCACCGCCGGAGTCGCGGCCGGCGCTGCCGTCGTAAGTGCCACAGCCAAGGCCGGCCCAAAGATGGGCAACGCGGTCGCTCAGAAAGCGGATGCCCACACCCAGTCCGCCGGCAACGCCAGCGCCCCGAGCGCGCCGGCATCCAAGCCAAGGCGACCACCAGCATCCGCTTCACCACAGGAACTGCCAGCCGGACGAAAGGTCAAGGACGCGTAGCCATGGACACTGACACGAACCGCGCCGACTACCGCCTCGCCCCGGTGCAATTCTCGCGACTGACCAAACGCGGCATCCTGCTCGGCCTGTCGATGCCGCAACTGGTCGCCCTGTCGATCGGCACGCTCACCATCGTCGCCGCTCTTTACACGGCGGGCGCCTCCGGTGTCGCCTGGACCAGCCCCCTCTGGGGCATCGCGGCGGTGATCGCCGGCATCCCGGTCGGCGGCCGAAAGATCGTCGAATGGATGCCGGTCGTCACCCGGTGGGCGTGGCGCTCAGGGCATGAGCAGCTGAACTACCGGCGCCGCATCATCCGCCCGCGCCCAGTGGGAACTCTGTCGCTGCCCGGAGACGCAGCGGCGCTGCGCGAGTGGAACGATCCCGAGTCGGGGGCAGTCATGATCCACGACCCGCACGCGCAAACCCTCACCGCGGTCGTTGCGGTGTCGCACCCGGCGTTCGCGCTACTCGACCCGGACGAACAGCATCGCCGCGTAGTCGGGTGGGGGCGCGTGCTGGCCGGGGCCTGCCGGTCGGGGCGGATTGCGCGACTGCAGGTGTCGGAGCGCACGCTGCCCGATTCCGGTACCGGATTGGCCGAGTGGTGGGAGCGGCACGGTATCGACGACGGCAGTTGGGCCGCAACCACCTACCGCGATTTGATCGAGCGGGCCGGACCCGCCGGGGAACGCCACGCCACCACGATCGCGCTGTCACTCGATCTCAGCGCGGCGACTCGCCAAGTGCGCACACAGGGCGGCGGGATGCGCGGCGCCGCAACGGTACTGCGCCAGGAAATGACGGCACTGGCTGGAGCGTTGCGCGCGGCGGACCTCACAGTCGGCGGGTGGCTCACCGCTGATGAACTCGCCGTGATCCTGCGCACGGCGTACGACCCTGCTGTCGGCGTCGATCTGGAGCGGCATCCGCTGGTTGGGCGGTCGCTGGCCACGGCCGGGCCGGTGGCTGTCGCCGAGAGTTGGGATCACCTCCGCACGGACAGCGCGTTTCACGCGGTGCTGTGGATCAGCGAATGGCCTAGGTCGCAGGTGTTCCCCGGTTTTCTGTCGCCTCTGGTTTTCACGAACGGTATCCTGCGCACGGTGTCGCTGCATTACCTGCCCGTGCGCGCCGACCAAGCCGCGCGCGACCTGCGCAAGAAGAAGACCGAGCTGATCAGCGACGCCCACCAACGCACTCGCATCGGTCAAATAGAGGATGCCGGCGCCACCGCCGAGTACGACGACCTCCTGCACCAGGAAGCCGACCTCACCGCCGGCCACGGCGTGCTGCGCACCTCCGGACTGATCTGCGTGACCGCGGCGACCGTGGATGAGCTCGACGCCGCGGTGGCATCGATCGAGCAGGCTGCGATTCAGGCGTCGTGCGAGACGCGTCGGCTGGTGGGGCAGCAGGCGCAGGCGTTTACGGCGGCGGCATTGCCGTTGTGTCGGAGCGTGTAAGCCGTTGAAGGCTCACCTCTTAGCCTTAGGTATCGCGGTCGCGGATCATTCTCAGCTGCGAACGAACAGCGCGAACGCCCTGTCGGACGAAATCTTGAGCTGGCCCTCAGACACTGTGCGCTGAACTGACCAAGTGTTCAGCTGCCACCCGACTGCGGAAATTCCTTCGAGCGCAGACTCCCAGTCCACATGACGTTGAGCCATCCGCGAGGGTTCATCGGCCGACTCGAATATCTGCTCCACTCCCTTACCCGCAAAGTCGACAAAACTCGGTGCGTAGAAGGACTTCCCCTCATCCCAAGCTTTTTGAGCATCCATCGAGATCTTCTTGTTGGCGCTGCTGCTCTTTTTTGTCATCGGGTTCCTCCGCAGTCGACGTGTCAGCCTCGCGGCTGCTTGGGAGCTGCGCAGGTGAAATCCTGCCCAACTGTCAACATCTTCGCAGAAGTAGGTCGCCGGCAACTTAGTTCCAGTAGACCCGACAAGACCGCGCTAGGCGACGCGACGATCAAGCCAGCCGCGGCTGGTGTGATCCTTCCTTGCAGTACTGTGCGAGCAGTGCGCTCCTGTCTTGTAAAGCGATGGGAGTCAATATGCTCGACAGGCCGAGAGTACCCGATTGCCGATGGATCAGCGTCGTCTTCCTGCAAGGAACTGAGGCCGACGCGGTGCTCGGCCTGATCGACAGAAGCGGAGCATCCGCTGCCTTCGATTACCTGCAGCCACGGGACCTCGGCGAGGCCACGACCGATGCCGCCCTCGAGAACGGGTACGTCTACGACCGCATCCCGGCCGGCCGGACCGACCACATCATCGAGCACGACGGCTCACCGTACGCCCTCACCTACAGCAGGACGTACCGCTACGTTTCGCTGTTGCGGTGGCATCCGCTTGAATCTGAATTGAAGCCAACCCGCCCGGCACCCCGTCGAGTCGACATCTGGGCCGCCCCGCGGTCGACGCGCCTGGCCGAGCGCACGGTCACGCTGTGAAAGACACCGATGTGACCGAGCGAATGCACACGGCCGCGCTGGTCGAGCCGCGCGGCGAGCTGCGCCGCGACCGTCGCGCCCGTCGGCGAGAGGCCGTGAAGATCGAAGCGGATGCCCGGAAGGCCACGACTCTCGCGGCACGCACGCGCTGGCACGCCGAACGGGACGAAGCGCGATCGGGCGCCTATCTGCGCAAGGCCGGCGAGGCTGGACCCGGGCAACTGCGCACGGCCGGTCGACTGAAGCTGCCCAAGCATCAGGACACCACGGCGACGCTGTCGGGCCATTACCCCTTTCTTGCGGAGGCCGGACTCGGCTCGGCCGGCGTCTTCGTCGGGCAGGACCTCTACTCCGGGGGCTCCTTCGTCTACGACCCATGGGTGCTCTACCAGCGCGGACTGATCACCGCGCCGAATATCGTGCTGGCCGGCATCGTCGGCTCGGGTAAGTCCTCGCTGGCGAAGTCGCTCTACACCCGCTCGCTCCCCTTCGGCCGGCGCGTCTACGTGCCGGGCGATCCGAAGGGCGAGCACACCGCCGTCGCCGAGGCCGTCGGCGGCAAAGCCATCATCCTCGGTCATGGTCTGCACAACCGGCTGAATCCGCTCGATGAGGGTCATCGGGCGGCATCCGTTTCGGATGCCGAGTGGTCGGCCCAGCTAGCCGCCCGGCGCCGCGACCTGATCGGCGCCCTCGCCGAAACCGTGCTCGACCGACCGCTCAGCCCGCTCGAGCACACGGCCATCGACCTCGCCCTGGCCGATGCCGTGCGCAGCGCCGAGGTGCCGATCCTGCCCATGGTGGTCGATCGCATCCTCTCCCCCAACCCCGAGGACGACGAGGGCCGCCTCGCCGCAGACGGCCGCCTCGTCGGCCACGCCCTGCGCCGGCTCGTGGCTGGCGACCTCGCCGGACTCTTCGACGGACCCTCCACCGTGCGCTTCGACCCCACGCTGCCGATGGTGTCGCTCGACCTGTCACGGGTGGCCGAGAACTCGACGCTCATCTCCGTGCTGATGACATGCTCGTCGGCGTGGATGGAATCTGCCCTCGCCGACCCGGCCGGCGGCCAACGCTGGGTCATCTACGACGAGGCCTGGCGGCTCATGGCATATCCGGCGCTGCTGCGCCGAATGGATGCCCAGTGGCGGCTGGCCAGGCACTTCGGCATCGCGAACATGCTCATTTTCCACAAGCTCAGCGACCTCGACAACGTCGGCGACTCTGGCTCCGCCATGCGCGCGCTCGCATCGTCGCTGCTGGCGAACGCGGAAACGCGCATCGTCTACCGGCAGGAACCGGACCAGCTCGGATCCACGGCGAGCGCACTGGGGCTCAGTCGTACTGAGCAGAAGCTGCTGCCTGCGCTTGGCACCGGGCAAGGGCTGTGGCGGGTGAAGGATCGCAGTTTTGTGGTGCAGCACCAGCTGCACCCTGATGAGCTCGTGGCATTCGATACGACAGCGCGGATGACCTCTGGGCAATAGCCGCGCACCTTGTATTGATTGAGGAGGCCTAGTCATGGAACGCAAAGCGCGCGTAATGCTCGCCGGACTACCCGTGCCCGCGCCGTGTGCGCCTCCTTCTCCTCCGGGCTTCGCTCCCTCCCCTACGCGACGCTTCAGCCGTCTGAATTGATAAGCGGATGACCACCCAACGACCGCAGACCGACCTCGGCGACGAGCTGACCAACCTCGGTATTGGACTCCTGATCGGTGCGGCAGTGTTGGCCCTGCTGCTTCGCGGCTCGGGTGCTCTCGCGGCCTGGGCAATAGGCATCGCGCAGCCAACTGGCGGGCCAGAGACTGGGCTCGCCGTACTTCTAAACCCAGGCAACCCTGCGACAGAGCTGAGGGCACCGGGTTTGAACCCGATCGCGTATTGGGTGACGACGATCTTGCTGGTGATGTTGGCATCCGTTCTGGCGATTGGGTTGTGGCGCATGTTCAGAGGTGTCACCACGAAGGTCGACCCGTACCGCATTGCCGGCATCGCGACCCGCGCCGAGGTTGCTCGTGCCGCGTCGCATTCGGCCATCATGAGACGCGCTGCGCACCTTCGACCGTCGCTCTCGAAGCCGAGCCCGAGCGATGTTGGGTATCGCATCGGGCGATCGCGCGGTACCGCGGTGTGGGCGAGCGTCGAGGACTCGATCCTGGTGATCGGACCGCCGCGCTCCGGCAAGGGGGCGCACATTGTGATCAATGCCATTCTCGACGCGCCCGGCCCAGTCGTGACCACTTCCACCCGCCCCGACAACCTCACAACCACACTGCGAGCACGGCAACGGCTGGGGCCTGTGGCGGTGTTCGATCCGCAGCAGCTGGCGGCAGGGGTGCCGGTGGGGCTACGGTGGTCGCCCATTCGCGGGTGTGAGGATCCGCTCACGGCGATGATCCGAGCTGCCGGTCTCGCCGCTGGAACCGGACTGGCCGCGGGCGGCGTCGACGGCGGCGGGTTCTGGGAAGCCAAGACCCGCACGGCCCTGCAGTCGATGCTGCACGCGGCCGCACTCGACCACTGCTCGCCGGCCGACCTATTTCGGTGGACCCTCGACCCGGCCGCCGCCCACGATGCGGTATCCATTCTGCTGGGCACCCCGGGCGCGGCCACCGGCTGGGGCGATTCGTTGCGGGCCACGCTTGAGGCCGACCCGCGCACGCGCGACTCCATCTGGCAGGGAGTCTCACTATCGTTGGGCGCGCTGGCTGACCCACGGGTATTGGATTCCGTGTCACCACCGGTGGGTGAAGGGTTCGACCCCGAAGGATTCCTTCGCAGCAACGGCACGCTCTATCTGCTGGCAACCGGTGCGGGATCGAATAACTCGGCGTCGCTCGTGTCGGCATTCGTCGAAGACCTCGTCGAAACTGCTCGCCGCATGGCCGCGCGCAGTGCGGGTGCCCGGCTGGACCCGCCGCTGCTGCTCGCCCTCGATGAGATCGGCAACCTCGCGCCACTCCCCTCGCTCCCCACGCTCATGGCGGAGGGCGGCGGCACCGGGATCACGACGATGCCCGTACTGCAGTCGCTCTCCCAGGCGCGCACGAAGTGGAGCGACAATGCGGCCGGCACCATCTGGGATTCGTCGATCGTCAAGATCGTGCTCGGCGGAGGCTCCAACTCACGCGACCTGCACGACCTCTCAACCCTGATCGGTGACCGCGACGAGACAACCGACTCGACCACGATCGGCGACCGCGGCTCACGCTCGTCACAGCGCTCCGTCCGCCGCGTGCCGATCATGCCGCCCGACACAATCCGCACCCTGCCCTTCGGTACCGGCCTCATCCTGCTGCGTGCGGCGCCGCCGATCATCGCCAGCCTGCAGATGTGGACCACCCGGTCGGACGCCAAGGATCTGCGCGCGAACCGCGACGAAATTGAAGGGTTGATGCGGGTGCCCGCGCCACCCCCGAACGGAATCCCGCCCAGCCATAAGGAGAGGATGTGAGGTCAGCGTGTTTCCGAACTGTGCCGAGCAGCTGAAACGGCAGAAGCAATGACTTCGGCCGGCGGCAGAGCGGCGGATTCGACCTCAGTGGCAATTCACTGTCGTGATTTGAAAAGCTCCACCGGTGTCTTGGTAATCCTCGAGCGTTAGGACGGCAGTTGAGTTTTCTCCGAGGTAACCAGCGCTGTCGTTTGCGAGCCCAATGACAACTTCATTTCGGACGAGGTTTGCCTCGAGATATACCCCCGAGCACGTCGTCCACGTCGTTGTTATGACGACGGCAGCGCAGTCATAGTATCCGCAGGTGAACTCCTCATCGTTGGCGAATCTGTAGTAGACATGGTCCCCGGCAGGGCTGTAGCCGTCCAATGCCATCTTTGCCGCCTCGACCTCTGCCGCCTTAGCGATCATTGCGGCGCCGTCTCTAGCTATTTTGGCGACTCGCTTTCGCTCGGCGATGACAGCGTCCGCCTCAACTTCCGCATCAAACACGGCCTTGGTGGCAGTTGCACGGTCAACGACTTGGCTGAAGTCCTGATAGCTCCAAGCGAGATACCCACCGCTTCCCATAAGGAGCACCAGCGCTCCTGAAAGAGCAAGACCAAAGGTCGTGCCCGAAACTCTCCGCTGCCATCTCTTCGTTTTCACATGTGCCTCTTCAGCCACCCGATGAACGCTCTCACCCGTGGATCCGGTACTAGCTCCAGTTTGCTCATCCATGGATTTGATCCTGAAGCGAGTTGGTCGAGACCCGGATTTTCTCCGCGTTCACCGTATTCATAACCCCTACGAATGTAGTGCCGGCTGTGGCACAGAGAACCAATGTCAGAGCCAGACCAGCAACGACTCCGTTCACACCGCGCCTGCCGTGCTTCGTCTTCCGTGCCCCACGAACTCCAGCGGCTTCGTCATCAAGCCGCATCTCGTCGCGCTCGGATCCACCCCAGTTCGTTTCGCGTGGCGGTCGTGCATTGAACTTTCCGATGTACGAGATTTCGTATGCGGTGAGCATCCAGGGCCAACCGTCGTCTGGTTCCGGATTCGCTCCCCTAACCGGAAATGATGGCGCTACTTCACTTCTTGTCAAAATTGTCCCCCGACGACGCGGCCAGCCCTTTTTTCAAACTGGATCGTGACTATTCAACCGTTATCCGGGTACTGGCGCGAATCATCGACCACGGCATCCAAACATGGAGGCACTTATCGCCGTGCATAACTTTTCCAGCGCAGGGGAATTAGTGCGTCGATTGCATACCCAGGCTCCGCAGGAATGGATATTCCCATGGCACAACTCGCCCTGCCTTCACTCGCCCGCGTCAATTCAGTGCCGAGGCCTACCGGTCGCCGCACCGACGTGCCGCTTCATCTGCTCGGCGCAAGAATACAGAACACCGTGCACCACTAACGGCACGGTCTCATGACCATTATTGGCCGCCTCCGCCGTTCCGAGAGCGCGCAGGAGAGCGACCTCAGTCGCTCCGCTGGCGTGAGAATCAACCAGCGACATCACGTCGTTGTCTCACTCCGTTTCGACTTGCGTTGAGTTCGATCCGAATCTTCCTGTCCGCAGGCGCGATCGCCATGATGCCCTTGGTGCACCTCCTAGTGAACGCGGACCACGATGGTCCGCCCAAATTAAAAGGAGGCTACGTCCCGTGGCACTTCACACCCAGCAATCTCTGTCCGGCTTCATCGCATCCGACCCGCAACAGACGATCACTGACAACGGCGACACCCGGTTCTACGTGCGCGTCGGCCAACCGCACTTCCGCCACGAATACAGCGGCACCTTTACCGCGCTCGAGCCGACGTTCCACGACCTCGTCGCCTACCGCGCCACCGCCGAAAGGGCTCTTACCCGGTTCGCCAAAGGTGACAGTTTTGTCGCCGAAGGGTATGTGCGCAACTTCCAGATCGAGCGCGACGGCGAAGTCATTCAACGCAAAGAATTCGTCGCCAAGAAGATCGGCCATGATCTCGCACGCACCAACTATCAGGTCGACCGTACCCATCGTGCCGGTGCCGACACCGAGGTCGAGCACGAGGCGGAAGCGGCCCACGCCGGATCCAGGCGGTGAACCAGCGATGTCAGAGTCACTCTTCGAGTGGGCTTCCGGCGATCACGATGACGGCTTCGGGGCGAGCTCGTTGGACGACCTCGAGGGGCCGCTCATGGCGGAGCCGCCGCATCCGATCAACTGGAACCTCCTTAGTGCCGACGACGCAGAGGCCGAATGGATCGAACTCAACCGGTGGGTGAACTGGCTTCGACGCACCTACGGGCTGCCCGCATCCGTTGTGCCGCCGTTCTGGCATCGGCACCCCGAACTCGTCTGGGAACTCTCCGCGCTGCACCTGCATTGGCTCGGCGCCTACGACCCCGACCAGCACGGCTCCGCCCCGCTCGGCTGGCACCGTGACTTCGCGGATGCCCGCCAGCGACTCCGCGACTGGGTCGCAGTTTCGGGTACGCGGTTGGAGCGCGACCGGCTGACCAGGCAGACCGCGTGGCCAGGAGAACCTCCGGCGGAGCCCGTCGAAGACGTCGTCATCGGCGACCGTGATGAGGACTTTGTGCAGTTTGTTGTTGACGATGTTGCCCGGCGGCGCGAGACGGAGGCAGCATTCTCCGCCCGCGTTGCAGCAGTCTGACCTCCCACATGGACAAGCAGCCTCGGCCAGCGCGTGCAGAGGCCTCGAGTCAAATACCCGCGATACCACGATTATCGTGAACCAGATTCAACAGGGTCACAGAGGCCTCATACAGTCATCGATCCCAGTAAAACACCGGGTACGTGATCACACTCCCAAGCCCCTGCGGATTTCAATCTGCGGGGTAAATGCGGGGTTTTTGCGGGGTTTCAGAAGTAAACACTAGGACAGCCATTTTGGTCACCTATTTCGACCCCACGCCGAAGGTCCGCTGGCGCCGGCGTACACGGGAATGCGCGGCACGAAAAACCAAGTGCGAGGCACGTGGTTATGAGCCATCAGGCTCACACCCGAAGGTCAACTGAAGCGCCAATTGTCCCACGCACCGTGGAACAATTGAGGGTCACTAGTTATTCATCCGCGATGGCATCCAACAGCTTTTACGCGCTTAGCCCGAGCCGTGAAGTGAGCAGATTGATCGTGATGGGCTGAACAATCACCCCTCAGGCCTCAGCAGGACTTAGGAGACGCAGCCATAGCCCTATCGATTTTCATGAACCGGCTCCTCTGAGCGTTTGACGATGCTGACGATCTTCATCTGCATGGCGTGAAGCAGTACTTGCACGCGGTCACGGACGTCCCACTTGGCCATGATGCGGCCGAGGTACACCTTTACCGTCGCCTCCGAAAGGAAGAGCGCCTTGCCGATCTCGGCATTCGACATCCCTTCCGCAAGGCGACTGACGACTTCGAGCTCCCGCGAGGTTAGCTCCTGACCCGGCTCGAGCTGCGCGGCGAATACGGGGGCTCCGTCGAGTGCTGCATCGACCACGGCGCGCGCCACGGTCGGCGACAGGACGTACTCACCTCCGGCTATCTCGCGTATGGCTTCGATGATCCTGCTCGGCTCGGTGTCTTTAACGAGAAGGCCGTGCGCGCCCGCGCGAAGAATGGGCACTATCGTGCCTTCGGTCGAGAAGGCCGTCAGCGCTAGGACATGGACCGACGGATGCCGCTGACGGATCAGCCGGGTAGCCTCGATGCCGCCGACTCCCGCCATATGCACGTCCATCACCACGACGTCGGGGCGAAGCTCGTCGACGGCGACGATTGCGCTCTCGCCATCGGAGGCCTCGCCGACGACCGTCAGGTCAAGTGTGGCCTCAATAAAGATCCGCAGAGCCGAGCGTATGAGAGCCTCATCATCAACGATTAATACACGCATCTTATCCCCCTACGGCAAAGGTTAGCAGAAGCGATTTCAGTCGAAAGTCATGGGTCGAGTCGCCGTCCGTCGGACGCGCGCCTGGCCAACCGGGATGAGAATGGTCAGGAAGCATTCAACGGCCGTACGGAGGGGGGCACCGACGATGTGGAACTGGCTTTGTTATCAACTCAAAATCTGCGCGTGAACTGAGATGCTCGAAGTTCTCAAGATTCTGCGAGATCGTACGACGGCTGGGGAAGCGCCCCTACACGCAGGTCGGGGCGCTTCTCAGGCATAATGTTCACGTGACCGAGCGCAGAGGGGATCGCCTCCGAAGGGCCTGGGCCGCGCTCTGGGTCTACGAACGTCCGGCGCCGCGGGCGCGAGCGATCCTTCTAGGTCTCGTTGCCTGCGCCCTGCTGACTGAGGTCCTCCTGTACGCCGCGACCTCCGACTTCGCCTTAGGTGCGCGCTCTTTCGTGGGGACAGTCGCGTCCGTCGCCATCGCGCTGTTCGCATGGCGCCCGCCCGTCGCAGTGTTCCTGCTGCTCGTAGGTGGCGTGCTCGCCGTCGTCCATGGCGGTGCAGTCGAATATCTACTCGCGATGACGGTCGCCCTCGGGCTCGTCGCGGTAACGAGCAGTTCCGCCGTCACCGGAATCTACGCGACGACTATCATCGCCCTCGTGATCTTGCAGATCGTTCGCGGCCCCGATGGGCTCACCATCGGCGCGACCGCTGTTCTGTCGGTGCTGGGCCTCGGGTCGTTCCTGCTCGGACGATCGTTCCGCGAGCAACACGAGCGCAGTCGCGCCATGCGCCGCACGCTGACCGAGTATAAGGATGCCGTTGCACGCGAAGTGCGTCAGGAGCGTGTCCGGATCGCCGACGAGCTCCACGACATCGTCGCGCACGAAATCACGATCGTCGTCCTGCATGCCAGGGCGATGGAGCACACCGACGATCCGGACGCCCTTCGCGTCTCCAGAGCGGCGATCTTGCATTCAGGCGTGCAAGCACTCGCGGACATCCGTCGCATGCTGGATGTCGCGCCCGCCGCCCATGCCACCAGGACGGACGTCGTCCTCGCGGCGGAGGGCTTCGTCCGCGCTCTCGGCGCATCAACGGAGACCCTGGCCGACGCAGGCATCGAAGTCGAGATCGAATTTCCCAAGGATCTGGATGCATCGCGCACCGTCATCACAACGCTCGTGCGCGTCTCCCGGGAAGCGTGTATGAACGTCCTGAAGCACGCGACCGCTGCCACACGCGTGAGCATCGTCGTCCGCCGCAACGACGAGGGAGTTCTGCTGACGGTTCAGGACGACTCTCCTACGGCCGCGCCTGCCGACGTGCCCGCGTCTGGGTACGGACTCGCACGGATGGCCGAGCGCGTCGGTGTGCTCGGTGGCACGCTGGAGACGCTCAACACCGACCCTGGCTGGCGCCTCACTGCTCGAATACCGCTCACGCACTGATCTCGCCCGAGCCGGTCGTCGACCGACGGGTAGACGAACGTCGATGATGCTCAGCCCCTTCGTTCTATTCTGCCCGCGCCTCCGCACGGCAGAATCGAGTCATCACCCCGGTCCCTGCGATGCGGCGCGTGACGCGTCATCCGATGAGAATGAGGTTTTCGACATGGCGAACACGGAGTCCGAAAGCGGCATGGCCGCGTGGCCGAACGCACGAGCCCGGCTGATGATGTGGAGTTCGGGTGCGGTGTCCGGCTCGTCCCTCTCGGCCCGCCAGGCCGTGGTTCTCGAGGACGCAAACGCGCTCGGTGCCCTCCGCGCGACCGACGTCCTGGATCCGGATGCCATCGTTTTCGCGCCGGCCGACATTGAGAGTGCCCTCCCGTACGAGGGCTCGATCGCCGGGCCGGGTACGGAGTTCATCATCTCGGAGGACTTCTTCCTGCAGGTGCAGACCTACTCGATCAGCGAGTACGTGTCAGTCGTCGGCCCCACGCTCGTGCGACTTTCGGACGGCGAGGATCTCGACATCCTGGAGGCCGATGTGCACACCGCGCTGCAGACGGGCAGCTTTCCCGAGTTTCTCACCAACCCCATCGTGCAGCTCGCCGACCTACCTGCTCTGGGCGTGCTCGACGACGGTGCCGGACCCGACGCACGACTATGGGTCGGGTCCGACGGCTCGCTCGCCGTTTCACCGACCGGCGATGCCATCGGCACCATCGGTGACAATCGCTCGAGCGTCCGGAGCGCCTGGAGCGCGCAGCTCGTGAAGTCGGCGGACGTCGGAGCGCTCGGCGCGCGTATCGGGCGCGAAGATCTCATCGCGCTACAGAGTCGCGTCCCGGCGCTGCGGCGCTTTCTCGCAGCCGTCGAGGGAATCCGCAACCTCCGCGCGAGGCGACTTTCGCTTCCGCGGGTCTCTGGATTCGGCACGACGCTGCTGCCCGGCATAGACCCGGCGGCGGGATCGCTCCTGGCACCAGACCTCCCGTTCCTCATGAGCAGCGCCGAGCGGCACTTCCTCGTGCACCCCGTCGCGCATCGCGTCTTCGAAGTCGACCGAGCTGCCGCAGCCGCGCTCGAGGCGGTCCTCCTCCTCGGCGACGCCGCGGCGGAGATCGTCGGATCAGATGCTGCGGCATCAGCTGCGCGCGCGCTGCGCGCTCAGGGGATCGACGTCGGAGCAGTAATGGTCGCGTCGTGAACGCCGCCGCCGTCATGGATCCCGCCGCCGCTGTGCGGCTGGCCGCCTATCCGGGCATCACGATCGACGATCTGTACTCGGCGGGAGGCTCAGCCGCGTACGAGGCGATGGCCGGCAGAGATCCGCTCGAGATCAGGGAACTCGTCGCGCTCGTTGCGCGAACGGAGGGCTCGATCCTTGACGTGGCCGCGGGGGCCGGAAGGCTGACGCTGCCCCTGCTCACGCTGCGGCGACCGGTCACCGCCCTGGATCTGTCGGCGGCGATGCTCGCGATCCTCCGCGTTAAGCTCGATCGACTCCCCGAGTCGGCCCGCTCACGGTGCACGCTCGTCGAGGCCGATATGACGTCGTTCCGTCTTCGCGAGCGATTCGGTTCGATCGTGCTCGGCACGACGTCGGTGTCGCTGCTGCTGGATACTGCGGCCCGCATCCGGACGTTCGCCGCCATCCGCGCGCACCTCGCGCCGCGAGGACGCGCGTTCGTCACAACCGTGGGCATCGAAGGCGTCGACCACGCTCCATTCGAATTCGTCGACGGAGACACCGTCTACACCTTCTTCGAATGGATCCGGCCCGACATCGGTTGCCGCACGATGACGATCCTCGTCGAGCGCGACGGCGAGGCGAGCGCGTTCACGTCCACCGTCGCGATCTTGCCCGTCGATGTCCTCGTGGCGGAGCTCGCAGCGGCTGGCCTGCACGTCGTCGAAACCATCGAGGCGAGCATGGGTCAGGCGCACTACCCCGACACGATCATCGTTGCAATCGCCGGTGACGAGGATGCGTCGTGACGACCACTACGCATCGGCGGCCTCAGGCGTTCACCGTCCCGGAGCACACTCCCGGGCCGCCGCTTCCGCTCTGGCCATCACTGCTCCCCCCGAGTCGCCAGGGTGATGACGACCTCTGCGTGGTCTCGGCGCACGGAGTGCGAGTGCGGATGCTGAGCGGACGCGAGCTTCTGTGTGGCACGAGTGGGCTGTGGAACGTACCGCTCGGATACGGCGACGAGGTCATCGCGGACGCCGTTGCCGAGGCGACGCGGCGCTCCTCGTTTGCGGGCGTGTTCAGATTCGAGAATGTGGATGCCCGTGCCGCCGCCGTTGACCTCATCGAGGTCAGCGCGCACCGCTACGAGCGTGTCATGTTCACGACGTCGGGCGGCTCCGCCAACGACGCCGCAATAAAGCTCGTGCGCCAGTACTGGGCGCTCGAAGGCGAACCTGCGCGCAAGATCGTTGTGAGTCTCCGCGACTCCTTCCACGGCCTGACGTTCGGCGCGTTCGCGCTGACGGGCGAAGATCTTGGCCAGGCCGTGTACGGCGTGGACCAGCGACTAATACGGCACGTCGATGTGGGGGATGTCGACGCGCTCTCGCGTCTCGTCAGGGGTTCCCGCGGCCAGCTCGCCGCGATCATTTTGGAGCCGGTCATGGGCACGGGCACCGTTCCACTCGACCCCGTGTTCCTCGACGCGGTCAGCGAGATGTGCCGCCAGAGCGGAGCGCTGCTCATTGCCGACGAAGTCGCCACGGGATTCGGGCGCACAGGCCCGATGTTCGCAACGACAGCTTGGGAGCACCGACCCGACCTGCTGATCACGTCAAAGGGGCTTACGAACGGTACCGTCGCCGCCTCGGCGATTCTCGTGGGCGACCGGGTAGCGGCCGCCTTCGAGCGGACTGGCGCCGTCCTCGCACACGCTGAGACGCAGGCGGGCACAGCGGCGAGCAGCGCCGCGATCGTCGCGACGATCGCGAGGTTCCGCGAGCTCGACGTGCTTCGCCGCGGGGTTCGCACCGCCGAGGAGCTCACGGAAGAACTCGACGCGCTCGTGCGCGACGAAACGGATGTCGTGGGGCGCAGGGGGGCGGGTTGCTTCCAGTCGGTGACGGTCCGCGACGCCCACGGCGTCCCCATCGACTCGGACGGCGTCGTTCAGCTCGTTGATGCCGCGCGCGCGGCGGGCGTGATCGTGCACCCGGGTCCGCACGGCATCCAGTTCATTCCCGCGCTCGTCTCGACGCAGGACGACATCCGAGAGCTCGTCGGTGGTGTCCGCGCGGCACTCGCCGCACTGCGGAGCGCATGATGTTCGACGCAGCCGAGGAGAGCGCGTCCTGGACGCACGCACGCGCCATCCTCGGCGTTCGCGTGGGCGGATCGCCGCGCAAGGTCGCGCTGGTGCGCGACGCCGGACTCGCAGAGGATGCCAAGATACTGTCGCGCGCCCGCGCCATCGTCGCCGAATCAGGCGGCACCTGCGTCGAGATGCCGGTCGTCCCCACCTCGGATGCGGGTCAGCCGACTGCGCTGGCCGCTCGTATCGCCACCTTCGACGTCGTCGTCGCAATCGGAGGCGGCGCGATCCTCGACCTCGTCGTGATCGCCCGTGCCTGCCAGGACGCTCGGACCCGGCGCACCATCATGAGTCCCCAACGAGCAGGCCTCGTGGCGCTGCCGATGGATGCACCCGTGCGGCCCCAGATCATAGCCGTGCCGACGACGATCGGCACGGGGGCCGAGTCGAGCACTGTCGCGACGTGCATCGTTGAAGGCTCGCGGCGGCTCGTACTTGGCCGCTCATTGTGCCCCGATGTCGCCGTGTTCGACGCCGATGCGACCGCGGGGATGCCGCGGGACGTGTATTCGTCCGGGCTCGTCGAGATCATGCTGCGCCTCGCCGGTCCTTACATCGCTCAGGGGACGTCTCCGGCGTACTCGGCCCGTGTCACGCTGGGTCTCGCGAGCGCTCTCGGCGAGTTGGCCCAGCAGCCGCCGTCGCGAAGCGTTCGTGAAGAGGTGGCGCGGATCGGCGCCCTCAGCCACTCTCCGCATCTCGCCTATTCGACGCAGGCGTTCGGAACGCGCGGCTGGTACGTCGCGAACGAACTTGCGACCACCGCATCCGTCTCGAAGATGACCGCGCTTATCGACGTGACGCCCCTCATCTGGGAGCGCATTCTCGACGGCGATGAGCGCTGGGGGGAGCGCCACCGGCTGCTCGAATTCTGGCGGCACGCCGTATCCGCTCCGGCACCCGACGACCCGGTCCTCGGCTTCCGCGACTGGACGCTTGGTCTCGGAGCCGCCGGCCTGCCGGACGTGGTTCGGGAGCGCATCGATCCGGTCGCGCTCGCTGACCGCTGTCTGCGGCGCTGGGGGTACGGGCTTCCCATGCTCGGCGCCCTCCGCCGAGACGATCTCGTGTCGCTTTTCGCCGAATTGCGGAACTTCGCAGCGCCGCGGGCGAGCGTCGCGCCGAACTTGGCTGCCGTCCGGCGGGCATTAGGGGAACGACTCACAACGAAAGGAGGAGAGGAATGACGGAAAAGAGCCCAATGCTCGAGCTCGCAATGCAGGAGCTTGAGCCCATGGAAGCGCCCGGATGGTGGACCGCCATCGGCGTGTCTGCCGGCGTGATCGTCTCGGCGACCGCCGCATACGGCACATACGCCCTGACTGCGGCGGTCTACGCTACCGCGATCACCTAACACACATACACAGAGAAGGGTAGGTGAGTCATGATCGAATCGAATCGCGGGATCGCCCCGTTAGAACTCGGACTCCAGGAACTCGAAGCGCTCGAAGCGCCCGGGTTCTGGACCGGATTCACCATCGGATTGACCATCGTCGGGACCGGCGTTGCCAGCGCCGGTATTTACACCGCCATTTCGGCGATCGTTGTGACCTGACATCCGGGGTGGGGGACGATCTTCGGCCCCCACCCCAACACTCTCAAATTCATAGGAGGGGACATACATGTCCAAGAAAGCCGTCTACTTCATCTTCGCGATCTTCGCCGCACTGGCCTCTTTCGCCAGCTTCTTCGCCGGATTCCTCATCGGAGACAGCCTGCAGATCGCGCTGGCGATCGCCGGCGTCGTGGCGATCGCCGCGGCCGGGGGGCTCATCGCGCTCGGGATGAGAGCGAATCGTGATGGTTGAGCCCGTGATCTCAATCCAAGGCTTGACCAAGCGCTACCGCGACCACGCCGCCGTCCGCGATCTCTCCTTCTCGGTCGAGCGTGGTCGGGTCGTGGGACTTCTCGGGCGCAACGGTGCCGGCAAGACCACAACCCTGCGGTGCCTGCTCGGGCTGACCGCTCCGACTTCGGGCGAGTGCCGCATCCTGGGCTCGCCGTACCCGCTCCTGCCCGGCGCCGCTCGCCGCGTCGGTGTGAGCCTCGACGAGATGAGCCTGCTCGGCGGGCTGTCTGTGCGGGCCGAGACGGGAGTATGGGCCCGGTACATCGGCGTCGATCTTCGGCGGGTGGATGAAGTGCTTGAGCTCGTCGGCCTGGCCGATACCCGCCGAAAGCGGGTCAAGGCGCTTTCGACGGGCATGCAGAAGCGACTCTCGCTCGCGATCGCACTGCTCGCCGACCCCGAGGTACTTATCCTTGATGAACCGTTGAACGGACTCGACCCCGACGGCATCCGCTGGATGCGCCGATTGCTGCGGGACCACGCGGACGCAGGAGGGACCGTACTCGTCTCGAGCCACCTCATGGCCGAGATGCAGGAGACCGTCGACGAAGTGATCGTCCTTCAGGAGTCGTTGAGGTTCCAGGGCTCGCTCGAGGACGCGACGGCCGGCGGGACGGTCTCCCTGGAAGACCGCTTCTTCGAGATTGTGGGTGGGTGAAATGACCGAGACCATGTTGCGTGAGCGCACGAAGCACCGTTCCTCGTTCTCGGGGACCGTGCGTGGCGAGATGATCAAGGCCGGCCACAGCAGGTCGCTCGTGCTGCTGGCATGGTTCGCGGTCGTGCTCAGCGCGGTGACCGCGTACGGGTACGCCGTCGTGGGCGCCGAGTCGGGCCAGGAGCCCGTGGCCGTCGTGGACGACATCGTGCGCGCCTGGATGATGGTATTCCTGTTTTCTGGCGTCTTCGCCGCGATGTATGTCGCCCGTGAGTTCGACTCCCGCGTGATCAACCGCACGGTGCTCCTCGCGGGAACAAGGCAAAGTGTCCTGGCGTCGAAGCTTCTTGTTACCGTGTTCTTCGGTGCATGCTTCGGTGTGCTCGCGGCCGTCGGCGGCGCGGTAAGCGCGGTCATCCTGCCTCTTGTCCTCGACGAACATCCCGCCTGGTCGACGGAGGCGACGTGGACACTCGTCGGTGTCGTGATGTGCTGCGTGCTCAGCGCTCTGTGGGGTGCAGGACTCGGCCTCGCGGTGCGAAACCAGCTCACCGCGATCCTGATGGTGGTCGGCCTGACGCTGCTCGTCGATCCCGGTCTCCAGCAGATTTGGCCGGAGGCGTCGAACGGACTGTTCACGATCGCGTTGTCGTCGCTGTACCTCGACCCCAAGCCGGAGCTTCTGCCGGTTCCATTCGCGGCTCTCATCGCCGTCGCCTGGATCACTGCAGCGATTGCCTTCGGCGGCTCGCGATTCCTTCGAAAGGATCTGCCATGACGACCAAGTCTGCGGCTAAGGCGCCTCGGATGTCGCTCGGCCAACGCAAGGGGCCCGCGGAGCGGCCGCTCATCGAGCCGCCGACGTTCTCGCCCGGGGTCGAACTGCACCGCCCGCCCACAGAAGGGGAGTCCTGGTTCCTGCGTCGCGGGACGCACCAATACTTCAAGCTCACCGGCGACCTCGCGAGGCTTGCTGACCTCGTGGACGGCTCTCGCACCAGAGAAGTGATCCTGCAGGACCTCGGGGAGCCATGGACGGCCGCCGATGTGGATCAGGCAATCCGGTCGCTCGGCGACGCGCACGTGCTTCGAGCCGAGGGCGAGAAGACCCGACCCCGCCAAGAGGTGGTGAGGTTCGTGCCGCCGCTGACTGTGCAGCTCACGCTCTTCAACCCGAGCCGGATCCTCTGCCACGTCGCATCATGGATCCCGTTCGCGCGCACGCCCGCGTCGGTGATCGCGGCGGCGGCGGTGGCCCTCGGCATCCTGTCTCTCGTCGTCAGACCCGCCCAGGTTATGACCGCCCTGTCGTCACCGGTGCCGTACGCGACCGTGTTCGGGATTTTCCTCGGAACCCTCGCGGCCACGGCGCTGCATGAGTTCGGGCATGGCCTGGTGCTGGCGTCGTACGGCGGCCGCCCCCGGCGCATCGGTGTAATGCTCTTCTACCTGATGCCCGCCTTCTTCTGCGATGTGTCGGATGGGTGGCGACTGCCGCAGTCACGCCAGCGCGTCCACGTCGCGCTCGCAGGAATCCTCGTCCAGGGAACGATTGGCAGCGCTGCGGCGCTCGCGTCCCTCCTCCCATTTTCCCCCGACGCGAAGGCTGGGCTGACGGTCTTCGCCATCGTGACCCTCCTCGCATGCCTCATGAACACCATTCCCTTCGTCAAGCTCGACGGATACATCGCCCTCATGAGCTGGGTGGACATCACGCACCTGCGCGATAAGTCGATGGCGGACGCGCGCGGCGTCCTGGCCCGCGTGTTCTTCGGCCGGCGCCCGCCGCGTCAGCTCCCCCGACTCCCGTGGGCGATTCCTTTCGGCTTCGCATGTCTGCTCTTCCCTGTTTTCCTCGTGGTGAATGCCCTCCTCATCTGGTTCGACACGATGCAGCGACTCGGCGTGCTCGGGTCGATGCTGATCCTCGGGTTGATCGCGGTGGCGATCTTCGGACTCGGGAAGGAGATCGCGAAGTCCGTTTCGGAGGCACGGGAGGCGGGCGCCTCGGGAGTGCGCATGGGAATCGTGGTTCTCGTCGTCTCCGTCGTCGCCAGCGCGGCCCTGGCATTTCTGCCCATGCCGCAGTCGATGGCGGGCGGATTCTTGCGCGCGTCCGACTCGACCGAGCTGGTGCTCCCGACGTCGAGTGATGCGAGCCAGCTCGAGCCCGGCACCGTTGTTGAACTGCGCACCTCTGGCATCGCGCTCAGCACGCCGATTGGACGGGCGATCGTGGGCGAGGGCGACCCCATCGACGAGATGCGACCGTTCTCGACCCTCTTTCCGGTGAAGGAGGACCTTCTCATGATCCCCACCACGACGCTCCCACTCATCGACGTCGAATCCGGCGGCGCGTCGCAGGGTGCGGCATCCATTCGAGTCGACGACCAGCCCCTGTGGCGGTGGCTCGTGGCGCTCGTGGCCAACGGACTGTGAAGAGGAGATAACCGATGGATCTGCACTACATTGCATATGCGGGTGCCCACTCGCCGTTCTACGAGCCGCCGCAGTCGGCCGGCGAGGACCTCGTCGAGTTCGCCGGGACGCCGCCAGAGGGATACCGCAAGGACGTCAACCGGGAGTGGTGCGGATGGAGCGTCCCGGGTGGGCAGCTGCCGACGCAGGGCTGGAAGATCCATGTGTCAGCGACGACGGAGACAGCCCGCCGTGTGCTGACCCGGACGCTCGCCTACTGCACGCAGCACCGCATCGATGTGAAGTTCCTGCACAGCATGAGCACGCTCGGGCGCCGCAACAGTAAATATGGCGACCGAGGCGGCAGCGGCAAGTTCATTACGATCTACCCCGCCGACGAACGTCAGCTCGAGACGATCCTCAACGACCTCGACGGCGAGATCGGCGGCGAGGCCGGTCCGTCGATTCTGTCCGATCTGCGCTGGCGCGAAGGGCCGCTGTACGTGCGCTACGGCGCATTCGTGCTGCGATTCGGCCGTAATGAGCAGGGTCAGCAGGTTCCGTGTATGGAAGCTCCCGACGGCACGCTCGTGCCCGACGAGCGCCGACCGGGCTTCCATCCCCCCGAGTGGGCTCCACTTCCCGACTTCCTCGACGAGGCTCTGGAGGCTCGCGCGCGCGGCACGCTGGAGGATTTCCCTTTCATCGTCAAGTCGGCCATCCACTTCTCCAACGGCGGCGGCGTCTATCTCGCCGATGACACGCGCACCGGTCTGAAGGTCATCCTGAAGGAGGCGAGACCCTTCGCTGGGATCGACGAAGCGGATGTCGACGCCGTCGACCGGCTCATCATGGAGCGCGATGCGCTCGAACTCCTGGCAGGCGTGCCGGGCGTGCCGCGGCTCGTCGACTTCCGCCGAGGTCACGCGCACCAGTTCCTGGCGCGGGAGTATGTCGAGGGTGCACCCCTCAGCGTGGTCATGCACCGGATGAACCCTGCCCTCCCCGGAGCGCGCGTCCTCGGCGCATCTGATTACGTCGAATGGGCCAAGGCGGTGTTCGCCAAGGTCGAGGCGGGAGTCGACGCAATGCATCAGCGCGGGGTCGTGTTCGGCGACCTTCATCCCGGCAATATTATCGTCGACGAGGACGACGAGGTCGGCTTTATCGACTTCGAGGCCGCCTCTCCGGTCGAGGAAGATCGCGCCCAGCGAATCGGAGCACCCGGCTTCCGTGCGCCGGCGGCATGGACCGGGGTGCGGGTCGACGAGTTCGCGCTCGCCAACCTTCGTCTCGCATTATTCCTGCCGATGACCGAAACGCTCGTCTGGTCTCCGACCTTGACGCCCGCGCTGTTCGACGCGGCGGTCCGACGGTTCCCTGACGCCGAGGAGTTCCTCGAACCCTCTCGCCGCCTCCTGATGTCGGTGTGGGGCGACGCACCTCTCGTCCAAAGCGAACCCGCGGATGTTCGCGACCGGCTCGCCGCGGGCACTTTCGCCTCGGCCCTCCCCGAGCGAACCGACCGGCTCTACCCGGGCGACATTGCACAGTTCCAGAGCCCGACGGGGGGCATCGAGTTCGCGTTCGGCGCGGCGGGAGTCCTCTGGACCCTGAATCGTGCGGGATACTCGGTGCCCGACGATCACGTCGACTGGCTGGTCGCGCGGCTGCGGGGCAACGACCTCATCGGCCCCGGGCTGTTCGAGGGCGCCGCGGGTGTCGGTCTCGTCCTTCGTGCGCTCGGGGCACACGAAGACGCCGACGCCGCGCTCGCCCGCGCCGCGGGCTTCCCGGTCGACAAGCTCGACGCGACCCTGTGGCGCGGCATCCCTGGTCTGGGCCTCGCCCTCCTCGACGACCGCAGCGAGGCGTCGACGGAGCGTGCCGTTTTCCTCGCGGCCGAGCTGCGCGAGCGGCGCACGCCGCCGCCCGCCGGGTTGGCGGGCCTACTGCACGGTGGCGCAGGGCGGGCGCTTTTCCTTCTCGCGCTGGCCGAGGCGACGGGCGATGCGCAGTGGTCTGCTGATGCCATGGCAGAAGTCGACAGAGACCTTGAGCTCTTGAGGTGGACGCCCACTGCACCGCTCGCCTCTGGCGGCGCATGGCAGCAACCGGCGCTGGCGGCGGGAAGCCCCGGGATCGCCCTCGTCGCACGCAGACTCCAGCAGGTCGACGACGACCCCCGGTGGGCGCAGATCGTCGATCAGGTCCGCGGACCCGATGGCGTGCTCTCCGGCGGCCTGCTACCCCACGTCGGGCTCCTTCGGGGTAGAGCCGGTGCGGGGCTGATGCTCGCGGAGTTGTGGCGCGGCGAGAGCATGCCGACTTCGGTCGCGCGCACGCTCGAGCGCCATCGGCAGGACTGCATGCTCGGCGTGGTGCCGTTCAGCGACGGGATGCTTCCGTTCGGCGATCACTCCCTCAAGCTCTCGGCCGACTGGGCGACCGGCGCGGCGGGACTCATCGCGGCCTTCGAAGGGATGGCGGGCGCGGGCTTCGAGTTCCCCGGGCACACGGCACGAGCGGGTGTCGCCGTCCGATGAGACCGCTCGTTAGCGTCGTATGTCCCACTTACAACCGCGGCGCCCAGCTCGATGAGACGATCGCATCGGTGGTAGCGCAGACCGAGGCCCGGTGGGAGCTGATCGTGGTCGACGACGCGTCGACCGACGACACCGCCGCCGTCGCGGATGCCTGGGCTGAGCAGGACGACCGGATCAGCGTGCTCCGACAGGGTTCCCGGCACGGGCATCCCGCCGAGCCGCGCAACATCGGCGCCGCCTCGTCGACGGCAGAGCTGGTCGCCTATCTCGATCACGACGACGTGTGGCACGACGGTCACCTCGCCACGGCCCTGGGCGTGCTCGCGACCTCCGACGCAGTGGCGGTGGCATCCGGATACGAGCATGTCGATGCCACGGGAGTCGTCGTCGCCGGGTCCAACCACCTCGAGATGGTGTGGCACGAGCAGATCCAGGAGCTCGGGCCGCTATTTGAACCGTCCCGTGTCGTCGTTCGTGCGACAGCTCTCGAACGCGCGGGAGGGTGGCGCATCGGCGTGGGTCTTGAGGACTGGGACCTGTGGATGCGGCTGGTTGACGACGGCGGTCGCTTCGCCACGGTCGTCGACCGGACCGTGCGGCTGCTGCAGGATCCCTCGACCCGCCGGTATTCGACAACCCGGCCCCATCGCATCCCTGTCGGACTCTTCCGCACACCGGCCGACGCTGACGCCTGCCGCCGGCAGCTGCTCGGCGATGAGTCCTCGACGCAGTTGACAGCCGCGGCGATCGCCGACGTCACCGACTGGTTTGAGTCGCTGGAAGCGTCGGGCACGCTGGTGCTCCCGTGCGGTTCGGCGGGCAGCATCGACGCCATTCTTGCCTCGACCGACCGCACGGACTTCTCCACGGCCTTCCGCGAGTATCACCTGCTTCAGCGTGCAGGGCTCATCGAGCTGTCGCTGCCCGTCTGGTCGGCGACGCGAGGATTGGCCGATCGCATCAAGCGACGACTCCGCGAAGTGCACACGCGCCAGCTCGCCCTCATCGATCAGACCGTGGTGCGATTCGGCGGGGAGCCGGTCCGCGCGGCCGAGTCTGTTCCGACGGCCTGATACGTCGAGCCGCCGACCGCCTCCGCGACGCGACGCAGATCATTCAGCGCCGCCTGCGGTCCGCTTGTGTTCATGACCCCCGTCACATTCAGCACGAGTTCGTCCACGCCCACGGCGGCGTAACCAGCGATGCCCGCAGCGATGTCTTCGACATCGCCGTAAAGGAACGACCCGCCGTTGATGAGGTGCGCTGCATCGTCTTCCGTCGCGTTTGCCGACACCGGCATCCCGGCCGTGCGGAGCATCGCCTGGTAATGCCGCAGGGTCAGGTGTGGGCGATTGGACGACAGCGCGACCGCTGGTCCGCTGATACCTTGACGGGCGACCGCGATGGGCACCATCGACACCAACCGCGGTCTCGCGCGCTGCCCGTCGGCGCCGGCGTCGAGGGCCGGCACGATCGTCTCACTCAGGTAGGTCGGCGGCGTGAGCCACGTGATCGCAGCGTCCGCCGTCGCGCCCGCGACCCGCGCCATGCCAGCGCGGAGCACACCGAGTCCCACGGCGACGCGCGCCGTTCCGGCGAGCGGCAGCGCACCTCGCATCGTGAAATACTCACCTTCGATGTCGACCTCGTCACCGTCGAGCAATCCGCGGACGATTCGCGCGTACTCGGTCGTCGCGGTGAGAGGGCTGGCATACGGTTGGCCGAGCAAGGACTGCTGGAATGAGCGCCCGGCAGGGCCGAACCCGGCGATCACGTCGGCGCCGAGGGCGAGGGCCGCCGAGCGTGCCTGGAGCGCCGCCTCGAAGGGGTGCCGTAGCGGCATCAAGCTGACGCCGATCCCGATCGGGATCTTTATTCCGGCGGCTGCCAGGTCGACGGCGACGTGATGCGGCTCGGCGATGAGGGATTGTCCCTGCCACAGACGCGCGGCGATGCCCTCGCTGACGAGCGCGGCGAACTTGTGCGTTGACGAAAACCGCCTTGGGATGAACGGAAGCATGATCGAGATGCGCATGGTCCCACCAGAATCGCATCGGCACGGGCTCCACGGCCATCGACTTTCGTCGGTGATGGGTACGCCTCAGGTCGATAAGCGGATGGATGAACCTCGATCCCTTGACGCCAACCTAAAATGGGGCAACCGTTGCGTGATTCGGCTGTGATCCGAAAATTTACCGGACATCCGCTTCACTGAGCCGTGAGTTTCGTTCACCCAGCCGTGGGCAAAGCCAACCGGTCAGGGCAACGCGGGGTTTTTGCTTGGAGGAGTAACTGGTTGAGGCGGTGCGCGGCGGTCTCGAGGTCGAGCGTCGGGTATGGGCGGCAATTCAGCCTCGCGGAGACGCACTGGAGCACCCATCTCGCGGATCATCGCCGCAGCGACCGTGGGGGCGCTGTGATCGACGGGCAGGTGAAGCAGGATCACAGACCGGGTCGAGCGCTCCACGAGGGTGCCAATCGCGGTCCCGTCACAGCCGATGATGAGGTCCCCTTCCTTACGTTGTTGTGGTGGGTGATTTCGGGACTGTCGTAGTGTGTCGATCACCCTCGGGTGGCGGGTATGGCTGAGATCGCCTTGCCGCATAAACGGCTCACTGGGAATGGCCGCCCGCTGATCTTGAGTGCGTCCTTATGGGGGCTGTTTTTGTGCCGGTCAGCGCTGTGCGACACCCGCTTCTTCCGCTTCAAACTGAGTTTCTCGGCCAGGTCTGCCCGCAGACTTCCGCGCGTTTGCACATACAACGCCTGGTAGATCGTCTCGTGGCTCTCTTGCTTAGTCTGATCCTCGGGGAAGTAGAACACCAACATGCTGGAGATCAGTTTCGGGCTCCAGACGTCGTCCATCCAGACCACGATCAGGCTGCAGAGCGGCTCGTTTCGGGCCGGCTTCAACGGCTTGGGTCTATGCCGCGCCTGCTGCGCTTTCGTATGCGAGGCCGACGCGCAATCCACACCATCCGCACCCATATTCCGGTTCACCTCCCGCCAGACCACGGACTTGTTGCGACCGATCGATTCCCCGATTTCGCCTTACCTGAGCCCGCTGCGCCGGCCCATCTGAATCATGCCTCGATCAAACGCGGTCGACGTCCGGTCACCGACAATATCCACGGCCGACGTGATGCGGCTCTGCAATTGTGCAGGGTCGTTTTGTCTCGTCAATGCGTCTGGCCTGCCACGACTTGCGAGAAGAGCGACGCTAACGTTCCGGTGGGATTTGAACCCTAATGCGCACCCAATCAGACGGCGGATCCGCCCTCGGATCCGCATGATTACGCGGTTTTTCAATCACTTGAACTACCTATAACCCGTTGCAATTCCGTTCAGATGTTGCCACGCTCCTGGGCGCATTTCAATATCCGGACTCACCTGCAGTCGAAGAAGTCGGTATCGACAATGAGCTGCTCACGGCCGACCCGGACGTCAATCAAGGTTCCTGCATCCTCGAGCGAATTGAGCCATCCCGGCTTCGTCAGTCGGGTACCTTGCACCGCGTCACAACTCTCGCCATGCGACAGTTCGACCGTTTGAGCAGGATGGAAAGTCTGATGGGCTCGCCGCTGCCGCATCCTGTCCTTTATGAAACTGCAGGAAAGCCCCGTGAAGCACCGCACCGCGATTCTCGCACCAATCGAGCACGGACTCTCCAACGTCCGCGTCGAGTCCATGAACACCAAGACCAGCCTCATGATCGCATCGCCTTCGCCTTCGGCTTCAAATGACCCCACGCCCTCATCGCCCTCACCACCCGCGCCACCCGCTGCTTTAGCGGCCACAAACCGGTGCTGCCCGGACAGCACTAACCCACGAAATGACAGGAGAGCCAGGAGAGCCACCTTTCGCTGGTCATTTCCAGAGGTCAACTTGCAGGGCCTTGACCAACGGCGGTCGCTATACGGATACGCGGCCACCCTAGGATGGGTGCGTCAGCTGCCACTTCCGAACTCTGTGAGCTCCATGTCTGAATTCGTCATCCTCCATCTCACCGATACCCACTTGATGAAAGATTCCGCCCTTCACTACGGCAGCGTCGACAACAGCGTCGCTCTGCAGCGAGTACTCCGGCGGGCGAGTTCTCTCGGCAGGGTTGACTTGATCGCCTGCTCCGGGGATCTGTCCGACGATGGTTCGGCCGAGTCTTACGCTCTGCTGACAAGCTTGCTGAAGCCGTGGGCACGAGAACACAACGCCACTCTTATCTACGCGATGGGCAACCATGACCGCCCCGAAGGGTTCCGCCAGATCCTCGGCAACGGTCATGACCGGTCGCAGGACCGCGCCACCTCAACCGGCATCTACGGCGTGTCAACAATCGAGGGGCTCCGCGTCATCACTCTCGATACCACCGTGGCGGGCAAGGGCTACGGATTCCTCCGCCCTGAGCAATTACTCTGGCTCCGAAATGTTCTGGCCGAGTCCTCCGCACATGGCTCAGTCGTTGTTCTGCACCACGCACCCGTCAGAGCGGAGACAGTGTTGCTTGGCGCTCTGCAGCTGAGGAATCCCGAAGAGTTGCAGGCCGCCCTCAGCGGGGGTGACGTGCGCCTCATTCTGGCCGGCCACTACCACTACCCGATGGTGGACCAGTTCGCGGGTATACCCGTCGTAATTTCGGCCGGCGTCTGCAACCTAGGAAATATCTTTGGCGAGGCCGGCACCGAGAGTGCGTTCACCGGGAGCGGAGCGAGCATCATCCGCTTGCCTCGAGACGGTGGGACTCCACGCGTGCTGCCGTTTTCCGCTGTCGACGCCGGCACGGCAGACGACGGCCGTCAGGTCTTCCGCTTCGATTCCGACATCGTCGCGCGCATCATCGCTGATGCCGGCTGAAAGCAGCACCTCAAGCTCAGGGTCATTCGGCGTAGCGCAACACGAACTTCGCGGTATCTCCGCGCATGCGGCGTCTCACGAAAAAGGCCGCCCGACCATCAGCGACGGCGGTTACGCCGTCGCGCACAAGCAACGGGCTGCCGGCGGCTACTTTCAACCGCGCAGCCTCGTCAAAATCGGCGGCGCTGGCGGAGAATGCTCGCCACCGGTAGTGCAGGTCAAACCCGAGGCCCAACTTGAGGGCATGCACCACGAGGCCGTACTGAGGCAGGTGTTCTGCCGCGGCAGCAAAATCACTCGGTAGCCAGTAGCTGTTCAAAATCCATGGCCGTCCGTCCCGGATCATGGTGGTGTCCAGGCGGTAGATATCAGCGGGCCCGCTGTCGAGGTGCCGCGCAGCAACTGCCGCATCGACGCCGCTCGCGAGGCCGAAGGACTCAACCTGTTCGATGACGCTGCGCAACGGCTCGCCTGATACGGCCGACGGGCCCCGTGCACTGAGCGCGTCATGAGTGCTATCGCTCTGCTGCGCGCGTACCGGAAGCATTGAGACGACTTCGATGAGGTCGGGCGGTTCGGTGACGAAAGTACCGATACCGCGGCGAATCTCTACCGCACCAACCCGCTGCAGCTCCGCGACCGCCTGGCGAACGGTGAGCCGGTTGACCGAGAATTCCTCGCTGAGCGCCGTCTCGTTCGGCATCTGCTCACCGGCACGCAGCGTTCCGGTACGGATTCGATTCCACAAATCAGCCGCGATCTGCCGGTAGAGAGGTTGATTGCCAGGAGTGGCGAGCATCAAAATCCTTTCGTTCACTTGCAGGTTACCCGAACGTCGCGCAAGAGGTCTATATGTATAGATGTCCTAAAAATCTCTGGACGCAGCCCACACGCGTGCATTTGAAAGGTATCCCATGCGCCGCCTTCTCTCGATCACCGCCCTCGCTCTCACCGGCCTGGTCATCACCGGTTGCGCGACTAGCCCCGCCGCCGATTCCGCGGCTCCCGCCGCCGCGGAGTCCGACGCCGACGCGACCATCGACGTGCAATTCTCCCTCGAACCGACCAACCTCGACATCACCTCGACATCACCTCAACCTCGGGTGCGGCGTTGCAGCAGTTGCTGATCAGCAACGTCTACGAGGGACTCATCGCCAAGTCATCCAGCGGCGACTACCTGCCTGCTCTGGCGACGGACTGGACGGTCTCGGACGACGCGCTGACCTACACATTCACCCTGGGAGACGCGACCTTCCATGACGGCTCCGCCGTGGAGGTCGGCGACATCGTCTCCTCGCTCGACGCCGCACGGGGCACCGACTCAGTGAACCCCGACGCCAAGCGCATCGCACTCGTCGACACCGTCACTGCCGTCGACGAAGACACCATCGAAATTACCCTCACCGACCGCGATATCTACTTTCTCGACACTCTGGGCATCACCTCGGCCGGCATGATCGTCGCCGACGGCGACGACACCGACCGGGCGAACACCACCAACGGCACCGGGCCGTACACCGTCGCCCAGTGGAACAAGGGCTCCACGATCACGCTCGAACGCAACGACGCCTACTGGGGCGAAGCGCCACTGAACAAGACCGTCGTCCTCCACTACATCACCGAGGCGACCACCGCAATGAACGCTCTCTCCACGGGCGAAATCGACGTGCTCACGGCGGCATCGGCCGAGACGCTCGATTTCTTCGAGAGTGACGACTCTGTGCTCATCACCGCTGGCGAGTCAACAAGCTGGATGACCCTGGGCATAAACAACGCGAATCCGGTGCTCGCGAACGCCGACGTGCGCCGCGCGATCAACATGGGCATCGACAAGGCTGGCCTGATCACGGTCATCGGAGGCAATGCAGTTGAGGTCGGCTCGATGGCCGTGCCGAGCGACCCGTGGTACTCCGACCTCACCGAGATCAACGCCTACGACCCCGACGGAGCCCGAGAGCTGCTCGCCGATATAGCTCCGACCGACCTCGCGTTCACTTTGACCGTCGCGAACAACTACGACACCAAGATTTCCGAGTACATCGCCGCCCAACTCGGCGAGATCGGCATCGCGGTCGCGATCGACACGGTCGAGTTCTCGACCTGGCTCGAGCGCGCGTACAAGCAGAAAGACTACGACCTGACCATGGTGCTTCACGTCGACCCGACCACTCTCAGCTACTACGGAAACCCCTCGTATTACTGGAACTACGACAGCGCAGAAGCACAACGGCTCGCGTCGGAGGCCAAATCGGCTGCCACCACCGACGAGCGCGACGATAAGATGGCCGCCCTGGCCAAGCTGGTTGCCGAAGACGCGGCAAGCGGATGGCTGTATTCTCCGCAGACCATGGTCGTCGCGTCCACCGACGTGTCCGGCTACCCCGTCGACCGCATCGCGAACAGGTTTCCGGTCAGCAGCATCACCGCGGTCAACTAACAGTGGCCGCCCCGCTTCTTTGCGTGGCGGCGACTGACGCTGCGCCCGCAGCCCGCTCGCGGGCGCAGCGTCTGGCAGTCGCCGTGGCTCAACAGGTCGGCGTACTCGTCGCCTCTCTGCTGGCCGCGAGCCTGCTGATCTTTCTCGCCCTGCACTATTTGCCAGGTGATGCTGCGGCAATCCTCGCCGGGCCTGAGGCTACTGCCGCCCAGGTCGCGCTTCTGGAGCAACGGCTGGGTCTGGACCGGCCCGTGGCCGTGCAGTACCTCGACTGGGTGTTCGGAGCCCTGCGCCTGGACCTCGGCGACTCCATGCTCGACGGCCGTTCCGTAGCCAGCCAAATCGGAGAGAAGCTGCAGGTGACCGTGCCGCTGTGCGTGGCAGCGCTCCTGATCAGCGTGCTCGTCGCCCTCCCCCTCGGCATGATCGCCGGCGCCCGCCACCGCACGTGGTACGGCCATTTGATCGGCGCACTAACTCAGCTCGGCGTCGCCCTGCCCGTTTTCGCGGTCGGCCTGGCACTCGTCACGGTCGTGGCCGTGAAATGGCGCGTTCTGCCGGTGCAGGGTTTTCCTCCAGACCGGTGGGCGGACCCGGCCGGCGCCATCCACTCACTGATTCTGCCCACGATCACCCTGGCGATTCCGCTCACGGCCGGACTCGTGCGGTTCGTGCGGTCGGCCACGATCGACATCGTCGCAGACGAGTGGGTGCGCACAGCGCGCGCCCAAGGCTGGTCGATCCCTTCCGTGCTGATGCGGCAGGGCCTGCGGAATGCCGCTCTTCCCTTGGTCGCAATCGTCGGGCTCGAGCTGGCCGGCCTGCTCATGGGCTCGGTGCTGATCGAGCAGGTATTCGCGCTCCCCGGCATCGGACAGATGCTCCTAAAAGACGTGGGAAACCGGGACATCGTTTCCGTACAGGGCACCTTGCTCGCTCTGACCAGCGTGATCATGATCGTCACGATCGCGCTGAACATCGTTTACACCCTTATCGATCCCCGGTTGAGAGGCTCGAAATGATCGCCCTCCTGCGTAACCCGAGCGGCCTGGTCGGAGTGCTGCTCGTGGCTGTCGTCGTCGCGGCGGCCCTTACGTCCCTGCTGTGGACCCCGCACGACCCGCTCATCGTCGACCCCGCCGCCGGCTGGCTCGCCCCCTCGGCGTCGCACCTCCTTGGCACCGACGCGCTCGGGCGTGACTCTTTCAGCGCCCTTCTCGTGGGGGCGCAAGTGACCCTCGGATCAGCGCTGCTGGCGACGGCCGTCGCAGCGGCCCTCGGGCTCCCGCTGGCCGCCATTATCGAGCTCACTCCGCCAATGCTCTCCGCCTTCCTTCAGCGCTTCGTCGACATCATGATCGCCTTCCCTACACTCATCCTCGCCGTGATCCTGGTCACAAGCTTCGGCTCCTCGACCTGGACGGCGGCTGTTGCGGTCGGCCTTGGCGCCTCCGTCGTCGTCGCACGCACGGTCGCGCCGGAGTTGCGGAGAGCACGATCCAGCGATTACGCGCTGTTGGCCACCGCCGCCGGCGCCTCGTCCGGCCGCATAATGCTGCACCACGTGCTGCCCAACGCTGGTTCGACCATCGTCGTTCGTCTCACCCAGATACTCGCAGGCTCTGCCCTCGCCGAAGCCGGGCTGTCGTACCTGGGATTCGGCACACCCACGCCGACCCCGTCATGGGGCCGCACCCTCGCCGAGATGCAGCCGCAGATCATGACCCGGCCCGAAGTTCTCCTGGCGCCGGCCCTCTGCATCGTCATCGTCGTGCTCGGCTTCAACCTCCTCGGCGATGGGTTGCGCGACATCCTCGATCCCCGAACCAGAAGGAGCACCCCATGAGCGTTCTCAAGATTCGCAAGCTGAGCGTCAGCATCGGCGGGCACACCGTCGTCGATTCCGTCGACCTAGACGTCGGTCGAGGGGAACGAGTTGGTCTGCTCGGCGAGTCCGGCTCGGGCAAGTCGCTCACCTGCATGGCCACGCTCGGCCTGCTCCCGGCGACTGCACGGGCGACCGGCAGCGTGCGGTTGGTCGGCGAGGAGATCCTGGGTTCCAACGATCGACGGATGCGTGCCCTGCGGGGAGCAGAGCTCGGCTGCGTGTTCCAGGAGCCCCAGAGCGCCCTCGATCCTCTCGCCCGCATCGGCGACCAGCTCACGAGTACGCTCCGCGCCCGAGCCCGGCTGTCGCGGCACCGCCGGCACGAACTTGCCGTCGCCCTCGCCGCGCGGGTCGGCCTGCCTGATCCCGAGCGCATCGTGCGGCGGTTTCCCCACGAACTGTCCGGCGGTCAGCGCCAGCGGGTCGTCGTGGCGATGGCGACCGCAGCTGCTCCGGCTCTCGTGCTCGCCGACGAACCCACGACCGCACTCGACGTAACGGTGCAGGCACATATCCTTGAGCTGCTCGGCGGGCGCGTGGCCGAGACCGGCGCCGCGTTGCTGCTGGTCACGCACGATATCGCTGTGGCGGCGACGACCTGCGACCGCCTAGTAGTGATGCGCGGCGGCAGAGTGGTCGAGCAGGGCAGCACTCACGATCTGCTCCGTCGGCCCGCGCACCCCTATACTCGCGCGCTGATCGACGCTGCATACGCCACTACCTACACTCGCCCGATCGTTCTGGCGGCGACCGCATGAGCACCCTGTTCACCGTCGACGCTGTACGCAAGCGCTACCGCGGCGCCGCCGAGGACGCCCTGGGCCCAGTGTCATTGAGCGTCGAAGCCGGTCGACACCTCGCCATCATCGGCGAATCCGGCTCGGGCAAGACGACGCTGAGCCGCATCATGCTCGGGCTTCTCCCGCCGACGGCCGGGGTCGTGCAATACCGTGGGACTCCCGTGCACGACCTCCGTGGCCAGGCCGCCCGGGACCTCCGTCGCCGTGTTCAGCTGGTGCTGCAGGATCCGTTCGCGTCATTGAGCCCCCGAATGCGAGTCGGTGACATCGTCGCCGAGCCATTGCGAATACTGCACCGGGGAGTGCCCGTGCGCACGCGCGTGGCAGAACTGCTCGCCGCGGTCGAACTCGACCCCTCATTCGCCCGCCGGTTTCCACATGAGTTGTCGGGCGGCCAGCGGCAACGCGTCGCTATCGCCCGGGCGCTCGGGCCACGTCCCGAGGTGCTCGTGGCCGACGAGCCGGTGAGCGCCCTCGACGTCTCGGTACAGGCGCAGATTCTGCGACTGCTGCGCCGGCTCGCCGAGCATGAGGCCCTCACGCTCGTGCTTGTCTCCCACGACCTGGGCATCGTACAGAACCTGTGCCACACATCGGTCGTCATGCACCGCGGTCGCATCGTCGAGTTCGGCGCCACCACCGAACTGCTCGCCGACCCGCAGCATCCATACACGCGTGAACTGCTCGCGAGCGTTCCCGCTCTGCCCCAGCACCACGAAACGATCGGCAAGATCCTATGACCATGCTCCACCCCCTGCACAACTTCCGCGATGCCGGAACCATGAACACTCCCGCCGGGAACCTGCGGCCTGGACGGCTGATGCGATCTGCCGCTCCCCTCGGCCTGCTCACGGATATCCAAGATTTTCTCTCGGCACAGGGTATCCAGGTCATCATCGACCTGCGCGATGAGGGCGAACGCGTGCACGCTCCCTGGACCGGATACACCGGAACAATTCTGTCCATGCCGGTGTTCGCTGACGAACTGCAGACGCTGCAATTCGATTCCCTGGAGCAGCTCTACGAGATCATGCTGCACCGCTTCGCGCCATCGCTCGTCTCGGCCGTCGGCGCCGTCGCCAACAACAGTGACGTGCCGATTCTCGTGCACTGCACGGCTGGCAAAGACCGTACCGGCGTTGTTGTCGCCCTCGTGCACGAGGTGCTCGGCTTGGACCGCGGCGCCGTGCTCGCGCACTACGCCCTCTCCCAAGACAGACTCGGTGAGGATTACCTCCGCGACCTTTTTCGGGGCATCGATCCCACCGACCTCCCGGGATCCGCCGCGCACCGCGCTATCTCCTCACCACCCGCCCTACTCTCCGGCTTGCTGGATGCGGTCGACCGAGAGTACGGAAGCGTGGAACAGATGGTGCTGACCCACGGGTTGACCCGCGAGCAACTGGCGCACCTCCGCGGGGCGTACATCGCATGACAGCGTCGGGCTTCGATCCGGACGCCCTAGACCGACTCACCCTCGGCGACCTGCGGGCCGCCGGCAGCCGGCGCTGGGCAGACGCCCGCGACGGTGAGATCGCCGCCGGTTTGGCGGAGATGGACCTCGGGGTGGCCCCCGTCATTCGCGATCGGGTGATGTCGATGCAGCGCTACGGCTACGTGACGGCTCGCGAGCTCGCCGCCGTCGCCGCCGCCTGCAGCGAGTGGCTCGCCGCGCAGCGGTCGTGGCAGGTCGATCCGGGGCGGATTGCGATCGTTCCCGATCTCATCAACGCCGTGGAGCGCTTGGTCGAGCTACAGACGCAACCGGGCGAGGCCGTCATCGTCACCACGCCGTCGTACGCGCCGCTCGCAGCCGCCACTCGGAAGGTGGGACGTCGTATCGTCGAGGTGCCGCTCGGGCCGGCGGGGCGGCTCGACCTTACCCGCACCGCACACGCCCTTCGCCACGGCGCGCGTCTGGTCATCCTGTGCAATCCGCACAACCCGACCGGAACGGTTTTCGACGCGGCCGACCTGGCGCAGCTCGCCGAGATCGTGGAGCGGCACGGCGCGCGGGTGCTGTCTGACGAGGTTCACGCCCCGCTCGCGCGCCAGCCGCACCTGCCCTACGCCGCGTCGCCCGGCGCATCAGCTCACACCACAACGATTGTCTCGGCGTCGAAGACCTGGAACCTCTCGGGGTTGAAGTGTGCCCAAATGATCTTTGCAAGTGCCTCCGAGTGCGAAAAATGGCACCGCGGCGAACCGCGTCTGGAGGGCAGCGTTCCCGTTCTCGGCGCCGTCGCGACGACGGCGGCGTATCGTCACGGCGAGCCATGGCGCCGCGATCTGATCGAGTATCTCGGGCGCACAGATGCCCTGCTGGTCGCAGCCGGACAGACCGCGCCCCAGGCGGGATACTTCGTCTGGCGCCACCTCGCCAGGCACGTAACGGTTGCGACCTTGCGCAGCGAAGCCAGGGTCATCGTCGCCGACGGCGCGGCGTTCGGCGCACCGGGCTGGGCGCGGGTGACGCTCGCGACCCCAACGCCCATTGCCGCGCAACTACTTGAGCGTTTAGGGCGTGTGACCTAATGCCTTGGGACGAATAATTTTGGTCCTGAGGACGTCACCGTCGCGGCATCTCATGGCGCGTTACCCTATGTTTACGAGACGCCTGGCCAGCGTGCCGCCAGCCTGCCGGAATTAGACGGATTCATGGGGTTGGGGAGTCTCACAACTATGTATCGAAACCAAGGGCTCGGTTTTTGGAAGCAATCAAGGGTTGTGAGACAACTGAGACACAGCGACGGAGCTGATTCGCTATACGCCGGCGTCCTCACGGTCCTCAAACGCGACGGTTCCCGACCACCGGGATCTTGACGAGGCCGTCAAACTGACCCTGAAACAATTCACCTGATTGTGCAAAATCTAACCTGTTCAAATAAATCTCGCCCGGAGGTCCCCCCCTCCTGGCAGCTCGTCGTAGGCGGATAATTGGCTCATGCTTTCGGACCTCGCACTCCGCTCCCATGACGGGGCCGAATCAACGTCGGTTCATATCCAGGCGCCCAACCAGATAGTTAGTAAGTAGGGGCGATGTCTACAGAGCAGCCAGTCCAGATTGAACCGGACTACCGGGCTGAGTTAGTGCCGCGGCCGTTCAGCGTCACGCCGGATGAGCTGGGTGAGCTCCCCGTGACCGTGGCGAAGGATCCCACTCAGGTACTTGTTTGGGTGAGATGCCCAGCCGTTGCCGAGCGTGTGCGCGGTGTGGCGCTTGCTGGGACGCAGCGCGCTGTCTTGGTCAAGTGGGATGCTCGGGGCATCCATCGAGTGTGGGTGTCGGCCTCTGCTATTGAGCGCGCGGCCGACAGGGAGACTGGTGCTGCTGTCGTCGCTGAGTCACCTCGATCACGCGCGATAACAGTGCGGCCCTTAGCTCTCGTAAATTGACGTGCCATCGGGCAATGAGCGGTCAGGACGGCGCACTGTCGACCCCTCTCGGTCGTCGACGGCACCCCGCCCGGAAACGTTGACACCCCGAGTCCCTTCGTTGATCAGGCTCCCTTCGATGCGCAGGACTCCGAGCGCCACAGCGCCTGGCAGCAGATGCATGACAGCACCCCTGTCGACGTTGATGCTGCCGTTGGCTTGGCCATGGAACGTAGCGCGGGCGCCGTCCTCAACACCTACAGTCCCGGAAACTGAACCTCGAGCTTCCAGGGTGGCGCCAGTCATGACTCGGACGGTGCCGGTGATGCTAGCCAAGGTGGTGACGTTCACTCCAGGTCGGACGATGAGAGTGTTGCTGATCGACTCACGAATCTCGACGTCCTCGGCAATAACGGTGTCGGGGATCTTGATCATCTGGCCATTTTGATACGTGTAGGTAGTCATACAGTTCACGATATTCAAGGCCACTGACATTGCGCAGCCTGAATCGATGGCGTTCAACAAATGGTCGTTCGATGACGGTTTTGAAGGGTGCCCAAGAGCTCTGGACTTTGCCGGTCGGTGGCGGCGTTCTGTGATCGTTCCGTGTCGCTAATTCCCGACGACGAGGATCCTGGCGGCGGCTTCGATGACGTCGCCAGTCGGACTTCGCGAGTTCTGCCGGCGTTGCCGGTTCTGTGCGGGTCCCGTAAACGGAGACCACCGGGTGTCTTAGGGGTCCCTGCACTGCAGCCGAGGTCGACGCGGCCGACAACCTCGCCGTCGAGGACGGCGTCGGAGATCAAATCGTTGATCGCCAAACTGCGTGTCGATAATCCGCGGTTGGGCGCGCGGACCCTGCACACGAAACTGGTGCACGCCGGTCTGGCCCGCCCGCCGGTCGTGTCCACGATCCACCGCGTGTTGCAACGGCACGGTCTCGTCGTGGCACAGGAACACCGGGCGCCGAAGGAGTGGAAGCTGTTCGAGTGTCACGCACCGAACGATCTGTGGCGGATCCATGGCACCATGGTGGCCTCGAGGACGGGTCGAAAGCATGGATCGTCGACCTGCTCGATAACCATGCCCGCTACGCGATCGGCGCAACCGCCGTCCGGCGCTTCACGGTGCACTGTCCCTAGTAGCGCTGAACGGGACTGCACATCAAGTGATAGCCCCGTGCAACGAACATGGCCGCCAGCGGACGGGCGCAGTCGCGGCAGAGTGCGATACCTGGGCGAATGGGATCGACGACAGGCGGCGCAGGAGGAACATACGAACGGTGCCCAGATCGACGCGCACTTTCCGTGGGGTTTCCTGATGCGGACCGCACGGATGCTGCTCGCGCTGCACTCTCTCTGGCCGCCCTAGATTGCGCCTCAGACGCACGCTGAGCCTTGGGCGTTCGCTTACTTGCGGTTGTGTAGCGTACCCGGGCCGCGCCTATCGAGTAACGCTTCTTCTTGGCCTTCGCACAGAGCAGGTAGCCTGCAGCCACGAGAACATCAAACCACTCACGAACAATCGCTTTCGTTTCAGACTCGTGTAGATCTTGCACTGTCAGGTGCGCAGCGCATTCACCAGGCGACACCCCCGAGAGAATCGACCGACCCTCGATGAATTGCGCAAACAACGTCGCTTGCCACAGCTGCCGCGGAAACGGGAGCCCCAGCTCTCCTGTCGTGGCAACGTCCAAAATGGCTGGCCAGTGTCCATCGAACTCGTCGAGGATCCGCGCGCGGAGGTCCGAGATCAACCAGGCTGGCTCAAGCAGGAGAGCCTTGGCGTCCATGGCCGCCCGACGAGCTTGCGCTCGATCCAGGGCCGCCTGCCTGTCCGCAGCGATGACCGCACCTGCAGCCATCATGACTCGCCGTGCCGCAGCTCGAGAAGCTTCCTCTTCGGCTTGAGACAGTCTCTGTGCGGCGTGTAGTTCCAGCCTCAGCGCTTCCATCTCGGCCCGATTCTTTTCCAGACCTGAAGCCGATCGCTGGTCACGCCCGCTAGGCATAACTTCAGGCGCGCAAGATCCTCGACCCTGAACTGGCCAGGCGTGCACGTGGCGGGTATCTCGAACTGACGCTCGCCTAGAACGACCTGCTCGACGGCGGTGCCGATCTGCGCGGTCACAGGATTGAACCAGAGCAGAGGCAGACCTGCATCGATGACGGCGGCATGAGTCGGATTGATGACCACGAGGTTGTCACTAGGGCGGCGGTCGCTCGCGAGACCGTCAGCCGCTCTGCCGACCGGGTTGCGCGCGTGAGCCTGTCGAAGCTGTGCACCGTGATGACCGAACAGCCAAACATCAACGATGCCCATGGACTGATACGAGTCGTGGCGCTCCTGCCACTGGGCAGGAGTGAGCGCCGAGTATTGAATCTCAAAAGCCATACGGCTCCCGTCCGACGCTGTGATCATCACGTCAGCTCGGCGATCGCCGGCAACTTCTTCTTTCTGCACAGTGAAACCCGGATGCCGCGCGCGCAACCAACCAGCGATGCGCTCGCAAGCCTGCATATGGAACAGACTCTCAGGCGCATGGCCGCCGACGTCGTCACCGGCGCCATAGTGTTTGAAGCCGTCTCGACCCCGGCTCCGGCTGACAGTGGTGATCGCCGGGCTGGGGCAATCGCGAACAGGGCAACGAAGTTCCTCCTTCGCCCAGGCCCGCAACTCTTTTGCTCCACCATCAGGGAGCAGAAAGAGGTTGTCAGCAACAAGACGGCGCCCGTAGACCAGGCGCGTCTCACCGTTCTGGAAATCCGCAAGAACGCCTGATGTGTGGGCCATACGTGCAGGCTACCGACAACCTCCGACAACATAGCCGCGCTATCTCGTACCCAATCGCGCCGACCATGGCAATTACGACGCAGTTACGAACAGGATGGTGTTTGTCCAGCCTGGGCCCCCAGGTACGAAGCCCTAGCCATCCGCACGCTCCCGATCGCAGGTGCGTCCGAGAGGCCACCACGAGACTCTCGTCTTCCCAACTGGCTCAGCCCGCATCCACGCGCCAAGTGACGGACGTCGGCTTCGGCTGCGCGGCGCTTCGTCGTCACAACGCGGTGTCTTCATCGCGTTCGACCTGCTCCGCCTTCTTGCGCTTGTACCGCTTCACGCCCTGGTAGATCAGGACGCCTCCGACGATGACGGCCACACCCGCTACGACGACGATGACCGTCTTCTGACCGTCGGTCAGGCTGCCCTTCGAGCCCCCATCGCTGACGTGGGACACCTTTTCAGCCATGAACGCGACGAACGCATCCTCCGCCTCGGCGCGGCCGGCCAACCTCTTCGCTGCCCGCGCAACCTTCAAAGCACCGGTCATATCGGCGATCTTCTCGGGAGTGGCGCCAAGCTCCGCAATGACGCTCTCATCCCAGTTGTTCCACTCGAAGGTGCCGAACGAATTGTTCTTGAGGGCGCTACGCTCCACGCCGAATATCTTGCCCGATTCCGTGATGCCGTAACAACCAGGGACGCCGTACGTGAGCCCCTTCTCCAACAGCAGGAGATTGACCACTTCAGCGGACGCGTGAATCTTCCAACCGATCTCGGTCGCCGTCAGTCCCAGCTTCCCCATGCTTTGCGCCTTCCCCAGCTCATGTCATTCAAAAGCTAATCATAGGGTCATGGCACTTGTACGTGGCATCTGACTTCAGCCTGGACCGGCCGCAACCCGGCCTTTCACGGGCACCGAACCGCGGCCAGCCCCGCCGGTCGCCGAGGAGCAGTTGGAGTCTCACGTGGGATCGGCGGAGTCAACCGGGGCAAGAAGTAGTTGCCTCGCCGCGCCGTCCGCCCCCTTGTCGCCGCACGTTTTTTATCGCCAATATTGCGACTGGCCCCACCCGAGCGTCACGAACCGAGTTCGGAAATTCTCCGATACAGAGTGGCGCGCGACATGCTCAGATCTCGCGCGACCTGGGTTGCAGATTCGCCGGCGTTGACCAGGCGGCGCGCGTTCAGGACTTGGCTTTCGGTGAAGCGTGGGCGTCGCCCGCCGAGATGCTTCCCGGCCGCGCGGCGTTTACCCACGCTATCCACGATGCGTTCGCGTTTGATCGCCAGTTCCATTTCGGCCAGCGCCGCCATGACCGTGAAGACCATGCCGCCCATCGGCGTACTCGTGTCCACGTCTCCCCCGCCCAGGTTCAACACCCGGAGCGCGGCCCCGCGGCGAGCTCGAGCATGTTGGCCGTCGACCTCCCCAAGCGGTCAAGCGTGGTGACGACGAAGGTGTCTCGTCAAAGCGTCTCGCAACCCACCGGTGCGACACAGTGTCTGTACGCATTACAAACGACTACTCACGCTGAAGCAGAATAGGGATCGGTTGAACCCGCCGCTCGTCTCGACCATTCCAGCATGATCACCGTGAAAATTGATGCCCGAGTCACTGACGCCGGCGAATTCGATCTAAAGTATCCCGCCCAAAGCTTCGTCCATAATCTGCGCCGTGATGGGGTCGACGAGCTCGGCGCTGACAACGTAGCTGGCGCGTGTGACCTGCTCGTTGGAGTGCCCGAGCAGCCGCGACGCGAGCGTGATGCCCGCAACGGCTTCAATAAGTGTGGCCGCCGTGCGTCGAAAGATGTGGGTGGAGAATTCCCCCACTTCGATCCCGGCCTGTGTCAGCGCGCTCTCGTTGTCAGTCACGAAGCTCCGGAGCAACCGTTCGAAGTTGCTGACGCTACGCGGTGCGCCCGTCTTCGTCGCAAAGAGGTAAGCCTCCTGATCTCTGCTCGCCTCTGACAGTTGCCGGCGGATCGCGGTCGCCGCAAAACTCGGCAGGGCGATGCGCCTCTTCTGCCGTGATCGTTTGGGCGACGGTTTTCTGCGCAGTCCTTCGGCGCGGGTTTGGGTGATCGTGCTTGCGATGAGCACGGTGGGTGGGTTCGCCGTCACGTCGACGTCGCATCTGCGGAGGGCAAGTACCTCGCCGATGCGGGCGCTGGTGCCCACCATGATCCGCATGGCATTCTCCAACAATCGTGCGTTGGGGCGTGGACCATAATGGTCTCCACCGGACCGCCAAGACTGCATGAGGGCGCAAACCAACTCCAACTGCGCGGGAGTGAGGGCCGATTCCTTCTTTGGGGAAAGCGGCAGGGCTCGAGCGTCGCGCACGGGGTTGAAGGCGAGCACTCCGTGCTCGATTCCGGTGGCACAAATCTGAGAGAACATGCTGCGAGCCTTGCGAGCCGCCGACAGCGATTTGGTCTCGCGAATGTGCTGCAGAATCCGATTGCAACGCAACACGGTGAGGTCAGTCAAGAGCAGATCCCCGCACTCGGGAATGATCACCTTGTTGACGCTGAACTCGTAGGTCTCGATGGTGGACACTTCGACCGTTCCCGACCGTCGCTTGTCGTCTAGGAACACCACCGCGGCCTCCGCAATCGTCGAGTACGCGTTCAACGACACCCCAGTAATGCCGTTCCGGACCAAGTCGGCCTGGTCTTCAAGCGATCGGCGTGCCTCCAACTCGGTGGCACGTGTTCCTTTCAACCGGTGAGGAGTTCCGAACTCGTCCCGCATCCGGGCATGTGCCTGGATCTGTCCGTTCGCCAGAACGACTATGCGGATGGTGCCGACTTCGCCCGCGCGCATTCGCCGCCTAGGCATGCATGGCCAATGACTCAAACCAAGCGAGAACCTCGCGGCGCATATATCTCACGTGCCGACCCATGCGTCGATACGGCGGCCCGGTGCAAGTCTGTCGCCATTCCTCGAGCGTTCGGGGCGAGATCTGCAACAGGTCTGCGACCTGCTGCCCGGTCATGATTTCTGCGTCATCGTCACTCATGACAAAGAGGTGCGACACCTCATTCCGACCTCGCACGCAGCGACACGTAGGTGGCCGGGCTAGTCGCCGTCGCCGTCGCGAAAACGGCGTCTGACAGTCGTTTTTGGCACCCAAAGTGGCACCTTGAGCCGTGAACGTGGTGTCTGGAAACAAGAAATGCCCCTGGTTTCCGCGGAAACTCAGGGGCTAAAGCTGGGGTACCTGGACTCGAACCAAGAACAAATGAACCAGAATCATCCGTGTTGCCAATTACACCATACCCCAATGCCTAATCCGAAGATCGGGCCGAGTAGTAGCCTAGCCCACTCGGGCCGGAGAGGCCAAACCGAGGTGTACCCCGGCGAGTTTCTCCGGCGCGGGACTACTTGGAAGCGGTGACCACGAGTGCCCGATCGAGGCGATCCAGCGTTTCGGTCTGTCCAAGGATCTCCATCGATTCAAACAGCGGTGGCGAGATCTTGCGGCCCGACAGCGCTACGCGCAGCGGTCCGAAGGCCACGCGCGGCTTGAGTCCCAATCCTTCGACGAGCGTCTCGGCGAGCAGCGTGTGCACGCGGTCGGTGTTCCATTCCGCTGCGGGAATACTTTCCAGCGCGGTGCGAGCCGCGCCGAGGATGTCGGCGGCGTTCTGCGGGAGCGAGGCGAGGGCATCCGCTTCGAGAATCAGGTCGGCACTGGTCAGGAAGAGAAAGCCGAGCATTGTGGGCGCTTCGCCGAGCAGAGCGATACGCTCCTGGATCAGCGGCGCGCCCTGGGCGAGTAGGGCCAGGTCGGCCGCGCTCGGGGTCTCGCCGAGCACACCGGTGGTCACCAAGTAGGGAACCAAGCGGGCGGCGAAGTCATCCGCTTCGAGCCGGCGAATCTGGTCGCCGTTAATCGACTCGGCCTTCTTCAGATCGAATCGGGCCGGATTCGGGTTGACGTTGACGACGTCGAACGCGGCCGTGAACTCGTCGATCGAGAACACGTCGCGGTCGTGGGAAAGCGACCAACCGAGCAGGGCCAGGTAGTTGAGCAGGCCCTCTCGAATGAATCCGCGGTCGCGGTGCAGGAACAGGTTCGCATCGGCGTCGCGTTTGGAGAGCTTCTTGTTCTTGTCGCCCATAACGTAGGGCAGGTGGCCGAAGCGCGGCACGAAGGTGGTCACGCCGATGTCGATGAGTGCGTGGTATAACGCGATTTGGCGCGGGGTCGACGAGAGCAGGTCCTCGCCGCGCAGCACGTGGGTGACGCCCATGAGCGCGTCATCGACCGGGTTAACGAAGGGGTAGAGCGGATGCCCGTTGGGGCGCACGACCACAAAGTCGCTGAACGAACCGGCCGGGAAGGTGATCTCGCCGCGCACGAGGTCGTCGAAGGAGAGTTCAGTGTCTGGCACCCGCAGGCGCAGGGCCGGGGACCGGCCCTCGGCTCGGTAGGCGGCATTCTGCTCCGCGGTGAGGTCGCGTTCGAAGTTGTCGTAGCCCATTTTCGGATCGCGGCCGAGGCTCACGTTGCGGGCCTCGATCTCTTCCCCGGTGACGAAGCTCTCGTAGATGTGGCCGCTGGTCTTGAGCTGCTCGATCACGCCGCGGTAGATGTCGTAGCGCTCGGACTGGCGGTACGGCGCCTGGGGTCCGCTGACGTCGACGCCTTCGTCCCAGTCGAGTCCCAGCCAGCGCATGGCTTCGACGAGCTGCAGAAAGCTTTCTTCACTGTCGCGGGCGGCGTCGGTGTCTTCGATGCGGAAGATCATCTTGCCGCCGGTGTGCCGGGCATAGGCCCAGTTGAACATGGCGGTGCGGACGAGGCCGACGTGCGGCGTTCCGGTCGGCGACGGGCAGAACCGAACGCGAACGTCGGTTCCGGTGGCGGTAGAAAACGGGTGCGCAGTGGTATCAGACATTACTCATGATTCTAGTTGCGCAAGCCCCCCGGCCGTCTTTCCGGGCCCGGGCCCGGAAAATGGGCCATAATCCATCGTGGGCCAGGTTCCGTAAGGTGGGCCCGTGATCGGGTAGGCGCGGCCTATCGGACCCGAGCGATGGCAGCGAGCGCGCGCAGCGCGGCGGCCAGCGCCGGCACCCGCTCAGCACCGGCGCTCGTCACGGCGTGCAGGGTGCGATGGTCCCGCCCGGTCGTGGCACGAATGACAACACCCGCGCGGTTGCCGACCGACTCGATCGCGAGCGCCGGCAGCAACGCTACGCCGATGCCAGCCTCGACCAGTCCGAACACCGCGGCGACATTGTCGGTCTCGTAGGAGATGCGCGGGGCGAATCCACGACGATCACAGAGATCAAGCAGGTGGCCGCGGCAGCGCGGGCAGCCGGCCACCCAATTCTCGTCGTCGAGATCGCCCAGGTCCACTGCGCCGGGTGCAATGGCACTGCGATCAGTGGCACTGCGGTCGACGTCCCCGCGCGCAGCGCCGGCCAGCGGATGCCCGACCGGTAGCACCAGCATCATCTCGTCTCGCCGCAGGGTCGCCACCCGCAACCCCTGCGCACTCTTCCGGTGCGGATCCACCCGGTCCCCCGGGTAACTGAACGTGATGGCCAGGTCGGCGCTATTCTGGCGCACGGCGGCGACGGCCTCGGGCGGTTCGGCCTCGAGATAGGTAATGCTGATCTGGCCATGCTGGTCTTTCATGCGCGCCAAGAGACTGGGCACGAGGGTAGCGGATGCCGACGGGAACGCCACGAGACGCACCAGCCCGGAGCGCAGCCCCTGCAGCTCGGCGATCTCCCCCGCTGCAGCGTCGAGCGCGGTGGCAACGGTGACGGCGTGCCTGGCCAGCACGAGGCCGGCTTCGGTGAGGCGAACGCCTCGGCCGACCCGCTCGATCACGGCGAGGCCGAGCCGCTGCTCGAGCCGTTTGAGCTGCTGACTGACGGCCGGCTGGCTAAAGCCGAGGGCCACCGCGGCCGCCGTGATCGACCCCGTTTCGTGCACCGCCCGCACGATGCGCAGGGCCTGCGCGTCGAGATCGGGGCCCTGCGGAGGAAGCCGAATCATGATATCGATCATAACCAGGGCTTATGCGTTGCATCGAATACTAGTTATTGTCCTATGCATAACCCGTGGCCATACTGAAATTATGATCCCCGCACCGGTTTGCACCAGCACCAGCACCAGCACCAGCACCAACACCAGCACCAGCACCAACACAGCTGTCGCACGCACGAACACCGTCACCATCACCGAAGCGCGCGCACGCTTTACCGCCGGGCGCGGCTATCTCGCCGCCTGCACGCTCGGGCTGCCGACGATCGACACGATCGTCGCGGTGCGGGACGATATCGAGGTCTGGGCCCGCGGTGAGGCCTGTGCCGCCCGCTACGGCGAGGTGGTCGAGCGCGTGCGCACGGGCTACGCCGACCTGGTCGGGGTCACACCCGACCGGGTCGCAATCGGCTCGCAGACCTCGGTCATGGCGGGTATGGTCGCTGCGAGCATCCCCGATGGCGCCGAAGTTGTGCTCCCCCGCGGTGACTTCAGCTCGATGGTGTTTCCGTTTCTGGCTCAGGCGCATCGCGGCGTGACCGTGCGGCAGGTGGAACTGGCCGATCTGGCTGCAAGTCTGACAGTGAACACCTGGCTCGTGGCCTTCTCCCTCGTGCAGTCCGCCACCGGCACGCTCGCCGACAGCGCCGCCATCCAGGCTGCCGCGCAACGCACGGGCACCTTCACCCTGTGCGACACAACTCAGGCCACCGGGTGGATGCCGGTCGATGCGTCAGTGTTCGACGCCACAATCTGCCACAGCTACAAGTGGCTCGGCGCCCCGCGCGGCGTCACCTTCTTCACGGTCACCGACGCTTTCGCGGTGGAACTGTACCCGGTGAATGCCGGCTGGTATGCGGGGGAAGACCTGTGGGAATCCTGTTACGGTCCGGCTATGCTGCTCGCCCAAGACGCCCGCCGGTTCGACGTGTCGCCGGCCTGGCCAGCCTGGGTCGGTGCCGAACCGGCGATCGGCCTGTTCCGCAGCCTCGACCTGGCCGAGGTGGCCGCCCACAATACTGGCCTTGGCGATGCCCTGTGCGATGGACTCGACCTGCCCCGCCTCGGTCAGGCGATCATCAGTTGGCCGGACGCCGCTGGCCGCGACCTCGCACGACTCACCGCCGCCGGCCTCACCGCCTCAGGCCGGGCCGGCCGCGCACGCGTGGCCTTCCACCTCTACAACGACGAGGAGGACGTGGCGCTGGCCCTCGCCGCCCTGCGCCACCATTAAACCGCCTGCTGAGATCCCGGCGCCCACCCCATCCGATGACCGCCGTTAGTCTTGGTCGTTGACTGCCGCAATGATCGCCTCAGCCAGCGCGGTGGACGAGGCCGGATTCTGCCCGGTGTAGAGGTTGCGATCGATCTCCATGTGCGGGGAGAACGATTCGCCGGCGACGAAGTCGGCGCCCAACTCAACCAGCCGACTCTGCACCAGCCACGGCGCCTTCGGTGCCAAGCCCCCCAATACTTCCTCGGCGTCGGTGAAGCCGGTCATGCGATAGCCGGCGAAGGGCCAACTCTGGTCGGAGCGCCGGGCGGCGAGCAGTGCAGCCGGGGCGTGGCAGAGCACGCCGAGGATGCGACCGCTGTCGAGGGCCTCGGTGAGGATGCGGCCAGAGACGGCATCGACGGCGAGGTCTTCCATCGGGCCATGACCGCCCGGATAGAACACCACATCGTAGTCAGCGACATCGATATCATCGAGGCTGAGCGGCTCGTCGAGCTGACCGGAAATGGTCGTGATGTACTCGATGATCTCAGCCGCGCGGTCCTCTCCCCCGGCAGCGTCCGCGCGCAGGCTCACCGCATCAATAGTCGGGGCGACGCCGCCGGGCGTAACGATGCTGATCTGCCAGCCCGCCGCGGTGAACAGTCGATGCGGCTGGGCGAGTTCTTCAGCCCAATACCCGGTCGGGTGCAGGGTGCCGTCGGTGAGAGTCCAGTGGTTAGCGGCACTGACGACGAAAAGTACGTGGGTCATTTTTCTCCCTTATCGGTGAAGGCGATCGTAGAAGACTGTGGAATTGTTCGGCTCAGGGTGTCGGGGCGAAACCACCCGTACGCACAACCATCTTGCCGGTGTTCTCGCCGCGCATGAGGCCAAGGAATGCGTCGACACTGTTTTCGACGCCGTCAATGACGGTCTCGTCGAAAACGATCGCCCCTGCCGCCAGCCAGTCGGCCATCTCAGCGGAGAACGCCGGCAGATTGCTCCAGAAGTTGCCCACCGTGAAGCCGGTGAGGGTGAGGCCACGAGTGACGATATTGGACAGGTTGTTTGGGCCAGTCGGGACGTCCGTGCTGTTGTAGAGGGAGATCGCACCGCACATGGCCGCACGGCCGCCGTCGTTGAAGCGTGCCAATGCGGCCTCGAGATGCTCGCCTCCCACGTTGTCGAAATACACGTCGATGCCGTCGGGGGCGGCGGCGGCGGCGAGTTGATCCGTGATGGAACCGTCCTTGTAATTGAACGCGGCGTCGAAGCCATATTTTCCCGTGAGCAGGGCCACCTTTTCCGCCGATCCAGCCGAGCCGATGACGCGCGTGGCCCCCTTGAGCCGAGCGATTTGCCCAACCATGCTGCCGACCGCGCCGGCGGCTCCGGAGACGAATACCGTGTCGCCCTCTTTGAGCTTGGCGACTTCGAGCAGGCCGACGTACGCCGTGAAGGCGGTCATGCCGAGAACGCCGAGGTAAGCCGAGAATGGAACATCCGAAAGAGCGGCGACAACACGAAACCCGCTAGCATCCTCCTGTACCAGGTCGCGCCAGCCGTACTGATGGGTCACCATATCACCGACGGCGAATGCGTCGCTGGCGGACGCGACGACCCTTCCCACAGCCCCACCCGTCATGGTCTCGCCGAGCACGAACGGCGGTATGTAGCTTTTCACGTCGTTCATCCGGCCACGCATGTACGGGTCAACGGAGATGAATTCATTGGCGACGCGCACCTGCCCGGGCGCGACATCGGGCAGGTCGACGGTCACGATGCGAAAGTCCGCCGCTGTGGGCCACCCGACGGGATGGCTCACCAACTGAATCTGGGTACTGACGGTGGACGCGGCCATAACGGACCCCTCTGTTAGTTTTAGAACGATTGTTTCACAATATAATGGACAGATCGGTCCACAAAATTGACAGACCATCACAGCACGGCCGACAGAGCATCAAGGAGCGGACATGGGGCGCCTGCAGACCTTCGACGAGAGTGTCGTCGTGCAGTCTGCACGCGACTTATTCTGGGCCAAGGGTTACGAGGGCGCCTCCCTGGCCGACCTCGAGACGGCGACCGGTCTGGGCCGATCCAGCCTGTACCACGCCTTTGGGAGCAAACGCGGGCTCTTCGACGCCGCGGTCTCCGATTATATGCAGACGGTCATCCGGCCCCGATTGGCCGGGTTGCGCGTTGGAGCAACGGATGCTTCGGCCCTACTCGCCTACTATGACGGCCTCACCGTAGCGACGGCCGGACTGCCGAACGGGTCGCCCCGCACCGGCTGCCTGCTGGTCAATTGCGCGGCCGGCCTTGCCGCGCATGATGACGCCGCTCGTGCTGTCGTGGACGGCTACCGTGCCGAGCTGTCCGATGCCCTACGAGACGCCCTCGTCCACGCGTCGTCGGGCGCAGGCACCGACCCCAATCAATTTGATGACCGCGTGCGCACGCTGGCGTCCCTGTCGATGAGCGCGATGCTCGTAGCACGGGTCAATCGAATCGAGGCCATCGCGCTGCTCAATGCGGCGTCGAACCTGATCAGAGTCTGGTTGCCCGACGGCTGCGGCTGATCCGGAGCCCGCGACTCAGGCCAAGCGCACCACCGGGTTCACAAGCGTGCCGATGCCGGCGATCGACATCGTGACCGAGTCCCCGTCGACGATGGCCGCTGGCGTGTCCAGGGGGCCGGCCAGGATCACGTCGCCGGGCAGCAGGGTGAACACGCTCGAGGCAAAGGCCACGAGCGCGGCAACGTCGTCTTCGGTAGTGCGGTCGTCGTCGCCGAGGTCGAGCGCCTGAAATTCCTCACCGTTGATGAGTCCGAGCAGTGGCGTGGCCGCCTCGTCGAACTCGGTCTCGATGATCGGGCCGAGCGGCAGGAACGTGTCGAAGGCACCGGCGTGGGTTGCCGAACCGAGGTCGGCCGCGGTGACGACCGTCGCGACGGTGTAGCCGAAGACGCGACCCGCGGCATCCGCTGGGGAAACGTTCTTGGCGATTTTGCCGATGATGATGGCGAGCTGGCCGTCAACCGCGACCCGCTTTGACGCGGTCGGCAGCACGATGGCGTCGCCAGGGCCGACGACGGCGGTGTTCGGCCGCAGCACGAACACCTCGTCCGAGACCATAGCGACGATCTTCGAGCGCGGAATCACCGGAGCGAGCAGCTTCACGTCGGCCAGGGCGATCCGGTCGCCGGTCGTGTCGAATCCGGCGAACATCGGGTCGCTGCTGAGCACGACCAGTTCGTCGTCGTCAACGATGCCGAACGCGATAGCGCCCTGGTAGCTGTAGCGTGCGATCTTCACGTGTCTCATTCCCGCCCACAAAGGGCAAAAGGCTCAGCTTAGCCGGGTGAGCCAGCCGTGACGGTCGGGCAGGCGCCCATACTGAATGTCGGTCAGTTCCTGGCGCAGCGACAGGGTGACCTCGCCAGCCGGGGCATCCGCTTCGCCGATCGTGAAGTCGCGCGCTTTGAGCTGGCCAATCGGGGTGACCACGGCGGCGGTTCCGCAGGCGAAGACCTCGGTGATGGCACCGGATGCGACGCCATCACGCCACTCCGCCAACGTCACCTCGCGCTCTTCCACGGTCATACCGCGGTCGCGAGCAAGCTGCAGGATGCTGTCGCGGGTGACGCCCTCCAGGATGGATCCAGTCAGGCGCGGTGTGACGAGCGTGTCGGTGCCGTACACGAAGAACACGTTCATGCCACCGAGCTCGTCGATGTGGCTGCCGGTCTCGCCGTCGAGGAACAGTACCTGAGCACAGCCGTTTTCGTGGGCTTCCATCTGGGGCAGCAGCGACGCGGCGTAGTTTCCACCACACTTGGCGGCGCCGGTGCCGCCGCGGCCCGCACGGGAGTACTCGGTCGACAGCCAGATCTTCACCGGGGCGACACCGTCGGCGAAGTACGCGCCAGCCGGGCTGGCGATGACGTAGAAGCTCACCTGGTGGGCGGCGCGCACCCCGAGAAAACTCTCGTTGGCGATCATGAACGGGCGCAGGTACAGACTGGTCTCCGGAGCGGACGGTACCCAGTCACCATCGATCGCAATCATCTGCCTGATCGACTCGATGAAGTCATCGACCGGCAGCTCGGGCAAGGCCAGGCGGTGCGCGGAGCGCTGCAGACGCTGGGCGTTCTTCTCGGGCCGGAAGGTCCAGATCGAGTTGTCGGCGTGCCGGTAGGCCTTGAGGCCCTCGAAGATCTCTTGGCCGTAGTGCAGCACCGATGAGGCGGGGTCGAGCAACAGCGGTCCGTAGGACGTGACGCGCGCATCGTGCCAGCCGGCGTCGACCGACCAGTCGATGGTGACCATGTGGTCGGTGAAGTGTTTGCCGAAGCCTGGGTCGGCCAGAATTTCGGAGCGTTCGGCTTCGGCTCGGGCCTCGGTCGACGCGGTGACGGCGAAGTTCAGGGGAAACGTTGTGGTCTTGCTCATTTGAGTACCTTCTCTGTTAAAAGCGTCACGATGGCGTCTCCCACCTCAACCGTGCTGCGTCGCACCGTTGCGGTGCGACGCGCCAGGTCGTCGGCGACCGCTTCGTTGACGCGAGCTGCGGCATCCGCCAGCCCGAGATGATCAAGCAGCAGTGCGACCGAGAGGATGGCCGCGGTCGGGTCAGCGAGTTGCTGGCCGGCGATATCGGGGGCCGAGCCGTGCACCGGCTCGAACATGCTGGGAAAGCGGCCCGTCGGGTTGATATTGCCGGAGGCTGCCAGGCCGATGCCGCCGCTGATCGCCGCTGCCAGGTCAGTGAGAATATCGCCAAAAAGGTTGTCGGTGACGAGTACATCGAATCTACTCGGATTCGTGACGAAGAAAATGGTCGCCGCGTCGACGTGCAGGTAATCCACCGCGACCTGGGGGTACTCAGCGGCCACCTCGTTCACGATGCGCTGCCACAGACTGCCGGCGAAGACGAGCACGTTGGTCTTGTGCACCAGGGTGAGGCGTTTGCGCTCACGCCCCTGGGCCACCTCAAAGGCGTAACGCACGACCCGTTCCACGCCGTAGGCGGTGTTGACCGAGACCTCGTTGGCGACCTCCTGCGCGGTGCCACGACGGATAGTACCGCCGTTGCCGACATATGGGCCCTCGGTTCCTTCGCGCACGACGACGAAGTCGACCACGCCGGGGGCGGCTAGCGGGCTCTTCACACCGGGGTAGATCGTGCAGGGCCGCAGGTTCACATAGTGGTCGAGGGCGAAGCGCAGACCGAGCAACAGCCCGCGCTCAATGTTGGCGTCTTTCAGCCGAGGGTCGCCGGGAACGCCGCCAACGGCACCGAGCAAAATGGCATCGTGCTGCTGAATTGATGCGAGGTCGGCGTCGGTGAGCACGTCGCCGGTTTCAAGGAATCGGGCGGCGCCGAGCTGAAACATGTTCGTCTCGATCGTGACGTCGTCACGGGCGGTGACGACGCCGAGCACCTTCACCGCCTCAGCGACGACTTCCGGTCCAATCCCGTCTCCGGGAATGACAGCGAGTTTGATAATACGAGACATGCGGCTCCGAACAGTCAACGAACACCTGTATTGCGTATAGTCAAACCTTACCTTTCTCACCGAAGTGCCTAGGCTGGGTGCACGGCACTACCAACGGAGAGCGGGAAATGATGAGTATCGGACTAGGAATTTTTCTGTTGGTCGTCGGCGCCATTCTGGTGTGGGCTCTCGACATCACCATCACCGGAGTTGACCTGCAGCTCGTGGGCTACATTCTGCTCGCGGCCGGAGCGCTCGTGACGATCCTCGGCATCGTGCTGATGACGCGGCGTCGCAACAGCGTGAGCACAACCCGCACGATCGCCGACCCGGCGAACGGCGAGCAGGTCACCCGCCGCGAGAACTCGATCGACGACCTGTAGCCGCCTAACAGCTCGCGAGAGCGGGCAGGCGGTTGCTTCAGGTAACCGTTTACCCGTCCTCACGGAGTTTTTAGCGGGCTCGGCGCAGCGCGACCAGGGCCACAACGGCTGAGGCCAGCACGAGGGCGACGCCGATCCACGCACTCAGTCCCACGCCGCTGTCGAAGGCGTGCCTGGCCGACTCGAGCAGTTGTGCGGCCGTGTCGGCCGGCAGCTGACCGGCTACCGCGACCGCGCCGCCGAGGGTCTCCCCCGCAGCCAGCCGCTCGGTCGCTGACAATCCGTCGGGCAGTAGCACCGCCGCGCGGTACGAGACGGTAAGAATGGTGCCGAGTACCGCCGTTCCCAGTACCGCTCCCAGTTCGTAGGCCGTTTCGGACACAGCGGATGCCGCCCCTGCCTTATCGGCCGGCGCAGTCGCCACGATCAGCTCGTTGGACACGGTCTCGGCCGCGCCGATACCGATTCCAAGCAACACGAACGCCACCATGATGTCCGCCGCATTGATCTCGCCTCCGCGCAGGGCGATCGCCGCAAAACCCGCCGCCGAGAACAGCAGTGCTATCGGCACGACGCGAGACGGGCGAACCCGGCGGGCAATCGGTACAATGACCAGTCCGGCCACGATCATCGCGGCAAGGCCGGGCACGAGCACGAGTCCGGCCAGCAGCGGCGAGAGTCCGAGCACAAGCTGCAGGTGCTGCGAGACGAAGAACAGGCAGCCGACGAGCGCGGTGACGCTCAGCAGGTTGACGCCGACGGCTCCGCTGAACGAGCCGCGCCGAAACAGGCTCATATCGAGCATGGGGTTCGGCAGCCTCAACTGCCGCCGCACGAACAGCACGCCGAGGGCGAGGCCGAGCACGACCGGCGCAAGGGTGACGACGCTCGGCCCGTTCTGGGCAATGGTTTTGATGCCGTAGACGATCGGCAGCATGGTGGCGAGTGAGAGCACGATGCTCGGCAGGTCGATCCGCCCCGGATTCGGGTCGCGGGATTCGGTCACGAGCAACGGTGCCAGCAAAAGTAGTGGCAGCAGCAGCGGAACGGCAAGCAGAAACACCGAGCCCCAGGCGAAATGCTCAAGCAGAATACCGCCAACGACCGGGCCGAGCGCGCTGCCGGCCGCGAATCCGGTGGCCCAGATCGCGATGGCCAGGCGCCGCTGGTCACGATCGACGAAGGTCGAACGCAGCAGCGACAGGGTCGAGGGCATGAGCATGGCGCCGAAAAAGCCGAGCACAGCCCGGGACGCGATCAGCCATTCAATGGTCGGTGAGAAAGCCGCCACCACCGAGACCGCGCCGAAGCCGGCCGACCCGATCAGCAGCAGGCGCCGACGCCCGATGCGGTCGCCGAGGCTGCCCATGGCCACGAGCAGGCCGGCGAGCACGAGCGGGTAGATGTCGACCATCCAGAGCAGCTGCACACCGGTCGGCCGGGTTGCCTCCGAGATGGCGGGCAGCGCAAAGTTGAGTACGGTGTTGTCGATCGACACCAGCAGTACCGGAAGCATCAGCACCGCGAGCGCCCACCAGCGTCGGCGGTCGTGCACGATTGTCAGAGCGGATGCCACGCCGCCCGCCTTCGGGGTCGGCCGCGGCTCGTCGGCGCGGGCGCGCCGGGCCAGTGTGCCAATGGAACTAGCGGTGGCGGGGGAAGTGAAACGGGCAGACACGATCTCAATCGCTTTCTCAAGAATTTTTCCGGCCACGCGCCCTGTGCTGACAGAGTGGTGGAAACCTAGATTAACTATACCGGCTGGACGGTACAGTTGACCAGTGGCCAGGCCGATGCCCCGACCCGGCCGCCCACCCACGATGCATCGACGGCACTGGCCCGTGCGGCCGCTCTACATCGCCTTGCCAAGCGGCGCGGTCCACGACGGTCGCAGGCATTTGGGTACCATGGCCCCTATGCTGAGAAATCCCGCCGCGCCATCCGGTTCTACCCGGGATCGACTGCTCGACGCCTTCGAGGAGTTGCTGGTCGAGGGCGGAGAGCGCTCCGCGACGCTGGACGCCGTCGCGGCCGCCGCTGCGGTCTCCAAGGGCGGACTGCTCTATCACTTCAGCTCGAAAGGCGCCCTGATCGAGGGCATGCTGGCCCGTCTTGATGCGCTCGCGAATGAGGATGCCGATAATATTCGCGCGGCCCCGGCTGGCCCGGTCGACTATCTCATTCGCACCTCGGTGCACACCGGCAGCCCGCTCGACCGCGCCTACATCGCCGGCTCCCGCCTCGCGCAGGGACGCGATCCGCGGGCCATGCAGGTGCTCGGCGATATTCGGTGTCGCTGGCTCTCGGTCATCGAAGACGCTGTCCACGACCCGGATACCGCCGAGGCGATCATGCTCATCAGCGACGGACTTTACGTCAACAGTTCTCTGGCCGAACACGAACTTGCCCCGCAGGAGCACACCGACGAGTCGATGAGCCGGCTGATCACTCTGATCGGCCGGCTCCTGCCGCACACCTGAAACCGATACCCGGCTGCCCACGCCGCATGGGGTCGCAAATCGTACTAAAACCGTCTTCATACGGGCCATTTGTGACCCCTCAGGCGCACTACTCATGGATTCGCCGTCTTTAAAGAACGGATGCGAGTAGGCGCCAGCTCTGGCAGGCACCCACTCGCATCCGTTCTGAAGAAACCTAGTCGGTGAGGACGATCTCCACCATGATCTCGGCTTCGATGGTAGCGCGCACCGAGGCCAGCAGCCCTGCCGGAACCTCGGAATCGACGGTCAGAACGCTGAGAGCCTTGCCGCCAGCCTCGTGGCGGGCGATCTGCATGCCGGCGATGTTGATGTTGGCGTCACCGAATTCGCGGCCGTAGACGGCGACGATTCCGGGTCGGTCGGTGTAGAGCATGACAATGAGGTTTTTGGCGAACGGAACCTCAACGTCGTAGCCGTTGATCTGCACGATCTTCTCGATCTGCTTGGTCCCCGTGAGGGTCCCGGCTACTGTGACCTGTGAGCCGTCGGCGAGGGCGCCGCGCAGGGTGATCACGTTGCGATACTCGGGCGACTCGGCGTCGCTGAGCATGCGCACGGTGACACCGCGCTGCTCGGCGAGCAGCGGTGCGTTGACGTAGGAGACGGTTTCGCTGACCACGTTGGTGAAGATGCCCTTGAGCGCGGCGAGCTTGAGAACGCTGACGTCGTACGCGACCAGTTCCCCGCGCACCTCGATGTCGACGTTCGTGAGCGGGCTGTGGGCGGCGAGGCCGGAGAAGACCTGACCGAGCTTTTCGACCAGCGGAATTCCGGGGCGCACGTAGGGGTCGATGACTCCACCGGCGACGTTGACCGCGTCGGGCACGAGCTCGCCCGACAGAGCGAGGCGCACGGACTTGGCGACGGAGACGCCGGCTTTTTCCTGCGCCTCGTCGGTCGACGCACCGAGGTGCGGCGTGGTGATGATGTTGTCCAGGCCGAGCAGCGGCGAGCCGGTCGGCGGTTCGCTGACGAACACATCGAGGCCGGCGCCGGCAATGGTGCCGGCGACGAGGGCTTCGTGCAGTGCGTCTTCGTCGATGAGTCCGCCGCGGGCGACATTGACGACGAACGCGGTCGGCTTCATCAGCTTGAGCTGGGCTGCACCGATCATTCCGGTGGTCTCGGGCGTCTTCGGCATGTGGATTGTGACGAAATCAGACTGTGCGAGCAGTTCATCGAGGGTGACCGGGGTCACGCCGAGCTGCTGGGCGCGCGCCGAGGTGACGTAGGGGTCGTAGGCGATGACATTGGTGCCGAAGGCCTGCATGCGAGCGGTGATGAGGGCGCCGATGCGGCCGAGACCGATGATGCCGATGGTCTTTTCGTACAGCTCGGTGCCGGTGTACTTGGAACGCTTCCACGCTCCATCGGCGAGAGCGCCGGAGGCTGCTGGGATGTGACGGGCGAGGCTCAGGATGTGCCCGACGGTCAGCTCAGCGGCCGAGATGATATTGGAGGTGGGAGCGTTGACGACCATGACGCCGGCGGCGGTGGCGGCCTTGATGTCAACGTTGTCGAGACCGACACCCGCACGGGCGATGACCTTCAGGAACGGAGCGGCCTGAATCGCTTCGGCATCCATTTTGGTGGCAGAGCGTACCAGAACGGCATGTGCTGTGGCAAGCTCGGCGAACAGCGCGGAACGATCCGTGCCGTCTACCTGGCGAATGTCAAAGTCGGGCCCGAGAGCCTCGACGGTGGCGGGGGAGAGTTCTTCGGCGATCAGGACGACGGGCTTCGACAATAAAATCGGATCCTTAGATTGCAGGTCTTGGCGGCGCGACAAGGGGCGCCACTCTTTTTCCACCCTACCGGCTGCACAATAGAGCCATGAGCAGCGACGTAATAGACGGACTCCGGCTGGCCCTTCGGGTGATTCTCGCGGTGGTCTTCATCGGCGCCGGGATCACCCATTTTCTGCCCACGGTCCAGCGCACGATGGCGGCAATGATTCCACCGCGACTGCGCACGGCGGGCTGGGCCAACCCGACCAACCTCGTGCTGCTTACCGGGGTGTGCGAGTTGGCTGGCGGCTTCGGGTTGCTGTATCCCCCGACCATGCTGCTGGCCGCTGGGGCCCTCGTGCTGTTTCTGGCGGCGGTGTTTCCGGCTAACGCCTATGCCGCGCGGCACAAGAACCGGTTCGGGCGGATCGCGATTCCGTTCGTTCCCCGGCTCATCGCCCAACTGGTGCTGATGGCTCTGATCGTGGTCGCGGTGATCTAGTCAGATGATTAGCCGGCCGAGGCCGAACATCGTGGCGATATCGAGCGACAGGGCGGCAACCGTACAAAGCCCGACGAGCAGGGTCAGCGCCTGCGCTCCGAAGGCTCGGTTTCGGCCGAGCCAATAGGCCAGGGCATAAACCAGCACCGGCAGGAGTACCGCAAAGATCAGCACGGCCCAGCCGAAGCCGCTCAGCTGGGTGTCGAGGGACTGCGCCTGCAGGTTCAGACCGACCAGGTTGCCGATGGCTTCCCAGACGTCGTAGGCGTAGAACAGCCCGATGAACAGCGCGATGGTCAGCAGAGTCCAGCGCGGCGAGCGGCGACCGTGCACGGTGTTCGTACCATCGGTGCCGGTGAATTCGATGTCGCTCATGAGGGGACCCCCGATCCGAGCAGGAAGGGCACGGGAATCAACACGACCGCGCCGATCAGCAACCAGACCCAGCGTGCGCGCGGCCGGCTCAGGGTGAGCCAGAAGGTCGCCCCAAACCAGATCACGGGTGCCGCCACGGCCAGCCAGCCGCCGAGGGAGGTCATGAAATCAGCGACGGGATCACTCGAAGTGAGAACCGTCGAACGTGCGAGGCGGGACACGCCAATGAACCAGCCGATCGAGTAGAGCAGGTACATTCCGGCGAGGATGCCCAAGCCGACCAGGGCGGCCGAGCTCGCGACCGCGCCGGCCGGTTCGGTACTGGCGGCGTCCGTCGCGTCGGCATCCGCTGCAGTGTCGATATCCGTGTCGCTGTCGGTGCCGCTGTCGCTGTCGCTGGCGCTGGCGCTGGCGCTGGCGCTGGGGGTAGCATCCGCTATCGGGGTGGTCCACCCCTCCGGCAAACTGGCCGCCTCGGGCGCGGCCTGACCGGTTCCCCCGGGAGCCAACGTCGGGTCGTCGTCACCGGCCCAATTCAGAGCATCGTCGTCGCGTGTGGCATTCATTTTTCCAGAGTATCCGGTTGCCACCGAAGCTACCCGAACAGCGGCTTCACGGCGGTGACCAATTGTTGCACACCCAAAACGATGAAGAGCAGCGCGCAGACCCCCAGGGCTCCGTTGGTGAACCATTTGTTGCGCCATTCCCGTGGGATGCCCTTGCCGTTCAACAAGCCAAGCAGGGTGACGGCGAGAAACGGCATGAACAGGGAACCGAGCACGCCGTAGGCCAGAATCAGCCCGATCGGCGAGCCGAGCAGGAACAGGATCATCGGCGGGAATGTGAGCCACAACAGGTAGAACTTGAAGTACTTGCCACCGACCATCGTGTCGGGGTGGCCAGACTTCTTGCCGCGCATGTTGCCCCAGAAATCGGCGAACATGAGACTCACGCCGTTCCAGACGCCGATTATCGACGAGAAGGATGCTGCCCAGAAGCCCACCAGAAACCCGGTACCGACGACGACGCCGTACTTCTCGTTGAGCACCGTCGAGAGATCGAGTAGGCCCTTGTCGCCCGCGCTCAGGGTGACGCCGGCAGCGGCGACCACCTCGGCACCGACGATGAGCATCGCGACGACGAAAATTCCGGTCATGACGTAAGCCATGCGGTTGTCGATGCGCATGACTTTCATCCACTGCGGGGTGGACCAGCCCTTTTCGCGCAGCCAGTAGCCGTAGGCGGCGAGGGTGATTGTTCCGCCGACGCCGCCGGCCAAAGCGAGCGTGTAGAGCACTCCGCCCTCGGGGATGATCGGCACGAGGCCGGCGAGCATGGCTGGAAAGTCGGGTACGGCGATGACGGCGAGACCGACGACGGTGATGAACATGATGCCCACGAGCACGGCGGTGACCTTCTCGAAAAAGGCGTATCGGCCGAACCAGACCATGGTGAACCCGGCGAGTCCCATCAGGACGGCCCAGACCGGCAACGGGAAGACCGGAAACAACGCGGCCAGCGGTAGGGCGGCCGATGACATGGCTGTTGCGCCGTAGACGAAACCCCAGAGCATGATGTACGGCCCGAAGTACCAGGTGGTCCACTTGCCGAGGGACCGCCAGCCCTCGAAGATGGTCTTGCCAGTGGAGAGGGTGTACCGGCCGGCGCCCTCGACCAGCACGATCTTGAGGATCACGCCGAGAATGACCGCCCAAAGCAGGGCGTAGCCGTAGCGCGATCCGGCCACTAGGGTAGCGACCATATCGGCCGCTCCCACCCCGGTGGCCGCCACGACGAGGCCGGGGCCAACGATCTTCCACTTGGGCAGGGGCCCGTCGATGGGGGCCGGCACGACCAGCCTGTTGTCGTCAGTGTTCTTACCTGAGGTCATGGTGGTGTCGGCCTTACGCGAGTGCAACGGGCGGCCCCACGGGCATCCGTTCTACGAATGTCCAGCGGCAAGCTGTGCGTCGGTGCACAGGACCAGATACGCCGGGCTGAAACCGGTGCATTGCTCGACTCTATCGGTCTGGGCAGACTCGCGGTCTACTCCAGACGACGGATTCCCGCGCTCACCGAAAAGGTCCAGCCCAGTATTCCCACCAGGGCCATGCGTTCGGCGAGGCCGACGACGCCGGGCATCCACTCACTCGCTGCAACGACTACGAGCAACCCGGCCAGGGTGAGCACGGCGAAAACGACCGCCCATGGCAGCACCCGCGGTAGCACGCGGCGAACCCGCAGCCAGACGGTCAGCAGGATGATCGCGACGAGCGCCGCAACGAATCCCGTCGCTGCGACCGCAAGGTGGATGACACCGGCCGTGCTGGAGGTCTGCAGGGTGCTCGCGTGTTCGGCATCGACATCGGTCGCAAAGAACGCGAGAGTCGCCGAGCTGGCTCCGCCAACGAGAAAGAGCCCGAGGCCCGTGCCGAGCAGGCGATCTCGGCGCCGGGGCGAATGCGTCCGTGCAGACAAATCCTGCGCGGTCAGGGCGATCGCGATGACCGCGGCGACGCAGAACACCGCGCGGCCCAGAAAATTGAGGTTCATCACCCAGCCGTACGGGCCGACGGCTAGATTGCTCTCGGCCTCGCTGATCGGGCTGTAGTGCGGCGGCAACAGCTGCAGCACCACGTCGACCAGAACGTACAGAAGCACCCCGGCCATGGCCACCGCTGCCGTGCGGCTCCGCCAGCGGGTGCTATTTCGGGTACTCGTGGCATCCGTTGTCATTCGTCTGCCCTTTCGACGCTCGTGCCGAGGAACGAAGAAGGGGCCCTCGCGAACGAGAACCCCTCCATTAAAATTGGCGGATGCTTAGCGCGAGACCGAACCGTCGGTGTAGTCGTCGTCGTTCGACGCGTTCCACGCGAAGAGCTTGCGCAGGCTGCGGCCGGTGGCCTCGATCGGGTGCTCTTCGCCCTTCTTGCGCAGGGCGAGGAACTCGACTCCGCCGTTGTCCTGGTCGGCGATGAAACGCTTCGCGAACGCGCCGCTCTGGATGTCGGCGAGAACGGCCTTCATGTTCTCCTTGACGCTGGGGTCGATGACGCGCGGGCCAGAAACGTAGTCGCCGTACTCGGCTGTGTCAGAGACGCTCCAACGCTGCTTGGCGATGCCACCCTCCCACATCAGGTCAACGATGAGCTTGAGCTCGTGCAGTACCTCGAAGTAGGCGACCTGCGGCTGGTAGCCGGCTTCAGTGAGAACCTCGAAGCCGTATTGGATCAGCTGTGAGGTGCCACCGCAGAGCACGGCCTGCTCGCCGAACAGGTCGGTTTCGGTTTCTTCGGTGAAGGTGGTCTTGATGCCGGCGGCACGCAGTCCACCGATCGCCTTGGCGTAGCTGAGGGTGAGCGGCCAGGCGTTACCCGAGGCGTCCTTCTCGACGGCAACGATCACGGGAACGCCGCGGCCGGCTTCGAATTCGCGGCGCACGGTGTGGCCCGGTCCCTTCGGGGCGACCATGACGACGTCAACGCCGTCGGGTGCTTCGATGTACCCGAAACGGATGTTGAATCCGTGTCCGAAGACCAGCGCCTTACCGGCAGCCAGGTTCGGCAGCACGTCGTCCTTGTACAGGTGACGCTGCACCTGGTCGGGCGCGAGGATGACAATGACGTCGGCCCAGGCCGCGGCATCCGCTGTAGACAGCACTGTGAAGCCAGCTTCTTCGGCCTTGACCTTGCTCTTGGAGCCGTCCTGCAGACCGATCTTCACCTCGACGCCGGAGTCGCGCAGGTTCTGCGCGTGGGCGTGACCCTGCGAGCCGTAGCCGATGACGGCCACCTTCTTGCCCGCAATGATCGACAGGTCGGCGTCTTTGTCGTAGAAAATCTCAGACAATGTGTTTCTCTCCTTATGAATGACGTGCTGATTAGTTTTTGAAAACTCGTTCGGTGATGGATTTGGAGCCGCGGCCGATGGCGAGCAGGCCGGACTGGGCGAGTTCCCGAATGCCGAACGGCTCGAGTACCCGCAGCAGCGCCTGGGTCTTGCCGCTGTCGCCGGTGACCTCGATCACGACGGCGTCCGTGGCCACGTCGACGACGCGGGCGCGAAACAAGTTGACCGCTTCGAGCACCTGCGACCGGGTCGTGTTGTCAACCTTGACCTTGATCAGCAGATGTTCGCGCTGCACCGACTGGGCCGGGTCGAGCTCGACGATCTTGATGACGTTGATCAGCTTGTTCAGCTGTTTGGTCACCTGCTCGAGCGGTACATCGTCGACGTCGACCAGAATCGTGATGCGGGACAGACCCGTGATCTCGCTGTGGCCGACGGCCAGGCTTTCAATGTTGAAGCCGCGACGCGCGAACAAGCCAGCGACGCGTGTGAGCAGGCCGGGCTTATCCTCGACGAGCAGACTCAGAACGTGGCTCGTCACGGTTACTCTTCTCCCCAGGTCGGTGCGTGGTCCTTGGCGTACTGAACAAAACTATTGCTGACTCCCTGCGGAACCATCGGCCAGACCATGGCGCCGGGGCTCACGATGAAGTCAATGACGACCGGGCGATCGTTGGTAGCGAGGGCAAGCTTGATGGCGTCATCCACCTGGTCCTTGCTGGTGACCCGAATTCCCAGCGCCCCATAGGCATCCGCCATCTTGACGAAGTCCGGCACCATCGCGGTGCCGTGACCGGTGTTGAGGTCGGTGAAGGAGTGCCGTCCGTCGTAGAACAACGACTGCCACTGACGTACCATGCCGAGCGAGGAGTTGTTGATGATCGCGACCTTGATCGGGATATTGTTGATCGTGCAGGTGGCGAGTTCCTGGTTGGTCATCTGGAAGCAGCCGTCACCGTCGATCGACCAGACGACGCGGTCGGGTTCGGCCACCTTGGCGCCCATGGCAGCCGGAACGGAGTAGCCCATGGTGCCGGCGCCGCCGGAGTTGAGCCAGGAGTTGGGGCGTTCGTACTTGATGTACTGCGCCGCCCACATCTGGTGCTGTCCGACTCCGGCCGCATAGACCGCTTCGGGGCCGGTGAGTTCGCCAATGCGCTGGATCACGTATTGCGGGGCGAGCAGGCCGTCGGTCGGCTCGGTGAAGCCGAGGGGGAACTCCTCCTTCAGGCCGTGCAGGTAGGTCCACCACTCGGCCGTGTCTGTTGCGGCGCCCTGGGCAACATCGGCCCAGGCAAGGATCAAGTCGGCAATGACGTCCCTGGCATCACCGACGATCGGTACATCGGCCAGGCGGATCTTGGAGATCTCCGCCGGGTCGACGTCAACGTGCACGATCTTCGCGTTGGGAGCGAATTCGCTGATCTTTCCGGTCACCCGGTCGTCGAAGCGCGCTCCAAGGGAGATGATGAGGTCGCTCTCCTGCAACGCGAGCACGGCGGGAACCGTACCGTGCATACCCGGCATGCCGAGATGCTGCGGGTGCGAGTCTGGGAAGGCACCGCGAGCCATGAGCGTCGTGACGACTGGTGCACCGGTCGCTTCGGCGAGTTCGAGCAGTTCGGGCGAGGCGTGGGCGCGGATGACGCCGCCACCGACATAAAGCACCGGCTTCTTCGCCGCCAACAGCAGCTGGGCTGCAGCCTGCACCTGCTTGCCGTGGGCCTTGACGATCGGCCGATAACCGGGCAGGTCGAGCTTGGGCGGCCAGATAAAGGGTGCGAGGTTCTGCTGCGCGTCCTTGGTGATGTCCACGAGTACCGGTCCAGGGCGGCCGGTCGAGGCGATGTGATAAGCCGACGCGATCGCGGCCGGAATCTCTGCCGCGGTGCGGGCGAGAAAGGAGTGCTTCGTGATCGGCATGGTGATGCCGATGATGTCGGCTTCCTGAAAAGCGTCCGTTCCCATCGAGGTGGAAAACACCTGGCCGGTGATCGCGAGCAGCGGCACCGAATCCATGTAGGCATCCGCTATGGCGGTGACGAGGTTGGTCGCGCCCGGACCGCTCGTGGCGATCGCGACGCCGACGCGGCCGGTCGCAGAAGCGTAGCCCTCGGCTGCGTGGCCGGCACCCTGTTCGTGGCGCACCAGAATGTGGCGAATCTTGGTTTGCGTCATGAGCTCGTCGTAGAGCGGAATGACGGCGCCGCCGGGGATGCCGAAGACGTCGGTGACGCCGAGCAGTTCGAGGGTGCGAATGATCGCCCCAGAGCCGGTGAGCATCTCAGGCTCCGCAGAGGCGGGAGCCGAGGGCACGGGAGTGGGTTCCGTGGTCATGGTCAATGAATCCCTACTTCGAAATCGGTCATTTCGATCATCTTCGCGTGCCACGTGAGCACACTGGCTAGCCCGTGATAGCGCCTTCAGCGGCGGAATGCACGAGCTTCGAGTACTTTGCGAGTACGCCCCGGGTGTAACGAGGGGGAAGGGGCGCCCAGCCATCTCGGCGGGCGGCCAGCTCAGCAGGTGCGACCAGTAGGTCAAGCGTGCGAGCTGCGATATCGACCCGTATCAGATCCCCATCGCGCACGAAGGCGATTGGACCTGCGTCCACCGCTTCGGGTGCTATATGGCCGATACACAGTCCGGTTGTGCCGCCTGAGAATCGACCGTCTGTTAATAGTAGTACATCGGAGCCGAGCCCTGCGCCCTTGATGGCGGCCGTGATCGAGAGCATCTCGCGCATGCCAGGACCGCCCTTCGGGCCTTCATAACGGATGATGACCACGTCACCCTTGTAAATCTTGCCTTCGGTCAGGGCGTCCATCGCCGCGCGTTCCCGCTCGAATACCCGGGCGGGGCCTTCAAAGACGGCTGCGTCGAATCCGGCAGTCTTCACCACGGCGCCCTCTGGGGCGAAGGTGCCCTTGAGGATGGTGATGCCGCCGCTCTTGTGAATGGGGTTGTCGAGGGTGCGCAGCACCTCACCATCGAGGTCGGGCGGGTCGATCTCGGCGAGGTTCTCAGCGACGGTCTTGCCGGTCACTGTGAGGGCGTCGCCGTGGATCAGGCCGGCTTCGAGCAGGGCGCGCATGACGGTGGGAACGCCGCCCTGGCGGTCGACGTCGTTCATGACGTACTTGCCGAAGGGTTTGAGGTCGCCGATGTGCGGAACCTTGTCGCCGATGCGGTTGAAGTCGTCGAGGGTCAGCTCGACCTCTGCCTCACGGGCGATCGCGAGCAGGTGCAGCACAACGTTGGTCGAGCCGCCGAACGCCATCGCTACGGCGATCGCGTTCTCGAATGCTTTGCGGGTGAGAATGTCACGCGCGGTGATACCGAGACGCAGCAGGTTGACCACGGCCTCGCCTGAGCGGTGTGCAAAGTAGTCACGACGGCGGTCAGCGGATGCCGGGCTCGCCGAGCCGGGCAGGCTCATTCCGAGGGCTTCCGCGACGCTGGCCATGGTGTTCGCGGTGTACATGCCACCGCAGGCACCCTCCCCGGGAGCGAACGCGCACTCGATGCGCTTGGCATCCGCTTCGCTCATGCGGCCGGCTTTGACCGCGCCGACGGCTTCGAACGAGTCGATGATGGTGATGTCTTTTTCGGTTCCGTCACTGAGCTTGACCCAGCCAGGGGCAATGGAACCGGCGTACAGAAAGACGCTCGCGAGATCGAGGCGGGCGGCGGCCATGAGCATGCCGGGCAGCGACTTGTCGCAGCCCGCCAGCAGCACCGAGCCGTCGAGGCGTTCAGCCTGCATGACGACCTCGACCGAGTCGGCGATGACCTCACGCGAAACGAGGGAGAAATGCATGCCCTCGTGGCCCATCGAAATGCCGTCGGAGACGGAGATGGTGCCGAACTGCAGCGGGTAACCGCCGCCGGAGTGCACGCCTTCCTTGGAGGCCTGGGCGAGGCGGTCCAGCGACAGATTGCACGGTGTGATCTCATTCCACGAGCTCGCAATACCGATCTGGGGCTTGTCCCAGTCGGCGTCGCCCATGCCGACAGCACGGAGCATGCCACGTGATGTGGTCGCCTCGATCCCATCGGTGACGTCGCGGCTACGGGGTTTTACATCGATCTCAGACATGCCCCGAGTCTAGAACCTCGGGGCGCCCTCTATTTTCAATGGGCCGGTCAGAGCGCAAGGCCCGCACGGAGTTCGGCGATGCGCACCAGAACCTGGGTGACTTCTTTGGGGCTGCGCACGCGGTAGCCGGCGAGGGTCGCGCCCTGGCCGATCTTGAGGCCGAGGTCGTCGTCGCGCAATGCTGCGAAAGCGTCTTCATCGGTCACATCGTCGCCGGCGTAAAACACCCGGTCGGCCCCGGTATAGTCGCGCAGCTTCTCCAGGGCATCGCCCTTGGTACTGGAGCGCACCGAAAATTCCAGCACGTTCTTACCTTCGCGAACGGTGAGTCCGGGCAGCTGGTCAGTGAGTTGTTCCCTCGCCTCGCGCTGGGCCGTTTGCCCGTCTTTTTGGGTCGCGAGTCGGGTGTGCAGGGCCAGACCGGCGGGCTTGCGCTCGATGGTGGTCCCGGCGATCGAACCGGAGATGCTCGTGAGCACCCGGGCGAGGGTGTCGAGCTGTTCGAGCTCGGAGGAGACCAGGTTCAGCTCAATCTCGGGGGTGTCCAGTTGAACCTCGATACCGTGCGAGCCAGTGAGCAACACCGAACTCTGCGGCTGGGCGACGTGTTGCAGGCTCACCAGAGCGCGCCCAGAGACAAGGGCTACGCGCACCCCGGGTAGGTCGAGCAGGGCTTGAACGGCTTCCCGGGTGCCGGTGATTGCGCGGGCGTCTTCGGGGTGGTCAACGTGCGGGGCTAGGGTCCCGTCGAAGTCGAGGGCGATGAGCACGTTCTCGGCACCGGCAAGGCTCTGCAGGGCCAGGTCGAGATCCTCGGAGATGCCGGCCGCCACGGCGGCGCCGCCGGTGAGGGCTCGCAGGAACGAGGCCGACCAAGCAGCAACATCGTTCTCCGCGACCTTGCGGCGCAGCGACCGCATACGTCTGGCACGTTCCCGCCGGGGCATCTCGACCGCGCGCACGATGGCGTCCTTGGTGCCGTCGATGTCGTGCGGATTGATCAGGATGGCCTGTTTGAGTTCATCGGCGGCGCCGGCGAACTCGCTCAGCACGAGCACCCCGTCGGCATCGAAGCGCACGGCGACGTATTCCTTGGCCACGAGGTTCATGCCGTCGCGCAGCGCGGTGACGAGCATGACGTCAGCGGCGAGATACATCGCGACCATTTCTTCACGCGGGTAGCTGTGGTGGTGATAGCTGATGGCGGTGTGGCTGATCGTGGAGAAGTCGCCGTTGAGTCGACCGACGGCGAGTTCGATCTCGTCGCGCAGGGCCATATAGGTACTCACCCGTTCGCGGGACGGACTCGCGACCTGCACCAGAGTGACGTCTTCGACACTCAGGCGTCCGTCGGCGAGCAGCTCCCCGAAGGCCTTGAGACGGTGGCCGATGCCCTTGGTGTAGTCGAGCCGGTCGACGCCTAGCATAAGCGTTTTCGGGTTGCCGAGGTCCTCCCGAATCTGCCGAGCGCGGGCCTGAATCTCGGGGCTCCTGGCCAGCTCTTCGAAGGCAGCCGCGTCGATCGAGATGGGAAAGTGTTTCGCGATGACGCGACGGGACTCTGCGCTGTTTTGACCGTTCTCGCCGGTCGGCACGTCGATGACGACGCCGCGGGTCGGATAGCCGTAGAGGCGACGCACCGCGCGCGAAAAGTTGCCGGCGTCCTCCAGTCGCTGAAAGCCGATGACGTCGGCGCCTAGCAGACCGTGCAGAATTTGCTTGCGCCAGGGCAGCTGCGCGTAGATGCCGTAGGACGGAAACGGAATGTGGTTGAAGAAGCCGATGACGAGGTCGGGTCGGGCGTCGCGCAGCAGGCGCGGCACGAGCTGTAGCTGGTAGTCATGCACCCACACTGTGGCGCCCGGGGCGGCCACGGCAGCGGCGGCCTCCGCGAATCGGCGGTTGACGGTGACGTAGGCATCCCAGGTCTCGCGGTGAAAGCTCGGCGGTGCGATGACGTCGTGATAGAGCGGCCAGAGCGTGTCGTTGGAAAAACCCTCGTAGTAGTCCTCGACGTCCACTTCATTCAGCCGCACCGGAACGAGCGAGATCCCGTCGTTCTCAAAGGGCGCGAAATCGCGGTCGGCGACGCCGGGCCAGCCGACCCAAGCACCGTTTGACGCACGCATGAGCGGTTCGAGTGCGGTGACCAGCCCGCCGGGTGACGTGCGCCAGGTCACGGCACCGTCGTCGCCTTCCTCGTAGTCGACCGGCAGCCGGTTGGAGACGACGACGAGCGTGTAGGTACCGGGCGAAGTTTCATCGAGTGCTGCGTCACCCCGTGAATCGTCGCGAGCGGTCTGGTCGCGAGCGGTCTGGTCACGGTCGAACCGCGTGGAGTCGGCTGAATAAGTAATGGATCATCCGTTCCGGGCACACCCGCGGTGCACGCCTGTGTCGCCATACCAAGGGTACCAGTAGCCCCCAGTCTCAACGGGGCGCTACTGTAACGGGGCTACTCGCCCGCTACGCCCGGGCTAGCCCCAGCCCGAACGAGCGAGCTCCGCGTGCTCGGGCCACACTCCAGAACGAGAGCAGCACGCTACCGATCGCGAACAGGAGCAGTACTGCGGCGGCGGCGGCAACATCCGCTCCCCCACTTTCACTGACGATCGCCTGCAGGCCGGTCACCGCCCAGGTCAGCGGAAGCAAGGGGCTCAAAGTTTGGAACGGGGCGGCGACGAGTTCGATCGGGTACAGCCCGCTCGCCGAGGCGAGTTGTAGGGCGAGCAGCACGAGCGAGATGATGATGCCGACCCGCCCGAACGCGACGCTCAGCCAGTGATGCACGGCCACAAACACGAAGGCCAGCAGCAGGGTGAAGCCGAGGGTGGCCGGCAGCAGCGTCCACGCCACATCGAGAGCGGTATGCAGCAGCACGGTGACCAGCACGGCTTGGCCGGCGACGATGGCGAAGGAACGGCCGAGGCCGCGACGCAGCAACCGGCCGGTGCTTGTGGTCGAAGCCAGGGCGGCTGCTGTGAGCGGTCTGAACAGCAGAAAGACAACGAGGGCGCCGATCCACAGGCCGACCGGCACGAAAATCATGCCGATGATCGGGCCGACCGAGTCGATCGCATGGTCGCGCGCGGTCGTGACACTGACCGGTTCGGAGACGACCGCGGCGGTGGTGACGGCATCGGTATCGGTGAAAACGGATGCCCCCGCCGCGCCGTCCGCCAGCCCGGTCGCGAGTTCGCCGGCCCCGGCTTCCAGTGCGTGCACCCCGGTCTGGGCCGACTGGGTGCCAGAAGCTAGGGTACCGAGCCCGGCGGAAATTCCCTGCACACCGGTCGCGAGATCGCTGGCGCCGCTCGACAGGGCCGGGCCGCCGGCAGCGAGCGTGCCCGCACCGGTCGCACTCGACGAGATGCCCTCAAGCACCGACCCGATTCCCGTACCGGCCGCGCCGATGCCCGAGCTCTGGGCGCCGAGCGCGGTCAGACCACCCTGAATTTGTGCGAGCGCGCCGGCGTAGGCTGCGACGTTCGGGTCGGCCTGCATCTGCGCGTTGAGGGCCGTGAACGCTGCCGCCGTTCCCTGCACTCCGGAGGCGTAGGCTGGGAGCCCGGTTTCGAGTGGAGCCAGCGCTATGGCGCCGGAGTTCAGCTGGGTCAGCCCCGCGCTCAACCCGGTGACGCCATCGCTATAGGAGGCGACGCCCGAGGCGTAACTCGTCGCTCCGCTGGCAGCGGATGCCGCGCCGGTAGCAGCCGTCGCGGTGCCCGCCGCAAGGGAATCGAGGCCGGTCGCGAGCCCGCTCACTCCGGTGGAGAGCGCGGCCGCGCCGTCGGCGGCATCCGTGAGTGATGAGCCCAGCAGGGCGAGATTGGTGTACAGGCCTTCGAGATACTGCGCGGTGATCGCCTGACCGAAGGCACCCGTCATGGCGGAGCCGACCGATTGGGCCAGCGACCCAGCGAGGTAGGAATGGGCATCATCGGTGCGAATATCGAGGTCTGCCTGCACCGGACTGCTGCCCGAGAGCGAGGTGATCGAGGCGGAGAAATCCCTGGGGATAGTCAGAATCGCGTAGGCGTCTCCGGCGGCGAGCGCCGCTTGCGCGTCGGCCGTGTTCGAGATGGTCCAGTCGAATCCGGCCGTGCTGTCAGCGCCGGCTTCGCTGGGGCTGGGCGCGGTCAGCTCGGTCACGAGCAACCGGCCGGCCAGCACCTGCTGTTCTGTGCCGTCCGGCAGTATGGTCGTGACGGATTCGTCGTTGTTCACCACGATCGCGGGGATGGTGTCGACCCGGTCATCGGCCGAGGCAAGAGCCGCGGTGAACAGGCCGGCCACGGCAAGCGGCACGGCGACCACGACGGTCACGAGAGCGGCGACGGTCAGCCGCCGCCGCCGCGGGCCGCGGCTGAACAGTTTGTCGAGTGCGGTGCTCATCGTTGCAGGGCCTTTCCATCGAGAGAATCCATCATCCGGTCGTCGTCAAACGGCGCGTCGAGATCGATCTGCTGCCACGGTCGATCGTGCGCCGATTCCGGGCCCTCGATGTCGAAGCGTGCAGCGCCGAGCACCAGGGTGGTTGTCGCCGGTGCCAGCACGGCCAGTACCGTCGCCAGGTCCCGGCCCAGGAGGGGCTCTGGGAGGCCTTCACCGAGGTCGACGAAGACCACGCCTGGGCGTTCAGTGAGCGCCGCCGCGACCAGCACGGTCGCCCGACCGTGGGCCGGCAGCGCCGAAATCGTAGTGGCGGCCGTCACTGGCAGTCCGGCGCCCAGGGCCCGGTTGATGCTGCTGATCCAGTCGGCTCGACGGCTGGCGACCGAGGCAGTCCGGTACCAGGGCAGGGTGAGCCTCAGCCGTTCGGCGAGCAGTTCTCCGACGGTGATCTCGGTGTCTCGATGCTCACCGATATCGGCAAGAGCAACCCGGCGCAGGGCCTGCTGCCGGTCGGATGGCAGCGGGTAGCCGAGCACCTGCAGACGTCCACTGACCGGATCGAGTCGTCCGGCGATGCTGGCCGCGACGACTCGGCGGTGGCCGGCCGTTCCGGTGAGCCGTACGAGCGAACCGGCCGGAATACTGAGGCTGAGCGGACCGATCGGCGCGGTCTCGAGGCCGAATACGACGTCGTCGGCCGTGATCGCATCGGTCTGCTCCGCCGCCCATGCGCTGTCGTGCAGGTGCTGGCGCAGTCCCTCCCCCTCAATATCGACGTTCGGCAGCAGCCGCCCGAGCCAGCGTGGCAGCCACCAGGCGGCGTTGCCGGCGAGCGCCATCGCGGCCGGAACGAGCGTCATACGCACCAGGAAAGCATCCAGCAAGACGCCGATGGCGAGCGCGAAGGCGATGCCCTTGATGGCGCCGGTGCCGTCGGGGACGAACGCGAAGAAGACGAAGAACATGATCAGGGCCGCGGCGGTGACGACCCGGCCGGCATGGGCGAAGCCGTGGATGATCGATTGCCGGGCGTTGCCGGTGCGCACGAATTCCTCGCGCATCCCCGAGACGAGGAACACCTCGTAGTCCATCGCGAGCCCGAACAAGACCGCCATGAGCAGAATCGGCAAAAAGCTGAGGATCGGGCCGGGGTTGTCCACGCCGAACAGGTCGGGAAACCAGCCCCACTGAAAGATCGCCACGGTAGCGCCGAGGGCGGCGAACACCGACAGCAAAAAGCCGAGTGCGGCCTTGATCGGCACGAAGACGGAGCGAAACACCATCATGAGCAGAATGATCGAGAGCCCCACCACGATGAGCGCGAATGGAATGAGCGCGTCGGTCAGCCGATTGGAGATGTCGATGCCGACGGCGGTCGCGCCGGTGACGGCGATCGGGGTGCCGAGGCTCGCGGTGATGCCGGGGCCGAGGTCTCGAATCATTTGCACGAGGTCTTTCGTGGCCGCTGCATCCGGTGCACTGTCGGGCATCACCTGAATGATGGCGGTGTCGACGGTGGGGTTCGGGGTGCCCGTGCCCACGTAGGCGACGTCGGGCAGGTCTCGAATCTGGGCGGCGATGGTGTCGAGGTCGCCGAAGATGTCGGTGGTCTGGGTGATGTCGACGACGACGATGAGCGGGCCGTTGTAGCCGGGGCCGAAGCCGTCGTTGATGAGCTGGTAGGCCTCACGCTGGGTGGAACCGACCGGTTCGGAGGCGCCGTCCGGCAGGTTGAGGTCGAGGCTGAGCGCGGGAATGGCGAGTGTTCCCAGCACGCCGACCACAACGATAACGGCGACGATCGGGGCTTTGAGTACCAGTGCGACCCAGCGCCGGCCCAGCGTGGGTCTTCCATCGTCGGGGGTGGTCGCCCGGCGGTGTGCCCGCCCGCCGACCTTGGGAATGAGCTTGTCCTTGACCAGGCCGAGCACGGCGGGCAGCAGTGTAACGGCCACGCCGATCGACACCAGCACGGCAAACGCCGCGCCGAGTCCCATCACGCTCAAGAAGGGGATGCCGACCACGAGCAGTCCGAGCAGGGCGATGATCACGGTTATGCCGGCGAAGACCACTGCACCGCCGGCGGTGGCGACGGCCGTCGCGGCCGATTCGTGCGGTTTCATGCCGGTGGCCAGCTGAGATCGATGCCGCGACAAAATGAACAGGGAGTAGTCGATGCCGACCGCGAGCCCGAGCATGAGCGCGAGCATGGGAGCTGTGCTTGAGACCGAGACGAAAGCGCTCACCGCCGTGATGCCGCCGATCGCGACGCCGACGCCGATCATGGCCATGAGTAGCGGCATCCCGGCGGCGAGCAGAGAACCGAAGGTGATGAGCAGCACGACGCCGGCAAAGAGCACACCAAGCACCTCGGTCACGGTGATGCCGAAAGTGTTGTCCTGAAAGACCTGGCCGCCGAACGCGACCTGCAGGCCGGCGTCCTCCCCGATCGACCGAGTGGCCACAAGGGCATCGAGGGTGTCGGTGGACACGTCGGTGGATTGTCCCCGGAGCGCCACCTGGCTGAAGGCGGTCTCGGAGTCGCTCGAAACGGCATCCGCCGCGAATTCGCTGAACGGAGTGATCACGGTGTCGATGCCGTCGATGGCGCCGATCTCTGTGGCCATGCTTTCGATGGCGGCCCGGTACGGCGCATCATCAACGGATGCCCCGCTCGGCACGTGATAGACCACCTGCACCTGCGCGCCGGCCGCCGCGGGGAACACCGCGGCGAGCGAATCGATGGCATCCTGCGACTCGGTGCCGGGGATCGCGTAGGACTCCTGCGTCTGGCCGTTGAGGGCCACGCCGCCGCCGAAGATCCCGGCGAGCAGCAGCACCCAGATGCCGATGACGAGCCAGGCCCGCCGGTAGGCGAAGTGTCCGAGGCGATAAAGGACGGTTGCCATGAAAACTACTTTCGGACGGCGCAGAAATTCAGGAGTGAGCGGGGCGCGGGTGTACGGAGACGGGGGCGAGCAGTTCGGTCATCACGGTGCGCAGCGCCGGACGCAGGTCGTCGTCGGGCAGAGTAGCCTCACCCAGAAAGGTCATGCCAGCCACGAGCGAGTAGGCGGCACCGCCGAGGGCGAAGCCGAACCGCAAGCGGTCTTCATTGCTCGCATCGTCGTGGCAGATGCTCGCGGCCAGACGAACGATGAGCAGTCCGGCCCGGTCGATGATGGCGATGCCGCGCAGCGACTGAGCCTGGTTGATGAAGGTGTGCAGTTCCAGCCGAAACTCGAGCAGAAAGTCGATGAAGTCGTCGACGAACCGCTCACGGGTGGCAATGGTCTCGGGCTCGGTGACGAAACGATCGAGAACGACCTCGAGCTGATCGATGGCCGGCGTGAGCACCTGCTCGAGCAGCGCCTCTTTGGAGGCGAAGTGGTAGAGCACGCTGGACTTGGAGAAGCCCGCGATGTCGGCAATATTCTGCAGCGAAGTCGCCGCGAATCCCACCGAGGCGAACTGGGTCAGCGCGATCGCGCGCAGGTCGGCGCCGGTTTGTGAGCGGATGCCGCCGGCCGGCGGTGTAACAGGGGACGCGGGAAAAATGGGCACGACCACAGGCTAGTTGACCGATCGGTCAGATCCTGTCCGATCGGTCAGTTCAAGGGTTTTTCTCAGCCTATCCGGATTCGCCCCGACCGGGGAGGCTCCGGGTAACCTTATGCCGGAGGTTCACATGCGAAAGTTCATATTCAGCAGTGCCATGATCGGCGTCATCGCCGGCGGGTGGAACACCGTGCAGGCCACCAGGCACGGACCGCGCGACTGGCGTCTGGTGATGTTGTGGCTTGGGTGGGCGCTGAGCGCCGCCGTGGCCATCGGCACGGTCATCGAAGACGCCAATAAACGCGAAATCGACAGCTGAGTTCGATTGCTGGTCGGCGCGCCGTCCGGCGAGTCGCGGTTTGGTGACCGAAACTGGAAGCAGTAGTTGATTGTCGGCTGCATCTGAAAGGGGCTCGTCATGTTTGGTCGTCGACGCCGACGTTTGGCCGCGAGCGCGGCGATGAGTGTAGCCGAAGCCCCGGTCCTGCGCGACGAGCAGATTTTTGAGTTGCTGCACGACAAACTTGCTGACCTCATCGGTGAAAACGGCGCCTGGACGCTCTCGCCCCGGAGCCCCGGCGACACCGACGTCATTTTTCACGGGCTCAAGGCCCGGCAGGTCGCGGTCGAACTGACCGAGACCATCCTCACCGAGCAGGCGACGCTGCGAGGCGAAAGCAGCGGCGAACCGACGGCGTTGTCCTGGACTCCGGCCGCGATTGTCGTCTGGAACGACCCCGTCCCGAACCCCACGCAGCCAGTCGACGCTGCCCCGATCCACACCAAGCTGATCAACACGGCTCCGATCGCGAACGTGGCCAGCGCGGACGACGACCTCGCCGCGGCATCCGCTGCCTGGATCGATAAGGCCTCGGCAACCCTCGCCTCTGCCCGCTTCGTAGCCTGAGCAGATCGTCAGCGCACTCTCACCCTCCTGCTGACAGGATGGCCTGATGGCACTCCCAATCGAGGACTACGCACTGATCAGCGACTGCCACTCGGCGGCACTGGTCGGACTCAACGGCAGCATCGACTGGCTCTGCCTGCCCCGCTACGACTCCGCCTCGATGTTCGGCGCGCTGCTCGGTGATGAAAACCATGGCCGTTGGCTGCTCGCGCCCGCCGATCCCGATGCCATCGCCACCCGCCGCTACGACGGCGATACCTTCGTGCTGTCCACTCTCTGGACCACCAGCACCGGCCAGGTCGAGGTGCTCGACTTCATGCCGCACGGTGACGGTCGGGCCGACCTGGTGCGCCGGGTGCGCGGCATTACCGGCACGGTGACGATGACGCAAGATCTGCGTATCCGTTTCGGCTATGCGACGACGATTCCGTGGGTGCGCCAGCTGAAGGGAGAATCGGTGCACGGGCTGGTCGCGATCGCCGGACCCGACGCCATCGTCGTGCGCGGCCCGGCCCTGCGCGCCTCCGACCACCGGCACGAGTCGCACTTCGATGTCCCCGCCGGCGAAATCGTCGATGCCCAAATGACCTGGTATCGCTCGCACCGGGAGATTCCACCAGCCATTGATATCGATGAGGCCTACCGCTCGACCCTCTCCTGGTGGCAGAGCTGGGCATCTCGTTGCAGCCACGACGGGCCTCTGCACGCCCAGGTGGTGCGTTCGATGCTCGTGCTGCGCGCCCTGACGCACGAACGAACCGGCGGCATAGTGGCTGCAGCGACCACGTCGCTGCCGGAGCAGTTCGGCGGTACCCGCAACTGGGACTACCGCTACGTCTGGCTGCGCGATGCCTCGCTCACCCTCGAGGTGCTGCTCAGCCACGGCTACGAGATGGAGGCCGACGCTTGGCGGGCCTGGCTGCTGCGCGCCATCGCCGGCGACCCGGGCGACGTGCAAATCATGTACGGGCTCTCCGGCGAGCGCTATCTGCCCGAACGTGAGCTGACCAGCTTGCCCGGCTACAACGGCGCCGCACCGGTTCGGGTCGGCAATGGCGCGGTCGATCAGTTTCAGTCCGACGTGATCGGCGAAGTCATGGTGGCGCTGCACGCCGCCCGCGCCGCCGGGGTGCACGAAACCGAGTTCTCCTGGCCCCTGCAACGCGCTCTCATGAGCTTTCTCGAGAAGAACTGGCACCGGGCCGATCAGGGCATCTGGGAGGTGCGCGGTGCGGCTCGCGAATTCACCCACTCCCGCGTCATGGTCTGGGCCGCCTTCGACCGCGCCGTGCGCGGCATCGAGGAGTGCGGCCTCGACGGCCCCCTCGAACGCTGGAAGGCCCTGCGCGCCGAGGTGCGCGCCGACATCGAAACCCACGGTTTCAACGAAAACCTCGGCAGCTACGTGCAGTACTACGGCAGCACCGAAGTGGATGCCTCCCTCCTCGTCCTCCCGCAGGTCGGCTTCTGCGCATCCACCGATCCACGCATGCTCGGCACCGTGGCCGCGATCGAGGCGAACCTCATGCACGATGGCCTGCTCCTGCGCTACCGCACGGCTGCCAGGGTGGACGGGTTGCCGCCGGGTGAGCATCCATTTCTGGCCTGCTCGTTCTGGCTGGTCGAGCAGTACGCCAGCTCTGGTCGCATCGATGACGCCAACACACTGATGAACCGCCTGCTCGGCTTCGTCAACGATGTCGGCCTGCTCTCTGAGGAGTACGACGTGGCCAACGGGCACCAAGCCGGCAATACCCCGCAGGCACTCTCCCACCTGGCCCTGGTGCGAGCAGCAGATGCGATCGTCGCCAGCCTGGCCTCTCCCACCCGCGTATTGGCGAGCTAGCCCTAGAAAAATACGACCTCTACAGTTCGCGTCATTTTGTTGTAGGTATTCTTCAGCGGAGGGTGCCTACCGAAATCTAAATTGAAAACATGACCGATACCATTCACTCAAGCGCACCGACCCGGCGCACTTTGCCCGCCCGTGATCTCGCCCAGATCGCTATTTTCGCCGCCCTCATCGCTGCGCTCGGCCTTCCGGGGCCGCTCAATATCGGTCCGGTACCGATCACCCTGCAGACCCTGGGCGTGATGCTGGCCGGGGCCGTTCTCGGCCCGCGCAAGGGAACCCTCGCCGTGCTCTTGTTCCTGGTGCTGACCGCGGTCGGCCTCCCCCTGTTGGCCGGTGCCCGCGGCGGAATCGGCGTGTTCACCGTGAGCCCGGCGGCCGGCTACCTGTACGGCTGGCTGCTCGGTGCATTCGTGACCGGCTATCTCACCGCCCGCTTGCTGCCGAAGTACCCGTTCTGGCCGGCTCTCGGCGCCACCATTCTCGGCGGCATCGTCGCCGTTTATCTCCTGGGCATTCCGGTCATGGCGCTCAACCTCGGCCTGCCGCTGTGGACTACGATCGGCCTCAACGTCGCGTTTATCCCCGGCGACCTGATCAAAGTCATCGTAACTGTGCTCGTCGCCAGCCAGGTACACCGCGCCTATCCCGCCTTGATCGCGCTTCCGAAGGGCCGGCGCGCACACCTGTGAGCAGCATCCGCTTCGAGCAGGTCTCGCAGTCTTTCGGTGACCGCTCAGTGCTGCGCGACGTGAACCTGACCCTGGACGGACATCGGATCGGTATCGTCGGCGCAAACGGCTCGGGCAAATCCACCCTCGTGCGCATGATCAACGGACTCGTGACGCCGACCAGCGGCACGGTCACGGTCGACGGGCAGAACGTGGCGCGGCATGCCCGCGAGGTGCGCCGCAAAGTCGGCTTCATCTTCACCAACCCCGACAGCCAGATCGTGATGCCCACCGTGCAGGAAGACGTCGCGTTCACCCTGCGCCGACGCGGCCTGAACGCCGAGCAGATCGCCGAGCGCACCGCGGCCGCCCTAAAACAGTTCGGGCTGAGCGAGCACGCCGAACAGGCGGCGCACCGGCTTTCCGGCGGGCAGAAACAGCTGCTCGCCCTCGCGGCGGTGTTCGTGGCTCAACCGGCGACGATCGTCGCCGACGAACCGACCACTCTGCTCGACGCCCGCAACGCCCGGCGCATCAGCGAACAGTGGCAGGCGCTCCCCCAACAACTCATCGTGGTCACCCACCACCTGCACCTGGTCGAAGAGTTCGACCGAGTCATCGTGATCGAGGAGGGCGAGGTCGTCGCCGACGGCATGCCGGCGCATTCTCTGGCGGCGTACCGCGCGCTGCTGGCGTGATCGGCCACGCATGATCGGCCTCTATAGCCCTGGCACCTCCTTCGTGCACCGGGCGCCGACGCTGCTCAAGCTGTTTCTGCTCTCGCTCTGCGTGCTCGTGATCGGCATCTCGCCCGACCCCCGACTGATCGGCGGCGCTTTCCTCGCCGTCGTCGTGCTGTTCGTGGTTGCGCGGGTCCCAGTGCAGGCGGCCGTCGCCCAGATCGCCCCGATTTTGCTGGTTTTGCTGGTCGCCGTTCCGATCCAGGGGCTGCTCTCCGGCTGGACCGTCGCCGCCCTCACGGCAAGCCGGCTGCTCGTGGCCGTGGCCCTCGCCGCCCTGTTCACAATGACCACGACGGTCACCGCGGTGCTCGAAGCGTTCCAGATCCTGCTGCGACCGTTTCACCGATTCATCGACGCCGACCGGGTGGGGCTGCTCGTCGCCCTGACCATCCGCTGCATCCCGTTGGTCTCCGACATCGTGCGAGAGGTGTTCGAAGCCCGCACGGCACGTGGCACGCGCGGTTCGCTGCAATCCATCGCGGTTCCGGTGGTCGTGCGTTCCCTCTACGCAGCAGATGCCCTCGGTGAGGCTCTGATCGCGCGCGGTCTCGACGACTGATCCATCCGGGCGCGTGCCATTCAGCCCTCTCAAAGGCGAACCGTGGCAGAGTAGGCACTTGGCCGTTCGTGCCACCCGATCAGTTGCCTGCCAGCTTGCAACGTTCTCGAAAGAGGCCCCGTGTCGAAAATCCCCACCCTGCTCACTATTGTGGGCCTGACGCTCGCGCTCACCGCCTGCGGAAGCAGCGATTCCCCCGATGCAACGGATGCCGCCGCCGCCAGTTCACCCGCTGCCGAGTGCACCGCGTCGGGTTCGCTGTCGGACAGCGTCAAGGTGACGGGTGACTTCGGCGCTCCGCTCGAGATCTCGATCGACGCACCGCTCGAACCGACGACGAGCCAGCGCACCGTCGCGATCGAGGGCGAAGGCACCGACACCGCGAAAGAGGGTTCGATCGTGGAGATGGCGATCACCGTTTACAACGCCAAGACCGATGAGTTGGTGCAGCCGACGACGTATTCCACCGACGGCGCCAGCCTCGTGATTGGAATAAACGACACGAGCACTTTGCTACCGGGCATCGTGCGCGCGGCGAATTGCGCCGTCGAGGGCGACCGTATCGTCACCGTGAGTCCGGCAGCGGATGCCTTCACCGACCAGGGCACCACTGGCGTCGCTGCCGGCGAGCCGGTCATCTTCGTGATGGACGTCATCACCGTGATCGAGAATGTACCGACGCAGGCCTCCGGCGCCGACCAGCCCGCTGAAGGCGGCTTCCCCACCGTGGCCCTCGCCGATGATGGCGCACCGACCATCACCATCCCCGCCACCGACGCTCTCACCGACCTGAAGATCTCGACCCTGAAGAAGGGTAACGGAGGCGTGGTGACCGATGGCGCGAGCGTGGCCGTCGCCTACACCGGTGCCCTCTGGGCCACCGGCGAAACCTTCGATTCATCCTGGGGCCGGGCCGACTACAGTCTCTTCCCGACCAACGGCGTGATCGCGGGCTTCACCGAAGCCCTAGTCGGTCAGACCGTCGGTTCCCAGGTCCTGGCCGTCATTCCGCCGGAATTTGGTTATGGCGAGGAGGGCACCCAGGGAATTTCCGGCACCGATACCCTGGTGTTCGTCATTGATATCCTCGCGGTCGCTGGTGGACCGGAGGCCTAAACCCGCACGTTTCACCGGGCGCCGCCCGTCGACCGTCCGGTCGGCGGGCGGCGCTTTTTCCGGTGCCCGAAAGCGCTGTTCCTGAGTGTCTGCCCAGCCTCAAACGTAAACTTCGTGAGAGTGTGGAAGTAGTAAAACACCTGTCCGGCACCCCGCCGGACCTAGACTCCAGCATCGAAAGAGGCTATTCACCTGACATCCACGCTCACTTCCGCCACCACCGAATTTCACGTCGACGCTCCGGCTGTTGCCCTCGTTGCAACGGCTGCCAAGCCGACGACCATCGCCGAGTACGTGGCCGTGCCGGCCGAGCCGCTCGCGACCGTCGTCGGTTTACTTCGCAACAAGTTCGACCTGGCCCTGCCGGAGACCTCGACGGAACTGTGGCACGGACATCCGGTCTGGCTCGACGATGGCATTCCGGTCGCCGGATTCAAGGTGTACCCCGCCTTCGTCACCGTGTTGTTCTGGCGCGGACAGGCCATCACCGATGACTCAGGCAAGCTCAACGCGAGCGGGTCGGCCGAGATGAGTGAGTACAAGCTGAAGAGCGTCGACGATTTCGACAGCGATCTGTTCGACGGCTGGCTGCAGCAGGTGCGCGAGCTCGAAGCCGCGTAGCACCCAGAGAGGTGAGACTTGCTCAGTCAACCGCGTCGACGGCGAAGAGTGCGGCCTGCTCCGGGGCAAGAAGCGGCGCGGGCAGCCCGACGAGAGTGAGCACCGCTCCGGCTTGCGTCACGGAACCACGACCACTCGCAGCATCGGCGGGGGTGGTCGGAGTTTCGGCCGAGCCCGACAACGTGGCGTACCACGCTGGCGGTGTGTCCTGGATTGTGCGCGGAGAGCCGCCGAGTAGCAGGGGCGCCACTCGATAACGCCGCTCGGGCGCGAGCCCGGGAAATCGCATCCGCTCCGGAACGGCATCACGCGGGGCTGCGAGGGCCACCTGGGCGAAGAGGGCCGAATTCTGGTCACGAGAGACGACGCCGTGCAGCACAAGGGCGGGGTCGCTCGGGTCGGCCCGCACGACAACACCGAAGTGCAGCAGAGGGCGCAGCCGTTTGTAGTGCGTGATCCACTCGGTAATCTGCCCGAGCTCCTCGGCACTCGCACTGATGAGATTCCACTCAATGCCGGCCGCACCGAACAGGGCGGTCGCCAGCCGAAAACTGAGCTCAGAGGTGCGTCCGGTGGTGTGCGCCGTGGCCGCACCGAGATGCCCGCCGAGGTATTCCGGCGGTATGAGCACGCCCGTGTATCGCTGGATCTCCTGTCGCTCGAGCGGGTCGTTGGTATCGCTGGTCCAGACCCGGTCGACGCGTTCAAGAATGCCCAAGTCGATCCGGGCTCCCCCCGACGCGCAGGACTCGATCTCGACGCCCGGGTGCGCCGCGCGTACCGCATCGATCAGCCGGTACAGCGCTGCCGTCTGCCGGTGCGTGGAGCCAGCCAGCAGGTCGCGATTGTGGTCCCACTTCAGATAGGCGATCGGGTACTCCGTGAGCAAGGCGGTCAGCCGGGCAAAGACCCACGCGAAGGCATCCGGATGGCCGAGGTCAAGCACGCGCTGGAACCGCCAGGTCAGTGCCGGTGTTTCGGTGGCCGAGGGTTCCAGGACGCCGCCAAGCACCCAATCCGGGTGCGCACGGGCCATCTCCGAGTCAAGACTCACCATCTCTGGTTCGACCCAGAGACCGAAGTCCAGGCCTGCAGCGTGCACGTGTTCGATCAGAGGATGCAGGCCACTGGGCCAGGTCACGGGATCGACGAACCAGTCGCCGAGGGCACGGCGATCATCCCGACGGCCGGTGAACCAGCCGTCATCGAGGACGAAGCGTTCCACGCCGGCGTGCGCCCCGGCATCCGCAAGTCGAGCCAAGGTAGGCAGGTCATGCTCGAAGTAGACGGCCTCCCACGTGTTCAGCACGACCGGGCGCGGCGTCCTAATAGTCGACCACGACCGGATCCACGGATGCAGCCGCGACGACAGACCGTCGAGCCCGGCATCAGAGTACACGGCTACTGTCCACGGGGTGCTGTAGCTCTCACCGGCGGCCACACCCAGCTCGCCGGGAGCCAGCAGTTCACCGCTTCCGAGCACCGAAAAACCCAGGGCGCTGTTCTCAGCCCAGGCGCGCTTGTCACCGCTCCAGGCGAGGTGCGTGCACCACACTTCACCGGAACGAAAACCGAATCCGGGTGTTCCGGCCACCATGAGATAGGAGTCGTCGTGCCCGGGGCGGCCGTGTCGGGACTCACGGCTCCACACGCCGTGGCCGAGCGTGCTGCGCTGTGGCCGGCGCTCGTGAGTCCACAGCCCAGTGAAGTCAAGTAGTTCTCGTGCCCGACCGGGGACTGGCAGGATGACGTCAAGCGAACCGAGTTCGAATGCTGCGGCGCCGGCGGCGGTGGTATTCCTATTGCGCACTGTGTGACGTAGCCGAAGCACCCCTTGAACAGACAGTTCAAGCTCTGTGCGCACGGATAGCTGGGCGGCGGCATCCTCCAGCAGGAGCGTAAGGGTCTGGGTTCCTGGCAATGCAAAGCGCCCCATGGGGCGCTCGCCCGACCGAACGTTTACCAGGCGCAAATCAATGGCCAAGCTGCCCCGGCCGGGCCGGAAACCGCTAATTCCCGGGCGTCCACTCCACCCCTGCGTGAGGGTAGGCAACAGGGTGAGCCGCAGGGGCACGTCAATCGAGCTTGGCGCGATCGCCGGCACGGATGTGTCGGCCAACGTGGTCAGCATGGCGCCGTTCAAATCGCCCAGGTCGGCACCCCAATGCACGATGACAGGAACTCCCGTGCCGCGGGCGTCCAGCACCAGGCTGGTGCCCGCGGCACGGAGGTAGGGAATCGACATAAAAGAACTGACGCTACTTGTTGACCGGGATCGACTGTGCTTGGAGAGCGTCGATCGTGCTCTGCTGGGCACTCGTGAGAGCATCCGCCAGCGTGCCGTTGCCGGTTACAGCACCCTTGAAGCCGTCGGAGGTATCGTTGTATACCTGCGTCATGGTCGGACCCCAGATGAAATCGGGCGATACCTGAGCAGACGCCTCGGCGAACACATCATAGATGGCTTGGCCACCGTAGAATTCGACGCCGTCCTTCAGCGCCGACAGTTCCAGGCCGCTTTTGGCGGCCGGGTAGAGGTTGGCCGACTCGTTCAGCATCGTCAGAGCCTCGTCAGAGGTGTTCAGCCACAGCGCGAACTGGGCGGCCTCGAAAGGGTGTTCGGAGCCCTTGAATACCGCGGTGGACGAGCCACCCCAGTTGCCGGCGGCATTGTCGCCATCAGCCCACTGCGGGGAGAGTGCGACGGACCAATTGCCGGCGGTGTCTGGAGCACCGCTGGCGATGGAGTTCGCACCCCAGGCCGCGGAGTTCCAGGTCCAGTTGGATCCGGTATTGTAGGCGTTATTCCACTCATCGGTCCACGGCGGGTTAGTTGAAACGAGATCGCGGTCGATCAGGTCTTGCCAGTAGTCGGCAACCTTGATGGACTCCGGGCTGGTCAGGTCGATGGTCCAGTTATCGCCATCATTCTCGAACCAGGTACCGCCGGCCTGCCAGACGAATCCGGCAAACTGGTTGATGTCGCTCTGCGAGAAGTTGGTGATGTACCCGCCGGTAGCGCGCACAGCTTCCGCTGCAACCGCGAACTCTTCCCAAGTGGTGGGGATCTCGATGTTGTTGGCCGCGAAGAGGTCGGCGCGGTAGAACATGGCCATGGGGCCGGCATCCTGCGGCACCGCGTAGACGGCGTCTTCTTCACCGAAGTTGACCTGACCCCAGGTCCAATCCACGAAGTCGTCCTGAGCGTCGAGTATACCGTCGCAGGAAGCGAGGTTGGTCAGGCCGTCCTGCACACGAAAGTTGGGAAGGGCGTCATATTCGATCTGGCCAAGATCGGGCGCGTTGCCGGCCTTGAGCTGGTTGAAGAAGTTCTGATAGGTGCCACCATTTCCGTTCGGGCCAGTCTGCACCTTCACCTGAACGTCGGGGTTGTCCTCGTTCCAGATCTTGACGACTTCCTCGATCCCAGGAATCCAGGTCGTAAAGGTTAGATCAACCTTGCCGTCCGAGGGTACGCAGGCTGCGGCGTCGCCACCGTTTTGCGTGGTCGAGCCGGACGCGCAGCCGGCCAGGGCGACCGTGGCTGCGGTGAGCAAAGCGACGGTGGTTGCTCTCTTCTTGATACGCATTGTCCTTCTTTTCTTTGGGAGGGGGGAAACGGGCCGACTGGGATATCCAGCCGAGGTGGTGCGATTTGGGGGCGGTTATTTCACTGAACCGGCGCTGAGGCCGTTGCGCCAGAAGCGCTGGAGCAGCAGGAAGATGATGATCAGCGGGATGATCGACAGCAGCGCGCCGATCAGCACGTAGTCGCGCAGCATAGGGATCTGGTTGACCTGCGAGTTCCAGGCGTAGAGGCCGAGCGTAACCGGGAACAGGGTTTCGTCGCGCAGCATGATCAGCGGCAGGAAGAAATTGTTCCAAATGGCGACGAACTGGAAAAGGAAGACCGTGACCAGGGCGGGCACCATCATCCGCACCGAGACAGTGAAGAAGGTGCGTAATTCGCCGGCGCCGTCGAGGCGGGCAGCCTCGATCAGTTCGTCGGGCACGCTGGCCGAGGCGTAGATGCGGGCGAGGTAGACCCCGAACGGGCTGACCAGGCTCGGTAGGAACACCGACCAGAACGTGTTCGTCAGGCTGATCTGGCTGAAGATCAGGAACAGGGGCAGCGCCAGGGCAGTCGCGGGTACGAGCACCCCGCCGAGCACGACGTTGAAGATCAGTTCGCGGCCCGGAAAGTTGTATTTGGCCAGCGCATAGCCGCACATCCCAGCGATGAGCGTGCCCACGAGGGCACCGCCACCGGCGTAAAGCGCGCTGTTGAGCATCCACTTGAGGTAGACCCCGTCGCGGTAGGCCACCAGGTTTGCCATGTTCTCGAACAGGGAAAAATCAGCGAACCAGAGCGGGTTCGTGCTATTGAATTGGGAGCGGTTCTTCGAGGCCGCGACCAACAGCCACCAGATCGGCACCAGGAAGTAGAGCGTGAACACGCCCATGACAATCATGGCGCTGACGCGGGCGAACGGGCTCTCTCGCTGAGCGCGAGGTGCCTTCGCCTCAGCGAAACGGATGCCGCGAGCCAGCTTGGTAGGGGTCAGTGTGCTCATTTTCCTTCCTTCCGCTGCGTGAACTTCAGGAATGTGAAGGAGAGGATGAACGTGGCCAGGGCCAGCACCACGGAGAACGCGGCGGCCAGGTTGAAGTTCGGGATCGATGAGGTGGAGTACACCGTCAGGTTGGGGGTGAACGTGCTGGTCACGGCCGAGCTGAAACTGCGGAACACCTGCGGTTCGGCCAGCAGCTGCAGGGTGCCGATGATCGAGAAGATCGCGGTCAGGACGATCGCCGGCATGATCAGCGGGATCTTGACCGACCACGCGATGCGCAGCTGCCCGGCCCCGTCGAGGCGGGCGGCCTCGTAGAGCTCGGCCGGGATCGCCAACAGCGCCGAGTAGATGATGAGCATGTTGTACCCCACGAACACCCAGGTGACGACGTTGGCGATCGCCCAGAGCACGAGGTCCGCCGAGAGGAAGTTGATATTCTCGGTGACGGCACTGAATGGTGACAGGTTGGGTGAGTAGAGGTAGCCCCACATGATCGCGGCGATGACGCCGGGCACCGCGTAGGGAACAAAGAACGCCAGCCGAAAGAACTTCTTTCCGCGCACAAGCGGCGAGTCCAGCAGCAGGGCGAATAGCAGCGCGAGGCCGAGCATGATCGGCACTTGCACGAGGCCGAAGGCGAGCACCCGGCCGATCGATTGCCAAAAGGGCCCGTTCTGGAAGACCAGGATGTACTGGGTGAGTCCGCCGAAGACCTGAGTCGCTTGACCGAAAGTGCCCTCGCGCTCGATCACGAGCAGCGATTGGTAGATCGCATAGCCGATCGGCACGAGATAGAACAGGGCGAACAGCGCACCGAACGGGAGCACGAACGCGAGGATCGCTCCCTTATGCTGCACGCGGGACTTTGCTCCGGACGGCTTAGCGGCGCTGGGCCTCTTCCGGGCGGCGGTGCCCGGGGCATCCGCTATAGGAACGGTAGGTGCGCTCATGATGCGGGGTCCTCTCTAATCACGCGGACGGCGCCGGCCGGAACGCGCACGATTCGAGCGATCGGCTCTCCGACGACAAGTTCATGGCCAGAAACCGGAAGCTCAACGTCGTCGTGGCCGTGGTTGATGATGAACAGGTAGCTGCGGGTGGAGTTCACTCGGCGAACGACCTCGATGGTTCCCGCGCTCTCCGGGCCAACCGCGGTAACGCGTGCTTCCTCAGCAATCGTGCGCATGAGGTTCCTCAATGCTCCGGCCTCCAGTACGGTCGCAACGTACCAGGCGGTGCCGCTTCCGTGACCGTTGCGAGTGATGGCGGGGATTCCGGGTAGTGGCCCGTCAAGGTAGTTCGCCACCACCTCGGCGGTGTCCACCCGCAGGCGTTCGCTCCATAGGCTCGCGGCGTCGCCAGAGTCGAGGGTGAGAACGTGTCCGGGCAGCAGCGGGAAAAATTCTTCCACAGTGATGCCGAGGATCTCACGGAACGCGCCGGGGTAGCCACCGGTGCGCACCCGGTCGTCTTCGTCGACGATGCCGCTGAAAAAAGTGATCAGGGCGTGGCCACCGGCCTTGACATAGGAATCCAGGTTCCGGGCCTGCTCGTCAGAGACCAGATAGAGGCACGGTGCGACGACGAGGCGGTAGGCGGAGAGGTCAGCGTCGGGCGAGACGATGTCCACCGTGACGCCTAGTTGGTGCAGGGCTGTGTAAGCGGCGTGCACCTGGTCGAGATAGCGCACCGCATGGGAGGGACGGGACTCTCCGTCGCCGGCCCACCAGGCCTCCCAGCTGAAGATGATCGCGGCATCCGCGACGACCCGGCTGCCGGCGACCTCGGCGAGGCGATCAAGGGTCGCGCCCAGGGCCACGACCTCGCGCCAGAGCACCGTGTCGGTGCCAGCGTGTGGTACCAGGGCGGAGTGGAACTTCTCTGACCCCTGCAGGGATGCGCGCCACTGAAAAAAGCAGATGCCATCGGCACCGCGGGCGACGTGGGCGAGGGAATTGCGAGTCATCTCACCGGGCACCTTGGCCAGGTTATGCGTCTGCCAGTTAACGGCACCGGTGGACTGTTCCATTAGCAGCCAAGGCTCCCCCTGGGCGAGCCCACGGGTGAGGTCGGCGGCGAAGGCGAGTTCGATGGCTGGGTCGGCAAGGCGATGATCGAGGTAGTGGTCGTTGGCGACGATGTCCATGTCGCCGGCCCAAGACCAGTAGTCGAGGTTGCGGATGTGCGCGGTGACCATGAAATTAGTGGTCACGGCCACGTTCGAGTGGCGGCGCAGCACCGCGGCTTCGCGGCGGTAGTAGTCGAGCAGTTCGGCCGAGCTGAACCGGTGAAAGTCAAGCACCTGGCCGGGGTTCCGGCTGGACAGCGTGAGCCGCGGAGTGAGGATCTCGGCCCACTGGCCGTAGCGCTGGCTCCAGAACGAAGTACCCCAGGCAACGTTGAGGGCGTCAATCGTGCCGTAGCGCGCCTGCAGCCAGAGGCGAAACGCAGCCGCGGTGTCATCGCAGTAGCAAAGCGCGTTATGGCAGCCTAGTTCGTTGGACACGTGCCAGAGGGCGATGGCCGGGTGGTGGCCATACCGCTCCGCGACCTTTTCCACCAGGGCGAGCGCGTGCTGACGGAACACGGCCGAACTCGGGCACCAGGCCTGCCGCCCACCAGGGAATCGTGTCGTGCCGTCATCACTCACAGGGAGGATCTCAGGGTGCAGCGTGGTCAACCACGGCGGCGGGGACGATGTACCAGTGCCGAGGTTGACCCGAATGCCGTTAGCGTGCAGGAGCTCGATGATTGTGTCGAGGGTAGCGAAGTCGTATTCGCCCGCCCGCGGTTCGAGGTGGGACCAGCCGAAGATATTAATGGCAACGAGGTCGACGCCGGCCTCGCGCATCAGGCGAACGTCGTCGGTCCAGGTCTCTGGACCCCATTGCTCGGGGTTGTAGTCGCAGCCGTAGGCGATGCCCTCGTGCACGAACGGGGTGGCCGTCTCGTTCGAAGTAGCTGCTCGCGAGTTCATGCGCTCCCTGACTGTGGTGTGCACGCCGTGTTGACGACACACTGTTGACAACTCTGTGAACGTGCACAGAATTGGACGTGAGACCTCACCGTTGGGTTTTCTGTGAACGTACACAGACTAGGTAGATGCCGGCGATGCTGTCAAGCGCGGAGTTCGCTCGGGAACGTTATGGTTATCAAATGGTGACAATCCCGTCTCGACACAAACGCGCGACGATTCACGATGTCGCCGTGGAGGCCGGCGTGTCCCGCGGCACGGTCAGTCGGGTCGTGAACGACGAACCCTACGTCTCGGCGTCAGCCAGGACCGCCATCGAAGCAGCCATCGAGAAGGTTGGTTATGTACCGAACAACGCAGCACGCAGCTTGGTCATGCAGCGCTCAGAAGCAGTCGGCTTCATCGTGCACGAGCCACACTCGCTATTTCTGGATGACCCGAACATCGGCGGCATCCTGCTCGGGGCCAATACCGTGCTCTCCCACTCGGACTACCAGATGGTCAGCCTCGTCATCGACTCCCAGCGCGACACCGACCGCGTCGCCCGCTACCTCAGCGGCGGTTTCGTCGACGGCGTCATCATCGTTTCCGCCCGCCGGGAGGACCCAATAACCCAAGTCATCGAGAAGCTGCGCCTTCCGGCCGCTTTCGTTGGACATCCGCCAGAGCAGAGCCCTCTGCCATTCGTAGGAATCGATAACCGGGCTTCAGCGCGCGCGATCACGAAACGCCTGATGCAGACCGGACGCAAGCGCATCGGCATGGTCGCCGCTGCACTCGATCGCGATTCCGGTGCCGACCGACTCGCTGGCTTCACGGATGCCCTTGGCGACCGCTTCGACCCGGCTCTCGTCGCTCGAGTACCGCTCTACACCTTCACCGACGGGGTCAGAGGTATGTGCGCGCTGCTTGAACACGATCCACTGATTGACGGCGTGTTCGCAGCATCTGACGCTGTGGCGGCCGGAGCCCTTGAAGCACTCCGCCATGCCGGGCGCAGCGTGCCCGGTGACGTCGGCATCGTCGGATTTGACGACAGTTCCTGGGCGCTACGCACCCAGCCACACCTGTCGACCGTGCACCAGCCCGCCTTTGGCCTGGGTGAGCGCGCAGCCGAGTGCGTGCTCGGCCAGCTGCGCGGCGAGGAGCAACCCGCCGACGGCATCCTTCTCGAGACACCTATCATCTGGCGCGACTCCGCTTGAGCGAAGAACTCCAGGGATTCCGCACCCGGCATGGCATACACCACCTCTGGTGTACCGATAGTCGCCAATGAACTCGATGAAAACCTGGGGGCTGAACACGGCGACGATAAAACACAATCATGCATCTGTCGCCAACTTCTCTTCTATTCCGCCGCGACCGTAAACAGAACGGCCCGCGTCCGAGGACGCGAGCCGTTCTTCGTGCAGAATCCGTGACTAGCTGGTGAGGCCGTCCACGTACTCCTGGTTGTCTTCGATCCACTGGGCGACGATCGGGGCATAGTCCGAGCCCTCGTAGTCGACGAACATGACCTCTTCGAGGGTGTAAAGAGTCTCGAGGTCCATCTCGAAGCTTTCGATCCAGCCGCTGGCTTCAGGGAACTTTTCCGAGAAGTCGGCGCTGCCGAAGGCGTGCAGGCTCTCGACGGACTCAAGGGTGCCTTCGGGGTCTTCGAGGTTCTTGATCGGGAACGAGCCGTAAGCCCAGTGCGGCTCCCAGAGGGTCACGACGACGTTCTCGCCGGCATCCGTGGCTGCTTTGAGCTCGGTCAGCATGGCTGCCGTCGACGATGTGGTGAATTCCATGCCCTCGAGGCCGTAGGTGGGAATGACGCGATCTTCGGTCGCGGCGGTCAGACCGGCACCGGCTTCGATACCCACGATCTGGTTACCGAACAGGTCAGCGTTCTCGGCCAGCTCGGCGAGCGAATCAATCGGGGCGTTCGCGTTCACCGCGATGGTGAGCTTGGACTCGTTGTTCCAGGCGCCGAGGTCGGTGATCTCGTCGCCGTAGGTCTCGAGGTACTCGCCGTGGGTGTCGGGCAGCCAGATGTCCATGGTGAGGTCGTAGTCGCCAGTGGAGAGGCCCTCGTAAACGGGAGCGACGTCGGCGTACTCGAGTTCGACGTTGTAACCCTTCTCGTCGAGAATGGCTTTCCAAAGCTCGGAGACAGCGACGCCTTCATCCCAGCCGTTGAACACGGCGAGGGTGACGTTTTTCTGGTCGTCGTTGCCGTTTCCGACCGTCGCGACCTCGGTTTCGGCAGCACAGCCCGCTAGGGCGAGGAGCGAAACTGCTCCAAGGGCAATAAGGGGTGTTGAACGAATCTTCATGCGTCTTCCTTTCGTGCCACCCGCTGCGGGTGACTGGGGATTGACTCGTGGTGCGTGCGCCGGCTCCAGCGGAGCCTGCGCACATGGAACGGATGCGGGGGGCATCCGTTGGGAGGAGGGGATCAGAATGAGCAGATCAGACGAGAGCCGGTGCTGGCACAGCTGTCGGCGGGGCTTTCGAATCCGCGGTGTGACGAACAGCCTTACGGGCAGCGAGCCTACGTCCAAGCGGGGTGCTTCCATTGCCGAGCCCGGCGGTGACACGGTCGAGGAAGATCGCCAGGATGACCACGGCGAAACCGGCCTCGAAACCGAGGGCGACGTCGAGGCGCGACAGGGCCGCCACAATCTCACCGCCGAGAGCACCGGCGCCGACCATGCCGGCGATGACGACCATCGAGAGTGACAGCATGATGACCTGGTTAATGCCGGCCATAATCGTCGGCGTTGCCAGCGGCAGCTGAATTTGCCTCAGGATACGCCATGGGCTCGCGCCGAAGGCCTGTCCGGCCTCGACTACCTCTTTGTCGACTCCGCGGATGCCGAGTTCGGTGAGCCGCACACCGGGTGCCAAGGCAAAGATGATGGTCGCCACGATGCCGGGAACCTCGCCGACCCGAAACAAAATGAGGGCCGGAACCAGGTAGACGAAGGCCGGCATAGTCTGCAAAAAGTCCAGCATCGGCCGAATGGCACTCGAGGCGACCGAAGATTTGGCCGCGAGAATACCGAGCGGAACACTCAGCCCGATGGCGATGACGCTCGCCACGAGAACCAGGGCGAGGGTCAACATCGCGTTTTCCCACTGATTGACGCCGAGAATGAGCCCGAGGCCGATCACGGTTCCCACGGCGAACTTCCAGCCGCGGACGGCGAAGCCGATGGCCGCCGCGATCGCGATGATGGCGTAAAACGGCGGCGTTACGAGCGCGAAGGCTACGCCTTCGAAGGCACCGTCAACAATCAGGCGAATGAAATCAAAAACAAACCCGAAGGTAACCGTGATCCATCCGATAAAAGACTCGATCAAGGTGCCCAGGGGAATACGGAAGTCGTTCACGCTTCGGCTCCGTCCAGCGCTGTATCGCGCAGAATATCGGTAATAACGTTGACCGGAATCGTCGCTGGCGGGTGAATCAGCGGCAATTCACCCGTGCTCGTGGTGACGTTGCCAATTGCAGCGAGCAGGGTGACGCGCGGAATGACGCCGAGCAAGCGATTCTTCGAGTCGACGACTGCGATGGGCAGGTCGCTGCCGACGGAAGGCTCGACCAGATCGACCAGGGCAGTGTCGGGCGCGACGGTGGTGGCATCGTCTCGAATGATTGTTCGCAGGTCAGCGTCCCCGGTCTTGACCATTTTGAGAACGTCACGGTCGCGCACGATTCCGGCGAAGGTGCGGTCCCGGTTGAGTACGAAGGTGACGGATGTCTGCAAATCACGCATCGTACGCAGCGCTGCCCGGGGGCCGGCCGTTTTGGTGACGACGGCACGCACAGGTTCCATCACGCTCGTGGCGGTGAGCACGCGGGCCCGGTCGACGTCCTGCACGAACTGGGCGACGTAGTCGTTGGCCGGGTCGGTGAGGATCTCTTCCGGGGTGCCGATCTGAACGATGCGGCCGTCACGCATGACGGCGATGCGGTCGCCCAGGAACATGGCCTCGTTGAGGTCGTGGGTGATGAAGATGATGGTTTTGCCGAGCGCGGCCTGCAGCTCGATGAGCTGCTCCTGCATCTCGCGGCGAATGAGCGGGTCGAGGGCCGAGAAGGCTTCGTCCATGAGCAGCACGTCGGTGTCGGCGGCGAGGGCACGGCCGAGGCCCACTCGCTGCTGCATTCCGCCCGACAACTCGGACGGCAGGCTGTCGGCCCAGCCAGCGAGGCCGACGAGGTCGATGATTGTCTGAGCCTTGGCGAGGCGTTCCTCTCGCCCCATGCCCTGAATCTCCAGGCCATAGGCCACGTTGTCGATCACGCTGCGGTGCGGCAGCAAAGCGAAGTGCTGGAATACCATGGAGATGCTTTTGCGGCGAACGTCGCGCAATTCCTTGGCTGACACGCCGGTGATGTCGGTGCCGCCGACGGTCACTGTGCCGGAGGTGGTCTCCCACAGGCCGTTGAGCATGCGGATGAGAGTCGACTTGCCCGAGCCGGACAGGCCCATGACGACGAAGATCTCGCCCCTCTTGACATCGAAGGAAGCATCGATGACGGCGGCCACTCCGAGGGAGGAGATTTCGGCGCGGCTCTTGCCGGCCTTGAGCTTCTTGACGATTTCATGCGGACGACGTCCGAATGCTTTGTAGAGGTGATCCGCCTTGACGGCGATGGTTTCTGGACTCTCGATCACGCGTTCTCCGGTGCACGTCGAAGACAGCCGATTTCACAGCTGACACCGGGGCGTGCTCTCTTGTCGGACGGGTTGGCGCCAAGCGGCCCGAACACGGTAATCGGTGTGAAATGAATCCGTGCGGGCTGGAGCAATCATGGGATCGCAGCCATTGGTACCACACCATACGAAGGCGGCCGTTCCATCTCAAATGGTGGCTACGTCTGCGCGTCCTGGTGAAGGGTTATAAGACCGTCAATAATCATAACACACCCCGATTTCGGCTACCCGAAAGACGTAGGCAAAAAAGGGGTGCCGTCCGGTAGGATTCCTCCGGACGACACCCTTAGCGCGAGTCTAATGCTCGACTTTTCGGCTCAAACGCGTTCCAATACCCGGGACTGTGCGGCCTTCTCTTCGGTGCGCCGGGTGTCTGCGACGCTCACGTGGCTGTGGGTGAGCATGGTGCGTTCGTCAAACGGTTCAAGCTTGTCGAGCACGCGGTCAACCTGCACCCGGTCTATTTCCTTGGTCCAAGAACCGATCATGACGGTCGCGACCGCATTGCCGGTGAAGTTGGTCAGGGCGCGGGCCTCGGACATGAACCGGTCAATGCCGACGATGAAACCGACGCCGCCGACCAGCTGCGGGGCGTGAGCCTGCAGTCCGGCGGCGAGGGTGGCAAGGCCCGCGCCGGAGACTCCGGCGGCACCCTTGCTCGCGATGATCATGAACACGAGCAGGCCGAGCTGCTCACCGAACGCGAGCGGCTGGCCGAGCGCATTGGCGATGAACAGCGACGCCATCGTCAGGTAGATCGCGGTGCCGTCCAGGTTGAAGGAGTAACCGGTCGGTACCGTGACACCGACGACGGGCTTGGAGACGCCGAGGTGTTCCATCTTGGCGATCAGGCGCGGCAGGGCCGCTTCGGAGGAGGAGGTGGAGACGATCAGCAGGTATTCCCGGCCGAGATAGCGCATGAGCTTAAAGATGTTCACGCCGGTGACGAGCTTGAGCAGGCTCCCGAGAATGACCACGATGAAGATAATACAGGTGATGTAGAACGCCGCCATGAGGGTGAACAGGCTGATCACGGCCTGAATGCCGGTGGCGCCGACGACCGCCGCGATCGCGCCGAATGCACCGATCGGGGCGAGCCACATAACCATGATGAGAATGCGAAAGACCAGGGCTTGCACGTGCGCGATACCTTCGAGAATCGGCTTGCCAGCCGGGCCCATTCGCTGCAGCGCAAAACCGGCGATGAGTGCGACGAGCAGTGTCTGCAGAATATTGCCGCTGGTCAGCGACGACACCAGGGTTTCGGGCACAATGCCGAGCAGAAAGGAGTGGGTGTCGGCTGATTCGGTGACCGTGAAGTTGCCACTCGACAAGTCCATGCCGTCGCCCGGGTGGATCAGGTTACCGACGACCAAGCCGATGCCGAGCGCGAAGGTCGACATGATCGTGAAGTAGCCGAGGGCCAGGCCACCGATCTTGCCGACGGTCGCAGCCTTGGCGATCGAGCCGATGCCGAGAATGATCGTGCAGAAGATGATCGGCGCGATCATCATCTTAATCAGGGCGATGAACAGGTCACCGAGCGGCTCAAGCGAGACAGCAAAACCCTTCTCGCCGCCCCAGACCAGGCCAACGACGATACCGAGAATGACCGCGATAATAACGGCCATATAGAGGTAGTGCGATGAGTCGAGCTTCTTCCTGGACTTGGCGGGTTTCTTCGACTTGGTACGGGGTGATGGCGTCGATGCCATGGCAGACTCCTTTGTCTAGGCTTATCGGGACCACGGCGGGCTCCGGCTGCTGCAATGTGTTCCACACTGGTCGACACGGCTCACGCGGTCACTGTTGCGGTCATATTGTTCATGAGTGACAGAAAGGTACCTACGCATGCGCAGGGAATGGAGCATAGCCAGGCGGCTTTTTGTCGCGCACGCGCTGTTCGTCGTCGTGGTGTCGGGCTTGGTCGCGACCATTCTGTTCGTCGATGCACGCGATCGTGGCTACAACGAGACCAGCAACCGGATGCTCGCCGTCGCCACCGCCATCGCTGACAGTCCCCTTGTGCTCGCGGCCAGCGAAGCCACCAACCCGAGCACGACGCTGCAGCCCTACGCCCTCGAGCTGACTAAGGACGCCGAGCTCGACTTCATCACGATCATGGCCCCGGACCGCACTCGCTGGACCCATCCGAACGCGGCCGAAATCGGTCAGGACTACATCGGCGCGATCGAGCCGGCTGTATCCGGAACGGCCTTCACCGAAATCAGCACTGGGACGCTCGGGCCATCCGTTCGTGCCGTCGTGCCGGTAACGGATGCTGGCGGCACCATACGCGCGCTCGTCGCGGTCGGCACCACAACGACGAACATCTCGATCGCCCTGAACGCTCGGCTGCCCTCCGTGCTGGGCCTGGCGCTGGCGCTCCTGGCGTCCGGGTCGGTCGGCACCTGGCTGCTCGGGCGTTATCTGCGTCGGGTCACCCTGGGCTGGGGACCGGAGCATCTGGCGCAACTGTTCGTCTACTACGACTCCGTGCTGCACTCGGTGCGGGAGGGTCTGGTGCTGGTCGATCTGCACGGTGACCTCGTGCTCTACAACGATCAGGCGGCCACCTTGTTGGGTATTCCACCACGCCCGACCGCGGGGAGTTTTGGGCGACCGCAAGCTCTGACGGCCCTGAGCCTGCCGCCGAGTCTCGGCGAATTACTGCGGAGCGGCCGCAGCGCGCACGACGAGATTCATGTGACAGGCACGCGGGTACTCGTGGTGGATCAAGAGCCGGCGACCGCCTCGGGGAACGCGGGTGCCAGGGCGGAACCGATGGGGTTCGTGGCGACGATTCGTGACCACACCGATCTGCAGAACCTCGGCAGTGAGCTGCAGTCGATGCAGACCCTGTCCGATGCATTGCGAGCGCAGACCCACGAGCATTCCAACCGGCTACACACGATCGTGTCGCTGATGGAACTCGGCCGCACCGATCAGGCGCTCGAATTTGCCACGAAAGACCTCGAATTGAGCCAGCAACTCGCCGACGAGATGGTCGGTTCGGTTGACGAACCGGTGATCAGCGCCCTGATCATGGGCAAATCGGCGCAGGCCAATGAACTGGGTATCGCCTTGACCGTCACGGCGTCCGGCACGCTCGCGCAGTCCGGACTGTCGATCCAGGACCTCGTGACGGTGCTCGGCAATCTGGTCGACAACGCGCTCGATGCGGCGGTGGCCGGCGAGGACCCCCGCCGGGTATCGGTCACGGTGTCGTCGACCGAGCAGGCTGTCGTAATCGAGGTAGCCGACAGCGGTGCCGGTGTGGCGCCCGATGTCATCGACAACGTGTTACGGCTCGGTTTCAGCACCAAGGGTATTGGCGCGACCGGGACGAACCTGACCGGCACCGGCAGCACCGGCGCGGGCGTTGCCGAGCCGGGCCGCTCGATCGGCGGACGCGGTCTTGGTTTGGCTTTGGTTCGACAGGCCGTCACCCGCCTTGGCGGCACGCTCGACATCGGACGCCGCTCGGGGGCGGTGTTCACTGTGACGATTCCGGCGGTGCATCCAGTGCCAGTGAAGAATCCAGCGGCGGTCGGTCATGACTGAGTCTGCGCCGATTCGCGTGCTCGTCGTCGAGGACGAACCACTCGCCGCCGAGGCGCACGCCGTCTACGTCGGTCGCCTGGCCGGGTTTGAGCTCGTCGCCACGGTCAGCACCGGGCAGGAGGCCTTTCGCCGGGTCGCGGCGGCCGCCTCGGCTGGCACCCCGATCGACCTCGTGCTGATGGACATGAACCTGCCAGACGCCCACGGGCTCGACGTGAGCCGGCGCATCCGTTCGGCCGGTCTGTCCACGGATATCATCGCCATTACCGCGGTGCGCGACCTTGACAATGTGCGCGGCGCGATTGCGGCCGGCGTCGTGCAATACCTGATCAAGCCGTTTACCTACTCGACCTTCGCCACGAAATTATCCAGTTACCGGGACTTTCGTGCGAAACTGAACGCGCAGGCATCCGTTGTGACGCAGTCGGGAGTCGATCACGCGTTCGCGAGCCTGCGCGCGCCGACCGACATTCCGCTACCGAAGGGCCTGGCCGATTCGACGCTGAATCCGTTGGTCACCTATTTGCAGGCCCAGACCGCACCGGTCTCGGCGAGCGAACTGATGGAGCCGCTGGGGCTCTCCCGGGTGACCGCGCGCCGCTACCTGGAATATCTCGCCAACAGCGGTCTCGTACTGCGCGCGCCGCGCTACGGCACGCCAGGGCGGCCCGAGAATGAGTACAGCTGGAAGCGCGGTCTTTAGCGATTCGTGAAGACCGACGGGCGCTTCTCGATGAAGGCGGCCATACCCTCGCTTTGATCTTCAGTGGCGAATACCGAGTGAAACAGGCGACGTTCCAAGTGGATGCCGCTGCTCAGCATCGATTCGTACGCCGCATTCACGACCTCCTTGGCGAGCATCGCGATCGGTGCCGATTTGGCCGCGATCTCCGTCGCGGTCGCGAGGGCATCGGCAAGCAGCTCGGCGGCAGGCACGATGCGGGCGACGAGACCGGCACGTTCGGCTTCGACGGCGTCGATGGTGCGGCCGGTGAGGATCATCTCCATCGCCTTGGCCTTGCCGATGGCACGGGTGAGGCGCTGGGATCCGCCCATGCCAGGAATGACACCGAGCTTGATCTCGGGCTGGCCGAACGACGCCGTGTCGGAAGCGATTATGAAATCGCAGATCAGGGCCAGTTCGCAGCCGCCGCCAAGGGCGTGGCCGGAAACAGCGGCGACGACCGGGGTGCGCACGGCGGCGAGCTTGTCCCAGCCGGCGAACCAGTCCTGGAGGTACATGTCCATGTAGCTCATCGACGCCATCTCCTTGATATCGGCGCCGGCCGCGAAGGCCCGCTCCGAACCGGTGATGACGATCGCACCGATTTCGGGGTCGACGTCGAGCCCTGTGGCGGCACCGACGACGTCCTGCATGGTGGCGAAGTTGAGCGCGTTCAGCGCCTTCGGACGATTGAGCGTGATCACGCCAACCCGGCCGTGGCGCGCGAGCAGGATGTTCTCATAGGTGTCGGTGGTGTGCATCGTGTCGCTCACGCTGTTGCCTCTCGTTCGGTGTTCTGGCGAAGTTCGCCGGTCGTCTGGATTTCGCCGGTCAGGCGTGGATCGACGCTCGTTCCAGATTCGGCGGGAGCAAGCGTTCGCGATAAGCGCAGCTCCCGCTCCCGCAGGGGCGCGAAGTACGCCTGCACGTCGGTTTTGGACACGGCATTGAGGCTGCTCGGCTGCCAGTGCGGGTTGCGGTCCTTATCGATGACCTGGGCGCGAATACCCTCGACCACATCGTGGCCGGCCACCATGCGCAGCGACACCCGATACTCCTGCTCGAGTACGTCTTCGAGGTCGGCCAGGTCACGGGCGCGGCGGAGGGATTCGAGGGTGACCGTGACGGCGGTCGGCGACTTGGCCAGAATGGCGGTGGCGGCGACGCGGGCCGCAGCAGCGGATGAATTCTGTAGCCGTTCGATGATCGAGGACAGGTCATTGCCGGCGTAGCACTCGTCGATCCAGGCGCGCTCGGCCAGCAGCGGCGCCCCGGGCACCCTCGACTCGGCGAACTCGGCGATGGCCGCGGCAGCGGGCATCCGTTTGAGGGCATCGATCAGGGAATCAAGCCGTGAGGAGTGAACGAAGCTGTCGGCGAGGCCGAGCACGATGGCGTCGGCCCCGGTGATAGTGCCTGCGGTGAGGGCAAGATGGGTGCCGATTTCGCCAGGGATGCGCGAGTACAGGTAGGTGCCGCCGACATCGGGCACGAAACCGATGGTGGTTTCGGGCATGCCGAGTCGGGTGCGTTCGGTCACGACGCGGTGTGAAGCGTGGCCGGAGATGCCGACTCCCCCGCCGAGCACGATGCGGTCCATCAGGGCGACGAACGGTTTGGGGTAGCGCTTGATCTGGGCGTTGAGTATGTACTCGTCGGCCCAGAACCGGGCGTTTTCATCGGGATCGGTGCGGGCGTCGCGGTAAACCGAGACGATGTCGCCGCCGGCGCAAAGGGCACGGTCGCCGCTGCCGGTGAGCAGTACGGTCCGCACCGAGGGCTCGTTGGCCCACTCGGTGAGCGCCGCAGCGATACTGCGAATCATGCCGTGGGTGAGCGCGTTAAGCGCCCTCGGCCGGTTTAAGATGATGCGGGCCAGCGATCCGTCCCGTTGCAGCAGCACCTCGCTGCCCGATTCGGTGCTGGAGTCGGTATTTGACGAGGAGCTGGACTCAGCTCTGGATGACTTGGTGTGGGACAAACCTGACCTCTCCGCGATGATGCGGCCGTACTCCCGCACGAACCCTACTCTTGGCCACAGTCTAACGAGGTGCGCCGAAGCACCCCAGTCGTGCGCCGGCAGCAACTCGCGGTAATGCTCACCGCTTCCTCTGGCGCGCGATACCCCGAACGGGCAAAAAAACCCCGCCGCACTGAGAAACAGTGACGACGGGTAACGGTGGTGCACCCCCCGGGACTTGAACCCGGAACCCACTGATTAAGAGTCAGTTGCTCTGCCAATTGAGCTAGAGGTGCATATAAAACAGCGGAACAACCCGCGGCAACGTGTAACCCTAACACCCTAGGAGGGCAGGATGCCAATCGAGGCGAAAAAGCGGCGGTGACCAGCATCCGCTCCTGAAATTACTATCCTTGAACCCGTGACCGAACCGCGAAACTACGCCCTTTCAGACGACCTGCAGCTGGCTCTTGTCCTCGCCGATGCTGCCGATTTGATCTCCCGTGCCCGCTTCTCAGCCCTTGATCTCGTCGTCACCACCAAACCCGACCGCACCCCGGTGACGGATGCCGACCGGGCGGTCGAGCGCGCCATCCGCGACCTGCTGGCTGAACGGCGCCCCGATGACGGCATTCTCGGCGAGGAATTCGGCACGGCCGGATCGACCACGCACCAATGGATCATCGACCCGATCGACGGCACCGCCGGGTTCCTCCGCGGCATCCCGATCTGGGCCACCCTCATCGCCCTCGCCATCGACGGCGTCCCCGTGCTCGGCGTGGTCAGCGCCCCCGCGCTCGGCAAACGCTGGTGGGCCGCAACCGGCAGCGGCGCCTGGTCGAGCGATACGAGCGCCGCCGACAGCAGAGAAACGGATGCCGCTCCCACCCGCCTGCACGTCTCCGGCATCGAGACGCTCGCCGAGGCATCCATCAGTTATGGCAGCCTGCAGCAGTGGGACGCGGCCGGTCACCTCGATGAACTCATCACGCTGTCGCGCCAGGTCTGGCGCACCCGCGCCTATGGCGACATGTGGTCGTACATGCTGCTCGCCGAAGGGCACCTCGACGTCGCCGGCGAATTCGACCTACAGCCCTACGATATGGCTGCCTTGTCCCCGATCGTGCAAGAAGCCGGCGGCACGTTCACCTCGGTCGACGGCCGGTCGGGGCCATGGCACGGCAGCGCCCTGGCCACCAACGGGCTGCTGCACGCGGCAACCCTCGCTGTGCTCAACCCGGCCTAACGGCATCCACTCACCGGACCGGACCGTCCGAAGAGTGCGCCCGAAAGAGCGGTTTGCGTCCTCTCCTCACAGCGAGACACCTCATCCGGTGCCCGCCGAACCACCCCGACCGGCTGCCGGTAGCACTAAAACTAGACACCGGCACCCGGATCGTCGGGATATAAACCGTTGCGGGCGTTGCGCGCATCGAGCCGGCGCTGCCGCCAGGCCCGAGGGTTCAACAGCAGAATCGGCTTCGGGATGCGCAGCGCGTACCCGGTCGGCAGAATCCAGCCGTAGCGTTTGGCCAGCAGCGACAGCGCAGCTCCGCTGAGAATTGCGACCCCGCTGCCGATCGCGACGAAACCGAGCTTGCTCAGAATGACCATTTCGGTGCTCGCCAGCAACGCGCTCGTGGCATAGAGCGTGTTGCCGCCGAAGATCGTCGGCACCTTGAGCAAGGAGATGTCCCGCACCATACCGCCGCCGACTGCGGTGATGATGCCGAGCAGAATCGCCGGGAGCCAGCCAAGATTAGCCTCGAGCGCCTTCTGCGCGCCGACCGCCGACCAACAGCCCACGGCGAGCGCGTCGAGCAGCAGCAGTACGCGGCGGGTCCAGCGACCATTGAAAGTCACGAAGTAGGCGATGACCCCGCCGAGGATGGCGCAGATCAGGTAGGCCGGGTCGAGCAGAGCGGCCGGCGTACCCTGCTGCAGCAGCGTGTCGCGAATCATGCCGCCGCCAAGCCCACTCATGATCGCGAGCACCACGAAGCCGACAATGTCGAGGCGTGCGGTGCGCGCGGCGACGCCGCCGAGAATGGCGTTGGCGAGCACGCCTGCCAGGTCCACGAAGCGGATTACCTCAAACAGCGTCTCCGACTCAGTGTTCACTTGCTCCATTCTCCTACTCTCGGGGTGTGAGCCGCGCACCTACAGTTAGGGAATGAGGATCAACGCTTTTTCCGACGTGTGTCTGCGGGTCGTCATGCTGCTGGCAGCGGCGCCGGAGAGCGCCACCTACACCTCACGGGTCGTCGCCGCCGAGGTCGGCACGCCGTACAACCATGTCACCAAGGCCATCAGGCGGCTCGGCGAGCTCGGTCTGGTCGAGGTCATCCGGGGGCGCACCGGCGGTGTCCGCATCAGCATGCTCGGGCGCGAGGCCACCGTCGGGGCGCTCCTGCGCCAGCTCGATACCCGCACCGATCTGGCAGCGTGCGACTCGCCCAATGGCCCCTGCCCATTATTGAGTGGATGCGGCCTCCGCGGCGCCCTGCGTCGGGCGCGGGAAGCCTTCTACCGCGAGCTCGACGGCATCGTCATCGCGGCTCTTCCACACGGAAAACCGGGAGGACCGGTTCTGGTCGAACTCGGTCTGGTGCGGTAGGACTAAAGTCCCTAATTTCTACGACTTGTAGAAAACATCCGTTTAACTGGTATATGAAATGCTACTTTTGCTAGAGACCCCACAAACGGGCGTCGCCACGCAGAAGGAGTATTTATGCTTTCGCCCCAGTCTCTCCCCCTCATCGAAGCCACCCTGCCGCTGGTCGGCGAGCGGATGCCCCAGATCGCGAAGAACTTCTACAACCGCATGCTCACCGCTCACCCCGAACTATTCGACGGGCTGTTCAGCCGCTCCAACCAGAAGAACGGCACGCAGCAGCAGGCCCTCGCCGGCAGCATCGCCGTCTTCGCGACCCATATGGTGGCGAACCCCGATATCACGCCGGAGGCCATGCTCTCCCGCATCGCCCACAAGCACGTCTCGCTCAATATTCAGCCCGAGCAGTACGACATCGTCTACAAGTACCTATTCGAGGCTATCGCCGACGAACTCAGCGACGTCATCACCGCCGAGATCGCCGCCGCCTGGACCGAGGTCTACTGGCTGATGGCCCACGCCTTGGTCAAGATGGAGAACGGCCTCTACGCCGGACTCGCCAGCGACAAGCCGCTCGCCCCCTGGATCGTCGTGAAGAAAGAAGCGGCCGGAACCGACGCTGTCACGTTCACGCTCGAACCGGCCGATGACACCCCCGTGACGCCCGCCCTGCCGGGCCAGTACGTCAGCGTAACCGCCGTCATGCCCGACGGTATCCGCCAGGTGCGTCAGTACTCGCTCTCGGCCGGCACGGCCACGACCCGAGTCTTCACCACCAAACTCGACGCCGACGGGGAGGTCTCCCCCGTGCTGCACCGCGATGTGCAGGTCGGCGACACGCTCATCCTCTCCGTGCCGTGCGGCGACATCACCCTCGATGCGGGCACCGGCCCGTTGATCCTGGCCTCGGCCGGAATCGGCTGCACGCCCAGCGCCTCCATTTTGCGTTCCCTGGTCGACTCTGGCTCGAAGCGTGCGGTGCGTGTGCTGCACGCCGAGAGCAACCTCGAGCGCTGGGCGCTGCGCGACCAGATGAACGAGGACGTCGCCTTGCTGGAGGCGGCCGAACTCGAGCTCTGGCTGGAGATCCCGAGCGAGGGCTACCACGAGGGCTTCATGTCGCTGGAGAACGTGACCATCCCGGAGGATGCCTCGGTATACCTTTGCGGTCCGCTCCCGTTCATGCGCAGCCTGCGCTCCCAGGCGCTGCAGTCCGGCATACCGGCCGACCGCATCCACTACGAGATCTTCGGCCCCGACCTCTGGCTCGCCAACGCCTGACCTCGGCAGCCTGGCGCGGGTCCCGCGCTAGGCTGAGTCGTGGATACTAACGGCGGCATCGAGACCGAGCTCAAGTTTGACGTCGACGAAACGACGCTGCTGCCCCGCTTATACGATCTTCCCGGGGTGCAGATGATTGCCGCGCCGGTCACCCATGATCTCGAGGCCATCTACTTCGACACGGCCGACCTCGTGCTGGCCGCCCAACACGTCACCCTGCGTCGCCGCACCGGCGGCGATGACGCCGGGTGGCACCTGAAACTGCCGCTTACGGCCGGGCGCCGACGCGAAATCCACGCACCGCTGGGCAAGCACACACTCGATGAAGCGGATACCGTCCCCGAGTCGCTCGCCCAGCTCGTGCGGTTTCACGTGCGGGACGCTCCACTCGTTCCCGTGGCCCGACTGAACACCAAGCGGGTGGTGCATGCCCTGATCGGCGTGGGCGGCGATACCCTCGCGGTGTTCTGCGACGACCACGTTCAGGCCGAGCGCCTCACCCCCGATCCGGCCCTGGCGGGTTGGCGTGAATGGGAGCTCGAACTCGTGGATGGTCCGAACGACCTGCTCTACGCCGGGGAATCCATGCTCGCGTCGAGCGGCGTCCACTTATCGCTGCATGCCTCCACGCTGGCGCGCGCGCTCGGCGACCGATTTCCCGATCAAGCCGGCCAGCTAGGTGCGGTGCCCCGTCGGCCCCGGTCTTCCGGGTGGGCCGGCGACGTATTGGTACTGAGCCTGCACGAACAGTACGAGGTGCTGCGCACCCAAGATCCACACGTGCGGCAGACAACGGCCAAAAGCGTGCACGCCATGCGCGTCGCCACTCGTCGGCTGCGCTCGGTTCTCGCCACCTATCACTCCCTGCTCGATGCGACCGTGGTGCCACACCTGCGCAGCGAACTCGCCTGGCTCGCGACCGTTCTGGGCGGCTCGCGCGACGAAGAGGTGCTGCAGCGCCGCTTCACCGGCCACCTCGACCGCGAACCTGAGGGGCTGCTGCTCGGCCCGATTCGCCAGCGCCTCGGCAGTCGCGCCAATACGGACACCGACACGGTGTATCACGCGCTCCTGACTGCCCTCAACAGCCACCGTTACTTTCGGCTGTTCGATGCCCTCGCGGCGCTCGTGACCTCACCACCATTCACGGGCGTGGCCAGGCAGGAAGCACGCACAGTCGTGCCGGCACTGATAAATAGGGAATGGAAGAAACTGCGCCGTGCGGTGCGAGCCGCCACCAAGACAGTGCCGGGAGCCGAACGCGACCTCGCCCTGCACAAGGTGCGCAAACGAGCCAAGCGGCTGCGCTATGCGGCCGAGACGACGCATCCGCTCAGCCGCAAGCGCGCCTTTGCGGTCAGTGCGTTCGCCCAGAAACTCCAGACTATTCTCGGCGACCAGCACGACAGCGTCATCGCCCGCGAGCGTCTGCTCAAGCGCGGCGCGGTCGACGCCTACTTACGCGGCGAAAACACCTTCAGCTACGGTCGCCTGCACGCCCTGGAGCAGCAGAAGGCAGCCGAAGTGGAGTCGAAGTGGAGTCGAAGTTTTGGAAGTCGTGGAAGAATCGCCCGTGATTGCCCGGGCACGGACGAAACGGTTAACGTAGGGAAAACGCAAGCCGCCATTTTGCCGCCAAGAGTCACGCAACACACCGCAACTGGGCTAGGCTCGCTGCCGCCACCTTAGGAAAGCAGAGTTCATGACTGTTTCACCCCTCATCTGGGTCATCACCATCGTTGTCATCCTGGCTTTGCTCGCCTTCGACTACTTCTTTCATATTCGCAAGGCGCACGTTCCCGCGCTGAAGGAAGCCGCCCTGTGGTCCTCCATCTACGTCGGCCTGGCCATCCTCTTCGGCATCCTGGTCTTGTTCTTTGGCGGCAGCACGATGGGATCGGAATACTTCGCCGGCTACATCACAGAGAAGGCGCTGTCCGTGGACAACCTGTTTGTCTTCCTGATCATCATGGCGAGCTTCCGAGTCCCCCGCGAGGACCAGCAAAAGGTGCTGCTGTTCGGCATCGTCTTCTCCCTGATCGCTCGCACCGGGTTCATCTTTCTGGGCGCGGCGCTGATCAATTCCTTCGCCTGGGTATTCTACATTTTCGGTCTGATTCTGCTGATTACGGCGGGTAATCTGCTCAAGCCCGAAGCACACGGCGATAACCAAGCGGATAATTTCATGATCCGCCTGGCCAAACGGAGCTTTCACACCACCGAGCACTACGACGGCGACAAGCTGTTCACCATGCACGAAGGCAAGAGGGCACTGACGCCCATGCTGTTGGTCATGGTGGCGATCGGCGGTACGGACATCCTGTTCGCATTGGACTCCATTCCCGCGATCTTCGGGCTGACCCAGAACGTCTACATCGTCTTTACCGCGACCGCGTTCTCGCTGATGGGACTGCGCCAGCTGTACTTTCTGATCGACGGGCTCCTGGACCGGCTGATCTACCTCTCGTACGGCCTCGCGTTCGTCCTGGCGTTCATCGGCGTCAAGCTGGTGCTCCACGCGCTCCACGAGAACAATCTGCCGTTCATCAACGGCGGTGAACCGGTCCCGGTCGTGGAAATCAGCACGGGGCTGTCCCTGAGCGTCATCATCGGAGCACTCACGATCACCGTCGTGGCCTCGCTGCTGAGCAAGGCGGGTAAAGCCCAAGCCTCCATCAACAACGCGCGTCGCCACGCGGTCAGCTACCTCGATCTGGATTACACCGCCGATCTGGCCGAACGCGAGCGGATCTACCGAATGCTGACCGAGGAAGAAGAACAGGTTCTGGCCATGGACCTGAAATACCGCAACAAGGCCAAGGACATCGACCGCATCCGAGAGCAGGTAGCGGAGGCGCACCGGCAGCACGATGACTATCTGGCCCGGTAGAGCGCGCCGGAGCGCCTAACTTCGCCGAGCTCGCTGTTGACAGCAAGTGGGCGCGGGGAGCAAGCTGTGGCACACAACGGTGTCGCGCGATGATGCGCGGCGCCATGGAAACTTCTCAGTGAGGAGAAGCCCGTGCAGATTCCGGCTCCGTTCGAATATGTCCGTGCCAGTTCGGTGGACAACGCCCTCGCCCTGCTCGATCGTCACGGGCCCGAGTCCCGGGTGGTCGCCGGCGGTCACAGCCTGCTGCCCATGATGAAGCTACGCCTGGCCCGGCCGGACTGGCTCATCGACATCAATGACCTGTTCGAGCTCGATTACCTACTGGTTGACACAGTGCCTAACAACGGCCGTGTGTTGCGTATCGGCGCCATGACCCGGCACACGACACTACTCGAATCCGACGATATCAAGCGGCTCTTTCCCATCGTCATCGATGCCGAACGGGTCATCGCCGACCCGATCGTGCGCAATCGCGGCACCATCGGCGGCTCGCTCTGCCAAGCCGACCCGGCCGAAGATCTCTCCACGGTGTGCCATGTGCTCGAAGGGGTCGCCGTCGTTCGCGGGCCGGCCGGTGAGCGGATGCTGTCGATGGCCGAATTTCATCGCGGCCCGTACGAGACTGCGGTCGCCCAGAACGAACTACTAATCGAGGTGCGCGTGCCGATTCGGGACGACTCCGGCAGCGCCTATGAAAAGGTCGAACGCCGGATCGGAGACTGGGCCGTTGCTGCGGCCGGTGCGAGCGTGACGCTTGCGGCCGATGGCACGATCAGCCACGTGGCTGTCGGCCTCACGGCGGTCGGACTGGACCGCAACGTCACCGAGGTTGAGGCCGTGCTCGTCGGCCAGGCCCCCACCGAGCAGCTCTTCGTTGAGGCCGGCCGCCTGACGTCACTAGCCTGCGATCCCCTCGCCGACCAACGCGGACCGGTCGACTACAAGCGGCACCTCGCCGACGAACTGACTCGTCGGGTGCTGCGGGCGGCCTGCCGCCGCGCTGCGGCATCCATTTCAGACATCACGATTTAGGAGTTGAGCCCGATGCAGATCAGCATGACCATAAACGGCACTTTCGTCACCCACGAGGTCGAACCGCGCGTGCTGCTCGTACACTTCATTCGCGACGACCTGCGGCTCACCGGAACGCACTGGGGCTGCGACACCACCAACTGTGGCACCTGTGTCGTACTGATGGACGGCCAACCGGTGAAATCGTGCACCGTGCTCGCTGCCATGGTTGACGGACACACGATCACAACCGTGGAGGGACTCGCCAACGGCGCCACCCTCGACCCCGTGCAGCAGGGCTTCATGGAGGAGCACGGCCTGCAGTGCGGTTTCTGCACCCCCGGCATGATGCTCACCGCCCGCGCCCTGCTCGACCACAACCCGCACCCCGAACCGCTGCAGATTCGCGAGGCCATCTCCGGGCAGATCTGCCGCTGCACCGGCTACGCCACCATTGTGCGGTCGATCCAGTGGGCCGCCGAGCATCCCGCCGGTGCAGCCCCGGAAACGACCACGTCCGAATCAACCGAGCAAGAGGTGCACGCATGACCATCCTCGAGGACCGCCCGTCGAACCCGGCCGCCGGCGACCACGATCGGCCCATCGGCCACGGCCGCATGCAGCGCAAGGAGGACCCGCGTTTCGTGCGCGGCAAGGGCCACTATGTCGACGACATCGTATTGCCCGGCATGCTGCACGGCGCCATTCTGCGCGCTCCCGTTGCCCACGCCCGGCTGGTCTCGATCGATACGACCGAGGCGCTTGCGCACCCCAAGGTGCTCGCTGTGATCACCGGCACCGACCTGCAGGCCCTCGGCCTCGCCTGGGCTCCGACCCTCTCGATGGATGTGCAGGCCGTGCTGGTCACCGACAAGGTGCGCTTCCAGGGCCAGGAGGTCGCTTTCGTCGTCGCCGAAGACCGCTACGCCGCCCGAGACGCCCTTGAACTGATCCAGGTCGAGTACGACGTGCTACCGCCCGTCGTCGACGCCCGCAAGGCGATGGATCCGAGTGCTCCCATCATTCGCGACGACCTTGCGGGCCGCACCGACAACCACATCTTCGACTGGGAAGCCGGCGACAAAGCCGAAACGGATGCCGTCTTCGCGAGCGCCGACGTCGTGGTGAAGCAGGAGATCGTCTATCCGCGCGTGCATCCGGCGCCGATGGAAACCTGCGGCGCCGTCGCCGACTTCGACCCCATCGACGGCCGCCTCACCCTGTACGAGACGACGCAAGCGCCACATGCCCACCGCACCCTGTTCGCGATGGTCTCCGGCATTCCCGAGCACAAGATTCGGGTGGTCTCCCCCGACATCGGCGGCGGGTTCGGTAACAAGGTCGGAATCTACCCGGGCTATATCCTCGCCGTCGTCGGCTCCATCGTCACCGGAAAACCGGTGAAATGGGTCGAGGACCGCTCCGAAAACCTCATGAGTACATCGTTCGCCCGCGACTACATCATGCAGGGCGAGATCGCGGCGACCAAGGACGGCAAAATCCTGGCCCTGCGCACCAACGTGCTCGCCGACCATGGCGCGTTCAACGCCACCGCCCAGCCCACCAAGTATCCGGCCGGGTTCTTCCACATCTTCACCGGCAGCTATGACCTCGCCGCAGCGCATTGCACCGTCACCGGCGTTTACACCAACAAAGCCCCGGGCGGGGTGGCCTATGCCTGTTCCTTCCGCGTCACCGAGGCGGTCTATCTGGTGGAGCGGATGGTCGATATCCTGGCCCGCAAGCTCGACATGGACCCAGCCGAGTTGCGCCTGAAGAATTTCATCAAGAAGGAGCAGTTTCCCTACGCCAACAAGACCGGCTGGGAGTACGACTCGGGCGATTACGAACCCACCATGCGGCTATCGATGAAGATGGCCGGCTATGACGAACTGCGCCGCGAACAGAAGGAGAAACGCGAACGTGGTGAGCTCATGGGCATCGGCATCTCGTTCTTCACCGAAACGGTCGGCGCCGGCCCGCGCAAAGACATGGACATTCTCGGCCTCGGAATGGCGGACGGCGCCGAACTGCGCATCCACCCCACCGGCAAGGCCGTCGTGCGCATCTCGGTGCAAAGCCAGGGCCAGGGCCACGAAACGACGTTCGCGCAGATCGTAGCGGAGGAGATCGGCATCCCGCCGGAAGACATCGATGTGGTGCACGGAGACACCGACCAGACGCCGTTCGGCCTCGGCACCTATGGCAGCCGGTCCACTCCGGTCAGCGGCGCAGCCGTGGCGCTCGTCGCCCGGAAGGTGCGGGAGAAGGCCCGGTTCATCGCCGCGGCCATGCTCGAGACCCGGCCGGAAGACCTCGAGTGGGAGAAGGGCCGCTGGTTCGTGAAGGGCGATCCGAGCGTGGGCAAGACCATCGCCGAGATCGCAATGGGCGCCCACGGTACGATCGCGCTGCCCGAGGGTATCGACGGCAACCTCGACGCCGAGGTCACCTACGATCCGCCCAACCTCACGTTTCCGTTCGGCGCCTACATCTGCGTCGTCGACGTCGACCCGGGCACCGGCCATGTCAAGGTGCGCCGCTTCATCGCCGTCGACGACTGCGGCACCCGCATCAACCCGATGATCATCGAGGGCCAGATTCATGGTGGCCTCACCGACGGTGTTGGCATGGCGCTGATGGAGATTATCGAGTTCGATGACGAGGGCAACTGCCTCGGCGGCTCGTTTATGGACTACCTCCTTCCCACCGCCATGGAGGTGCCCGACTGGGAGACCGGCTTCACCGTGACCCCGTCGCCGCACCACCCGATCGGGGCGAAGGGCGTTGGCGAGTCTGCCACGGTCGGCTCGCCGCCGGCCGTCGTCAACGCCGTCGTCGATGCCCTCGCCCCGTTCGGGGTCGTGCACATGGATATGCCCTGCACGCCCGCCCGGGTGTGGGAGGCCATGCAGGGCCGCACGAGACCGCCGGTGTAGCATGCCCGAGATACAGTCTGTGCTGGAGCGGGAGCTCGAGGCGCGCCGCGAACCGTTCGTGCACGCGACCGTGGTGCGCGCGGTGCGTCCGACGAGCGCGCACGCGGGCGATACGGCGCTCGTGCGCTCGACCGGCGAGATCGAGGGTTTTGTCGGCGGAACCTGCGTGGAGGCATCCGTTCGCCTGTACAGCCTGCAGGTACTCGCAAGCCGCCAGCCGCTGCTGCTCAAGGTCGTCGCCGGTGTGCCGTCGAGCACTGTGGAGGACGGCGCGGTCGAGGTCTCCAACCCGTGCGTCAGCGGCGGGGCGATCGAAATCTTTCTCGAACCGCGCCTTCCGCTGCCACGCCTGATCGTGGTTGGGTCGACGCCCGACGCCCAAGCCCTGGCCGCCCTCGCACCGCTGGTCGGCTTCGACCTCGTGCAAGCGGATGGCACCTCTGCCGCCCCGCAGTCCGGCGACGCTGCGCTGATCGTCGCGTCCCATGGCCGAGACGAGGAGTCCGCGCTGCTGGCGGCGCTGGCTGTGGGAGTGCCGTACGTGGCGCTCGTGGCAAGTCCCAGGCGCGGTGCCGCGGTGCTCGCATCGCTCGACGTATCGCCGGAGCAGCGCGCGCGGGTTTTCAGTCCGGCGGGCCTTGACCTCGGGGCGCGAACGCCCGGGGAGATTGCGGTGTCGATTCTGGCGCAGCTGGTACAGGAGCGGGCCGGACGGGGGCATCCGCTTGGCGCGGCTGGTGCTGGCGCGGCGGTGGGAGCGTCGGTGGGAGCGTCGGATTTGGCGAGCGTCGCCGAGGCGCGTGCTGCCGAGGCGCCTGCCGCGGAGCCGAAGAACACCGGCGTCGTCCTCGACCCAGTCTGCGGCATGTCTGTGGCCGTGATGTCGTCGACTCTGCAGGTCGAGTTCAACGGTGAGACCGTCTATTTCTGTGCGGCTAGCTGCCGCAAGGCGTTTCTGGCGAATCCAAAGCAGTATGCACCCGCGCGGTAGGCACCCGCGCGGTAGGCACCCGCGCGGTAGACGCCCGACTGACCGATGGGGGTGGGTGCGTTGGTGACTTTGCCCGAGATCGTGCCCGACGTGGCCGCGCTGCAACGTGCCCTCGACGCCGAAAATTATCTGGCCGACGAAGGGCTCGCAACGGCGGTGTTCTTGGCCGTGCGCATGCGGCAGCCGCTGCTGCTCGAGGGCGAACCGGGGGTCGGCAAAACCGAGATCGCCAAAGCTCTCGCCCGATTGCTCGACACCGAACTGTTTCGGCTGCAGTGCTACGAGGGCATCTCTGCCGGTGAAGCACTGTACGAGTGGAATTACCCCCGTCAGCTGCTCGGCATCCGTTTGGCCGAGGCGCACGGGGTCGAACTAGCCGAGACCGAGCTGTTCGGCCGCGACTACTTGCTGCGTCGCCCGCTGTTGCAGGCGATCGAGTACGCGGGACCGCGGCCGGCCGTGCTGCTGCTCGACGAGATCGACCGGGCCGACGCCGAGTTCGAAGCCTTCACCTTCGAGCTGCTCGCCGAGGCGGCGGTCACCATCCCCGAGCTCGGAACCGTGCGGGCCACGCATCCGCCGATCGTGATTCTCACCAGCAATCGCACCCGCGACCTGCACGACGCGCTGACCCGGCGCTGTCTCTATCACTGGATCGATTACCCGGGGCCGGAGCGGATCGCGCAGATCGTGCGCCGGCGGGTGCCGAGCAGTTCACAGGCGATTGCGACCGAGGCCGCACAGGCCATTACCCGTCTGCGTTCGCTTGACCTAATCAAGCCGCCCGGAATCGCCGAGGCCATCGATTGGGTGGGAGCGCTCGGGGCGCTCGGTATCGAGCAGCTCAGCCGCCGGGCGGTCGAGCAGACCTGGGGTTTCGTGCTGAAGAATCGTGACGATCTAAATCTCGCTGCCGCTCGCGGCGGCGCCTGGGTCGCGCAGGCTGCCGATGCCTGAGCGCGAAGAACGTGGCAGCGAGCCTGGCGGCAGCGCACCGGCACTCTGGACCGCCTCAAGCGGGTCGACGCCGAACCTGATGACCACAGGCGGGAATCCGCTGATCGAGGCGGCGTCCCTCGCCGCCGGTTTCAGTACCGCTTTGCACCGCGCCGGACTCCCGGTGTCGCCCGACCGGGCAGCCCGGCTGGCCGAGGCGCTCCGCCTCGTCCCTCCCACCGACCGAGCCGCCCTGTACTGGGCCTGCCGGATCGTGTTCATCTCCCAGCAGCAGCACCTCGCCCGGTTCGACGCGGTGTTTAGCGCCGTCTTCGACGGCCGACTCGACCCGGTCGAAAGCCGCGGCGATCCCAACGCTCCCCCGGCGATCGGCTCGGAAACCCGTTCCAAGGCCGCCCCACCGACCAATCGTCCGGCCGCTACTCCCGAGTCTGGGGACGAACGCCCGCCGGCCCCGTTGCCGGGCACCGACTCGAGCGACACCGATACCACGGGCCCGGAACGCGACGCCATCCTCGCCCTGGCCTCAAACGACGAACACCTGCACGACATGGCGTTCGCTGACCTCGCCCCCGACGAACTTGCCCGACTGCGCCAGCTCGTCGCTCGCATCGTGCTGTCGACGCCAACCCGGCGCAGCCGCCGCCGGCATCCGTCGCCGCACAACCGTGACCGGCTCGATCTGGCCCGCACCGTGCGAGCAGCGCAGCGCAGCGGCGGCGATCCTATCGCCCTGCACCACGCCCGCCGCCGGTCGAAACCGCGCCGACTCGTGCTGCTCTGCGATGTGTCGGGCTCGATGGAGCCGTACACGAGGGTCTTCCTGTCGCTGCTCCAAGGCGCGGCGTCCGGTGCGCGGGCCGAAGCCTTCGTGTTCTCCACCCAGCTCACCCGGCTGACCCGCCAGCTCGCGCTCCGTGACCCGGACCAGGCGCTCGCGCAGGCGGCCGCCACCGCGACGGACTGGGCCGGCGGTACTCGGCTGGCCGCGAGCATCCGTCGATTCATCGATGATTTCGGGCGGCGCGGCCTGGCCCGGGGAGCGGTGATCGTGGTGTTCTCCGACGGTTGGGCGCAGGACGACCCGGCCGACGTCGACGCCCAGATGGCACGCCTGCGCCGACTCGCGCACCGCATTGTCTGGGTGAATCCACGCAAGGTCGCCGTCGATTACCGGCCGCTCGTGGGCGGTATGGCAGCCGCGCTCCCCTACTGCGATGCCTTCGTCAGCGGCCACAGCTACGCGGCCCTGATCGAGGTGGCGGCCGCGATTCGCGGTGACCCGCCAGCATCCGATCAACGTGCAATCTCCCACCAACCGACCTGACCCAGCAGAGGACACCCTGATGCAAATCGACACCACTTTCACCGTAATCGCCCCCGTCGACACGGTGTGGAACACCCTGATGGACTTCGAACGCGTCGCTGGTTGCGTGCCGGGCGCACAGATTCTGAACAAACTCAGCGACGACAACTACCAGGTCGGCATGAAGGTCAAGCTCGGCCCGATCACCATGCAATACCGCGGGCAGATGAACGTCGACGAACGCGACGTCGAGGGGCACCGCGCAGTCTTCTCCGGCAAGGCCCAGGAAACCCGCGGTCAGGGCACCGCGCAGGCCACCGTCACGCTCGAACTGGTCGAAACCGACGGCGTGACCCAGGGCACGGTCAGCGCCGACCTGTCGCTTTCCGGCAAGGCGGCGGCGATGGGCAAGGGAGTCATCAGCAGCGTCACCGAGCAGATGATAGGTCTGTTCGCCGGCAATCTGCAGGACCTGATCGAGGGCAGTACCCGTGCTGATTCAGACGGTGAAGCGGATGCCGCAGCCACGGCCGCCGACAGTGCTGCCACCCGCGTAGGCGAGCACGTCGACGACCCGGGCGCCCTCGCCCAGGGCTCCCCCCGTGCCGTCGCCGATATGAGTGAGATTCCACCCGGTGATGCCCCGGCCACCGACACCCACCCCGACGTCACGCCGGATGTCCCCGCCCGGCCCGCCACGCCGCCGGGCCCCCTTCCGCCGCGCACGACTCCCGCTGGTGGGCACCGCGGGGCCCCGTACGGGGCAGCGCCGGCTCCGAGCCTCGACGCTCTGAGCCTGGTCAAGGGCGTCATCGCCGACCAGCTGAGCGACCCGGTGAAACTTGTAGGTCTGCTGGCCACGGTAGCGTTCATCGCATACCGAATCGGTCGGCGGGCATCCGGCCGCTAGAGTCTACCGACGACAGAAGGGAGCCCGGCATGCGTGAAGTTCTCAATACCCTCTTCGCTGGCTGGCAGGGCGGCGCGACGGCGGGCCTCGCTACCGTCGTGCGCACCTTCCAGTCAGCACCTCGGCCGGCCGGCGCATCGATGCTGGTCAACGCTGACGGCACGGTGGCCGGATCGGTCTCGGGCGGCTGCGTCGAGGGCGCCGTCTACGAACTGGCCACCCAGGTCGCCGCGGATGGCGTACCGGTGCTCGTGCGCTACGGTATCAGCGACGACGACGCCTTCGCGGTGGGGCTGACCTGCGGCGGCATCCTCGACGTCTTCATTGAACCCGTTTCCCGCGGCACCTTCGCACTGCTCGAGGGGGTGCACGACGACGTGGATGCCGGGCGCCCGGTGGGGGTCGCCACGGTGATCGAGCATCCGGATGCCGGCTGGATCGGCCGCCATCTCGTGGTGCGCCCGCATGGATTCGAGGGCGATCTCGGTTCGGACCGCGCCAACCACGCCATCGGCGACGACACCCAGGGGTTGCTCGCCGCCGGCCGCAACACAACGCTCACCTACGGTCCAGACGGCGAGCGTCGTGGCGCGGGCATGCGGGTGTTCTTTGCGAGCTACGCGCCCCGGCCCCGCCTGCTCGTCTTCGGAGCGATCGATTTTGCCACCGCTCTGGCCCGGCTCGGAACCTTTCTCGGCTACCGAGTCACGGTCTGCGATGCCCGTGGCGTGTTCGCCACCGCCGCTCGCTTTCCCGGGGTCGACGAGATCGTGGTGAGCTGGCCCGACCGTTACCTGCGCGAACAGATCGCGGGCGGCCTCATCGATCCCCGCACGGTCATCTGTGTGCTCACCCACGACCCGAAATTCGACGTTCCCCTGCTCGCCGCCGCCCTGCACGGCCCACCGGTGGCGTACATCGGCGCCATGGGATCCCGCCGCACCCACCTCGACCGGCTGGAACGGCTGCGCGCAGTCGGAGTGACCGACACGCAGCTGGCCCGGCTGCGCAGCCCGATCGGCCTCGACCTCGGCTCGCGCACGCCCGAGGAGACGGCGGTCTCGATTGCGGCCGAGATCATCTCGCTGCAGTGGAGCGGAAGCAACGCTCCCCTGCACACGCGCGTTGACTCGATTCACCACGACGATCTGGTCGACCCGAACCCGCCGCTGGCGCCATCCCTGCCGTCATCGTCATCGTCATCGAATCAGGCTGTGGATAGCGCGTCCAATCAACGAACCGGCCTGCGCAGCTAGCCATCGGCAGCGCCCCCAATTCGACCCGAAACTGCCCGGCCCCTTCCCGGGTTTTTCGCAAGAAGCCAACTCTGGTCCCTTGGGCAAGCATCAGACCTGCGAGATGCTCGCTTTCCGCCCCATGAACAAGCGCCAGTCACAAGATGCCACCTTGACCCGATGGCATGCCCTGGGCGCCACAGGCTGGCGGCGATAAGCTCGACGGATGGCTCTCGCATCCACTGTCCCCGTGCAGTTTGCACAAAGCACTGACCGACCCGGAGCCCGATGAGCATTCTGGACGCCGTCAGGTCAGTGCTGTTCGTGCATGCCCACCCCGACGACGAGACCATTGGCACCGGCGGCCTCATCGCGCATCTCGCGAGCCGCGGTATTCGCATCACCCTGGTCACGGCCACGCGCGGTGAGCGCGGTGAAGTCATCGTCGGACCGCTCTCGAATCTCGCTGGCACCGCGGCCCTAGCCGAAGAGCGCGAGCGTGAACTCGAGCGCGCCGCCCGCACGCTCGGCGTCCACGATTGCTTTTGGCTCGGCGAGGTACCGGTTCGCGCGCCTGGGCTGCCCGAACGCCGTTACCGCGACTCCGGCATGGAGTGGATTCGCTCCGGCTTGGCCGGCCCGGCCGCCGATTCCGAAGAGGATGCCCTTGCCCGCGCTCCGCTCGACGAGGTCACCACCGACCTCGTCGCCGTTCTCCAGCACGTGCAACCGAGCCTCGTCATCAGCTACGACGCCACCGGCGGCTACGGCCACCCAGACCACGTGCGCGTGCACGACGCCGCGCTCGCCGCCAGCCGAGCACTCGCCATTTCGTACGCCGAAATTCTCGACACGCCCACAGCGGATGCGGAGTGGTTCGATTTCGAGACCCAGCGCGCCACCGTCGTGGCTGCCCTGCGCTGCCACGCCAGCCAGCTCAGTGTCGACGGCGACGACATCGTGCACTCCGGCGGCCAGCGGCAACCCATCCGCCCATCGATCGGTCTCCGCCTGCGCTGACCATAGCATCCGCTTAAACCAGATGAGGCCACCCAGGGGTGGCCTCATCCAAGACAAAACAGCGTGTGACAGAACCGATGGTGGAGATGCGGGGAATTGAACCCCGGTCCACTGCTGTGGTCATATGCCTTCTACGGGTGTATCCAGTGAAATCGCTTTCTCGGCCCCGGAATTTGCCACTGGCATCTACTCCGACAGGCCCAGCCTTCGTTTAAGTCCCTCTACATCCCGTGGCTCAATGTAGAAGCAATCTCTCTAAATGGCGTCAGGATCCGGGTAGAGAGCATTCCCGGTCTGGCGGACTTCTTTAGTGCTTTCGCTTAGGCAGCGAGAGCGAAGTCAGTGCGCTTTGAATTGGCACTTATTGTTTTGCAGAGATCGTTTACGAGATAACCCTGCATCCTCGACCCGCTTCTCACAATTGCGCAAACAATGTCGAAACCGATCATCCCCCTACACATCACACGCTTTACAAATTGAAAGCTCATGCGATGGGTTCGTGTCACACGCTGTTGAATTACCAATCTGCACCAGTTGCGGGGCAGCCCTCCATACTACTACAGAAGTCCCTAGTCGCCTAGTCGCCTAGTCGCCGAGGTGCCGTTGTGCCGATATCGCGCGGTCCGATTCGCGCTTGTCGGTGCGTTCCCGCAGCGTCTGGCGCTTGTCGTACTCTTTCTTACCCTTGGCGACGGCGATCTCAACCTTGGCCCGACCATCCGCGAAGTAAATCCGCAGCGGAATGAGCGTATAACCGCCCTCCTTGGTCTTGTGGCTGATCTTGATGATCTCCTTCTTGTGAAGCAGGAGTTTGCGCTTGCGGCGCGGCGGGTGGTTGGTCCACGAGCCGCCGGAATACTCCGGGATGTGCACCGCATCCAGCCAGGCCTCGCCGCCCTCGATGAAGGCGTAACCATCGACCAGGGTGGCCCGGCCTGCGCGCAGCGATTTGACCTCGGTGCCGCTCAAAACCATTCCAGCCTCGTAGGTGTCACTGATGAGGTAATCATGTCGGGCCTTACGGTTGGTCGCCACGACCTTTTCGCCACGTTCCCTGGGCATGTACCTCACCTCAATTCGTAGTCAGTTCAGATACTGTAAGCGGATGCCGTCGGCCGAACCGGCAGACAGCCTACTAGTCTACCGGCCCCGCGCCCGATCGCTGTGCGCGGGCCTGCACTTGAGGTTCAAACCTTGAGGTAGCGGGTGATGGCGAAGTTGGCCGAGAACGCGGCGAGCACCGCGCCGACCACGAGCAAGATGGGTACCACGACGAGCGCGTCGTCCATACCGACCAGGGCGAAGCCGGTGAGTCTGGCCCCGAGATACCCCTGCACGAAGAAGTAAACGAGGGCCAGGATCGCGCCGCCAGCCAGCAACGAGCCGAGCAGCGCCGCGAAGACGCCCTCGAGAATGAACGGCGTTTGAATGAACCGGTTGCTCGCGCCGACCAGTCGCATAATGCCGAGTTCGCGACGTCTGGAGAACGCCGACAAACGGATGGTCGTTGCAATCAGCAGCGCTGCCGCGATCAGCATCAACCCGGCAATACCAATGGCCGTGTAGCTCGCTACGTTGAGCACCGAAAAGATCTGATCAAGATATTTACGCTGGTCAGCGACATTTTCTACGCCGACTACCCCGGATAGGCTCTCCACGAGCACGGCGGACTGAGAGGGATCGTTGAGGTTGACCCAGAAGGTCTGGTTCAACTGGTCCGCGGTGACATAATCGGCGACCGGGTTGCCGGCGAACTGCTTCTTGAAATTCTCGAAGGCCTGCTCGTGCGTCTCAAAGTAATAAGTGTCGATGAACGGCGCCAGGGTCGGCGATTCGAGCAGGGCCTCGACGGCTGCAATCTGCTCCTTCGAGGCGTCGCCGCCGGTGCAGGTTTCGCCCGGCGAGATGTCAGAACACATGTAGATGCCGACCTGCGCCTTGTCGTACCAGAAGTTCTTCATCTGGCCGATCTGCATCTGCATCAGCACGGCCGCACCAACGAAGGTCAGCGAGATGAAGGTGACGAGCACCACAGAGACGACCATGGATGCGTTGCGTCGCAGGCCGTTCGCGGCCTCGGAGAGCACCAGTCCGAGCCTCATCGGTTCGGCCCCACGTTCTGTTCGCCGGTTTGGTCTGGTTTCTCTCCTGGTGCTCGCAGGCCGAGTTTCTCGGCGAGGGTGAGCTGTTCGGGGGCGTCGTCAGGGGCGTCGTCAGGGGCGACCGGAAGAACCGGGCGCGCCATCGGCGGCGTGGCCCCTGCAAGACCGGCCTCTTGCGCAGCAGGAGATTCGGCGGCGGGAGCCGGCACAACCGGTGTCGGAACAACCGGTGTCGGATCAACCGATGTCGGATCAACCGATGCGGCCGCTGCTGCAACCGCGGCTGCCGCCGCCTGGTGCAGCGATACGGAGGTTTCGGGAACCGGCGCCGACGGATGCGTCAACGAGGGTTGGGCCGCGGCCCGAGCCGCGACGGTGGCCGACGCGACCGGTACGGGTCCGCCCGCTGCGGCATCCGCTTCAGAACTGGGCACGATGGTCGGGATGGACGCGGTGGCGTAGCCGCCTTGACGTTCGTCACGCACGATCTCGCCGTTGACGAGTTCGATCACGCGGCGCTGCATCTTGTCGACGATGCCGGCCTCGTGGGTGGCCATGATGACGGTGGTGCCTCCCGCATTGATGCTCGCGAGCAGCGCCATGATCTCGGCGCTCGTGGTGGGGTCGAGGTTTCCGGTGGGCTCATCAGCCAGCAGAATCTGGGGCTTGTTCACGATGGCGCGGGCAATGGCCACGCGCTGCTGTTCGCCACCGGAGAGTTCATGCGGCAGGCGCTGCGCTTTCTCGGCCAGGCCGACCATCTTTAAGGTGTCGGGTACGGCTTCCTGAATGAAGCCGCGGCTTTTACCGATGACCTGCAGGCTGAACGCGACGTTGTCGAACACGGTCTTGTTCGGCAGCAGCCGAAAGTCCTGGAAGACCACGCCCATGTTGCGGCGAAAGTACGGCACCTTGCGGTTCGAGATCGACCGCAGGTCCTGGCCCAGCACGTGAATGCTGCCGCTGGTGGGCTTCTCCTCCTTGAGCACGAGCCGCAGGCAACTCGATTTTCCCGATCCGGAGGCGCCGACCAGAAAGACGAATTCGCCTCGCAAAATCTCGACGTCGATCGAGTTCAGTGCCGGCCGAGAGGTGCCGGGGTATTTCTTGGTTATGTGATCAAAGCGGATCATAGCTCTTAGAGCCTAGGCATCCGCGGCCGTTTTCCCTACAGCGACATACCCGCGGGCCCTAAGCTTCGATCCACCGGTCCGCTTTGAGTGAGCGGCGTCGCTGAATTCTGAGCGGTGTTGTGGTGGTGGGCGTGGCGAAGCTGTCGGCCTTGCTGCCGATGGTGTTCCGTGGTCTTCGGTGCCGTAGGGCTGGTGGTCAGGTGGTGATGGTGTGCGGCGGGCCGTAGGCCGCCGCGAATGCGGCTGTCCAGCCGGTTTCCCACGGCCAGCTGGCCGGCAGATGCAGGATAATTTTCCTAGCTGAGGTGGAGATTCGGGCGGGGATGTTGATGAGTTTGCGGCGGATGGTGCCGCTGCGAGCTTTGCCCAGATCCGCGCCGGCGAGTGAACCAACGGCTCGGGAGAGATTGAACGCGATCGTGGCCAGCACGAGCCAGGCCGCGTTGGCCGTGAAGACACCGGAGGGCAGATGGGCCAACGCGCTGTCCTTGAGATCGGCATTGATCTGTTCGATGATCGCATGCTGGCGATGGGTCTGATCGGCCGTGACGGTGTCCAGGTCGCTGGTCGTGAAGAACGCGTGAAAGCGGTGCGTGTCGAAGAGGGTCGGTTGTCCTTCGTGCGCTTTATGGTTCAGTTCGGGGATCCGTCGCACGACCAGGCGGCCTTCGATGCGTTCGGATTTCTTGCGTGAACTGAACGCGGTGAAGGTGACTTCGGCGACCTCGGAGGACGAAATCCAGGCGCCGCTTTCCTCGTCTCGGATCGCGTCGGTGTAGTTGATCGTGGTCCACTGGCCGGCTGTGATCGTGGCGATCGCGCGCTTGACAGCGGGGTCCATCCGCGCGGTGATGGATACTTTCGCCCCAGCGCGGTGCGCGGCGGCGACGACGGCGTGGCCATAGAACGCGCTATCGGCGCGCAGCAGCATCACGCCGGTCGTCGTTGTGCTGCGGAGGCGTTTCACGGTGGCGAGAACGTCGCCGACGAACTTGCCCGCGCCGCGGGGAGAGCCCGTCGATCCTTTCCACAGCCGGGACCCGATGATGATGGGTGCCGCCTTCGGTGTGGAGACGATGCCGATCAGAGCGTTCAGTCCGCGCACTCCGGAGTAGCCATAACCAGAGCCTTGCTTCTGATATCCGTGGACTTCTTTAATGGTGTCGTCGATATCAACCAACGCGTAATCGTCAATTCCCGCGACGATCGGAGCGTGGCTGGCGAGGTTGACCAGCCACCGCCACGCGATGGCGTCAAGCTGACGGACGTGACCAAACGTGAACGCCCGAAGAAACGAGCCCAACGTCGACGGGGCATAGGTTCCGACGAAGAGTTTCTTCATGCCGCCGTGCCTGAGCAACGCCATGTCATCAATCGAATCGGCCCCGGCGAGCATTCCTGCGACCAAAGCTGTGACTTTCAATCCGGCGTTCGCGCCGAAGTATCCGGGCAAACTCAACCGGGCGTCGACGAGCTCACCGAGACCCGTTTTCACCGCCAACGCCAACGCGGTGACGAGCCCCGCGGCCGACACGAGATTCGTGTCATCGAAGGTGGCGGACAAGCGGTTCGAAGTATGGAAAAGTTGCATCTACGAGATGCCTCTCGGATCGGTCGAATTGAACCCTAAGTAAGTTCTATTTTTCCTGATCCGACAGGCATTCTCGGTTTAACGCGCCGCTAAAACCTCAACTCGACCGGTGGATCGAGGCTAAGCCNGGCAACAATCATGCCGGACCCGACAGGCCAACTCCCTCAGATACTCACACCATCCGAGGTTACAAACAAGGTAACGGGGGTGTGAACACCCAATGGGGGGCATACTTGAGGTTCTTTCAACTCTAAGGTTCTGGTTGGAAATAGTGAAAACATTTCATTATTTCACACCAAAACCGATAATTGAAAGGCACAATTGTGAACAGAATGATCAAGGGCTCCATCGCGGGCGCTGCTGGTGTTGCTCTTCTCCTCGGCGGCGCGGGAACCTTCGCGCTCTGGAACGACACCGCGGCGGTCGCTGGTGCAGACATCACAGCCGGCACGCTAACAGTCGAAGCGGGGGAAGGTGTCTGGACAGACCAGACGGAGGCCGCGATTAATATTGCGGACTACCGCATCGTTCCGGGAGACACCCTCACCTACCAGACGCTACTCGACGTGGAAGCTCTCGGTGACAACATCAAGGCGCTGCTGTCTGTCGACAAGGGCCAGCTCACTGCGAACAGCGGCTCTGACGAAGACAAGGCGCTCGAGAAGATTCTCAAGGAGTACACCGACGTGTCCGCGGTGGAAGTGTCTCGCCACGCGGGTCCTGCCGGCCCGGCCCCCGTTCGCGGCGACCAGTCAATTGATTTCGAACTCCTGCAAGGTTCCGTTCAATACCAGGTGATCGTCACGATCAAATTCCCGGCCGACCACAAAGACGACGACGCTGCGAAGACCGGATCGGTCGACCTGTCCGAGCTCGGGGTCAAGCTGACGCAGCACCTTTAATAACTCCTCGGCAGGCCAGCGAGAGGAGAGTCGCGTGAAATTTGCATTCGGGCGCGCGACTCTCCCCCTGGCCGTGTCGCCAGGTCTGCCCAGGAGCAGGCCGATTCGGCGGTTGAACGGATGTCGCCGATCCTGTCCTAAACGTCGGCGCAGGACGCTAAGGGATCCATCTCTTCTCGTTTCCCTCGACTTTTGTAAAGGAAGAACTTCATGAACAAGATCCTCACAGGATCAGTAGCAGGCGCGGCCGGTATCGTACTTCTCCTCGGCGGGGCCGGAACGTTCGCGTTGTGGAACGACACCGTGGCAATCGCCGGTGCGACCATCACAGCTGGAACGCTGACGGTCGAGGCGGAGGAAGGCGCCTGGGCCGATCAGGACGACGACGCGATCGCCAGCATCGACGATTACCTCATTGTTCCGGGTGACACCCTCACCTACGAGACGGTACTCAATGTAGACGCCGAGGGTGACAATATCCAGGCGCAAATCGTCATCGATCATGGCTCGATCATTTCTGATGACGTGGAAGCGGACCTGGCGCTGGAAGAGCTCCTCACTTAGCCTCAATACCGTTCAGTTAGGCGCGTGAATGGTGATTTCTGGTTCGTGGGCGGGTTGTGGCCAGTGGGCGTGCTGGAAGCGTTTGGCGGGCCATTTCGAGACCTTGCGTTTGATGACGCGAGGGTTTGACCGTCGTCGGCGCGCGGGATTCAGTCTCCGGACGAGGGCGCGGACCGCATGACGCCAGACTGCTGTGGCGTGGTCAGGCTGCGGAGGGGGAAAAAGCGCCCTGACCGACTGAGCGGCGGGCGATGCGGAGTGCGGCAACGAAAGAGACCCGGTCGGGGTCGCGGTG
>NZ_PJJM01000101.1:0-475 GCF_002929805.1 Cryobacterium sp. Y50 | reverse complement strand
GTCGGGATTTTCGCGTCCGTCGTCGATTGTGTAGTCCACGACCCGCACGGTCAAGGGTGTTGTCGATTGTCGCCCCGTGCCGGAGGTCGGGATGATCGTTGCCAGCCAGGACCCGTCAGCGAGGGTCTCCTGGTGCCGGGGACGGAGGTTCGTCTTGACCCGCCAGAGCAGGTCAGCGCCCGTCGCTGCTGCCTGCGCCCACAACCGGAAACCGTAGAAGCCGCGGTCGGCGAGGACCAGCATGCCCGGCGTGAAGCGGCCGGCCAGCTCACGGGAGAGTTCAATTTCCGATGTCGTGCACGGGCCCATCACCGCGTCCAGAATGGCATGCGTTCCGCACTCAGCCAGGGCCACCAGGCGTGCCTGCGGAAAAGCAGATTGCTCCCCACGACTCACCGGTGGCCGACCAAAGAACTCCGTATTCACCACGCTGTCGGCCAGATCCAGGATCGTCCCGTCGATGGACATTAGACGC
>NZ_PJJM01000073.1 GCF_002929805.1 Cryobacterium sp. Y50 | reverse complement strand
GATGACCGCCGCCGCCAGGTCGGACGGCGCGACCGTTTTGAAGGCGCCGCCGAACCGGCCGATCGGGGTGCGCAGCGGCTCACAAATGACGACCTGGCGCAGTGTGGTGGGTCTCATATGGGGTCTCCGTCATCGTTCATAAGGGTCGGGGATGCAGTCGACAGGATTCGGGCAGTCATTCGGAACCGCCGATCAGTGTCGTGATGATGGCCAGCGGCGTGAGCACGAGCGGAGTCGTCTCGGTCGCCTTCTGCACCGCGTCGACAGTGATGCCGGTGTTGTCGCGGATGCTCTCGTCACGCTCGACCGGGAGGCCGGGAATCTGCACGATCTCGTCGTCGTAGATTTCGGTGCCCAGGCCTTCGTGAGCGCGGGGTTGGTCATGTGCCAGCCGATCGAGGTGTTCCAGAGGGTCTGGTTGCTGACAGTTTGGTTGACGGCCGCCAGCCAGGGCCTGAGCGGCTTCTCGACTACGAACAGTGCTCGGCCCATCGACTCGACGCCGCCAGCGAGGACGATGCCAGCGGCGTCGAGACGGACCGCGGAGAGGGAGCCTCCGTAACGGCCGAAGGGGGTGCGCACGGTGTCGTAAACGAGGCTCGCGGTCATTCCAGTCCTGAGTATTGGAGGTGGAGGCCGGTGAGCTTTTCGAGCACCTCGACGGTGTTGTCACCGAACAGATCGCGCACTCGGAAGCCGTCGGGGGTCACGTCGAATACAGCGTGGTCGGTGTATATGCGGGAGACGCAGCCGACGCCGGTGAGCGGATAGGTGCACGCGGTTACGAGTTTCGACTCCCCCGACTTCGCGAGCAGGTCGGTCATGACGAAGACTTCTTTCGCGCCGCTCGCGAGATCCATCGCCCCGCCGACCGCTGGGATAGCATCGGGTGCACCGGTCGACCAATTCGCGAGGTCTCCGTGCTGCGAGATTTGGAACGCACCGAGCACGCAGATGTCGAGATGGCCACCGCGCATCATCCCGAATGAGTCGGCGTGGTGGAAGTAAGCCGCACCGGGAAGAGCAGTCACGGGTTGTTTGCCTGCGTTGATCAGATCCGGATCGATTCGACCAAGTGCGGGCGCGGCTCCCATGCCGAGCAGTCCGTTCTCGGTGTGCAGGAAGATTTCGATGTCGTCGGGCAGGTAGTTCGCCACGAGGGTCGGCGCGCCGATGCCGAGGTTGACGTACGCGCCGTCCGGGATGTCGGCGGCGATGCGCTGAGCGACCTCTTCACGGCTGATGCCGGTCATCGGACCGCCCCCGTCTCCACGTTGACAGGCTCACCTTCGACGTCGACACCGCCCACGAATTCGCCATCTTGGACCCACCGACGCGAGCCCACGGCCACGACACGGTCGACGAAGATGCCCGGTGTCACAACGGATTCCGGATCGAGCGCACCAAGGTCGACGATCTCGTCGACCTGCACGACGGTGGTGGTTGCTCCCGCCGCCATGATCGGACCGAAGTTACGGGCGGTTTCGCGGTAGACGAGGTTGCCCCAGCGATCTCCGCGGTAGGCGGAGATTAGTGCGAAGTCGGCCTTGATCGGGTACTCCAGCACATGTCGGCGGCCTGCGATGGTGCGCTCCTCCTTGCCATCGGCGAGCTGGGTGCCGACCCCGGTCGGGCTAAAGAACGCACCGATCCCGGCCCCGCCCGCCCTGATGCGCTCAGCGAGATTGCCCTGCGGCACGAGCTCAAGCTCGATGCCACCCGCCCGGTAAAGACCATCGAACACCCAGGAGTCGTGCTGGCGCGGGAACGAGCAGACGATACGGCGCACCCGCCCCTTTCCGAGCAGCGCAGCCAGGCCCGTGTCGCCGTTTCCCGCGTTGTTGCTCACGATTGTGAGGTCTCGGGCACCCTGCTCAATGAGAGCGTTGATGAGTTCCACCGGCTGACCGGCCCTGCCGAATCCACCGATCATCACCGTCGCCCCGTCAGGCACGCCCTCAACGGCCCGCGCAACATCGGCCACTGTCTTGTCGACCACGCGCTCAGCCCTGGTTCATGGAATCAACGGCAATGACGTCGAAGGATCGGGTCCGATATGCGCGTCGGATGATCCGATCGGAACAGACCCGGCAGTGAATCACGGTGGTCAAGGACATGACCTCTCCTTGAGGTTTAGAGTGTGGGGACGGGGGAAAGAAGTTCGGTGACGAAAGCGGTGTTGAAGTCACCGTTCTGGAACTTCTCGGTTTCGAGGATCTTCTTATGGAACGCAGCAGTGGTGATAATGCCGTCGACCACGAGCTCCTCGAGGGCACGGATAGTCCGTGCAATAGCCTCATCCCGGTCGTTGCCCCAGCAGATGAGCTTGCCGATCATGGAGTCGTAGAACGGCGGTATGACGTATCCGGACTCGATGTGGGTGTCGATGCGGATGCCGAACCCACCTGGGGCGCGAAAGTTCGTGATCGTGCCCGGGCCCGGGGCGAAGTTGTTGTCGGGGTCCTCCGCGTTGATGCGGCACTCAATGGCGTGGCCGCGGATGACGATATCGTCCTGTGTCAGCTCCAAAAGCTGACCGCCCGCGATCTGAAGTTGGAGTTTGATGAGGTCAATGCCGGTGACCATCTCGGACACGGGGTGCTCAACCTGGATTCGGGTGTTCATCTCGATGAAGTAGTACGTGCGCTCGATGTTGTCGAAAACGAACTCGACCGTGCCGGCGTTCCGGTATCCGACTTCGTGGCACAGGGCGACCGCGGCCGCGGCCAGGCTCTGCCGGAGCTCGGCGTCGAGCACCGGCGATGGCGACTCTTCGATCAGCTTCTGGTTGCGTCGTTGCGTGGTGCAGTCTCGCTCGCCCAGGTGCAACGCGGTGATCCCGTCCGAGACCACCTGAATCTCGATGTGCCGGATGTCGGTCAGGTACCGCTCGAGGTAGACCGAGGGGTCGCCGAAAGCGACTTCAGCCTCCGACATGATCTCCGCCAAATCCTTTTCCAGCGTCGCGGCCTCTTCCACGACGCGCATGCCTCGTCCACCGCCGCCGGCCGCCGCCTTGATGAGGAGGGGATAACCCACCTCGCTCGCCACGGTCAGCGCTTCACTGTAGTCCGCGATCGCGCCCACGGAGCCGGGCACGGTCGGTACGCCGGCCCGGCGGGCGATCTTCTTGGCCTCGATCTTGTCGCCCATCCGGCGGATGACATCTGCCGTAGGTCCGATGAAGACCACGCCTTCTTTTTCGCACATCGCGGCAAAGTCGGCATTCTCGGAGAGGAAGCCGTAGCCGGGGTGGATCGCGTCGACCTTATAGGCCAGCGCCGCGCCGATGACGGCGTGGGCATTGCGATAGCTCGACTTCGCCTGCGCCGGCCCGATGCAGACCGCCTGATCGGCCAGCTTCACCGGCAAGGAGCTCGCGTCAGCCTCCGAATAGGCGAGCACACTACGGATGCCCAGCTCCTTGCACGCCCGGATAATGCGCAACGCGATCTCGCCGCGGTTAGCAATCAGGACGCTTCTTAGCAGCTCAGCCATTGCGTCTGATCACCAGCAGCGGCTGACCGTACTCGACCGCCTGCTCGTCGTCGACCAGGATCTGAGTAACGATGCCCGCGAACTGCGCCTCGATCGTGCTCATAAGCTTCATGACCTCCACAATGCAGAGCACAGTGCCGACCACAACGCTGTCGCCAACCTGCACGAATGCGGAAGCACCGGGCTTCGGCGCTGCGTAGTAGGTGCCTACCATCGGTGCTTTAATATGCACCTCATCGACCGCTAAGTCTGTGGCAGGTGACGGAGCACTCGCAACGGGAGCGCTCACGACCGAGGTCGGGGTCATAGCGGATGCACTCACCGCAGCTGGCGAGAGTGCTGACGCTAGAACGGGTGCCGGTGCCACGACGGCCGGTCTGCCAGCCACCTGCCGGTCACGCGAGATGAACAGCTCCACCTCGCCAAACTTGATCGATAGCTCGCGCACGTCGTCAGTCAGGTTTACCCAGTCGACGAGTTTCTGGAGTTCTTTGATATCGGGCGGGTTAAGCGACATTTTCATTCTCTCCTTGGGTGAGGCTGATCTGTAGGCCTTCGAATTTCAGCGCCTGCGTGCCGGTCGAGCTTGTCTGATAGAGCGATTTGACCAGGCCCAGGATCGGTCCGTAGATCTCGTCAGGATTTCCACCCGCAGCCACGGTCCTCTTCATCTCGTCAACCTGCGTGCCCGCGAACATCGCGCGCAACAGCAGCAAATCGATTCCCTCGTCGGGGTAGCGTTCCCGAAGATCCGGCAGCATCGGCTCGATCAGGGACGGCTCGAGCGCGATGGTGGACGAGCCGTTAGCGATGATCTTCTCGCGCAGCTCCGGATCGATAGGGGCCAGCAAGGCCCCGTAATAGCCAAGAACGTACTTCTTGACCTCGTTCGGCACCACTGAGTAACGCTCACCGGAGATCACGTTCATCACAGCCTGCGTACCGACGAACTGCGCGAACGGGGTAATCATGATCGGGAATGCCAATTCGGCGCGCACCCGGGCAACCTCCAGCAGCAGCTCATCGAAACGATCCGACAAGCCAGCCGTTGCTAGTTGGGAGTGAAAGTTCGACAGCATGCCACCGGGGGTCTGGTGCAGATAGTGCAAGCCGTTGTAGGCGACAGCATGGCCGACCGGCTTACCCTCAGCCTCCGCGATAGCCGTCAGCTGTGCGCTGATGGTCTCGATCCGCTCGTCGTCAACGTTGACCGTGTAGCCCAGCGCCCGCAGGTCGCGCACGACGCCCTGCGTCGCTGGCTGCGCGGCGCCGTTGGCCATCGGCGCGATAGACGTGTGCAGCGCGTCGGCACCCAGCTCCACCGCCTCCAGATAGACCAGTGGAGCCAGTCCAGTCAGGCAGTGACTGTGGATCTCGAGCGACCGGTCGCCCATGACCGCCTTGAGGGCGGGCACTAGGGAGCGGATGCGATCAGGCGTCAGGAGACCGCCAGCGTCCTTCAGCATGATGGCGTCGACATCAGCTTTTTCGATCAGCTCGATCGCCTTAGCGACGAAGAGCTCATCAGTGTGCACCGGACTCTCACTGAACGAAACCGCCCCGAAGGTGGAAGCACCGAGCTCTTTCGCCCGGATCAGACCTGGAACGATGTTGTCGATGTCATTAAGTCCGTCGAACGAGCCGATCACGCGGAAGCCGTTGGCGTACAGGCTCTCCACCCAAGCCATGATGACATCGTCGGCCAAGAAATCGAACGAGGCGATGTTCTTGGAACGGATCAGGGCCCGGAATGTGGTGTTCGGTGCATGCTGGTGAGCCAACCGCACCCGCTCCCAAGGATCTTCCTTGAGATAGCGCACCGCCACGTCGAACTGGATCGGCGCCACCAGATCCACCTGCTCGAAACCGACCTTGTCGAAGTCACTCGCCATCGAGACGATGTGCTCCGTGCGCATCCGCGTCGCCCACAGACTCTGATGCGCATCCCGCAACGTCGTATCAATGATCTTGATCTCACGACGGCTATTCGCCGGCCGCCCCCCCAGACTCATCACAGAGGCGATCGATTCACGCTTATTCGTCAACATACATCCGACTCCTTATTCTTCGTTAAAAAAGGGACTTAGCGATATTTTGATCGCGGCCTTGCCCGCGAGACGATGGGCACACACTTCATCTTGTTCGTTCATGTTTTGAGCTCAACCTCCCACCGAGCAGACGCTCAGCGATGGCGGACAAACGCTTTGGTGAAGGACACCCTCGTCTTCAACGGCAGCACGTAAGTGACTAGGGCTATGAGTGTGATCCCGCCTATGAACAGCAGGTTCGCGCCCTGCGAAATGCGCAGCACAGTGGCCAAAGTCATCAGCATCGCCAACATGATCGAGCCGAGCAACGCTCCGACGAGCGTTCCGCGTCCACCAAGCAGGCTCGCACCGCCGATCACGGGTGCTGCGATCGCTAGAAGCGTATAGATCTCTCCAACCGAGGCGTCACCGATGCCTATTTGGCCAGCGAGGAACACGCCGCCGAGCGCAGCGAGCATTCCGCAAAGCATGTAGGCACCGGCGCGAATTGCCGTTGCTTGTATTCCAAGTCGGTTGGCGTAGATCCCATTAAGCCCGACTGCGCGAACGCGCAGTCCTAGGCCGGTGCGCCGCAGTAAAATGTCGCCAACGATGACAGCAACGATCAACCCAAGCAGGGCGACTGGGAGGATTCCAACACTCCGCATCAGTACAGTCATCAGCTCGTACCCGATCGCCCCGCCCGGTGTGGGCCGCAAGCTCAGGGCGATACCGGTCACGATCCCCATGGTCGCAATGGTTGCGATTACTGCAGAGAGTTTCATCTTCTCGACGAGCCACGCATTGATGAGACCGACCAGAACGCCGAGTCCCAGTGCCGCTGCTACAGCCACGAAGAAAGACTGGAAGATGTCCCCCGATTGGACCAGATATGACACGGTCACGACACTGAGACTCATCGTGGCCCCCACAGAGACATCGATGCCTCCCACAAGCAGCACGAAGTACTGCGCGATAGCGACCGCAGCTAGGGGGGTAGCAATGAGCAGCACGTTTCGCAGGCTTAACCCACTCAAGAATGTGGGGTTCTGGATAGCAGCTAGAACGCCAATCGTCACTATGAGCAGAGCGAGCACTCCCAGACGGATCGTTTCCTCATTCCTCACCCACTTGGGCAGCTTCGAGCCACCGGTCCCTTCAGCGCGCAGGGATACGGTGAACGGTGCTAGACCGGTATCGATGACCCTGGAATCGACTGCGAAAGCGCCCACGATACTCTCCTCATCAGACCCTGCGCCCGGCATGTCCGCGGTAATGCGCCCGCGCGACATGACGATGATCCTGTCAGCGACACCGGCCAACTCCGAAGCATCCGAACTCACGAGAACGACGGCGTTGCCCGCATCCGCGCATGCGCGGAGCATTCGATAGATCTCCATTCGAGAGCGCACATCAACACCTTGAGTAGGCTCGTCGATGAGGAAAACCTTGGGCTCGGTGGCGAGAGCGCGGCTGATCGCGATCTTCTGCTGATTGCCACCAGATAGCGAGCTGGGTAAGTGGGACGGACTTCCCAGACGAATTCCGAAGTCCTTAGTCTGGTTTCTAACGAACCGCCGCTCGGCAGTGCCACTCACGATGCCTGCCGTAGAGATTTTGCGCAGCACGCCAGCGGTCATATTCTCTTTGATTGTCAGGGATTGGAAGAGCGATTCCTGCTTGCGGTCTCCACTGAGAAAGACGATTCCATCGCGCGCGGCCTGGCGATAATTGGACAAGGATTTGCCGAGCGACGTGACAACGCCCCCTGAGATCCCGAGCGTAGCCAGCCCTCGCAGTAGCTGCCCCTGGCCATTGCCGTCTGCCCCCGCGATGCCCAAGATCTGACCTGCACGGAGCGTGAGGCTCAGAGGCCCGAATTTGTCGCCCGCGAGGCTCTCAGCATGTAGCAGTTCTGTTGCATTGGGGTCAAGTTCCTCGCGGTTTGGGAACTCTGTGTCGACGCTGGTACCCGCCATGAGCTCGACTACGTGTTCTGGTGAGACCTCGGCGGCGGGATATGTGCCGACGAATCGACCGTCGCGGAGGATCGATATGGCGTCTGCGACGCGGAAGACCTCGGAAAGCCGATGGGTTACGAAGAGCACGCCGGATCCGTGGGCAGCGGCGCGACGCATCAGCTCGAGCACTCGATCCACGCCGCTCGCATCGAGGGCCGATGTGGCCTCGTCGAGCAGAAGGAGACGGGGTCGCGCCATCACTGCTCGGACAATTTCAAGGAGCTGACGATCGCCGGGGGCGAGGGCGGCCACCTTCAGATTAGGGTCGAGCTCGAGGTCATAGTCGGCCAGTCGGCCCTTCGCCCAAGAGAAGATATCCTTATACTTTGGCCGCTGCGCCGCGGGTGTACCCACATACAGATTCTGAGCCACGGTCAGCGAGGCCAGAAGTGACCCGTCCTGGAATACGGTCAGCACACCGGCGGACTGAGACTCAATGGGCTGATGTTTTGTCAACCTCTGATCAGCGACAGTCACTGTGCCCGTGTTTGGAATAACCGTGCCACTCAAAATGCCCACGAGCGTCGATTTGCCCGACCCGTTCTCGCCGACCAAAGCGCGTATCTCGCCGACCTGAACTGTGAGGGACATCTCACTGAGGGCTTTGACTGGTCCGTACTGCTTGCTGACTGCGGTGGTCTCGAGTGCGAGTTCAGCGAGTCGCAACTCAGACACCGTCATATCTTTGATCGAGTTTGTCATCGGAAACTTCCGGGTTTGAGGTCCTATAGGGAGGTTCGGGTGTGGGGTGCCGCGGCGAGATGCACCCCACACCCTACGGGTCGCTGTTACTTCAGCATCCCGCTCATGACGTCTTCAGGGATCAGCGCGCTCCACCCCGGGAAATCACCGGGTAGGTCCGCCTCATAGACGCCCGCTTTGGCCTTGATGATCGGCAACGGCAGGGGAGTCCGATCCGGAACGTCCTCACCTGCCAGGATGCTCATCGCGTTGGTGAGCGCGAGACGTGCCTGATTGACGAGGGCGTTCGTGTAGTAGAGATCAAACTCTTTGGCGGTGCCCGCACGCTCCTCCCAGATGCCGAAGAGTTCGTTCATCTCGGTCCACGTGAGAATCGAAGGAACCTGCACGCCGGCCTGGTCGTAAGCGCTGATGAGCTGCGGGATTGGATCGGCGTATGTGTTGAGGACGGCCTTCGCTGGCACGCCCGACGCGATAAGCGCGGCAGCCGCGCTAGCTACGCCGGGGCGAGACCAGTCAGTGTCCTGCTGAAATCCGATCGTCGGGCCGTCTAACTTCGTGAGGGACTCCTGAAGGCACCCGGTCACCAGGGTGTCCTGAGGATTCCCGGGCGTTCCGAACAGGAACGCGAGTTCGTTGGTGCTGGTGAGGCCGAGGTCGTTCACCATCACGTTGCTCATACCCGTGCCAGCGTCGCACGCCTGAGCGTAAACTTGATTATTGATAACCGAGCCGTCGACATCCGGTGTCTCACCCGTGTAAGTGGCGATGACCGCTCCCGCTGCTTGCGCCTCCGTGAATACGGGTGCCATCGCGGCGCCGAACGCGTTGTAGCCGATGATGATGTTGGCACCGTCAGCAGCGAGGCTTCGCACGGCGGCCTGCGCTGACGGCAGGTCAGCCACGAACGAATATGAGATCTTGCCGACCTCAGGATACGTGAGTGCCTGCAGGATGACGTCCATAACGGCCGTCGTCTGCCACAGATTATCGACCGCGTTGAAGATGCCGATGTGCACCGGACCGTCGCCGATCGTACACTCCGGCTTCTTCCAGCAGTCGAGGGCAGTCTGGATCTGGTCAGGCGTCAACTCGAGCGTGGCCCGAGCGAAACCCTCTACGGCCTCGTCCGGGAGGCCGGCCATGGGAGTGTCAACGCCGAAGGCGAGGTTGACGAGTTCCTGAACCTGTGCCTCATCGTACTCGAAGTCGGTATTTACCTGGATGGCGGTGCCAGCGCCGTTGCCGCCGGTGTCGGACGAGCTACAGCCGGCCATCAGCATTGTGAATGCGGCTGCCGCAGCGCCGAGCATCATTGCTCGGCGGTGCAATCGGGAATTAGGTGCCATTAGTTTCCTCTTATTTCTCTTTATTGGGATTTTTGGTCGCAGAACGATCACGCTTGTTGAAGTGCAGCCTCGTCTGGCTCCGCTGGGACCTTGACGCCGCCCGACGTCTTCATCGTCCGAGGCCGCATAAGCAGGCCAACCCCAGCGAGGCCAAGTGCCAGCACTAGGCCCTGGACGAGAGTCCGTGCTCCTGTCGAGAAGCCCATGACCGCCAGGCCGTGGTCGAGCAGGATAATGAAGGTCGCGCCGAGAGAGGTCGCAAAAGGACCCACTCGACCACCCGTGAGCACTGCACCGCCGAGGACCACGACGATGATGCTGGAGAGCAGGTAAGGCCCACCGGACGACATGTCGGGCGAGGCTATCTGGCCGGCGAGCAGGACGCCACCGACCCCACCGATGAGAGAGGCTATGATCCACGCGGAGACGCGCAGGGCAAGGTAGCGGATGCCGAGCAGCTCACTCGCGCGCATCGAGGCGCTTGCCAGTACGAGCCGGCGCCCAGTCGTGATTCGCCGCACAAAGACAAGAATCAACACGGCGAACGCGACCGCTACGACGAGGATGAAGCTGACGCTGAAAATGTTGCCCTGTGCCCACGAGGAGAGCAGGGGCGGGACCTTGGTCTGTAGCGCACCCTCGCGGTAGATGATGGTCGCTCCCAACACCAGTTGCCCGGTTGCCAAGGTGGTCACCAAGGCGTTGAGCCCCATCACCTCGACGAGAAGTCCATTCACTACTCCGACGATGAGGCAGACCATCGCCGCGACGAGAAATGCCTTCGGCAGCATCTCGTTCTGCCCACCCGACTCTCTCAGCATGATGATGCCCATCGCGGTAACGACAGAGGGAAGGCTCAAATCAATCCCGCCTGTGCCGATTACAAATGCTTGGGCGAGACCAATTATCACCATGACTCCGAGCAAGGGCGTCAACGTGGCGAGCGTGCGTGGCTCGAAGAGATTCTGCCCTGCGGCGAGTTGGAGAAACAGGATCAGCAGAACATTGGCGATCAAAATCACCATCAACGGCGTCCATTCAAACTGGAACCGCCTGGGTGTGGCCATCTCTTGCGCGTTCGGTTGTGACACTCGGCGTCCCTTCTCTTTATGACATTCCGCTCAAGACCGCAGAGAGCATTCGATCCGGCAGACGAATGATCGAGTCTTGTGGTGTACGTCCGAGAATCTTCTCCCGCGCCGCAAGGGCTCAGCGGGTGCTGTGTCAAATCGAGACACCGCGGCCTCGCAGAAACTGAACGAGTGGAGAATATATCGAGACGGCAGACCTCTCCCCCCCCAAATGGGTAGTCTAATAAGTCATTCGCGACGAAGCGAAGCAATTGATCCCAAAGATGTGTTCAAGTGTCAGGAGTACCGCAATGCGTTCAACCCCCCGTCTCGACGACGTCCGGGATATGTTTCTCAGCGATGGCAAACTTGACAGCCGGATGGAACAGCTCGTTCGACCAGTCGTCCTCGATTCTTGGAAACGGTCTCGCCTGCTCGGAGTAGCCGATGATCGCTCTGTGCGGCTCCCATTTGAATCCCCCATTGTGAGCGACTCGGTGTTGCTCCGCGCTGCGCGGCCCATCCTTGCGCGACTCGCCGACGAGCTCGACATGGATCACGCCAGCCTGCTGATCGCCGACCGCCATTCGCGCATTCTGCAGACCTGGAACTCCAATGGTAAGTTCGCCCGGCGAATGGAGGGTATCGGCTCAGTAGCTGGCCACTCCGGCGCGGAGGAAGTTGTCGGTACAAACGGCATCGGAACCCCCGCCACCGACAGGCGAGCGAGCATGATCGTCGGAGCAGAGCACCTCGCGGAAGCCCTCACCGATTTCGCCTGCGTCGGCGCCCCGATCCACGACCCGGTCACGCGCCGATCACAAGGCGTTGTGACTCTTACGGGCCTCGTCGAGGACGCCAGCCCGATCCTCCCCGGCCTCATCAACCAAGCGGCGCGAGAGGTGGGGCGGCAGCTACTGAACCTCTCGAGCATGCGCGAGCGCGTGCTTTTCGACTCCTTCCTCGTCGCCTCCCGGCAGGGTAGGCCGATGGCAGTCGTCGGCGGAGACATACTGATGGAGAACCCCGCCGCGAGCGAATACCTGCATCACATCGACAAGACGACACTATGGCTGATGGTCTCCGAAGCTATTTCAGTGCACCGTCCCAAGCGCACAATCCACATCGAAACCGAGACCGCAATCACGGAGTTGGCCTGTTCCGCCGTCGTATTCGACGACGAAGTGATCGGCGCGATCATTGAAGTGGTCAACCAGAAGAACCACACCGTTCCGCTCACGGACCTGCCGCCCAAGCGAACTCGAGAGTCCTGGGCCCCGCTGTCAGAATCCCTTCCCGGCACAAGTCGACCGTGGGTCTATGCGCGGGAGCAGGCGGAATCGGCCATGCGTGCGTCGCTTCCCGTCGTCGTCTTCGGCGCGAGCGGCACAGGAAAATTCACGCTGCTCCGGCACATGTTCGACCGTGTCGCGCCTGGTCAAAAGCCAATGGTCTGCGACGGTCAGGAATCCTTGAATTACACAGAGGCGTGGCTGACCGATCTGCGCGCGGCGCTTGAGGGTTCCACACCGGTGATTCTGCGTCACATCGACGCACTCGACAACGAGACCGCCCAGCGGGTGGCCGACAGCCTGTCGGCCAATCCTTCGCTCCTGGAGCGCGCCCTCGTGATGGGCACCGCGAGCGCACAAGGATCCAAAGAGCAATCGGCAGGTCATCAGTCGCTGCTGGACGTGCTCGCGGTGGGGAGAATCGATATGCCAAACCTCCGTGAGCGCAAGCAGGACATGCGCATTTTGTTGCGCAATTTCGAGCGCAAGTACGCCTCTAGCCTCAACATTACGTACACGCCAGGGGCGTATGCCGCGCTCTCGAGGGCTCCCTGGCCGGGCAACTTGCGGCAGCTCGAGGCTGTTATGCGCGGCGTCCTAACCCTCGGTCGTCGCAGTGAGGTCACGAGCGACCAGCTGCCGCCCGCCATCGCGAGCTACGCGCGACGTCGGGACCTCACGATGCTCGAGCAACTCGAAGTGGACGGTATTGTCAACGCGCTGATCCGGTGCGACGGCAACAAGGTGCTCGCTGCCGAGATGCTCGGAATCTCCCGATCCACCCTCTACCGCAAGATAAGTGGCTACAAGCTCGACGAAGAGCGGCTCTTCGTCTGACACGGTCCAGGCTCCGCCCGTGAGTGAAGCGTATCGACCGCATACCGCCGAGTGACGGCGCGGCCCGTTATACGCTTCACTCACGCAGCGCTGGCGTCCCCCTCGGCGGGTTCGTGAGCGCTCACGCCGTGACGGTGATTGTGTGTGATGGCGTCGTCCATTGTGGGAGTCTTGAACGCAGCGGCCTTCTCCTGTCGGGTGAACTCGGCATCGAGGGCTCGGTTGTCGCCACGGTACCGCGCGATCCACGCTCTGCCGGCCGTTTCGGACATGTGGCAGAGCCCGGGGACGTCGGGATTCGCCGCGCACATCGACGGCGTAGTCTTCTTTGGCACGGCTGAAGGCTGCGGCTCCGGCCTGCGCGAGATCATCCCCACCGGCGACCATCTACGTTGGCTTATCCCTCCGCACGCCGCACAGTCGCGTTTCGGTGGTGCAGGCACGTCGACAAATGCCTCGTGGACGACGCCGCACTCTGCACATCGGTAGTCGACGAGGATCGCCATGATCGACCGCCTACTCGTAAAAGCCTGGAGCGTGAGCGAATTCGGCCCAATCGTCAGGGTCGTGGCTAATCCATACCGTGGCGTCGAGGGACTCCTTGAGATACTTGAGGCGCCGCAAAGAACGCAGGGCCCCCGTCGTGTCGGCGTCGATGGGGAAGTGGTATTCCTGCTCCATAGCCGCGCGCAAATGGATCGCATCTCCAGTAAGGATGAACGTACGCGACTTTAGGTGCACAATCAGGCTCACCTCGCCAGGAGTATGACCGGGAGTCGCGAGGATGGTGACCGCACCGTCCCCAAACACGTCGAAGTCGCCAGAGACTTCACGCACGTCGAGGCGACGGATGACGTCAAGCACCTCTTCGCGGTAAACGAACTTCTGAATCGGGTCCGGCCAGTTGGCGTATCGAAGCTCACCATCGCCGAAATAGTGTTTGGCCTCAGGAAACAGGAAGAGGCCGCCTGTGTGGTCGAAGTGTCCGTGAGAGGAGACCACATGCGTGATGTCAGAGGCCTTATAACCGATCGCCTGGAGTTGTCGGTCGAGGCGCTGGTCGGCGGTCCCACCGATTCTCAGGTTCGCGGCAAGGTCAGCACCGTACACTTTTTCCGGATCCTCGATGGCATCGGGATGCAGACCCGTGTCAAAGAGCACGAGACCTTTCGGGTGCTCAATCAAAAATGACGGCACCGGGATGGTGATCTCGCCACTGGTGCCATAAAGCAGAGTCTCGGACTGGACCGTGAGTGTCGGCGAGTCCAAGGCCCATAGCCTGCGTGCGTGTCCATTATTCATTCCGCTTCGATCCTTCCGCGTGCAATACGTCCTCGTATCCAGTCAGTCTGCTATCGAAAGTCGATTCGGCCGTGTCCTATCTTGGGTCAGCCCTCTCGCATACAGGATTCAACTTTTTTGTCCGACCTTCATTCCGCGTCTGGGAACGATAACTGTACCGAACTAGGACAACTGAGCACTCGGCACCCGACCTAAGCTCGGGGCGACGGCGCCGCCGCTTGAGCACGTCGTTGGTATTCATTTATGCAAAGGAGCGCCAGGTGCAGGGCAAAGTGGCAGCAATCGTTGGACCGGGCGAGTTCGCGGTAAAACAATACGAAGTCCCCGAACCAGCCGCGGGGGCGCTCGTCCTCAAAGTGCGGCGGGCGAACGTGTGCGGATCCGACATTCACCACTTCCACTTTCATAGTCCCGCGCTACGAGAAGCCGCCCTCGGTCACGAATTCATTGGTGAGGTAGTCTCACTGGGCGCTGGAGTCACACACGACAACGCGGGCATGCCCGTCCACGTCGGCGATCGAATTGTCCCCGTCTATTACGTCACCTGCCGTCGCTGCGAGCACTGCCTGCGGGGCGAGTTCAGCATGTGTACTAACGCACTCCGCGAGTGGTCCAAGAATCCCGATGTCGCACCGCATTTCTTCGGAGGTTTTGGAACCCATTATTACGTGAATGAGGACCAGCACTTCTACAAGGTGCCAGACGAACTCGACGACCGGATCGTGGCAGGTGCGAACTGCGGCCTTGCGCAAATGCTTTTCGCACTCGATCGCACAAGGCTCTCGGCGGGGTCCACAATCGTCATTCAGGGTGCCGGCGGTCTTGGTCTGTACGCTGCCGCCGTTGCGAAGGAGCGCGGAGCGCGGGTCATAATCATCGAAGGCGTGCCCGACCGCATCGCGCTCGCAAAGCGTTTCGGTGCCGACGAAGTCGTGGACATGGCGGTACACACCACGATGGAGGGACGCGTAGCTCGTCTTCAGAAGCTCACAGGCGGTATCGGCCCGGATATCGTGCTTGAGGTTACCGGTGTCTCCGCGGCTTTTCCTGAATCCCTCGTTCTCGCCCGTGTCGGGGGTGAGGTGGTCTCAGTGGGCAACCTCAACGTCGGCGAAGGGTTCGAGGTCTCGCTGTCACCCGGGATTATTACGCGCAAGAACCTGCGGTTGTACGGCGTGCTCCGTTACGACCCCTGGTACCTACATCGTGCTCTTGAGTTCCTCAAGCGCACACGCGATCGCTTTCCCTTCGAGTCGCTCACCATGCAAGCCTATCGATTCGAAGATTTAGGCGACGCCATCCGCGATGGGGAATCGCGCAGCGTGGCCCGCGCTTCAATCGTTTTCTGACAAGTAAAAAAGAAGGAATCTAAGATGGCTGAATACCTCACCAAACTATTCATCGATGGATCTTGGCAGGACGCGATCTCCGGGGAGACGTTCGCTGTGATCAACCCCGCCGATGGCAGCGAACTCGTGCGGATCGCGGATGCGAACGCCGAGGACATGCTCAAGGCGATCGACAGCGCCCAGAAGGCACAGGCTGGCTGGGCGGCGACACCTGCCCTGGAGCGCTCGCGTATCCTCCGGAAGGCCGCGGAGATTGCCCGCGCCGACATCGACCGGCTCGCGCACGTCCTCACGATGGAACAGGGTAAACCCCTAGCCCAGGCTCTCGGAGAGATCACCTACGGTCTAGACTTCATCGAATGGTTCGCTGAAGAAGCGCGGAGAACATACGGAACGACCGTTCCGTCGACGGGCCCCGACAAGCGAATCGTAGCGATCAAGCAGGCCACGGGAGTGAGCGTTGCGATTACGCCGTGGAACTTCCCCGCCCTCCAGATCCTGCGCAAGCTCGGCGCTGCCCTTGCCGCCGGGTGTGCAATGATCGTGAAACCGGCCGCCCTAACTCCGCTGTCTGCCCTCGAGATCGGCAAGTACTTCGCTGAGGCGGGACTGCCCGACGGCGTGCTGCAGGTCGTTACCAGCTCACGAGCATCGCGCGTGAGTGAGGCGATCATGTCAGACAGCCGCGTGCGAGTCGTCTCATTCACTGGCTCGACCGAAGTTGGCAAGGTCCTTATGCGCGAGGGTTCCACCACCATGAAGCGCCTCGCGCTCGAGCTCGGTGGACACGCGCCCTTCATCGTCTTTGAAGATGCAGACCTCGATCATGCACTCGAGCAACTGATCTCCGTCAAGATGCGGAACATGGGACAGACATGCGTCTCCGCCAACCGCATCTTCGTTCAGCGCTCCATCGCCGAGGAGTTCACACGTCGCGTCGTCGAACGACTCTCTTCGATGAAGGTCGGCTTTGGCACGGAATCAGATGTCGAAGTCGGTCCACTGATCAACGCTGGCGCCGTCGATAAGGTTGAGTCACACGTTGCCGATGCGATCGCGAACGGTGCGACGGTCGCCGCAGGCGGCAAACGCCCGTCTGGCGCCGCTCTCGCCAACGGTCACTTCTATGAGCCCACTGTGCTCACTGGGGTCACAGACGAGATGATCATCGCGCGCGACGAGACTTTCGGGCCAGTTGCGCCAATCTTCGAGTTCGATACCGAGGAGGAGGTCATCGAACGGGCGAACAATTCGCCTTTCGGGCTCGCCGCCTACTTCTTTACCCGCGATGTCAACCGTCTGGTCCGGGTCTCGGAGGCTCTCGAATATGGCACCGTCGGGGCGAATGACGGAAGCATTTCAGCTGTGCAGGCGCCGTTCGGTGGTGTGAAGGAAAGCGGCATCGGCCGCGAGGGCGGTCACTGGGGGATGGATGATTACATGGACATCAAGTACATCTCGCTCGCGGGTCTGACCCGGCCTTGACCGAAAGCTCATCGAAGAGGAACCGGAGAAACAAATGACAAGCAAGCTTTTCAAAAGGACCGCCGTCGTGACCGGAGCGGGATCAGGTATAGGACGCGCGATTGCGGCTCGCTTCGCGCTCGAGGGCGCGACCGTCGCCGTGCTCGACCTCAACATCGAGGCTGCGCAAGCAACGGTGGAGCAAATCATGGAATCCGGTGGCACGGGCTTCGCCGTCGAGGTCGATGTTTCCGACGGTGACTCTGTCGCAGCGGCCGCACAGCGAACCATCGAGGAGCTGGACCGGATCGACATCTTGGTCAACAACGCGGGGATCCTCGACGGCTACGCCCCGTTGCTCGACACGAGCGAAGAGCTCTGGGATCGCATCATTGGTGTCGACCTGAAGAGTTTCTTTCTTGTCACGAAGTCATTTCTCCCCACTATGCTCGACGGGGGCGGGGGCACGGTCGTGAACATGGCCTCGATCGCCGGGCTCGTCGCCCGGGGAGGCGGGGTTGCCTATACCTCAGCGAAGCACGGCGCCATCGGCTTCACGAAGCAGATGGCCGCCGATTACGGCAAGCAGGGTATTCGGGTGAACGCGATCTGTCCGGGGGCAGTGGAAACGGGCATGACGAAGGCAATTCTTGAGGAGGGCGAAGCGGCCGTCATCGAGTCGATCAATGCGGTACCGGCTGGACGTCACGCCCAGCCCGAGGAGATTGCCAACCTGGCGCTTTTCTTGGCGAGCGACGACTCCGCCTTCGTCCATGGCGCTGCATACGTCATCGATGGCGGCTGGACGATCGTCTAGCTCAAACACGAACAGCGGCTCCCCCCTAAAAGGAGGGAGCCGCTGTTTTCGTATGGCAGTCCGCTACGCGTCCTGAATCCGTCGGTAGCGCGAAATTGCCCACGCCGCCTCCCATTCGGGGTAGGGAGTAGTTCCGGAGAAATTGGTAACCCGCACACTCGACTCCAACTCCTCGATCGATCGCTGCCCGCTTTCGAGTTCGCGCAGCAGTTGCTCGGCAGCCAGCGAGGGCCAATCGACGTAACCGGCGTCATCCGCCGTATAGAAGGTGGGCGGGTGTGGTGGGGTAAGCGCCGCACTGTCGCGAAGCCGTTTGGGGAGGTCGGGGTTGGAGGTGAATAGTCGACCAAAGGCAACGGCATCAAGGCGCCCGTCCGCCAGAGCGGCACGAGCAGAGTCTGCAGTATAGCGCCCCGCAGCGATGAGGCGGCCTGTATAGCGCGCCCGCACCCAAGCCGAATCGATGCCGTCGGCGTGACTTCTGTGGGATTCGGACCCCGAAATGCCGGGCTCGACCAAATGGAGGAAGGCTAGGTCGAATTTAGCCACGACCTCCAGCACTCGGGCCCAGAGTTCGTTTGGAGCAGAATCATGCATACTCTGGAACATGCTCGAAGGCGATATTCGAAGTCCCACCCGTGATGCGCCGATCGCGCCGGTGACCGCTTCGAGCACCTCGCGCAGGAACAAAGTTCTTGCCTCGACGGAGCCGCCATAGCGGTCCGTGCGCTTGTTGGTGCCGTCCTGTAGGAACTCGTCGATGAGGTAACCGTTCGCGCCGTGCAACTCGACGCCGTCGAAGCCCGCGTCTAAAGCCTTGGTCGCCGCGGCGGCGTAATCTGCCACCACGCGCGGGATTTCGTCCGTATCAAGAGCTCGCGGCACCGCCGACGGAATCATCTCGCCGTCGAGCTCTCGATCTTTCTCAATGGCTATGGCCGACGGAGCGACCGCATGTTCGCCATTGGTTTGCAGCCGGGGATGCGACGCTCGACCTGTATGCCACAACTGCGCCACAATGAGTCCCCCTTGAACGTGCACCGCCTCGGTGACGTCTCGCCAGGCTTCGACCTGGTCCTCCGTCCACAGGCCAGGAAGCCGCCGATCACCTATGCCCTCGCGTGAGATGCAAGTGCCTTCGCTGATGATCAGCCCCGCACCAGCACGTTGTGCGTAATATAGCGGTGCGCTCTTCGATGGTACGGCTTGGGCGTTTGCTCGACGCCGGGTCAGCGGCGCAAGAATGATCCGGTTGCGGAGCTCGAGGTCGCCAAGCTTAATAGGGGTGAACAGACTCATTTTTTCCTCTTTTGTAGTAACACGAACTTGGCCCAGTTGCCGTCAGCTTTTTAGGGATCCACGGATCACGACGGCATCGACAGCCCGGATGGCTGGCTGCACATCTCCGTGCTTCGCCAACAGCATGAGCGGGTTCACATCCAGCTCATGGATCTCCAATTTGTCATCCAGCAGAGCGTCGCCGAGGTTCACGGCGGCTCGGGCCCAAGCCTCTATGTCGACCGGCGGCTCACCTCTCGTACCGCCGAGCACCGCGGCGATCCGCAGCCGGGAGATAGCACGGAGGGCGTCGTCGATGGAATACGGGGGCAGCAGGAACTGCACGTCGGGCATCGCCTCGACGTGGACACCGCCTGAGCCGATCACGACGACGGGGCCGAACACGGGGTCTACGCGCGCGCCGAGCATTCCCTCATGTACACCCTTCACCATGCGTGCGACGATCACCCCTTCGTTCGCGATTCCCGCCCTGGCCATCAGGTCAAACATCTCTTCAACGACACGAGTCGCATCAGCTTCACGCACGCCCACCCGCACAAGGCCGAGTTCGGACTTGTGCGTCATTTCGGACGAGCACCCCTTGATCACCACCGGGCCGTCGCCAAGCGCTTCGACTGCAGCCGGTGCACCGTCAGGATGGGTGACCAGCACGTGCTCTACTGTTGGCACACCCAAGCGGTCAATGATGCCGAGGCTCTCGGACTCATTGAGGACGACGCGCTCGGTCCCGCATACGCGCCTTATCCTGGGTCGACCAAGTGTGCGGTGCCGCGCGCGAGCGATGAGTGCGTGATGGTGGAGGTACTGTGAGAGCGCGCGAACCGCCTGCCACTCATCCGCATAGACGACGGTTCCGTGCGCTCGGAAGCGCTCGGCGATGTCATTCTGCGGGACCGCCATGACGAGCGGGACGCCGGCAGACGCTTCGAAGTCCGCCACGTCCCGCGCGAATCTTTCAACGTCGTAGCCTCGACCTGACACGGGGATGCCAAGAAAGCACGCGTCGACGGACTCATCGCGTCCGAGGACTGGAAGAACGCGACCGAACAGGGAGCTGTCGGTGAGCAACGCTGCGGTCACGTCGATGGGGTTGTCTAACGAGGCGAATGAGGGCAGTACAGCGGCGAGGTCCACTTGCGATTGTTCGGATAGCTGGGACAACGGCAGGTCGTTGTCTTGGGCCGCGTCGGCGGCAAGAACGCAGATGGCTCCAGAGTTGCTCACGATCGCGAGCCGCTCTCCCTTCGGGACGGTTGGTCGAAGGTAGAGCCCGACCGCGGACACGAGGTCGTGGGTGCTACGCGCACGCCAGATGCCATACTTTTCGAGGAAGGCGTCGACGACTTTTTCTTCGGTCGCGAGGGCGCCGGTGTGGGATGCGGCGGCTCGCTGCCCCGCTTCGCTGCGGCCTCCCTTGAGCGCGATCACGGGGACCCCACGCTCGAGGGCCTTCGTGGCTACACGCGCAATGGAGTCAAGGTCCCTAAAATCTTCGAGGTAGAGCAGCAGGAGCGAGATGTCGGGGTCTTCGAGGATCTCCGCCGCAAGCTCCGCCGCCGTGACATCGATGTCGTTCCCGGTGCCGTGCGCATAGCGGACACCGATGCCGGCCTGTCGAAGCAAGCCGTAAGGCACGGAGCACAGCGCCCCGCTCTGACTGACGATGGCGACGGGTCCGTCTTGCGGAGGCTCTTCGGTGAAGAGCGTGGAAAAGCCGAGGACGGCACCCGTCGCGAAGTTCGCGAGGCCCTGCGAGTTCGGTCCGACGATGCGCATGCCCGTCCGCGCAGCGGCGGCGAGCATCTCGTTCTGCCACGCGAGACCTTGCTCATCACCTGTCTCACCGAAACCTGAAGACATGACGATGCAGCCCTTGACACCTAGATCTGCGCAACGGACGATCTGAGCGACCGCGTTTGCGCCCGATACTGCGATGATCGCGACATCGGGGAGCGAGGGAAGATCATCGAGGGAGGGATACGCGGTGATCCCCTGGATCCGCACCCGGTTTGGGTTGATCGGGTATATAACACCTTCGAACCCGAATTCCCGCATGTATCGGATGGGACGGCCGCCGATCTTCTCGGGGTCGTTGGATGCGCCGATGATTGCGACAGAACCCGGACGGTGAAAGAACCAGAGCGAACTCATGCTGGGATCACTTCGCAGTAGGGGAACAACTGTGCCGTGTCTGCATCCTGGACGATCGACACGACGACCCGGCTGCCGATCGAGGTTCCTGGTGCGCACTGCGCCATGACACGAATTCCTTCGTCGAGGTCGACGAGAGTGATCCCAATCGACGAGGCACCTCCGTCGCCCCTGCGGTGGATCGTAGTCTGAGCAAATATCGTTCCTGTGCCGATGGGCTCGAATGGAGAGGCCGCGGAACCGCACCGAGGGCACCGCGGTCTGGGCAGGTACCACGCGTGCCCTTCGTCGCAGCGCTGCCCGAGAAGGCGGCGTTGACCATGGGTCCAATCGTCCAGTTCACTCATTTCAGCCCTTCTGCCGTAGAGGGCGTCGCATACGCGCCACCGTCCAACACGATTGAGACATGCGCAGAGAGGACACCGCCGTCAGCATGCAAGAAGCCTCGCCTCGGCCGCTCGACAAGCTGCCTCGATCCCGCCTCGCCTCGGATCTGAATGACGAGTTCGGCCATGTGCGCCATCCCACCCGCGACGCCCGGGTGGCCGTATGAAAGGAGTCCGCCATGCAGGTTCAGCGGATACTTTCCCGTCGCTGCGAATGCACCGTCTCGCGCCATTCCCCCGGCCGTGCCCGGCTGCGCGATGCCGATCTCCTCGAGCAGGATCGCGAGCGTGATGGTGAAGCTGTCGTAGATTCCAAAGATGTCTATGTCCGTGACGACGGCTCCGGCTTGGTTCAGGGCCTGTTCTGCGCTCTGCCTCGCACCGACGGAGCTGAAGTCCGCCTCACTGACGTGCTGGTGCAAATTCGTCTCGCCGATGCCCGTGATCTCCACACTGCGGGTGCCCTCGGAGCGGCGGGAGAGAACAAACGCCGCCGACCCATCAGAAATTGGGCAGCAGTCGAGCAGACCGAGCGGCTCCGCAATCAGCGGCGCATTCAGAACATCGTCGACAGTAATCGACTTGTGGAACTGCGCTCCGGGATGGGTCCGCGCATGCTCGCGCATCTGCACTGCCAGGGGCGCGAGGTCCTCTCGTTTCAGGGAGTAGCGATGCAGGTACTCGGAGGCGAGAAGTGCGTAGTACGCGGGGATGTTCGCACCGAGTGCTACCTCGTGCGTCGCATGTCCTACTTGCGCGAGTGTCGCGATCGCCGCATCGCGGCTCTGCCCACTTGCGCGGTTCTCTCCGCCGACGACGAGCACGGTATCGGCACTTCCCGACCAGACGAGACGAGCGGCCTCGGCAACCATCGCGAGCCCCGTCGCACCCCCGACGTTCATGCCAAAGGCCCGCTCGGGGGTCGCGCCCAGATACTCGGCGAGCAGATTCCCAGGCATGATGTGGTTGACGGTCGTCGCGTAGCCGGCGATGACCGTGTCGACGTCACGGGCACGAATCCCGGCGTCATCGAGGGCTTGTAAGGCTGCCTCACCTTGAAGCTCCAGCGCGCTGCGTCCGGCATTGCGGCTAAAGGGCGTCAGTCCGACTCCGGTCACGACCGCAGACGGGTTGTTCCTAATCAATGAGTCTCGCATCGCTGGCCTACGCACTGGGTCTCAGGGTCGCTGGCGGCGTCACCCTCGAGTCGTCGTCACGGGGAAACCAGTTTTGGGTCATATAGAACATGGTTTCAGTCTCTTTGAAATCACCATGCGCGGGCTGTCCCATATTGCGACGTGGAGCCATAGCACCGCGAACCGCAGGCGATGATCATAAAAGCGGGACAGCCGAACGAGAATGCCGCCATGCCCCCATAGGGATGCATCCTCCGGCAGAGGACGAATGGCCGCGCTCCATGGTTGCGGCGCCGCGGCCGCAGCGTCGACCAGCGCCGTCGTTCGATCCCGGATGAGTCCCGCTTGGGCGTGAAGCCAGTCACGGACCTCGCGGTTGTCCCTGGCAGCTCCGCCAGGCGGCGGGGTCACCTAGGTCGGGGGTGCGCTCTCGCCTGTTGTAGCCACAGTTGCGCCGATGCGGTGATGGTAAATCTTCGCGAACGGCTCAACTGTCGAGTCCGACCCGGTGTCCTCGGCCCGGTCGGCCGCGGACACCTGCGCACGCACGGCGGCACCCCACGCCTCATGCGCAGCCAGCCGGCTTGCGAGATGGGTCCACGCCTCGTCGTTGACAATCCGACCGGCGATGCCCGCGTCGAGCACATCGCGGACGACCGCTTCCATCCGTCCGATCTGGTCGGGATCCTAGACCCGCGCGAGAGCATCCACCTCGAGGGTCTCCTCCACGACCGCACACATCCGGTTGGATTCGCGGCCGCGCGTCGCCACCACATACAGTTGCTCGCGGGACGTGGACTGCGGGTCCACAAAAGTATGGGACGTGTCAACGATCATGTCCTGCACCCGGTTAATCGTCGCCGCATAGCCAAGCTCAACATGCGTGGCCACATATACGGCCGGCCGGGTCAACACCCCCAGGCCGGAGACTCTTCACCTTCAGGTCATCGCCCTCGTCACCCAGGATCGTCCAGAGGTCACCGTTCGCGACGAAGTCCTTACCCTGGTTGGACCGCAGCTTCCGGTCGTTCTGCCGCATCATGATCACATCGCTCACGCCGTCCTTGTTCCCGTCGTGGAGCAACGCCCCGCTCTTGCCGACAGCACTCTGGCCGATCAGGTCCAGGCGGGCATGCGCGTTCAGCGCGGCAACCTGCGCTTTGGCTCCCGTTACTATGATCGTATGCCGAGGGTCGGCGCGATCCGCCGTGACATAGAAGTCGAGCGACGCGTTTGCACTATCACGCGGCAGGAGGGACGCGGCCGCTTCCAACCCGGTTGCCCGCGGCGAATTCTTAGCCACGGCGCACGGAGTGGTGCCGCACGGCGGCTTGGCGGGCCAGTAGGTGTAGCCGTTCAGACCGTCGGACGGGGTCGTGGGCCCGTCTGCGTAACCTCGGTTAAGCCCCGGCTTTCGGTCCCAGCCTGTCGATAGTGAAGTCGTTGCTATCGAGCGGCGACACCACTTGTGGCGGGGCGGATTCAATTGGTCGTCGCAACACCTCGACATGGAGGTGGATTATGGGACGTCCAAAAGGTTGGATGGCCACGCAACTCGGGCGGGAACCGATGCGGCCGCCGGCGTGGCGCCGGGAGCACCGGCAAGATTTCTGGAACCTCGTCGGACAGGGTCTCTCGAGCGAGGACGCGGGCGAGCGGGCCGGCGTGTCGGCGCCGGTCGGGACACGGTCGTTCCGTCATGCTGGCGGGATGCGAGACATCAGCAGAGCACCGCTTTCGGGGCGGTTTTTGACCTTCGTCGAGCGAGAGGAGATCGCGATCCTGCGGGCACAGAACGCCGGGGTTCGACAGATCGCACAGGTCCTGAGTCGGTCACCGTCGACGATCTCACGCGAGCTGCGGCGCAACGCTGCATCTCGTGGCGGCAAGCCCGAATACCGCGCCGTGAGCGCTCAGCACGGTTGGTGTTAACAGTTGGATATTCACGAGGCGGTGCGTCAGCTGAATGTGCACCTCGGGGTGACGTTGGTGGCGGCTCTGATCGGTTCCAAAGACCGCAAGTTTCCCCATCGCTAGGCCAAGAGTGACGGACCCGTTCCTGGTACAGATTATGAGCGACGTTCGGGCATGGCGCACCGGGCATGGCGGCAGATAGCGGATGCCGAAAGCGATCACCCAGCACGGGCGTGGTTTGTCGGTGGCGATCCGTTTCTCCAGGAAGATACTCCGCTGACAGAAATCAGAGAAGACCGGGACGCCGACGTGATGAATGCCGTCGCCGCCCTTAAGGAAAACCGTCACGACGTAGGAATGTCGCACAGGCGAGTACTTGTACGAAGACTGGTCTCAGAATCATTCGTTCGGAGGTCCGCGGATATCGGGTGCCGTGAGAGTGTTCCGCATTCCGCTTATTGATTCTTTTCGTGTGCGAATGCGGCTTGTAGGGCTCTGGAGTAGTCCCGGAGGGCGGTCTCCACATATGGCAAGGGGGACGATTGCCCTGCGCAGAGCCACTTACGGAAACCGACGAACATAGCGTGCCAGTAGCCGTGGCCGAGAACTTCCGGCAGCGTGTCCTCTGGGTCAAGTCCTTCTCGGCCAGCGATGAAGCGGGTGATGGCATCCCGCCAGGGTTGACCCTGCATGTACGCGTAACTCTGTAACGACGGAACTGCCTGAATGAGGGTGACTTCGGCATGCATGATGGGCAGAGCAGCGGGATAGGTGTGCAGACCGGAGAGTACCGCTGCCACGACGGCGTCAGTACTGACGATGTCGATGGGAGCATGATCCAGCGCATTGGTGAGGTCTTTGAGTTGCCGGTTGAAACGGTTCCAAACGATGTCGGCTTTGTTGGGGAAGTAGTTGAACAATGTCTTGCGTCCAATGCCAGCGGCTCTGGCGATGTCGGTCATCGTTGTCTTGTCAAAGCCGTTTTTCAAAAACAAGCCCAGGCCGATCTCTGCGACGGCATCCACTGACACTGTCGAGGGGCGTCCTCGCCCTCGACTCTCTCCGGTATCGGGGGTGGAAGCCATTGACTCGACCCTACTCTCTGACAATACTTGAATTAAAACACTTAGTGTAATAAATAGAGTGTCTTCGACGCCTGAATCGGTGCGTCCGTTGATCATCCACAAGGAAGACGGAGTTCAGCATGATTTTTGATTACATTATTGTCGGTGCCGGAGCGGCGGGATGTGTCCTGGCCAATCGACTGAGCGAAGACCCCGCGAATCAGGTTTTGCTGCTGGAAGCCGGAGGCTCCGATCGTAGTCCGGTGATTCTCGTGCCGAAGGGGTTCTATTTCACGATGACGGACCCGAAGTACACGAAGAAGTTCGCCACGGAACCGTTTGGAACCGGGTCCGTCGAGCATTGGTCGCGCGGTCGGATGATCGGCGGTTCCACTGGGGTGAACGGCATGGTCTGGAACCGCGGTTGGAAGCCCGATTACGACTCGATCGAAGCGGCAGGCAATCCTGGTTGGGGATGGGACACCTTTGTAGGCGCCTATCGGAGCATTGAAGACCACGCACTTGGCGCGTCGGATATTCGAGGCGTCGGCGGTCCCGTCGGGATTTCCGTAGCTTCCCCACCCGAAGAGGTCAGTGAGGCCTTCATGGACGCTGCAGGAAAGCTCGGTATGAACCGGGAAGACGACCTGAACGGGAGCGACAATGAGCGCGTCGGATACGTATCGTCGAACATCGCGAACGGCTTGCGCGTTAGCGCTGCGGAGGCGTATCTGCATCCGGTTCGGCAACGGCCCAACTTGACGGTGCTAAGCCATTCGGAGGTTGGATATGTTCTCTTCGATGGGAAGCGTGCCACCGGAGTGCGCGTTGAGCGCAAGGGCGTGACGGTCGACTACTCCGCCCGTAAAGAAGTGCTCCTGGCCGGCGGTTCGCTCGACACTCCGCTTCTCCTTGAACGCTCCGGCAGAGGAGATCCAGATCAGCTACGTTCTGCCGGGGTGCAGGTAGTCGTGGACAGCCCCAACGTCGGAGAACGGTTGTACGAGCATCACGGCACCAGCTTCCAATTCTCGATGCAGGGCGCAGACGGATACAACAAGCAGCTCTCTAACGTTTCACGGCAGATGCTCACCGGCACGAAATATCTGATGCAACGTGACGGCGTCATGTCGTTCGGCGGCTACAACGTGCTGATGTATTACAAGTCGGATCCGAAATCCGACCGGCCGGACACGCAGGGATTCTTCACTCCTATCTCCACTGCGGCGGCATCGTTAACCTCGGGCAAAGTGAAAGTCGATAAAAACCCGGGAATGATGTTCCTGACTTACCCGCTGCGCCCAACGAGCACCGGATCCATCCACATCACCGGTGCTTTGCCGTCGAACAAGCCGACGGTTATCGCGAATTTCCTCGAAACCGAGCACGACCGCCGCTTGGTCGTTCTCGGGGCACGGAAGGGACGCGAAATCATGGCCCAGGGTCCGATCAGCCGACTCGTGCGCGAGGAAACCCTCCCTGGCACTGATTATGCAACGGATGAGCAGATACTCGAAAACGCGCTCAACCGCGGCGGAACCGGTTACCACACGCTGGGCACGTGTGCAATGGGCCCCAATGACGACGACGTCGTAGACGCTCGGCTTCGTGTTCGCGGGGTGGAAGGACTCCGAGTCGTTGACGCGTCCGTCTTCCCGCACATGCCATCGGGTAACAACAATGCCCCGACTCAGGCGCTTGCCTGGCACGCGGCACAACTTATCCTCGAAGACAACTCGTGAGCAACTCCCCTGCACGCTTCACTACGCTGCGGTAACGGCGTAGTGCGATCGGGTTTCGGGGTTCATCCCGGCCGTTTGCGGCAGGTCCCTGTCATCGCCGATAGTTCTCAGGCGCCGGCCATGTCGCTCTGCAGAGGCTCAGTGGCCGTGCGCCTCGATCGAAACAGGTTGCCATTCGTTCCACGTCGCCAGGCGTGATTCGTAATCCTTCGTCGCGATTGCTAGGGGGGCCGTGCCGAAGAAGATGCGTAGTGGCGGCTTTTCCGCGTCGACGACCTTAAGGATCGCGCCTCGGGTGGCCGTAGGGTCGCCGGGGTTGTTCGCCGACGGACGCCTTGCCGCGGCCTGTCGGACGTCGGCGTATTCCGGCATCTGTTCGCTATGCGAGGCGGATGGCCCGGACCAATCAGTCGAGAAGCCGCCAGGCTCCACCAACGTCACGTTAATACCAAAGCCTGCAACCTCCTGTGAGAGAGACTGCGAGAAGCCTTCAAGCGCCCACTTCGACGCATGGTAGATGCCAACAGATGGGAACGCACTGATCCCGCCAATACTCGATACCTGGATGATATGGCCCGAACCTTGCTGACGCATGATTGGCAACGCCGCTTGTGTAATCCACAGGGCGCCAAACACGTTCGTCTCAAGTTGCGCTCGAGCCTCAGCTTCAGTCAACTCCTCAACCATGCCGAAATGACCATATCCAGCGTTGTTGACGACAACATCGAGGCGGCTAAAGTGCTCGACTGTCTTGTGGACGGCCGCGAAGCCTGCATCTTTGTCCGTGACATCAAGCTGAAGCGGCAGAAACGTTTCGGAGTATTTGTCACGGAGGGTATCGAGTGTTGCCAGTTTTCGTGCCGTGCCTGCGACGGAGTCCCCGCGCTCCAGCGCGGCCTCTGCCCATTCGCGGCCAAAGCCCTTGGATGCACCAGTAATAAACCACGTCTTACTCATGAGCAAAGTCCTTTCGATAACGTACGCACACAGGTAACGCGTGGCGAGGACAAAGCATTCCTAGCTACGAAGTGCACGGGTTGTCCAAGGCCGCTCTCACACCGGAGTTCTGCAGCACCAGCCTCGGTAGTATTCCTCTTTCCAGAGGCGCACCCAGCTGCCCAGCGACCCTCGATAACACCGATCTCCGGGCGGCTTGAGTCATCGGCCGGCCCGATGAAATCACCAGCTCCACAGCCTCGGCCCGGAACTCAGCATTGAACTTTCGACGATTAGTCATGAAACGGATTCTCCTTACCTCGGCCTCAATTCACCACACGGGCGCAGCCGACGCGTATAACCCCGTCTAAGGCTCGGAGACGTCACAATTCGCAGCGTGGCCTGCGCGGTGTCAAACTTGAACCATGGTGCTTTCACTCCCAATCCTCGATTTCTCTCAACTCGACGCTGGCGAAGCCGAAGCTGCGGCATTCCGCGCCGACCTCCTGCGCGTCACCCACGAGGTCGGGTTCTTCTACCTGACCGGCCACGGCGTCGACCCGCAGCTGACGAAGGAGCTCCTCGCCGTCTCGCGCAAGTTCTTTGATCTACCGGCCGAGCAGAAACTCAAGCTGGAAAACATCCACAGTCCCCAGTTTCGCGGTTATACCCGCGTCGGCGGGGAGCTCACCGCCAACGCCGTCGACTGGCGTGAGCAAATCGATATCGGAGTAGACCGCGAGCCCGTGCCCCTCGCCGTCGGAACTCCAGACTATTGGCGCCTCGAGGGCCCGAACCTCTGGCCGGACTCCTTGCCCGAGCTGAAGACCGTCGCCCTGCGCTGGAATGAGGAGCTGAGCCGCATCGCACTTCGCCTGCTGCGCGCCTGGGCACTCGCCCTCGGTAGCCCCGAGAACGTCTTCGACGCCGCTTTCGCCGAGAACCCGTTCCTCTTAACCAAGATCGTGCGCTATCCCGGCCAGCCGGTACGTGCCCAGGGTGTAGGCGAGCACCGCGACGGTGGAGTTCTTACACTGCTGCTCGTCGAACCAGACAAGGATGGCCTGCAAGTCGAGCACGATGGCGAGTGGATCGACGCTCCCCCGCTCGACGGCGCCTTCGTCGTGAACATCGGCGAAATGCTCGAGCTGGCAACGGATGGCTACCTCAAGGCGACCCTGCACCGCGTTTTCTCCCCTGAAGACGGGTCCGACCGCATCTCCGTGCCGTTCTTCTTCAACCCTGCACTCGACACCGTAATGCCGCGACTGCAGCTCGACGAGAGCCTGTCTCGCGAGGCCCGCGGGCTCTCTGCCGACCCGACCAACAGTCCCATTCTTGAGACGACCTACGGTGACAACGCCCTGCGCTACCGCTTACGCGCCCACCCCAACGTGGCTGCGGCCCACCACGCCGATCTGATCTAATCCCGGATGACGGATGATGCCCAGACCGAGGCATCCGTCTTAGGCGTTACCTGAACCGTCTGGTCGATGATGGCCTCGTTCGTGGTCCCAGCCGGCATCGACAGCGCGACCAAAGCTTGCTGACACGGCAGCGGGTGGAGGCCAAAACACGATAGAGAAGTGCGGAACGTCAGCTGAATTGGTAGCGACCAAGGTAATCGCGGTGGCGTGTTAATTCGCCAACTATCCGACGCTAACGTGCTGCCGTGTGGGCACGTGTAGTCGCCGGTGAGGTTGATGTGTCCAGCCAGCGAGAGCAGAGCCACTGCGATGCTGGCCCGGACGATCGTGCTGTTAGCGGCATCCGTCGCCCGTGTCTGGTTAGCTGGTTGGGTCGGTGATGAAACCCTCCTCGATCATCCAGGCGTAGGCCACATTGGCGGGTTCGGCGCCGTCGACGTCAACTTGACGGTTCATGCCACGCAGAACTTCGTCGGTGAGCCGGGGCGATATTTTGGCGAAGATCTCTTCCAGGCCAGGGTGGGCCTCGATCGTCTCGGTGAAGAAGATCGGCGCCACGTTGTATGCCGGGAAAAATGCGAGGTCGTCGGTCAGGACGGTGAGGTCGAGCGCGTCGAGGCGACCGTCAGTCGTAAAGACTTCGCCGAAGTTGCAGGCGCCGTTGTCGGTTGCGCTGTAGATGGCACCGGTGTCGTAGATGCCAATGTTGTTGTCGGGCACGCCGTTGGCGGTGCCACGTTCTAGTCCGTAGTGGGCGAGCATGGGGTTCATGCCGTCTGGCCGGGAGTTGAATTCGGACTCGACGCAGAAGGTACGATCCGCGACCGGTAACGCGGCAAGTTCGGACAGGGCCGTGATGTTGCCGAGGTCGGCGACTGCCTCACTGCGCACGGCGAGGGCGTAGGTGTTGTTCATCGGTGCTGGCGCACCCCAGGTGACACCGTTTTTGATATCGAGGTCGTATACGGCTTGCCACATTTCGTTCTGGTCAGTGATCGCCTCAGTCTGGCCGAGGTAGGTCAGCCACGTGGTTCCGGTGTAATCCCAGAGCACGTCGGCCTGGCCAGAGAGAAGCAGATCGCGGGCCGGCTGGCTGCCGGGCACGTTACTGAGGTCTGTGACGTCGAATCCGGCTGCAGTCCCGGCGAGGACGGCGATTTTGCCGAGCAGTAGCTGCTCAGTGAAGTTCTTGGACGTGACTGTGAGGTTTACGCCGTCGGCGCCGTCGAGAGGGGTGATCGACCCGAGTCCGACCGCGGGAACGTAGGAGGTCGCCGGCTGCAGTCCGCAGCCGGTCAAGGCGACGGCGGACAGGGCGAGGATACCCGTGGCGAGGCCCCAGCGACCGAGGTGCCCACGGGCGCGAGGACGGGTGCGTGAAGAAGTGCGGTACATCTAGAGTCCCTTCGGGCGGGCGACGTGTTCTACCACACGGCCGACCCAGTCGATGAGGAGGGCGAGCAGCGCCACCAGCAGGGCCCCGGTGACGAGCACGGGGGTGAGGCTGAGATTGACGCCCGTGGTGATGAGGATGCCCAGTCCGCCACCGTTGACGAATGTGGCCAGGGCTGCGGTGCCGACTAGCAGAACGAGGGCGGTACGCACACCTGACAGCATGACTGGCACGGCGAGGGGGAGCTCCACCCGAAAGAGCACCGCCGTGGAGCTCATGCCCATGCCACGTCCGGCTTCGATGAGGCGGGCGTCGACCTGTTGCAGGCCGACCATGGTGTTTCGCAGCACCGGGAGCACCGCGTAGAGCACGAGGCTGAGCGTCGCCGCCCAAAAGCCGAAGCCAACCCAAAATGCGAGGAGTACGACGACGCCGATTGCGGGGGCGGCTTGCCCGACGTTGGCGATCGCGAGCACCGGAGCGGTCAAAAACCGCAGGGGCCGCCGGGTCAGGGCGATTCCCACGGGAATTGCGATAACCAATACGATTACCGCGGCGAGGAGGGTGAGTTGGATGTGCTCCACGGTGTAGACCCAGAGCGCGTCCGGGGCGAGGGTGGTCAGTTCGATCGGAGAGAGGTTAGCTGTCAGTAGCCAGATGACGAGCGCGAGGAACGCGAGCAGAATGCCGGCCAGCTGGTAAACCAGTCCCCGCCAGGATTGCCACACCGCGCGGGCGTGACTGACCGGTACGGCCGGTGCGGCCGGTGCGGCTGGGTCGCCGGGTGTTTCGATAGCGGAGTCGCCGCCGGCACTGCCGGCTTCTGTAGTCACCGTGCGGGTACTCACTGCACGGCCCGCGCATCAGCATCACTGCTATTAGCACCACTGCTATCGGCCTCGTTCAGGTCGGTGTCGGTGGTCGAGGCCTGCGCTTGGAACACGCCGGTGTTCAGTCCGACGGGAGCTTGGTCCGACTCGAGCACGGCAGCGGTCTGTGACCGGGTGATGGCGTCCATGACGGTCTGTACGTCGATGACGCCCTTGAACATGTCGCGGCGGCCGGTGACGAGCGCGGCTCCGGCGCTGGAGACGAGCATTATGTCAAGTGCATCATTAAGCGTGGCACGGTAGCCGACGACCGGAAGTTTCGGATCGTTAACGTTACTAATGACCTCGAGGCGGCCGAGCTTGCGCCGGGAGAGCCACTGGATGGGACGGTGCCGCTCATCGACGATGACCGCGTGGCCGTGGCCGGCGTCGATGAGGCGGGCCAGGACATCCGCTGCCCGTTCGCCGGGGCTTCCCACGACGGCGTCGCCGAACCCGACCTCTGCCACCCGGGTTAGGGTGAGCTGTTTGAGGCCAGCGCCGGACCCGATGAAGTTTTCGACGAACTCATTGGCAGGGTCGCCGAGGATGCGTTCCGGGGTGTCGTACTGTTCGAGCTGGGCGCCCTCGTTGAAGATGGCGATCCAGTCGCCGAGCTTGACGGCTTCGTCGAAGTCGTGGGTAACGCAGACGATGGTCTTCTGCAGTTCTTCCTGGATGTTGAGCAGTTCGTCCTGCAGGCGCAGACGGGTGATCGGGTCGACGGCGCCGAAGGGCTCGTCCATGAGTAGAACGGGCGGGTCGGCCGCGAGGGCGCGCGCCACGCCGACGCGCTGCTGCTGACCGCCGGAAAGTTCTCTAGGGTACCTGTTTCGGTAGAGTGCCGGGTCGAGGGAGACGAGCTCGAGGAGTTCGTCGACGCGGGCCGCGATGCGGGCTTTGTCCCAGCCGAGCATTTTCGGCACGAGACCGATGTTGGTGGCCACGGTCATGTGGGGAAAGAGCCCTCCGGCCTGGATGACATAGCCGATGCCTCGGCGCAGGGTATCGCCGTTCATATTGGTCACGTCGTCACCGTCGACGACGATACAGCCCTCGGTCGGTTCGATGAGTCGGTTGATCATTTTCAGGGTGGTGGTCTTGCCGCAGCCTGAGGGGCCGACGAGCATGACAATCTTGCCGGCCGGAATCTCCATGGTCAGACCGTCGACGGCGGGGCGCGCCTGCCCGGGGAAACGCTTGGTGACGTGGTCCAGCAGGATATTCGCACCGGTGATGCCGGTCGGGGAATCTTCGGTGCTGATGGATTCTGCGCTGTTGGATGCAATGAGTTCAGACACGAATACCTCGGGGTGTGGTCAGGCGGCCGAGGCCGACGAGAAGAAGATCAAGAATGAGGGCGAGCACAACGACGCCGATGACGCCCGTCAGCACCGACTCAAGGGAGTTGGCGCCGCCGAGGCGGGAGAGGCCGGAGAAGATGAATCCGCCCAGGCCTGGGCCGAGGGAATATGCGGCGATCGCGGCGATTCCCATGACCATTTGGGCGGATACCCGAATGCCTGTGAGGATGATCGGCCACGCCATAGGCAGTTCCACCTGCAGAAGCGTGCGAAACCGACTCATGCCGATGCCGCGGGCGGATTCCACGATCGACGGCGCAATACCCGACAGGCCCACGACCGCGTTGCGCAGAATAGGCAGCGTAGCAAAGAACGCCACGACGATGACGGCCGGAACAACGCCGAAGCCGAACGGTGCGATGAGCAGCCCGATGAAAGCAAACGACGGGATAGTCAAGCCAATGGCCGACACCGAGTTGGCAACCCCGGTGAGCGCGGAACTTCGGTAAACGAAGGCGGCCAGCACGACGGCGATAATTGTCGCCAGAATCAGGCACTGTACGACGAGGCTGAAGTGCTGCCAGCTGCTGAACAGAATCTGCTCAAACTGATCCCCTAAAAAATCCCACACATCAAAACCTCTTCGCTTCGATCACACATCAATTCACCGCCACCGGCACGGGCGCGACTGGAGACGCTGATGCGGAACTGGATGGGGACGCAGGCTGAGAGCCGTAGGCGAAGGTGAAGTTCTAGTCTCGCACGGCCACTCCCGTAAGGGCGCAGCGAGACGTTACAGTTCGATTACGTGCGCCGACTCTCCTACGAGAGAAGACGACGATACAGGCCGGCCGGAGCACTGATTGACACTGAGCTGCGCCTCCGAGGCCACGGCCGTTGTCAGCGCTCGTCGATAAGTAGGCCAGTGACGCTCTTCGAGGTAGACCACCCACCACGATTGATGGGTGAATACAGTGCAGGATTGGGCAGAGATTTAGCATCTTCGCGCCAGTGAGGGTATGTCAGTGCGGGCGATTGCGAAGCAGCTGGGATTGTCTCGGGTGACGATCACCCAAACGGCCGTGGCGTAGAAGAAAACCATCAGATTGTCTCGATAATTTTATGAGCGCAGCCGACCAATCTGTTTTGACACCCATGGGCGCTATCAAGGGATCGTAGCAACACCGTGCGTATGACGCCCGGTCATCGGGCCTAATGTCGGGCGGGGCAATCGCGTCACCCGAGATTGCAGAACACCATGAAAGCGAGAACGGTGGGGGAGTGCCCGGTCACCGACCCCCTTGCGGCGCCCTTCATCACGCTACCCTCGGAGTCATGTTGAAGACTTTTTTTCGACAGGCGACGGCCGACGATCTGGAACTTCTTGAAGCGATCGAGAATGAAGCTGACACGCTGTTCGCGACCGTATTCTCGATTGTCGGCTGGCGGCCTGCTCCTTCTTATACGAAGCCATCACAGCAGAATGACTTCATCCTCGTAGCCAGCGACGGTCCAAAATCGGATGCGGTCGGGTTTGCCCACGTCCTCGCAGTCCCTGGCAGCGGTCATCTCGAGCAGCTATCGGTAAGGCAGCCAGCGGCGAACCGCGGGCATGGGCGCGCGCTCGTCGAGGCAGTCAAGAGCGAATCAAGACTGCGCGGATGCAAACGGGTCACCTTGCGAACGTTCGCGGACGTTCCATAGAACGCCCCCTTCTACTTGAGCTGTGGTTTTATCGAGCGTGATCCTGATTCTGATTTTCTTCGAAATCTGTTAGTAGCGGAGCAACAGCGAGGACTCGGATACGGCCGGCGTGTTCAAATGAATTTCGACCTGACTGATGAGTTGCCCCGATAACCGCCTCCCTGCGCATGGCTGATAATGACGGAGTGGACCTCACTCTTCGTGAGCTGACGCAGGCAGACGTCGAGGCGCTTGCCGGATGGCAAACCGACGCGTTGTTCTGTGCGCGCGCGGGCTGGCAAGCCCGGGAGTCCCAACAGCAGGCGGTGGGATGGTGGCATGAGCAGATTTCGAATCCTGACCCGCACCTCATCCGATTGCTCGCACTCGATGCCCAGGACCCGATTGGCTACGTAGACCTGCATGGGAGTGGTCCAGTGGAACGCGAGCTTGGCTATGTGGTTGGCCCGTCCACATCGTGGGGTCGTGGTCTGGGGACAGCTGCTGCGCGTGCCGGAGTTGCATTCGGCTTCGATGGCCTTGGGCTCAGCCGAATTTGGACCGAGGCGGTCGAAACAAACACCGCTCCAGTCAAAGTGCTTCGCCGTCTCGGCATGCGAGAGATTGCACTCGGGAGCAAAGAAGACTTCTTGAGGCAAACCTCGCAATACGTTCAGTTCGAAATATTAGCCATGGAGTGGCAGCAGTCGGCCAGCCTCGCCGCCGCTGAGGGTTCCCACTCCGGGAACAGGGCATGAGTCTCGGCCAATGCCTTCGGCCCGATTGCGGTCTCCGTTTATGAACGGTCCCATGGGGCGGCTAATCGGCGTCCAGTCGGGGAAACGCGAGCACTACCGGCTGAGCTGCGATCAGACGTTATGTTGACCTTTATTGTCGGCATCCTTTTTGTCTGTGCGGTCTTGGGTTATCGACGCGTTCGGGAATCCTCGAGGCGCGAGCAGCAGGCGAACGACAAATCTCGCTGTGGAGAAACGATCAAAGTTACCGACGGCCGCTGGCTAGCATGCTTATGCAAGCAGCAGCGGGACTCCTCGTCGTAATTGGGGCCGTCTTTTTCCTCATCCTCTGGGGTGCGGGCGACATCTTTCTATCCAGTGAGGTTCCTCTTGTGGGCCCGTGGAGACATTAAAGAATCGTGTCCTGCCGGGTCGGAGCCACAGGTGGGATTCAGATGGTGTCGGCCCATAACCGTCCAGCATGGACCCGTCAGCGCCGCCCAGAGGCGGAGGCGCCTCGTGCGTGATCGGCTCGTTCAAGGCAGCCGCACAGAAATCCACTAAACGATCTTTTCTATTGACATTCAATAGATAACTATTGATACTCGATAGATGAGCTCGAATATATCTCGGACCTCGCATGCGATAACGATAGCGACCTGGATGGCGCTCGGTGCTCTAGCCGTCGTCATCGTTGTCGGTGGAATCCTGCTGTTTCCGATCTCTGCTTCCCTCGCTCGCGACAATCCTGAGTTTGCTGACTTACAACCCCTCCTTCTCGCGCTAGCCTGGGCTGTCGGCGTCTGCGCAGAAGCAGTGCTCGCCGCGACGGCCCTATTGGTCGGGTATATCCATCAGGATCGGATCTTCGATCGCGCCGCGGCACGAGCGGTCGACCTGCTGGTTCTGACGGTCATCATCGCGACTGTCCTAATCGCGTCTCTCCTACCCTTCATTCCGGGCCCGCCGCTACTGGCGCTCCTGATATTCGGCGGCGTCCTGCTGGGAATCACCCTGTCTCTCGTTCTAAGCGTTCTCCGGTCGCTGCTGCGCCGCGCGGTCCTCATGCGAGTCGAACTCGACGAGGTCGTGTAGTGGCCGTACGGATCCTCATCGACCGCCTGCTGGTTGAACGCGGCATGTCCGTCGGTGACTTCGCCGCGGCGGTTGGCATCACCCCATCCAACGTCGCCGTCCTCAAAAACGGGCGGGCTCGCGCTATCCGGTTCTCCACACTCGACGCAATATGCCGAGTCCTACACTGCCAGCCGGGTGACATCCTGGACTGGAAAGACGACCAGCGCGCAGACTCCTGATTCCCCAGAAGTGTCCCGTAGAAGGTTCGGCGGATTCAACCGGTCGTCGTAACACTCGATTTTGTGAGGTGTTGTACGTGTGGTTGAAGTATGAGCTGGTTGAGAAACAGGCGCGGTTTTGGGTGTTGATCACCCAAGGTTCGACGCTGACTGCAGCGTGCGATGCTGTGGGGGTGAATCGACGAACTGGACGGCGTTGGCGTCAGGCAACGGGTGGGCGGATCCCTTTTCTCGCCCACGAAGGCGGCCATCGGTCATTCGTGATGGCGTAGTCGACAGCGCCTTGGCCGGCAATAGTGCCGCTACTCCCCTCACCGCGAGTACTGAGCTGCCGCGGATATCTCGGACAGTGGGTCCTCTGGAAATGAAGGTTCACTGAAAGTAGAGAGCAGTATGACTGCAGCACGTAGGCGTTACACCCAAGACTTCATAGACGGGCTGCGCCACGAGATGATCACAACGTACAAACCGATCAAGGACGTCGCTACCGCGTACGGCATCGGGCCCGAGCCGCTCCGCAACTGGCTGGGTAAATACCGCGAGGCCAATGGCGGCACCGGGACTGATTTGACGGTGCCGGAACGAGCTCGTTTGACGGAGCTTGAGCAGGAAGTTCACGAGTTGCGGGGCGGTGAGCGCGTTCTTGAAAAAAGCCAGCGCTTACTTCGCGCAGGGGCAGCGGTAGTGAGCAAGTACGAATACATCGACTCTCAAAAATCTGACCCCACCAACCGGAATTCGGTGGTGAGAATATGCCTGTGGTTGGCCGTGTCCACGTCAGGTTTTCACCATTGGGCAATCCGACCGCAGTCAGCGACTGCTGCCCGCCGACCGCCCGGCGTGAAGTTCGTCGGTGACATCACCTACATCTACACCTGGCAGGGATCCATCTATCTGGCCATCGTCATCGACTGCTATTCCAAGAAAGTCGTTGGTTAGTCCATCGCCGATCACGCGCGAGCTCGTCGCCGACGCCCTCGCCAGCGCCGCTGCAACAATCCTGATCGAGCCAGACGCGATCTGGCACTCCGACCCGCAGCAGCGTTTACACATCGGCCGAGTTTCAAGCCTTGGTGACCGGTCTGGGGATGCGTTCCCCGATCGCGCACACCGGCGTAGGCTGAAACAACAGCATGGCGGAAAGTTTCTTCTCGATGCTCAAGAACAAGCGCGTTGATCGCACCGTATACGCGACGAAATCACAAGCTCGCAGCGACGTCATCCGCTATATCGAAGGGTACTACAGCAGCCGACGCCGGCACTCCGCGCTCGGTTACCGTAGGCCCAACGACGTCCACTATGGTGAGCAGCAGTCGGCACTGACGGCGTAGAGGGATCCACTAATTCCGCTGTCCGAAATGCCCACAGTAGTTCAAAGAAGACCTTCAAGGCCTATCTAGAAAACTGCAATGCCTACCGGATGAAACCCAAGGGCCGCCCCGACAAGGACGGATTTCAGCGCTTCCTTTACCCCACTCCCGGCAGCTATACGGCCATTGACCGTGTCAGTGGCAAACGGGTGGCCAAACCCTCCACACCAGTGAGTGTCACCATTCCCCTCGACGCAGGTGCACCGTCCGAACGAAACCGAGACCCTCGGCTCGCGGTCAAGCACCTACAGAAATTCGCTTACAAATCAAAAGAACACCGCAAGTACTTCGGCATGCGCAGCCTCGTCGAATCCGCCAACAAGACCCTCAAGGGCAAGAACTTCGAAGACCTCGCCAACGTCAGCAAACGTTCCGGCCGCGGCTTCGCCTTTAACTACCTCGCCGCAACACTCGCCGCCGTCTCATCGAACCTGCGCAAAACATACGACTTCTACGTGAAGGCCGCCGAAGTCGACCTCGGACATACGCTGTCCCGCGAACGCCGCCGCAAAGAAGCCACCGGAACACCACTGAGCGCCCACAGCTCCCTACCGGCCCTGGCGCCACCGCAGTAACAACGGCCGCCACCTACTCCAGCACCAACCACCCGCGCACCGAAAGCATCAGCCTGCCCACCCGCAGGCCTTTTCCCATTTAAACGAGCAACTCCGCCTCAACCGGCCCGATCGGCCCCGCCAACACCGTTAAAAACCGAAGGCCGGCCGAGTATTTCTACTCAACCGGCCCGTTCGCTTGGATTTCATGAAAACGAGACTTCAATTTCCTGAAACACCCGCAGTGGGTGTTTCAGCCTATTCGGGAGGCCTTGCTACGACTGGGGACTTCTCGGCGGGTGTGTACGACGTTCCAGGCTAAGGACGAATTCGTTCCAGTACTCGCCAGTCACCATCGTCACACGTGAGTTGTTGCCTCGAAGGCCTATGACTGCTCCGTGTTAATCCCCCGATGTTTTTCCAAGCTTCTTACCGCTCTCGCTCAGGTAGAGCAATTCGCTGTCTCGATCGGCAATAGGTGGCACTGCGTTGCTGTCGTCTGATTTATCTGTGTCAGGGGCCATTAGATTCTCCATTAATTACACTGAGGGCAGGTGGTCGTATGGCGTCCTGATTGTGCAAGAGGAGCGGCCAGGGCATTTCCGTAGTCTCTCGTACCGGAAGCCGGATATCCGTGTTGTCGTTGCTGTTGGTCAAACCCTCGCCCCAAAATATGCCTAACCCCGCCAATAGGAGCATCGCGCCCGAGGCAACAAACCCCCTGCGAGCCATACCCCGCGTGCTTGAATTCGTTTCTGCCGCCGGTTGAACGCCGCTACCTCTAGCTCGAGAACGAAGAACTCATACGAGCTGAATGGCTCGTTCCGAAATGTTCCGGAAATTCGATCGGAAAGCGTCTTGGAATGGATGCCCTTTACTTTCGTGGGCCATAGCGACACGATCGCCAACCCGGCGGTCAGTAAGGCGAAAACCGTCGAAAGCCGAAAGATCAGCGTGTCCTCCGAAAAGTTCACGGTCGTTACTATGCCAGATAGAACAAGGAGCAGCGACGCCTTCGTGTCCATGCCGACACCACGGTGGGCGGCGTAATCGTTCTGGCGTTCCAACGCTGCAAGAGTTGCTCTGACCTTCAATTGCGCGCCCGTCGTCACGGTGGCGGCAAGAGGAACTGGCGTTGAGGCCCTCGCCCGCAGCGCGTCTCCCAAACGCTCAGTCCAACCGTTACTCCCCATGCCCTGAAGGTAACAGACACCCAAATGCTTTGTGATCAAGTCATACCCTGGCTGCTATGTGAATCATTAAAATGAAGATCTAGGGCCACCCCCTTTCGGCCTGGGATCAGCCAGTCACATCACCACCGGAACCTCACCTGAGTCCTAGGACGGGTATAAGCTCTATGTTCGGGAGATGACGACGCCACTACTCCTCTCCACGAAGTAGCAATTCCGCTAGAATTTCGGACACTTGGTCCATCGAATCCAAGTCGACCCACTCATCTGGCCCATAAAATCCGCCACCACGCGCTCCAAATCCCACCGTTGGAACACCTAGAATGCGAATAGGAAACCGTAAGTCACTCGCACTGTGCCATCCGTATCGCTCGGGATTAACTCCCGTGACAGAAGCTATAACCTCAGAAACTGACCTGATGAAGTTCGAACTGATTTCCCCTGCCGGATTTGCACGAAGCCCTACCAGGTCGACAGAAACTATCCCCCCTTGTGCTACGAACAATGATGTCGACGCGGCAATTTTACGTTCAACGAAAGATCTCTGAAACTCTGCATCGTGATCAGAAAACCAGCAGGAGATGTCAACTTTTGACGTGCCAGGTATTTCAAATGGAGTTATGCCACCTCCAGTGATCCCTGTAACTTCCCAAATAGCCGACTCCGACGGAAAGGTTCGCACTGCCGCCGCTAATTCGACCGACGCATTTATCGGGTTCAGACCGATACGAGGATCTGCGCTTATCGGAGATCGTTCTTCTTGCGGCACCGGTGTACGTACATGAAAAGTAGCCCGTATTGTTGCCACCCCGCGCGAAGCAGTCTTGAGCTGTCTAAGTCCCTCGCCGCTCTCCGCGGGATGGCAGTAGACCGCCTCTTTGACACCAGTCACTTCAGCCACCGCTTGAAGCATCCCCAAACCTCCCCCTTGCTTCGCGGTGGCAAAGACAACTACTGGTGGATACTTTGGGAAACGTGATTGTTTCTGCAGAATTTTGAGCGCTGCGAGGATAGAGACAATTCCTGCTTTCGCATCCGCGACACCTAATCCATACGCTCTGCGTTGGCACTTCCTTAGTTCTAACGGCGGAATGCGCCAACCCGCGTGCTCTGGTTCCGTATCCAGATGGGTAAAAAGAAGGGTCGGACCCGAATCTTCGCGCGTATCACTTACACGTCCCCCGCGATCGTTTACGTTCGAGGTCCGATGCGTCGCCACATAAGACGTTCCGACCTGCCCACAAGAATCAGGCGGACTATATTCCAAATGTCCCGTACGATATTCATCTATGAATATGGCGCGTGATGTGTACCCGAGGTCTGCGAGAACTTCGTCGACAATGCGCCAAATCTCCGTTGCCTCCCCGGTTACACTCGACGCCGCAACTAGTTTTTTTTAAGCTCCTCAGACCACACCGATACGCTTTCTTCTGTTGCCGCATTCTCTGATTGAGACTTCACAGGAAAGTTTCTATTCGACGTAGGCACATCCGGCATACTCGACATCAGCTGGCCTCCTTGGGGAGAAACACAGGACTCGCTTTGACATGCCGCCCTTGAGGTGCCGAATCAATAAATTCACCCTTACGAACGACTGAGCGCCCCCGGACAAATGCGGCAATTGGCCGGCCCGTGACAGAAATTCCTTCATATGGCGTAAAGTCCGTTGCCATGTGGAGGTCCGATGATCTTAAAGTTACTTTTGCGCTCGGATCCCAAAGAACTATATCCGCATCGGAACCCGGTGCGATCAAGCCTTTTCGTGGAAAAAGTCCGTTCAGGCGAGCCGGGTTTGCGGAAGAAAGCTCCACGAACTTCATTGCTGTCATGCGACCCGTCGTGACGAATTGACTAAAGAGAACAGGAAGCCTGGTCTCAACGCTCGGGAGACCATTCGGCATGGTTCTGACGTCCGATTTAGACGACGCTTTTTGTTGAGTGTCATAACAACAATGGTCACTTCCGACCGTGTCAACATGACCCGAACCCAAAAGTTCGCCGACACGGAGCATACTATTTTTCGATCGTATCGGAGGACAACAAACGTAAAGTTCTGGACAATCACCCTCATATACTGCATCGTCCAATACGAGATGATGAACAACAGTTTCGCTGAACACCCTGAGTCCCCTGTTCCGGGCCTCTCGCACCGCTTCTATCGCGGCAGGCGTGGATTGGTGAACAAAATAGACGGGGGCTCCAGCAGCTTCTGCGAGATCTAGAACGGTTCGGACTGCTGCGACTTCGGCCAGTTCAGATCGGGTTTCACCATGAAAGCCGGCTGAAATTTGATTTCGCTCGACCGCGTCCAATTGAGAGGACTCAACAAGCGAATTTGATTCCGCGTGGACATAGGCGAGTCCTCCTGTGCTGCGTAGATGCGTCAGCGTCTTCAGTATCGTCGATTCGTCTGCCATCGTATCTCCGCTATACGTTGTGAATAATTTGACAGATGCTCCTATAGTTGTCAACTGGTTTTGAGGACTGCGTTTTCAACCGGGCAGACAAGGTGGAAGACCTCGCGGATGACGTATCTCTTCAGGCAGCGGATGATGTCGCGTTTGCTGAGACCTTCGGTGGTGCGCCGGGTCACGTACTCGATCGTGGGCTGATGGAAGCGCATTCGGACGATGACGGTGCGATAGATCGCGGCGTTCAGTTGCCGGTGGCCGCCGTGATTGATGCCATGGCGACCTGAGGTCATCCCGGAGGACGCCGGGATTGGGCTGATCCCAGCGAGTTTCGCCAGAGCAGCCTCGGATTTGATGCGTTCGGGGTTGTCTCCGACGACGATGAGGATCTCTGCCGCAGTGTCGGCCCCGATGCCGAACGACTCCACGAGTTGAGGTGCGGTTTTGAGCACGAGTCCCTCAATCATCGTCTCAAGCTCCGACGCCTCAGTATTCAGAGTAATCCAACGTCGGGCGAGGGATCGGAGTGTGTATCGGTTGCTGTCATCCGGAGTTTCAAGCCGGGTCGGCCGCAGAGAGGCAAGATGTCGTGCGAGCATCACCTGGGTTTTGCCGGCGGTGTCTTGGCGGAGCTGGTCTGAGCTGTGGATGAGCATTGCTTTGAGGGTGATCATCGCTGCGGAACGATCTTTCACCGCTGTGTCGTGGGCGACTTTAAGTTGGTGGATCATTTCCACGGTGCCATCTGCGGTCTTGGGTTCTGCGGTCGCGAACCCGGCGAGGACAGCGCGAGCCGCGTTTTCGGCATCGAGAGTGTCAGATTTACCGACCAGTCGCCGCATTCGTCGATCGGGCCGGTTCACCTCGACGACACGGTGTCCGTTACGGCGGATGAATGAGGTCAGCCCGGCGCCGTAAGAGCCGGTGCCCTCGATTCCGAAGGCGATGATCTGCCCGAATTCGGTTGCCCAGCTCAGTAGCTGCTGGTAGCCGCCATTGTCAGTTGCGATCGTGAGAGAAGACAGGATGCCGCCAACGGAGTCCATCACTGCTGCGACATGGACATGTTTGTGAGTATCGACGCCGATCACAACGTGACCAGAGTGGGTGAGATTCAGAGGTGCAGAAACTGCCATGGTGGTCCTGTTCGGTTGGGGTTAGTGTGGTGTGGCACTGACGCCGGCGGGTGGACAGGACTGTCACTGGCCTGCTCCGGAGATCTCGGACAGTGGGCCCTCTTAAAATGAGGGTGCTACTGGAAGAGAGAGCAGCACGTCCGCATTGCGTAGGCGATTCACTCAGGAGTTCAAAGACGAGTTGTGCCGTGAGGTGATCAACACCTCCAAACCGATCAAGGACGTCGCGGTCGCGTACGGTGTGGGCCCGGAAACTCTCCGCAACTGGCTGATCAAGTATCGGGAGGCCAATGGCGGGACGGAGACCGAGTTAACGGTCACGGAACGGGCCCGGCTGAAGGAACTCGAACGGGAAAATCAGGACTTGCGGGCGGAGACCGCGTTCTTGAAAAAAGCGACGGCCTACTTCGCGCGGGAGCAGCGGTGATGGCCAAGTACGAGTATGTCGACTCCCAGAAGAACGAGCCGAGAAACCTGAATCCGGTGGTGAAGATGTGCCGGTGGTTGGGGGTATCGACCTCGGGGTTTTACCACTGGTTGGGTCGCCCACAGTCGGCCACCGCGGCCCGTAGGGAAGCGTTGACGGCACGAGTCCAGCACTTCTTCGAAGCGTCCGACGGGACCTACGGGTATCGGCGAATCCACGTCGACCTGGCCGAGGAGAACACCGAGTGTTCCCCAGAGCTGGTGCGCCAGATCATGCGTGCCGAGAGCCTTGTCGCCTGTCAGCCGCGTCCGTTCCGGGTCACGACCGAGGCGGACGCTACGGCCGCAGCGTCCATGCCGGATCTGGTGAAGCGCAACTTCACCGCTGACCGCCCAGGAGTGAAGTTCGTCGGCGACGTTACCTACATCCACACCTGGCAGGGGTTCATCTACCTGGCCACCGTCATCGACTGCTTCTCCAAGAAGGTCGTCGGGTGGTCCATCGCCGATCATATGCGCACCGAACTGGTCGCTGACGCGCTCAAGAATGCTGCTGCGACGACTCCGATCCTGCCTGACGCGATCTGGCACTCCGATCGCGGAAGTGTTTACACGTCGGCCGATTTCCGGGCCTTGGTGAGCAGTCTGGGGATGCGCTCGTCCATGGGTCGCACTGGCGTGTGTTGGGATAACAGCATGGCTGAATCGTTCTTCTCGATGCTCAAAAACGAGCGCGTCTACCGGACCATTTACGCGACCAAAACCCAAGCCCGCAGCGACATCATCCGCTACATCGAGGGGTTCTACAACAGCCGACGCCGGCACTCAGCGCTCGGCTACCGACGCCCCAACGAAGTCCACTATGGTTATCAACAGCCAGCCCTGGCAGCGTAGAAGAAACCACTAATTCCGCTGTCCGAAATCCCCGCAGCAGCCCAATGCTTTTGGCACGGGATTCGCTGGTCTTGCCCCGATATTTGGCCCGGATACTCTCTGGGGCCGATGTCAGTACGGCGCTGATCTGCGTTAGTACCGCGGTGCGTGCCTTCATCGCGCTGGTGCGCGCGGTGCGCAGCACTCGGAGGGCTTCGACGTTACCGTCGCGGGCTTTTGGTGTAGAGGTGCCGTGCTGGGCGAGGACAGATTCGGCGGCCTGATAGGCGTCTAGCGGATCGGACTTGCCGTAGATGCGTCGGGCTTGGCGATTGGGCCGGTTGACCTCTTTCACGTCGAAGCCCTCGTGGATCAGGACCCGGGTCAATTCAGCACCGCAGGACCCTGTTCCTTCGACGCCGACAGCGATCACCGGTCCATACCGGGTGATGTATTCGGCGATTTCGCGGTAGCCGGATCCCACGGCCAGAAACTTCTTATCGGCAAGGTGTTTGCCGTAATTGGTGATGATGGCGACGTGATGGGTGTCGGCGTGGGTGTCGATGCCGGCGATGACGCTGATGTCGTCGGTTGTCATGATGGGAATAGCTCCTCTGACGCTCGAGTAACAGGGCGGACTCGCGTTCGTCAGGTGGGCAGACAAGACGGTGATGGGACTTCTTGGTCAAGCTCCTATTAGGTCATGTCCGCCTGGCGAATGCGTTTGATGCAAGCCGCGGAACGGTGGACGGATCAAATTAAGGACAGCTTCACGAAGCGTCAGTCAAGGTTGGAGTCACACCATTCCACGGCCTACTCCCATCATCACCGTCAAGGCGGATGAGGCCAGTGGGGGTTTAGGCGGCTAGTTCGAGGCGGTCATTCTCGGTGGGTTTGTCGGCTGGTTTGTTGATCCATGCCGTCTCGGGAATGGACAGGATCTTTGGTGCCTGGGTTGTGCTGAATCGCTCGGGGAAGCGCGCGCGTGCCGCGTCCAGCGTCGCTGCTCGTTCGATGGCTTTCGCCGCTGCGAGGCCGTAGTGAACGTCGGCGGGCGTGTTCAGGCCGATCCCGGAATGGCGATGCTCGTGGTTGTAGCCGTCGACGAACGCGGCCATGAACGTCTTCGCGTCGGACAGGGAGCCGAAGCGTTCGGGGAACGTCGGCGGGAATTTGAGGGTCTTGAACCACGCCTCGCTGTAGGGATTATCGTTGCTCACTCGAGGCCTCGAGTGCGACTTGGTGACCTCCAGATCAGACAATAACGCCGCGACGGTCTTGGATGTCATCGACGTGCCGCGGTCGGAGTGAACGACGTGCGGGACGCCGTGAATGCCGAAGATTTCCTTCATCATCTCCACCGCCAGCTCGCCCGATTCCGACGTGTGAACATACGCGCCGACGATGTACCGGGAGTAAATATCGATCATCACGTAAGCGTCGAAATACTTCCCCTTGACCGGACCTGCAAGTTTCGTAATATCCCACGAGTAGACCTGGCCTGGCCCCGTTGCCGTCAGCTCCAGGATCGCCCGCGCCGGATGGCGGGCCAGGCGGCGGCGTTCCTTGACCTGCTGGTTCTCGTTCAACACTCGATACATCGTTGATATTGAGCACAAGTAGGTGCCCGCGTCGAGCAGCTGCGCGTAGATCTGGATCGGTGGCAGATCCACGAACGACTCCGAATTGACGACAGCGAGAATCTGCCGACGGTCGGCATCATCGATCTTGTTCGCCGGGATCGGAGACGGCCCGGTCACCGGGATGCGTGGTTTCCTGGTCGCTGTTGCCCGAGGAACACCGACCAAGTCGGCCGCGACGCGAGTCGAGATCCCTCGGCTGGCCAGTTCGCGGTAAGCGATCATTACGGCAACGCGCACGGTGTTTCGTCCCGCGAGCTCTTCGAAAGACTTTCGAGTAGCTCGTGCATTTTTGACATGATCTCCAACGCCACCCCCGACGTTTCCAGGCGCTGCTCGGTCTTGTTCAACTGGCGGCGCAGCCGGGCTATTGCCGCTTGCTCTGGCGTTAACCGGCCAATCTTCTCCCCGGGTTTCTTCCCCGCCAGAACACCCGCGTCGCGCAGTTTGCGCCACTCCGTGATCTGTGAGGAGTACAAACCTTCGGTGCGCAGATACGCGCCGCCCTCGTTGTTCTTGATGGCCGCGTCATGCGCAGCCAAATGGGCTAGCTTCTGCGCTGGACTGAACGACCTTCTCGAGGTCGGACCACCAGCTCGGGGTCCGGGACTACTCATAGGACTATCGTCGCGCACGGCGATCACAGACGGGCTGGACATGGTGATGATTCCTGATTCTCGCCCTACGTC
>NZ_PJJM01000076.1 GCF_002929805.1 Cryobacterium sp. Y50 | reverse complement strand
CGACCACACCCTCTACCAGGAACCAGCCGAGATCCCGATGCTCAAAACCGCTTGACAAAGACATTGAGATTCCCAATGCCCGGGGACCTCTCGTGCAGCGACCTCCTCCGGCCGTTTGTCGATCATCACGTCGGCGGTGACGTGGCCACCGGGCCGGTGCCGCGCCCTGGAGCGCGGGACCCGCAACGACCGCCCTGTTCGCAGATTGGCGACAAGATCGCGGGTGAGTGCGCCCCGAGATTGGACATACAGCGCCTGGTAGATCGCCTCGTGGGAGATCCGCATCGACAGATCGTGGGGATAGTCGATGCGGAGGCGACCAGCGATCTGTTCCGGACTCCACACCGTCGCCCAGCGTCGATCTTGGCGGTGGGGCTTGTTGCGCCCCTTCCACATCTGTGTCGCCGGTCCGGAGATGGGCACACCGTTGGCGTCTTTGACTGCCCCCGAGAGACGGTCTTGGACGTAATCGCGCAGCCGGTCATTGGCCAGAAGCTTCACCGTCTTCGGTCGTTGCGCCACAAGGTCCGACTTCCACTACGCGACAGAGGCCCGATACTCCAGCTTTCCCCCACGGGTGGCAGCGTTGCGGCGCAACTCGCGCGATATCGTCGACGCAGACCTGCCCATCGACCGGGCAATACCACGCACACTCGTGCCCTGAACCCGCAACAACGCGATTTCCTCACGCTCAGCAAACGAGAGATAGCGACCAGTCAATGGGGCGAGCGTGAAGGGAGACATACCACCACGATGCCGGAACCACCGGGCGCCGACTGCCGGCGACACGCCAACGGCCGTTGCCGCATTCTTGCTCGAGAGCCCGCGCGCGACCTCGCCCCAGAACGCTCGCTCAATCTCCCGCCGATGCGACGGCGCACCAGGCGACTTCATCGGGGACCTACCCGTTAACTCCTTCATCCAACCTGCGGGACGCCCCATCGAATACCTCCATGATCGGAGTGTTGCGACGACCAGTTGAATCCGCCTTGGGTGCCGCGGTCGCTGTGGAAAATGACGTGCGCCGGCCTGTCTCCGCGCAGTGCCATGGCCATCATCAGGGCGTCCTCGATCAGGTCGGTCCGCATGTGAGCGGCGATGGCCCAGCCGATCACCCGGCGGCTGTGAGCGTCGATCACGGTCGCCAAGTAGACCCATCCCTCCCAAGTCCTCAGATAGGTGATGTCACCGACCCAGACCTGGTTCAGCGCCCCGGTGTCCCATTCCCGTTTGACCGCATCGACAGGGTAAGCGTCGGCGTGGTCAATGATCGTGGTGGTCTTCCACTTCTTCGGGCAGATGCCCACCAATCCGAGGCGTTGCATGATCTTGGCGACGGTCTTGCGCGAGATGGTTTCCCCGTCAGCACGGAGGTCCGCGAGGATCCTCGGCGAACCGTAAACCTCGTCGGAGTCACCGTGAAACCACGCCACTTTCTGCTCGAGGCCGTCCTGCCGAATCATGCGGTCCGATGGCTTCCGGTCGAGCCAGACGTAGTATCCCGATCGGGACACCTCGAGCAGGCGAACCATGCGGGTGATGGTGAAATTGGTCTTCTCCGCCAGCATCAGTTCGAACGCTTTACGCTCGTATCCGACGCTTCCTGGGCGAAGAAGATGGACGCTTTTTTTAGAAACGCCCGATCAAGTTTCAGGTCCGCGTTCTCTTTCCGCAACCGAAGTAACTCAGCCCGTTCCGACTCCGTGACTCCGGTCTCGCCGGTGTCATTTCGGGCCTTGAAAGCGCTGACCCACCGGCCCAGCGATGCTTCGTTGATGCCGAGCTCGCGGGCCACGGTGGCAATCGCCCTGCCGGTGTTGATCACGAGCTTCACGGCCTCGTCTTTGTACTCAGGAGTGAACTCCCTGCGTGTCTTTCACATGTGAACATTCTCTCTTGTGAGGTGTCCACCCAACGGGGGCAAGGCCAAACCTTGCAAATACGACGCCCGACTACGGTTGGCTGCCGCGACCAACGGGGACCTCTCTGCACAACACCCTCTTGAGGCAGGGTTCAGTATTTGGTGACGTATTCGGAGGGGCCGATGTTTCAGCAAGCGGGGTGTGCCGAAGTCCGCGCCAGCAAGCTACGCACGGGCGGACGTAACCGTGCCAGCGATCGTCGGCGTGGTACACCCTCGCTGGTCGGCCAAGCGGCCCATGTCGGCCCGAATTGGCCAGAGTTCTCGCTGGCGGAATCGATGACCTGCAAGAGATTCAAGATGCTGTCTACCGGACGTAAATTAAAAAGCGCCGTTCAAGCGCCCTACGACCGCCGTGTCAAATGCGAACATAGGCCCACCCCTCGAGTTGAGACTGAGTCAGGAAGACGACGGCAGCAAAAGTGCTACTCACGCCGATGCCAAGATCGTGGACGCCAAGACCCACGGACCGAAGGCTGTTTTCACATGCCACCACCGACACGCCCAGCAAAACGAGCGCGATGTTGATGTTGTCACCCAGAGTGGAATTGGTGGCGAGAAACTGGACGGCTCGACCTTGAACTCCGAGGGCAATTGTCCTCGGAGTGGCGAATCAGTGAAGGGCTTGCAGACACCCCGCAAACTTGCGGCAACGGAGGCTGCATCCGAACCAACCATACGAAGAAGAAGAAGTGGCGGAACGCTCTGGAACGCCAACTTTGAACGGCCTTCATTAATTTACCGAAATGAGTAGCGGTATCACCAGTGCTACTGCCACGACGAGACAGGCCACCGCGACGACGCGTACGCGGCGGTACTGACGTCGTTGCGTGGACTGTGACGTCGCGCCTCTCACCACGGAGCGAAATTGTAACCAACGAGCTTCGTTCATGACGCGGGGGTAGGCCTCGGCATCACCAAGGGTGAGATACCCTCCGCCGGCGAAGGCAACAATGTCGTCAGCCTTGGGAGCCGATAGTTGCAAGGCGATAACTGCTTAGAGCATGCGTGGACTTATTTTAATTAGCGAAGGGAATGTTCCAAGACTCGGACGGGGAGACGGCTGGAACGGTCTTTTAATCCTAATGTGCATACATTTGATGCCAGAGTCACTGGTAGCGAGAGATCGGCTTATAGGAGCCCTTCTAGAGCCTCGTCCATAATCTGTGCAGTGATGGGGTCGACCAGTTCGGCAGTGACAACGTAGCTGGCACGGGTGACCTGCTCATTCGAGTGTCCGAGGAGCCGCGACGCGAGTGTGATGCCCGCAACAGCTTCAATGTGCGTGGCCGCTGTGCGTCGAAAGATGTGGGTGGTAAATTCCCCCACGTTGATCCCAGCGCCTTCCAGTGTCTTCTCGTTGTCGGCGACGAAAGTGCGGAGCAACCGTTCAACATTGCTGACGCTGCGTGGTTCGCCCGTCTTCGTTGCAAAGAGATAAGCCTCCCTGTCTCGGCTCGCCTCTGACAGTTGCCGGCGGACTGCGGTCGCCGCGAAACTCGGCAGGGCAATGCGCCGCTTCTGCCGGGATCGTTTCGGAGAAGGCTTCCTGCGCAGTCCCTCGGCGCGAGTCTGAGTGATTGTGCTCGCGATGAGCACGGTGGGCGGGTTCGCGGTCACGTCGACATCGCATCGACGGAGGGCAAGTACCTCCCCTAGGCGAGCGCTAGTGCCCACCATGATCCACATGGCATTCTCCAGCAGGCGTGCGTTGGGGCGCGGGCCGAAATGGTCTCTCTCAGACCGCCAGGATCGCATGAGGGCGCGCACGATTTCCAATTGCTCAGGGGTGAGGGCCGATTCCTTCTTAGGCGCCACCGGCAGGGCGCGGGCGTCGCGAACGGGGTTGAAAGCGAGCACACCATGTTCGATTCCAGTGGCGCAAATCTGCGAGAACATGCTGCGAGCCTTGCGAGCTGCCGATAAGGATTTAGTCTCGCGAATGTGCTGCAGAATCCGGTTGCAACGCAACACGGTGAGGTCGGTCAGGAGCAGATCCCCACACTCGGGAATGATGACGTTGTTGACGCTGAACTCGTACGTCTCGATGGTGGAGATCTCGACCGTTCCGGACCGCCGCTTGTCGTCTAAGAAGACCATCGCGGCCTCCGCAATCGTCGAGTACGCAGTCAAAGACAGCCCTGTGATGCCATTTCGGAGCAGGCCGGCCTGGTCATCAAGTGCCCGGCGGGCCTCCACCTCGGTGGCACGTGTTCCTTTCAGCCGATGGAGCGTCCCGAACTCGTCCCGCATCCGTGCATGCGCCTGCACCTGTCCGTTCGCCAAGACGACGATGCGGATGGTGCCGACTTCGCCCGCGCGCATTCGCCGCCTAGGCATGCATGGCCAAAGCCTCGAACCAGGCGAGAACCTCGCGTCGCATGTATCTCACGTGGCGGCCCATGCGTCGATACGGTGGTCCGGTTCGAGTCTGGCGCCACTCTTCGAGCGTGCGGGGTGAGACTTGCAACAGGTCGGCGACCTGCTGCCCGGTCATTATTTGTGCGTCATCATCGGTCATGACAATGAGGTGCGACGCGGCATTCCGACCTCGTACGCAGCAACGCGTAGTTGGCCGGGCTAACCGCCATCGTTGTCGCCAAAATGGCGGCTGGGAATCGTTTTTGGCACCCAAAGTGGCACTTCGGGCCGTGAACGGTGTGTCTGGAAACAAGAAATGCCCCTGGTTTCCGCGGAAACTCAGGGGCTAGTGCTGGGGTACCTGGACTCGAACCAAGAACAAATGATAGTCGTCTCGGTCGTCGTGCGCACCTGCATACGGGGCAGACTTCCGCGGAATTCCGCGGTTCTCATGGGGTTTAGTGTATGCGCTGTACGGCGAGATACGGCCTGAATCTGGTCAGATATTGGGGTTTATGGTGCGTTTTTGGTCACGTCATGCGGCGACGGCGTCGCACTGACCCCGTTCCAGGCAAAAGAAACGATGCGGCGGTAGCTCTGTGCGCCCAAAGAACGATCCGTAGTCCTCGCCGGCGCAAACGGAGTATCCGCCGCGCTTCCCACGCACTGCTAGCCTGTCGTTCGTCGGGGGTGGTAATCGTGGGGATTCTACATGCGGCAGGGTCCGAGAGACTGGAACCCGCCGGGGTACTGGGATGAACCGTCAGCCAGCGTCACTACTCGATCTGCCCGTGCGTATGCGACCACAATGCCAAAGGCTCGGTCGAGCAACGTGATCGGCCTACTGGCAGTCGCTCTGGGGCTTTTTGCCACGCTCCTGCCGCTGGCGCATCCTGACGCCAGCCCCGGGTTCCGCGGATTCGCCTTCACAACTGCCGGCCTCACAGCAGTGATGTTTGCTATTCGAGCCGCTCATCTTCGCAGAGAAGGCCGTGCAACGAGTCCGCCTACTGCCCTTGATCGGTGGAATTCTCGGTGTAACAGGAATTCTCCTTTCTATATGGAGCCTCGCGTTCTACTACGAACCGAATGTCCTACCTCCGATACCCAGTTCGACTTCGCTGACCGGACTGACTCAGCCATTCATGAATACTGTGGATGGCTTTGTCTCACCCGAAGTCGGTTCCGCCGTAGAGGACGTTATGCCAAGTTCCGTCGCACGTGTACCGGTGGAGTCAGCCGCACTCTCCCTTGAGGAGGCGCAGTCAACTATGAAGATGACCGCTGGCACCGTTACCTCCGTCATTAAGAGTTTGAGACTGCCCGAGGAACCTTGGCCGAGTGCCCTGTACATCGACGAGAACAACATGGTGATGATCGAGGAGGGGGACAAACTCGCTCCCCTGTCGGCCGGCACCACAGCTACATACACGCGGAGCACGAGCGGCGAAAATTACCGCCTGACAATTATCGACGACGCCACCGGGATCGGCGTAACTTTCGATACTCAATCGGGAGACGTGACGAACAACTGATTGATGTGGTCGTCCACGAGCGCTGTGATGGCGACATCCTGACGGAGAATGTCGTCGCGCGCGCAAGTCGCTCCACTCTACCCGTCGCCGTGACGCGTCCTATCCGAAAATGCGTCAAGCGCGGTCGACGGCGTCCCAGAAGTCAGCTCGAACCTCCACTCTGACGGCGTCGCTCAGAGTGTTCTCACCCATTGCTCCAGATAGATCAACCAGGAGGGCCCTGTCGAGGTCGCGCGGAATCGACGGTCGGCCGATACTCAACTGGACTTTTGGGCGTCTGACGCTGTCGTCGCCCGGGCATGGTAACTGATGACTTCAGCCATTGAACATTTACCCTTCATCGTGATTGATTCTGACTCTCATATATTGTTTTCAATCACGATCAATCATGTACGACTTCATTCTGCAGCCGCGACGCGATGGCTCAATCGCTATCCTGCTGACGTCCACGATTTTCGGACACCGACTCCATGTCGAGGTGGCATCGACGCCACCTCACCCGCCGATCCTCTGTCTTTGCGGGGGTAAGGGATCAGCGCGTGTTTGCTTCGCAAAAGGGACTACGAACGATCGAATGAGAACGTCTCCACCGGCCTAACTCCAGCACGCTGACCCGGTCATCGCCGCCGATGAGACCGGCTCGCAACCGCAATCGCCGCCAACGACGATGGCTTGCGCGAACTCGTAAAGCGCCCCGAACCGCAACCACATCCGAGGCGTGCTCGTACGATTCTGGGAGAAAGTTTGGCATCGAAACGCACGAATGTGTGAAGTCGGGCTCACGACCACAAGAAGACTACGGCCAACTGGTTCAGACCAATTTGCGTATTGTCCTTGACGTTGGTCCTATTTGGGTTCAGGCTAACCAAAGTGGTACGAACCAGTGACGGTCCGCACCAGACGTTAGACACCAGACGCTAGAGAAATTACGGGAGTACTGTCAATGAAGAAGCTACCCATGATCGCCCTGGGCCTCGCCGGAGTGCTGACCATCGGCCTCACCGGCTGCGGGCTCGGCTCGGGGCCGTCCGGCAACGAGGATTCCAGCCCCACGGACGGCCAGGTCAAGGGCGAGATCACCTTCTCCACCCTTCAGCTGAAGCCCACGTTCACGGACTACATCGAGGGCGTCATCGCCGACTTCGAGAAGGCCAACCCGGAAACCACAGTGAAGTGGATCGACATTCCCTTCCAGGGTGCGCAGGAGAAAATCTCCACCGACGCCCAGGCCGGAACCCTGCCAGACGTCATCAACCTCAACCCGAACTTCGCTCAGCCGCTTGAGGTTCAGGGTGCCTTCGTCAATCTCGACGAGGCCGTGCCCGAACTACGCGAGAAGTACGTGGCCGGAGCCTGGGACGCCTTCCAGGTGCCCGGCGAGGACGGCTCGTTCGGATTCCCCTGGTACCTCTCATCCGAGGTGACCATGTACAACGCCTCGATGTTCGAGGCCGCGGGTCTTGACCCCGCGGCCCCGCCGACCACCTACGCCGAGCTGTTCGACGATGCCCGTACGCTGGCCGAGTCCGGCGCGAGCGCTGGCTTCACCGGAATGCACCCCGCCCTCGAGAACCGGTTCATCACCGATCTCGGCCGAATGGGCGTACCGCTCATGAACGACGCCGGCACGGAGTGGACCTTCAACACTCCCGTCGCCGAATCCTACGTCGCCGAGCTCGCCGAGCTGTACCAGACTGGGGTCTTCCCGTCCGATTCACTCACCCAGGACCACGCCAAGGAGACCGAGGCCTATCAGGCCGGCCAGATCGCCCTGTTCCCGTCAGGTGCGAACTTCCTCTCGATTATCGAGGAGAACGCTCCTGACATTGCCGAAACAACGGATGTCGGTCCGCAGATCACGAGCGAGGGTGGCCCGACGAACGTGTCGGTCATGGGTCTCCTCGTGCCGAAGAGCAGCAAGAACAAGGCAACCGCGCTGGCGTTCGCCGAGTTCATGACCAACGCGGAGAAGCAGCTCGCCTTCTCGAAAATCGTCACGATCTTCCCATCGGTGACCGAGGCCCTGGACGACCCTTATTTCATGGACGACTCTGACGGCTCTGTCGAGTCGAAGGCCCGCCGAATCGCCGCCGAGCAACTGACCGACGCGCAGAATATCGTGCCGGTGCAGTTCGACGACCGGATCAAGGCCATCGTCATCGGCAAGGTACAGCTCGCCATGAACGGCGATCTAACTCCGGCCGAGGCGCTGGATCAGGCTGTCGAAGAGTCGAACGCCATCACCGGCAAGTAGCAGATAGCCAGGCACGCTGGCCGGGGCATCCCACCATGGATAACCCCGGCCAGCACCACCGGATTACGCGATCACCGCACCGGCTCAGAGACCCGAAAACACCGCACATGAAAGCGCGTCAAACATGAAACCACAGTACAAATGGCTGCCGTGGCTGTTCCTGGCGCCGGCGCTCGTCGTGGCTCTCACCTTTACAATCAGCCCATTCCTGAACACGATCGTGCTGTCGTTCACCAACTCCACCACCCTCGGAGGCGGGAGCTTCAACGGCGTCGACAACTACATCGCCCTCGCGAACAGCCCACAGTTCTGGATCTCCACCCGCAACACCGTGCTCTACGTGATCGTCGTAGTTCCACTCCTGATGGTTCTCCCGCTCCTGCTGGCCGTGCTGGTCGAGCGCAACATCCCCGGAATCGGATTCTTCCGTTCCGTCTTCTACTCCCCGGTGGTGGCCTCCATGGTCGTCGTCGGACTGATCTGGACTTGGCTGCTCTCGTCTGACGGCGCTGTGAACGGCCTGCTCCAATCGCTGCGGGTGATCCAGGAGCCCCTGCCGTTTCTCACCGACACGACCCTGCTGCTGCTCAGTTGCATGATGGTCACCGTCTGGAAGGGGCTCGGCTACTACATGGTGATCTACCTCGCCGCCCTCGGCAACGTGCCCAAGGAACTGCACGAGGCCGCCCAAGTCGACGGCGCCGGCGGAGCCCGCCGCTTCTGGTCGATCACTATGCCGGGCGTGCGCCCCACCATGCTGCTGGTCGGCCTGCTCGGCTCCATCGCCGCGATGAAGGTGTTCGCCGAAATCTTCGTGATCAGCAACGGCACGGCCGGCCCGGGAGGTCAGGCCAGAAGCTTGGTCTACACGATCCGGGAAGTGGGACTCGGCCTCAGCGGTGAGATCGGCTATGCCTCTGCGATGAGTCTCGCGCTGTTCCTACTCACCATCGGTTTCTCCATCCTTTATCTGCGCTCCCAGCGAACGGACCAAATGCGATGAGCACCACCCTCTCGCGCCGGATAACGGCGCGCCCGCCGGCTCCCAAGCGTCGCAGTGGGGGCACACGCCGCAAAGCGATCGAATACACCATCCGCTACGCGCTGCTCGCCTTCGTCTTCGTGCTCCTGGTGGGGCCGTTCATCTGGCAGTTCGGCACCTCGATCAAGGGTTCCAGCGAATCCATCTACACCGCCAACCCCTTCCCGACGTCGCCGACCTTCGAAAACTATGGCATGGTCGCCGACACGATCCCGGTCTTCCGTTACCTCGGCAACTCCCTCATAGTGGCCACCTCGTCCGCACTCTTGAACTGTGTGCTGGCGTCCCTGGCCGGTTACGTGCTGGCACGGATGCGCTTTCGCGGCAGCACGCTCGCCGACGTGATCTTCCTGGCCACGATCATCATCCCCTTCGAAGTGATCATGGTCTCGGTGTTCCTCACCTCCCGGTCGCTCGGACTCGTCGACAGCCTGCTCGGGGTGATCCTGCCCACGGCCGTGACCGGCCTGTCGGTCCTGATCATGCGCACCGCGTTCCTGGCCCTGCCCCGCGAAATCGAGGAGGCAGCCATGATCGACGGCGCATCCGACTGGCAGCGGTTCATCCGGGTGGCCCTGCCTTCGGTGCAGGGCTCGCTCGTGGTCGTCGCCATCTTCGCCTTCGTCTTCGCGTGGGACGACTTCCTCTGGCCGCTGGTGATCCTCAAGGACCCGGCGAACTACACTCTCACCGTTGGCATCCAGTACCTTTCCGGTACGTTCACCAGCAACCAGCGGGTGGTCGCGGCTGGCACCATGATCGCCGTCATACCGCTGCTCGTGCTCTTCTTCTCGCTGCAACGCTGGTTCTTCCACGGTGTCGGCGAAGGAGGTCTCAAAGGATGAACGTTCCCAAGTATGCTCAGCTCCGTTCGGAGCTGCAGCAGTTGATCCTGGCCGGGATGCCCGCCCACACTGCCCTGCCGAGCGAACGCGATCTGATGACCACCTACGGTGTGTCTCGGATGACCGTTCGCGAGGCCCTGACACGGCTCGTCGACGACGGCCTGATCTACCGGGTGCACGGCGCAGGCAGCTTCGTCGCCGACGCGGCGAAGATCACTAAGTCGCTCACGCTCACCTCCTTCAGCGAGGACATCCGGTCGCGCCGGATGGAACCTGGATCCATTTCCGCCAGCCTGACCCGGGTCGAGGCTGACGTGAACCTCGCCAGCATCCTCAGGATCTCCCCCGGCGCAGCCGTGGTGCACCTGGAACGCGTGCGCACCGCCGACGGAGTACCGATGTGCCTGGAGCGCGTCTGGATCCCCGGCGACGTGCTGCCGGAGGATTTCTCGCTGGACACGACACCATCCGTCTACGACTATCTCGACAGCATCGGCCGGGCGCCCGAAATCGCCACCCAGACCATCCAGGCCACCGTGCTTGACGCGGTTCAGGCCGCACTGCTTGACGTGCCGGCGCAGTCGCCGGCGATGTCAGTGACCCGCGTGACCGCGGACGGCGAAGGACGCGAAGTGGAATTCGCCATTAGCCTTTACCGGGCCGACCGCTACGACTACCGGATCACGGTGAAGCGAGAACGGCACCGATGATCATGACTCCGACACCGGCCTACTCGCTCGGAGTGGACATCGGGGGCACGAAGACCTTGGCGGCACTCGTGGACGATTTCGGCCGTGCCGCCCGCACGTTTGAGGCGCCGACCCCGGCATCCGGCGGGCCGACGGCCATTCTGGGCACCGCACTCCGGCTCGCCGGGCTCGCTCTGGCCGAACTCCCCGCTGGCGCCCGGCCGATCGATTCCGTCGGAATCGGCTCGGCCGGCGTGATCGATAGAGCCACGGGAACCGTGCTCTCAGCCACGTCAGCCCTCGTCGGCTGGGCGGGAACCGACATCCGCCGGGCCTTCCAGATCGCATTCCCGGGCCTCTCCGTGATCGTGGTCAATGACGTGCAGGCATTTATCTGGGCCGAAACCGTGCACAGTGTCGCCGCGGGCAGCACCCAGGTGCTCGGCGTGATGGTCGGCACCGGAATCGGCGGCGGCCTCGTCATCGACGGTCGGCTCCACACCGGAGCGCACTCCGCGGCCGGCCACCTCGGACACATCGTCGTGGCCGGCGCGGGGGGCCTGCCCTGCCCCTGCGGGCGCGACGGGCACCTCGAGTCGATCGCGTCCGGCCCGGCCATGACGGCGGCCTACCATCGGGTCGGCGGTACGGCCGACGACCTCCGGGCCGTCGCGGCGGCAGCGGCCGAAGGCGACGCCCTGGCCCGCGGCATCCTCAACACCGGGGCGGATGCCGTGGGCTCCGCCATCGGCTCCGTGGCTAACTTGCTCGACCCCGAGCTGATCGTGATCGGCGGGGGCGTGACCGGCCTCGGCGCCGACTGGCTGGGCCGCGTTCGACGGGCGGCTGCTCGAACGATCATCCCGGCAATCGGCCCGCTCCGAATCGAGCCCGGATTACTCGGTGCCGGCGCCGTTGCGATCGGTGCTGCCCGGCTCGCTCGGCCTGTTCCGTTCCCCGAAAATGGCACCCCGTGACCGGGATCGTGCTAGTGCCGCTGGACGAACGTCCAGTCTGCACGAGCCTTCCCTCCGACATCGCCCGCATCGCTGGAATCGATTGCGCCCTGCCGCCGACCGCGCTGCTGCCCCGTATCCGTCACCACGGTGACACGGCAGGCCTCACCGACTGGCTCATCGCCTCCCGGCAGGAGGCGTCCTTCGCGGTCGTCTCGCTCGAAGGCCTCGGTTTCGGCGGGCTGATCCCGTCTCGGATCGGACGCGAGAGCGCCGCCGAGGTCGCGGAGCGCTGGAGCGTCTTGCGGCAACCGGGTTGCCCAGTCTTCGCCTCGACGCTGGTGCCCCGCACCCCGGACTCCGCAGACGCAATGGAGGAGCCGGAGTACTGGGATCCGCACGGGCCGGCGCTGCATCGGTTGTCGGCGGCGCTCGCAACCGGCACCGGGGTGGCCGAAGCCCGGGCCGCGGTTCCCGCGACCGTCAGGGCCGACTGGATCGGGCGCCGGCTGCGCCAGCACACCCTTGCCCTCACGGCGATCGAATTCGCGGCGCACGGCGACATCGACCGGCTCGTCGTCGGGATCGACGACGCCGCCGAGCAGTCGCTCTCGGCGGCTGATCAGCATGCCCTCGATGACTGGGTCAACCGGTGCCAACTCGGCGACAAGGTATTCGTGCAGCCCGGCGCGGACGAAATCGGCGCGGTGCTCGTGGCCCGCGCCTGTCTCGCGGTGCGCGGCGTGCGTGCGCCGACGATCGGCATCTCGTGCTCCGACCCGGAGTCGCTGAACCGGGTCGCCCCCTACGAATCCTCGCCGGTGAGGGAGACCATCCGACGGCAGGTCGAGGCGGCCGGCGGGCGCGCGGTGTTCCTCGACGGGAGCAATGGTGCAGAACTTTTTGGGACCTCCGCCGCACGCTGCGACGCGATACTGGTCGTGCACCCGCCGGAGTTTCCCCGCAGCCCGGCCGCCGACTGGGCCATGGCACCCGACGCCCCCACTGACCCGCGCCAGGCGGAGCTGACGGCCGCGCTCGTCACCCGCGCCGTCACGAGCACCGCTCTCGTCGGCCTAGCCGACGTGGCCCGGCCCAACGGTGCCGACCCGGCTCTCGTGGCCGCGCTCGACGCGGCCGATGCCTGGCGGGGGCTCAGCGGCTTCGCGGCCTGGAACACTGCGGGCAACACGGTGGGGACCGTCGCGGCCCAGCTTGTGGCCGGGTGGGCTGGCCGAGAGTCCGGCACGCTCGACGCCGGTGCGCTGCAGATCGCCGTCGCCCGCCGTGTGGTCGAGGACTACGGCTGGATGTCGATCGAACGGGACCGGGTCCGCACTGAGCTCGGCTCACCCCGAACCCGGCATGACCACGTTGCCGAGCCCGACACCGGCAGCCTCGTTCTGCGGAACGCCGAGACCCGGCTTGCCGCAGTGCTCACCGCCCGCCCGGGGCTAGACCGGGTGCGGATCGAGCCCTCCAGCCTCACGCTGCCCTGGCATCGCACCTTCGAGATCGACCTGCGCCTGACGGTGGTCGACTGATGTCAACACGAGAAGCCGCGGGAAGTCCCGATGTCGCCTCTGACCTCGACCTCGTCCCTGACCTCGACCCGGCACCGGCACCTGAGCCGGCGAGCAATTCCGATCTGGCAAGTGACGTGGCCGTGATCGGCGGGGGCCTCGGCGGCATCGCTGCGGCGCTGGCGGCGGCCGACGCCGGGGCAACCGTGATCCTCACTGCGCAGGAACCGATGATCGGCGGCCAGGTCACTGCCCAATTGACCGCGCCGCTCGACGAGCATCCGCTGGTCGAATCGGCGGGGGTGACGGCCCGCTATCGCCGGTTCCGCGAATTGGTGCGCGCGAGGAGCGGCGGTGCCACCAATCCGGGCGAGGGCTGGGTTAGCCGCCTCTGCTTCGAACCGCTGGTCGGCCTCGACGTGCTCGAAGCCATGCTCCGCCCGCACATCGAGGCTGGCCGGATCCGCATCGTGCGGAACGCCCGGCCGGTAGCCGCCGTGGACGCAGCCGGCGCCGCCGCCCACCCCAGAGCCCCGATCGCCGCGGTTCGACTTCGACCCGAGACAGGTCCGTACCTGATCGTTCGCGCGGACGTGTTCGTCGACGCGACCGAACTCGGCGATCTCCTGCCACTGACCGGCACCCGCTGGGTGATCGGTTCGGAAGGCAGCGACGCCTTCGGCGAACCGGATGCCGTGCGGGGAGCCGCCGACCCGCTGGCCGAACAGTCCTGCACTTGGGCCGCGATCCTCGTCCGGGAGACCCACCCTCAGCCGGTCGGGGCTGCCCCGCCAGGCTACGCCGTACTGCGCGACGCGCAGCCGTTCTCGCTCGACCTGCCCGGCACAGACAACGACGCGGATGCCGATACCGTCGCGCACTATCGCTTCTTCAGTATCGGCCCCACCGGACTACCGTCGTTCTGGGCCTACCGACGCATCCGCACTACAGGTTCGGGAGCAGTCGCGGGGGCAACCGAGGCCGCCGTCATTAACTGGGCCGGCAACGACTATCGGGACTCCGGCCTGATCGGCGACCCTGCACACGCCGGCCCGGCCGCACGCGCGCTCACCCTCGCCTTCGTGTACTGGCTGCGCACCGAGGTCCCCCGCGATCCGGGCGACGGCGCGGGCCCGTTCGGCACCGGCCGCGGCTACCCGGAGCTGCGGCTCGCCCCTGAACTCAGCGGTACACCCGATGGGCTCGCAACTGCGCCCTATGGTCGGGAGTCCCGTCGCCTGGCCAACGCTAAGCCGATCACGGTCGCCGACCTCTTGCCGGCAGCGCCCTCACACCCAGCACCCGAGATCGCCGACTCGCTCGGCATTGCCTGGTATCACGCCGATCTGCATCCGCGGGTCGGGTATCCCCGAAGCGTCTACCGCGAAACGGCACCGTTCCAGCTGCCCGCACGTGCGCTCGTGCCCGACGCGGGCATCGCCCCGGAGAACCTCGTGATGGGCGCCAAGAATTTGGCCGCCACCCAGATCGCCGCCGCCGCCTACCGGGTGCACCCGGCCGAGTGGGCGATCGGCGAAGCCGCCGGAACCCTTGCCGCCATGAGCGCGCGGCTGCAGCAAAGCCCATGCCACATCATCCGTGACCCGGCACTGGTCGGGCGGGTTCAGGCTGAACTCCAGCTGAACGGCGCACCGATCAGCTGGCGCGGCACTAAGGCCTTCCCTTCCGAACCAGCCCTAACCCAGACGGAGATCCAGCATGTCTGACCACACCCCCCAGCCCAACAGTGCCACCTCGCCGGAGTTGATCGATCGCCTGCGCGGACAGCTCATAGTCTCCTGCCAGGCCCGGCCGGGCGATCCGCTCTACGGCCCGGACCACATGATCGCGATGGCGCTAAGCGCGATCGCGGGCGGAGCCAGCGGGCTCCGAATCGAGGGGCCGGGCGACATCCGTGCCGTGCGGGCAGCCACGACCTTGCCCATCATCGGTCTGTGGAAGATTGGCGAAACGGATGTCTACATCACCCCCACTCTCGCCGCAGCCCAGGAGGTCCTCGAGTGCGGCGCCGACGTCGTGGCGCTCGACGGCACCGCGAGGCCCCGGCCCGACGGCCTGACCCTGGCCGAGACCATCAGCCGGTTGAAGGCCAACGGACCGACAGTCGTGCTGGCCGACGTGTCGACGGTCGACGAGGGACGCTCCGCCGAGGTCGCCGGAGCGGACCTGGTATCGACGACGCTCTCCGGCTACACCCCCTACAGCCGCCAGGGTCCGGGACCCGACCTCGACCTCGTGGCCGAGTTAGTGGCCGCACTCGACATCCCGGTGCTGGCCGAAGGACGCATCTCCACCCCCGCCGAGGCGCGCGACGCTCTGGAGCGCGGTGCCTCAGCCGTGGTGATCGGCTCGGCGATCACCCGCCCGCAGGTGATCACTGCGGGCTTTGTGCTCCAGACCGCCGACCTACGCACGAAGCAGGGCCACCGCCTTGACTGAATCCGGCGCGTCGAGGGCATCCGTCCCCCCAGCGGGCACGTCCGCATCATCCACGACCACCGGCAGGGACCTCTGCCACGTCATCTCCCACGTGCACTGGGACCGCGAGTGGTACCGCGGCTTCGATGGCTACCGCGGTCGCCTGGTCGAGCTGGTGGAGCGGGTCTGCGACGCGCTCGACGACGATACGTACGCATCCTTCCACCTCGACGGCCAGACCGTCGTGCTGGCCGATGTGCTCGAGATACGGCCCGACCTTGAGCCGCGCTTGTCGGACCTGATCGTCGCCGGCCGGCTCACCGTGGGTCCGTGGCACGTGCTCGCCGACAACCAGCTGGTATCGGCTGAAAACCTGGTGCGCAACCTGTTCCGCGCCCGCCGCTGGGGCAACCGGATCGGCCGGCTCTCCACCGTGGGCTATTCGCCCGACGCGTTCGGGCATCCGGCCGACCTGCCGCGACTGCTCGCCGGTTTTGGCATGGACACCGCTCTGGTCTGGCGCGGGGCCCCGCCCGAGCTCGGCCGCTTCCGCTGGCGCTCCCCCGACGGCAGCGAGGTGTTCACGGTCAACCAGTCGTACCACCAGACCGAGGTGCTCTGGGCCGCCGACACCAGCGGCGGTCTCCTCCGCGACTACGTCGACGCCGAACGGACCCGGCTGCCGGAGGGCCCGTGGCTGCTGCTGAACGGCGGCGACCACGTGGTCCCCCGCCCCCCCTCCAGGCGAACGGGAGCGACCGCTGGCTCCGGAGTGGCCCTGGTCGAGACAACCCTGGAAGCCTTCTTCGAGCTGGCGAGGCGCGGTACACCCGGTACGGATGCCGCTCCGCTGGCCGTCGTCAATGGCGAACTTCGCACCCTCGGGAATCGCCTCACCTTCCTGCTGCCGGGCACCCTGTCGGCACGCACCTACGTGAAGCTCGCCAACGAGAGGGTTCAGACCCTGCTCGAGCGCTTTGTGGAGCCGCAACTCGCCCGGCTCCAGCTGGCTGAGCTCCAGCGTGCCCGGCCTCAGCGCGCCCAGCTCGCCGGTGGGTCAGCCTCGGCCAATGGCTTCACCTCGGCCGGCTCGCAGCCTCGCTCTCTGGCCGGCCTGCTCGACCACGCCTGGGACCTCGTGATCAAAAACGCACCGCACGACTCCATCTGCGGCTGCAGCATCGACGAGGTGCACCGCGCCACCACGGTTCGCGCCGAACGGGCGAAGGAGACCGGCGAGTTGCTCGTGCAGAGGTTCCTTCTCGCCGAGGGCCTCGACACCCGCCGCTACGGCACTCCACCGGTCGACCGGATCGACCTCGTCGTGCTCAGCGGACAGGGAGACGACACGAGCGGCGCCGTGGTGGTGGAGCTGGCAACGGATGCCGCCCGCGGCATTACCGCGCTGCGCACCACCGATGGCGCCCCGATATCATTCGAGGTCGAGTCCACCCGAATCGAAACGGTCTTCGAGGCCGACCTCGACCTGATGCCGGACTCCCGGGAGTGCGCCATCCACCGGGTCGCGTTCCGGGCCGCCGACGTACCGGCCTTCGGCTGGCGCGCCTACACCGCAGAACTCGGCGACGCGGCCGCCACTGCCCAGCTGCCGACGAGCAATGCCGCAGCATCCCAGGCCCCGGCAACCCAGACCCCGGTATCCCAACCCGGGGCGTCCCAGCCCGCGGCGATCGAATCCGGCCGCTTTCTGATCTCGGCCAACGCCGACGCATCCCTGAGCGTTCACGACCGGGCAACCGGTGTGCGTCATGACAAGGTCGGCCTGCTGGTGTCCAACGGCGACCGCGGCGACAGCTACAACTACGACCCTCCCGCCGTCGACTTGGTCGTGCACCCGACCACCACGTCAGTGACGGTTACCCAGACCGAGGTGCGCACCCGCATCCTAATCAAGGCTTCGATGCTTCTACCTGAGGCTCTGGCCGAAGACCGGGAATCCCGCAGCTCTCGCTGCATTCCGGTGCCGCTCACCGTCGCGATCGAACATTGGGCCGCCACCGACCGGCTCGACTGGACTGTCGCGGTTGACAACCGGGTCGACGACCATCGGCTCAGGTTCGAGGTTCCACTCGACCCGGCGGCCACCCTGTGGACCGCCGACCAGCACTGGTCCGCGATCACCCGGCCGATCGGGCCCGACCTCGGCGCGCTGCCCACCGAGCGCGGGCTGGAGGCCGAACACGGCGTCGCGCCCGTGCACTCATGGGCGAGCGCGGGGACGGGAGGCGTCGCGGTCGCGGTGCTCACCCGTGGCCTGCCGGAGCTTCAGGCCAGTTCCACCGACGGTTCGAACGTGCTCGCCGTCACGCTGCTGCGCGCCGTGGGGTGGATGTCCCGGTTCGACCTGCGCACCCGCACCACCGGCGCCGGCCCGATGCTCCCGGTGCCGGAAGCGCAGTGCCACGGAGTGCTCACTGCCCACCTCGCCGTCATATTCGGGCACGGCGCCGAGAGCGGATCGATCACCCTCCCTATGGCCGCCGCCCGGCACCGGGTACCACTACTGGCCTACGCACTTCGACCAGCTGCCACCCCACCCGCGGCCCGGTCGGCTGCCGGGAACACCCCTCGGGTGACGAATGCCCTGGTCTCGACATGGAAGCCCCTCGACGAAACCACGGCCGGGCACGGCACCGTGCTGCGAATCGGCAACCCGACGCCGTTGGCCCGCACGGCCACCGTCACTCTACCGACCGGTGTGGGCACAGTGGAACGCGCGCGAATCGACGAGACCGTGCTCGCGGCATTCCCCGTCGCGGCCGACGGAACGCTCGCTGTCGAACTCGGCCCTTTCTCCGTCCAGACGCTAATCCTCAGGACGGGAGGCCCCTCGCCCCGGACGTGAACCGCCCGACGACCCGGCCCGAAATACCTGGCGCCGAAAATCCGCTACTGCAAGACATTGGAGTCCAGAATGCGCACACGACCTATCAGTCTCGCCCACCAGGCGATCGGCAGCCGCCGATTCGCCTGGCTTGGCGCTCGATCGGCCACCCTGGCCATGGCCCTCGCCATGGCGCTGCTGGTGCCGCTAGTCGCAGCGCCAGCGGATGCCTCCGCTGCGCCGCCAACCGGCCCACGGGCGACCGCCGCCGACGGAAGCGTGCAATCGATCGGTGCCATCGACCCATCCAGCCGCACCAGCGGCCTGTTCGCGCTCTACACGCCCGACTTCGGCGCCCAGACCAAGACCAACTCCTTCGGCGGCGAAGCCGTGCTCCAGAAGACCGAGACCGCAGGCTCCTACCTGGTCCTGGATGTCTGCACGGCCTTCACGTCCTGCTCAAACCCGGGGAACAACAAGATTCCGACCAATGGTGTGGTGCTGTCCGCCTCCCCAGGTGGAACCCCGGACGTGCGACTGTTCCTGCGCGACCACGTGCGCGTCGGCGACCTCGTCACGATCGCAGACCTGACACTCCGCACGGTCACGAGCCCCCTCGACGCCACCGATCCCACCGCAGCGACGAACCCGGCGGCCGTGGATCCCGGCACTGGCAATTGCTATCCCGGCTGCCGCGGCACTGAGCAGCTCATCCTTTACACCCCGGCCTTTGGCCAGACCACCACCGGCACGAACGACTTCGGCTTCGAGGTGAGCGTCTCGGGTGACCGCGTGATCGCCCGGGGCGGTGGCAACCGAGCAATCACGGCCGACGGCATCGTACTCTCCGGGCATGGCGGCCGCGGCGCCTGGCTCTCCAGCAACGCTGTGCTCGGCGCCCGTGTGAGCATCTCCGGCGGGATTGTCACCCTCACCATCGATGCCGACACCTACCTCTACGGTGCCGAGCAGGCGTTCGCCGAGGCCGACCGCGCCATCACCGGTGCCACCGATAGCTGCCTCATCGCAGATCTCCCAGGCGCCAGCTCGGCGGCCACCGAGGCTGAAACTCAGCTTGCCAAGGCCTCGGCTGCCATCGCCGCCGGAGATCAGGATGGCGCGATGGTCTGGGCCGTCGCGGCCAAGGAAAGCGCCAACCTCGCGCTCTACCGCACGGCCGAGTCTTTGCCCGTGGAGGGTCGCGGCCTGTGGGTGCGGCCCACCGAGACCACCCCCGAACAGATCAGCGCCACCCTGGACGCCATCGACACCTCCGGCTTCAACATGGTCTTCCTAGAAACCGTATGGCAAGGCTTCACGATCTACCCGAGTGCTGTCGCCGCCGAATACGGTATCGCGCCGCAGCGACCTGAGATGGTGGGCTTCGACCCGCTCAAGGTGTGGGTGGAGGAGTCGCACCGCCGCGGGATCGAACTGCACCCGTGGGTGCACACGTTCTTCGTTGGCGTCGATTCGGCGAGTGACGGCCCCGGCCCGGTGCTGACCGCCCACCCAGAGTGGGCTGCGGTAGAGCGGGAGGACGTGGGCAAGGTCGGCCCACAGCCGTCGTCCCAGGAGGCCGGCTACTACTTCGTCGATCCATCGATGCCGGAGCCGCGCCAGTATGTGAAGACCCTGTTCGAGGAGATCCTCACCGACTACGACGTCGACGGCCTGCACCTGGACTACATTCGCTACCCCGTCTCCGAGCCCTGGGAAACCGCATCATTCTCCTACAGCGACCATGCCAGGAAGGCCTTCGCGGCCGAACACGGCATCGATCCCTACGCCCTGACCCCCGCCGACGCCCTGTGGAAGGCCTGGGACGCCTGGCGCGAAGCCCAAGTGACCTCGTTCGTTGCCGAGGTACGCGACCTTCAGCGGCGGGTGGCACCAGACGCTGAGATCTCCGCCGCAGTCTTCCCCAACCCGGCCGACGGCTTGGCCAAGAAGTTCCAGAACTGGGCCGACTGGGTAAAGGCGGGCTATGTTGACGTGTTGACCGGAATGTCCTTCGGCACCACCGCAGAATCAGTGGCCGAGGAGACGGCACTCATGCGCGGAATCGTCGGCACCGATAACCTGCTCTACACCGCCACCTACGGCCCCTTCCGCGGCTCGACCCCCGATGTGCTGCTCGCCCAGGTGCAGGCCGTGCGTGACGCAGGCAGTGACGGCGCAGCGCTGTTCGCCTATAACCAGCTGTCGGCACCCCAGGCCGGCGCGCTGACAGAAGGCGTCTTCCGAACGGATGCCCGAACACCCCACAGTGACCTTATAGCCGCGGTCCGCGAAGCCGGTGCTTGGTCCGGCCGCACCATCACCGCTGCATCCGAGGGCTGCGTACCGCAGAAGATCGCCAAGGACTTGGTCAAGAACCTGACGGCCGCCGACCGCTGGCTGCGCACGGACAAGCCGGCCAGAGCCATGACCGAGTACGCGACAGCCGCCGAACTGGTGCGAACCACCCGCAGCCTTCAGCCCGCCTTCGCCGACCGCCTCCTGCGCGACCTCGCCACCTACGGGCGGTGGAGCGAGCAGATCGTAAAGCGCGGCTCGTGATCGAGACAGGATCTCGAAGCTAGGGGTGCCGAGCTTATCCGCGCGCTCAATTGCAGGATGGGCGCCGGTAGTCGGGCACTATGGCTTCCCACCCCCGCCGAATCCTGCATTCATGTTGGGTCATGGGGCTGCTAGCCGCGCCAGCGGACCCGGTGCTCACGACGTAACGAAAGCAGGTGTGGATTTGGTGTCCGCGGTCGATAGGTACATGACGCGGGCACCATGCGGCACCAGCATGAGGCCGAACTGCCCACTCAACGCGCGTCTTGCACAACAACCGAACCCGAGGAGGGGAGTATCCCGGTAACGGTGTTTCCGGCGTTTTTCATAAGTAGGATTCTGCGTTCGGCCAGCGGTCTCGAACGGTGATGGCGAAGGCGTTGAGTACTGGCTTCCAACGCATCGTCCACCGGGCTCGGCCCACTCCTGTGCGGTCGGCTGGAGCGCCTCGTGCTGCGTCACAGCCTACGTGGGCAACGTTCATTTCACCCGCCCGATCGCCCGGGCAATCTCGTGGAGGTGCACGCCCGCATCCTGCACACCGGCCGCACCAGCGTGCTCGTGACGGTCGAGACAATGGATGCGCGCCGTCGCGTTTACACGCCGGCCACGCACTGCATCGTCGACTTCGTGACCGTCGATGTCTCTTGGTCCCCGCAGGTGGTGCCCGAGTGGCATCCGTCGTCGAATGCCGACCACACCCTGCAAGGCCCCGCCGAGCAGTGGCTCGAACTCCGTCGACGCATCCAGGCGGCCATGCGCGTCGATGACGATTCGGATGCGAGCGCCGCGCCGCGCACCGAGGACTGAATCTAATTGGACATCCGCACGACACTGAACAACTTGATAGTCGTCGGGAGGGTATCACCGGCCTGTGACGGGGGCAGAATCCCGCGGATCAGCTGCGCGCAGCTGGGCTGTCTTCGAAATGTGCAGTCTGCTGAAATATGTTTTGTACTCGTGCACTTCGCACAGGGAGTAGGTGCAGGCCGCCGACTAGCGTGATCTCAACATCATCTCCGGCTTCCAGAAGGATTCTCATGGCTCCCACCGCTCATGCCGACGATTTCGCCCTTTCCCGCGTCACCCCAGCTGCACAGAAACCTTGGTTTGGAATCGCGGTTCAGCGATTCGGTCAAGTCTCCGCGCTCTCGCAATTTCTCCTCGGAGCCACCCTCGGCTACAGCATGACCTTCGCCAATGCGGCACTCGCGCTCATTCTCGGCTCGATCATCCTCGAGGTGATCATGTGCGTCGTCGGCATCATCGGACAGAAAGAGGGACTCAACACCGCACTTCTCGCCCGCTGGACGGGTTTCGGCGAGATCGGTGCCTCACTTGTTGGGCTCGCAATCGAAATCAGCCTCATTGGCTGGTTTGGCATCCAGAGCGCCATCTCCGCCGAGTCTCTCGACGTGCTCATGCCGGGTGTGATGCCGGCCTGGGGCTGGAGCCTCATTTTCGGACTCGCCGTCACGGCGATTGTCGCGTTCGGGTTCAAGGGAATGCAAATGCTCGCGAACATCACCGTGCCGCTCTTCCTGATCCTCGTGGGCTGGTCGGTCATTAGCGAACTCAGTAATCATTCCTTGATCAGCCTCGTCACGTCACCCGCCCCCGGGCCGACGATGAGCGTATGGGCCGGCACCGGCATCGTCGCCGGCGGCCTCATCGTCGGCGCGATCATCACAGCTGACATGACTCGGTTCAACCGCTCACGGGCCGACGTTATCAAGCAGACCGTTGTGGGCGTCAGCCTCGGAGAATTCGTGATCGGGCTCGCGGGCGTGCTGCTCGCTCACGCAGCTGCTTCCGGCAACATCGTCGCGATCGTCACATCCTCGATCGGATTCATCGGCCTCATCATCGTCATCACCGGCACGCTCAAGATCAACGACTGGAACCTCTACTCGTCGAGCCTTGGACTGATCAACTTCATCTCCACAACGTTCAACAAGAATCTGAACCGGGTCACAATCACCGTCGTATTGGGCGTCGTCGGATCCATCCTCGCCGCAGCAGGCATCCTGTCGCAGTTCACAGGCTTCCTCATCATCCTGGGCGTCGCGTTCCCGCCGATCGCAGGCATCATGGTGGCTGAGTACTTCGTCGTGAAGAAGTGGCGCGGCGATCTCGACGCAACCCGCGAGGCGGGAACACTGCCGACGTCGGCGCCGCGAATCGTACCGGCGACAATCATCATCTGGGTCGTCTCCGCGGGGATCGGCTACTTCGTGACGTGGGGCATCCCGCCAATTCTCGCGCTGCTCACATCAATGGTGCTCTACATCATCGCGGGCAAGCTCGGCTGGGTTCGTGGCGTCGGCTCCGTCCGGACCATCCAGGCGCAACAGCCTGTCCCCGAGCTCACGCGCTAATCACTCCAAACGAAAGCGACACCATACTCACATGCACATCGGCATCGACGTTGGCGGAACAAACACCGACGCAGTTCTCATGGACGGCACGCGCACCCTCGTAGGCGTGAAACACTCCACAACTCCGGATGTCACGGACGGTATCGTCCGGGCTCTCGAAAATCTCCGCGCTGGCCACCACTTCGAGGGGAACCAGATCGAAGCTGTGATGATTGGCACAACACATTTCATCAACGCACTCGTTCAGGCCAAGGGACTCGCACCGACCGCAGCGCTCCGCCTAGGACTACCCGCAACAAAGGCTCTGCCACCCCTAGTGGACTGGCCGGAGACACTAATCGAAGCGCTCGACGCCCGCAGCTACCTCGCACACGGCGGTTATGAATTCGATGGCCGGCCGATCTCGCCGCTTAACCCTGCTGAGCTAAGGGAACATGCAGCAGATATGAAGGCCCACGGCATCCGTTCAGTTGCGATCTCTGCCGTGTTCAGCCCGGTCAACCACGATCTTGAGGTCCAGGCCGCTGCGATCATTGCCGAGGAGATGGGCCCAGACGTTGCTATATCGCTCTCCCACGAGATCGGCCGAATTGGCCTGCTCGAACGCGAGAATGCGACGATCATCAATGCTGCGCTACGTGAGTTGGCGGCAGAAATCATCGACGGCCTTTCTGCCGCGGTGCGGAAGCAGGGCATCGAGGCGCCGATCTTCCTGAGCCAGAACGATGGCACGCTGATGGACGAGGACTACGTGCGTCTTTACCCCGTAGCGACGTTTGCCTCTGGACCAACCAACTCGATGCGAGGGGCCGCCCTTACCAGCGGGCTGGGATCCTGTGCCGTCGTTGACGTGGGAGGCACCACGACAGATATTGGCCTGCTTATCAATGGTTTCCCGCGCGAAACAGCCAATGAAGTGAAGGTCGCGGGTATCCGGACGAACTTCAGGATGCCTGACGTGCTCTCGCTCGCCATTGGCGGTGGCAGCATCGTCAATACCGAAACCGGCGAGGTCGGGCCCGAGTCGGTCGGTTATAAACTCACCACCGAAGCGCTGGTCTTCGGCGGTTCAACGCTCACAGCTACGGACATAGCCGTGGCAGCCGGGCGCGCCGATATCGGCGACCCTTCCAAGGTCGCTCACCTTGATCCCGCGCTCGTGCAGCGAGTGCTCGACCGCATTACTGACCGAATCACCGAGGCAGTCGATCGCATGCGCACGTCCCCCGAGCCCATCCCTGTTGTGGCAGTGGGCGGAGGTTCTATCTTGCTGCCAGACGAATTACCCCTATTTGGTGCCGTGCACCTCCCTGAGAACTACGCGGTCGCGAACGCGATCGGTGCATCCATTGCACAGGTTGGCGGCGAGATCGACAAGGTTTACTCGATCGAACCGGGACGAAGAGAGGAAACCCTCGCAGAAGTACGCGCCGAAGCTGTAGATAAGGCCATTTCTGCTGGCGCTTCTCCCCAGTCAGTTGTCATCGTCGACTTCGACGAAGTGCCGATCCCCTATCTGCCTGGTAACGCCACTCGCATCCGTGCGAAGGCCGTCGGCGACCTCGACATGGGAGGAACACTGTGAGCTGGACGATCACTCCAACGGAGATCACGGACCTCGCTCGCGGCGCCGCAGTACTCGGGACGGGCGGCGGTGGCGACCCCTACATCGGTGCGCTGCTCGCCACCGCGGCCCTTCGAAAATACGGCGACGTATCCGTCGTCAGCCTGGATGAGCTGCCCGCCGACGCAGTCGTGCTCACCGTTGCGATGATGGGAGCACCCACCGTAATGGTCGAGAAGCTTCCGAGTCTCGACGAGGTCATCTCGCCCGTACTCGCTCTCGGCACGCACCTCGGCCGCCCGGTCACGCACATCGCCTGCGCTGAAATCGGAGGTGTGAACTCCACGATCCCGATCGCAGCTGCGGCGGCCCTCGGGCTTCCTCTGCTCGACGCCGACGGCATGGGCCGGGCTTTTCCTGAGCTGCAGATGGTCCTTCCGACCCTGTACGGAATCAACGCGTCACCGCTCGCATTCAGCGATGAAAAGGGAAACGTCGGCGTGCTCCAGACCATCAGCAACAACTGGACCGAGCGCATCGCCCGGGTCGCCTGCGTGGAGATGGGCTGCTCGGTGATGATCTCGGGTTTCCCGATGTCCGGCGTTCAAGCACGCGAATCGCTGGTACCCGGCTCGCTCACGCAGTGCGTCGAAATCGGCCGTGGCATTACGGCCGCCCGCGAGGAGAAATCAGACCCGGTAGAGCGAATCGTCGACCTGCTCCGCGGCCGCGAGCTCTTCGCCGGCAAGGTAGTCGATGTTCAGCGCAACACCACTTCGGGATTCGCGCGTGGTCGCGCGCGCATTGAAGGAACGGACACCACCCTCACTCTGTCATTTCAGAACGAACACCTCATCGCCGAAACCGACGGACGCACGCTCGTAACCACACCAGACCTCATCATGGTGGTCGAGCACGACTCGGGTGAACCGATCACGACGGAAGGTTTGCGTTACGGCCAGCGAGTGCGAGTTATCAGCGCCCCAAGCGACCCACGATGGCACTCGACCGAAGCACTTGCCATGGTAGGTCCCGGCTACTTTGGCTATGACGTGCCGCCCCACGGCTTCGACGGCACCGTCACGCATGTCGAGGCAGTGCTATGAGCTGGCAGCTAACAGCAGCCGACCTCCCCGACCTCGCGCGCGGTGCGACGCTCCTCGGAACCGGCGGCGGCGGCGACCCTTACATCGGTCTGATGCTCGTCAAACAGGTACTCGATGACCGCTCGATCACGATCCTCGACCCCGATGAAATCGCTGACGACCTCTTCGTCATTCCGACCGCGCAAATGGGTGCTCCGACCGTGATGATCGAGAAGATCCCGGCCGGCACAGAACCCACGCTCGCACTACGCACCTTGGAAGAGCACCTCGGCAGGAGAGCGGATGCGACGATGCCAATCGAATGCGGCGGAATCAACTCGATGATCCCGCTCATCGTCGCCGCAGAGACGGGGCTTCCCGTCGTTGACGCAGACGGAATGGGCCGCGCGTTCCCTGAACTTTCGATGGAGACCTTTGCTGTCTACGGTGTTCACGGTTCCCCCCTGGCCCTCGCCGGTGAGCGCGGGGAACGAGTAATCATCGACACGGGTGACGACGACCGGCAGATGGAATGGCTCGCTCGCGGCATCACGATCCGTCTCGGTGGCGTTGGCCACATCGCCGAATATGCCATGAGCGGAGCAGACGTAAAGCGCACTGCGGTTCCACGCACTTTATCGATGGCGCTCAATCTTGGCCGTGCCATCCGTTTGGCTCGTGAGGAACACCGCTCGCCCTTCGACGCTATCGGTGAGACGTTAGCACCGACGCTGTACTCGAACATGAGGGAGCTTTTCGTAGGCAAAGTCACCGACGTCGATCGTCGCACCACCGACGGCTTTGCCAAGGGCCGGGCTGTGATCTCGGCGCTTGATCAGGCAAATCCTGAGACGCTTGAAATCGTGTTCCAGAACGAGAATCTCATCGCCCGTCGCGGCGGCGAAGTCGTAGCCATCGTCCCCGATCTTATCTGCGTCGTCGACCATGAGACCGCCGAGCCAATCACTACCGAGGGGCTACGGTACGGCCAGCGAGTTCGAGTTCTCGGAATCTCCACACCCGAAATGATGCGCACGCCAGAAGCACTCGCCGCGTTCGGACCGACCGCCTTCGGCCTCACTGACCCTTTCGTGCCAGTGGAGTCCCGCGCCTAAGCTTGGCGAATGGTGAGAATTCTCGAGCACGCGAAGTTATCTGCGATCGCCCGCGGGTTCTCACTGCTCGGCTCGGGCGGCGGCGGAACCACGACACTGCTGGAACTGGCCTTAGCTGATGCCTCGGCCTGGCCCATCACCCTCTATGACCTCGCTGATCTCGACCCGGCGCTGCCGTGTCTCGGCGCCGCGTTCGTAGGTTCGACGATGCTCCTCGGCGAGCGCCTGCCTGGCGAGGCCCCGTTCGCACCCCTCATCCATGCAGCTGAAAGGTGGCTCGGCGACCGCATACCAATTGTCTGTTCCCTCGAGGGTGGCGGACTCAACGGCCTCACCTCACTGGTGTTCGCCAGTAAACACAGGGTGGTCGACGCCGACCTCACCGGTCGCGCGGTACCTGATCTCGACCAGATGTCACTTCTCGTGGACCGGGTGCCGGGTGTCTTCGCGACGTGCGACACCGGCGTGGGCGGGGTGCTGCTCGTGCAAACTGATCGCCCAATCGATCTTGAGCGAGTGATTCGCTCTGCCGTTATTCAAGCAGGTGGCGCCGGTGGCGCCGTTTTCGCGGGATTCACTGTCGGTGACCTCGCTGAGCATGCCATCCATGGCAGCATCGCCCGGGCCCTTCACCTTGGTACAGCGTTCGAAGCCGCTGCAGACGCGCCCCTATCAGAGCTGGCCGAGGTGCTCGGTGGTCGGGTGCTTGGGCAGGGTCGAATCATGGCGATCGACTTGGATGCCAACGATCCGCACGTGAGCGCGGTTCTGGTCGATGGAGAGGCTGGCGAGATACACCGCATCATCACCCGCTCCGAGTCACTCGCGTTCATTACCGACGGTCTCCTGCAAGCATCCACGCCGACCATCATCGTGGTGCTCGACGCGATCTCACGCGACATCCTGCAGGTGACCGACCTCACTATCGCCCGAAATATCACCATCATTGGGCTGCCCGGGCCCGATTGGTGGTCCGGCTCCGCGGAGCGGATACGACACGTGGTGCCATCGGCCTACGGACTGGCTGAACTGGACGGTGGCGTATGAAGGAACAACTGTGGCTGAGCGCCCTTCTCGCGAATCCTTCGAATGGCGGCCTCAGAATTGTCGCGGGCCCAGAGGACACGGAGCTGACCGATGTCGTCATCGAAGCGACCGAGTCCGAGCTGCCGGCAGACGGTGAGGGACTACTCGCCGTTCTGACGACACCGCCTCCGGGCACACCGTGGCAGCAGGATGCCCTGATCCGGCGAAGGGCCGACCGTGGCTTTCGTGCCCTCGCCGTGCAGGAAGCCGACGGATTCGGTACCGGCACTCGCGCCCTCGCAGCGCGCCTCAACCTCACCCTACTTAACGTGGACAGGCCGATGATGCTCGCGAAGGCGTGCTGGCACCTGCTGGAGGCCCACGACGCCCTCACCCTCAGCTATGTACGCAAGGTCGCGCAATCCATCGAACATCATGTCGAGGCCCTGCCCGACCTCCTGCGACACCTGTCCTCGAGTGTGGGCCACGGTATCGCTCTGATCGATTCTGAGACGGTGCTGCTCGAGGCGGGCGGACACCTCGACCCGTCAGTGCACACTGCGATCGATTTCGCCCCGTGGCTGGACGTCACGCGCGTTGGTGGTGGCACCGCGGCATCCGTTCGCGTAGACAGTCCCAGTCGCGAGGGTCTACGCATCGCCTTCTTCGGTGATGGCCTCAGCGACCCTCAGCTCCGTGCCCTTGCTGTCGCCGCCGAGGTAGCCATGCCAGCCGTCGCGGCGCGCATCCTCATCGATGAAGTAGCAGCCCTGAGCGACACCTCGGTCTCGTCGGGCTTGCTTCGCGATTTTCTCGACCTCAGCGGAACCCCCGACCGCGATGTCGAGCGCCGCATGTTGGAACGCGGTTGGAGCACAACCGGCTATCACCTCGCGTTTCGCATCATCGGGCGGACCCGGCTCGACACTCTCCAGCTGCTGCGCTTCGTCACTCGAAACCTCGGCACCGTCGCTTTTCACGCACATGCCACCACGAGCGGCCGCGGTATCAGCGGCTGGCATACTTTCACGGAAATGCCGACGCCGCAGCAGATCGAGACGCACATCGCCGCACTCCGGGAACTGCACGTTGGCGCTCGTCGCCTGTTCAACGTTGCGACCGGTGTCGGCTCGATGGAAAACGGACCAAATGGTCTCGCAGCTTCGTTGAGCGAAGCAGCCGATGCCGCCCGCATTGCAGTCAACCGATCCGCGACGGGGTGGTTCGTGCGCGTCGATGGACTCGGGCTTGAACAACTTCTCCTCGCCTGGACACGCAACGACACATTCGTGCCCGCGGCAGAATCACTCCTCGCGCCCCTGCGCGAGAGCAGCGACGAACTCCTATCCACGCTGTCGGCCTACCTGGATAACGAGTCCAGGATCGCCGCGACAGCAACAGCGCTAGGTCTGCATCGCAACACCGTATCGACTCGCATCCAACGGGTTCAGGAGTTGCTCGGGGTGGACATGGCAGATCCCGAGGCGCGATTGGCGCTCCATCTGGCGTGCCGCGCAGTGCAAACCTGAATTTTCGAGGCCGCCAGTTCATCTCCCGTTCGAGACGATCGGGAGGCTAAACCCACTTATTGGCTGGACCTAAAGGTGAAGTGCTATCCCAGTGGCGGTCGGTGAGAGCGATCTACTGCCCCGCCTTGGCCGGACCTGAAAACCACACCAGACCGAAGCGTCGCGACGCGGGCAGCACTGTGGGCATCTTCGATCGTCAGCAGGCCCGTGGGCACGCGCTCGACGACTTCCTGCATTGCAAGCTGAACCACCAGCTTCTCGACTGACGCACGCGGTTTACCGCGTTGCACCCTCGCCTGGTTCTCCATCGTCGAGGCGACGACGTACCGGCCCCTATAGCGGTGCACCTCCGCTATGACGCCCTTTACGAGTCCGTCGAACTGCCGCTGCCGCTCCTCGCGCCGGACCTCGGCTTTCGTAGCTCGCACGGCCGCAGCGACGTCGCGGCTGGTCAGGAAGTCGACCCGGCTCATCCGGTCTGCGACAATCTCGACAGCTCGGGCGTAAACGATGTTCTCCACCGGAACAGGCGGGAGTCCCGTGCGTGCTCTGGTCTCCACGTAAGCGTCGGCGAACTCCCGCATGCGGGCGCCATTCTTAAGCATGTGCTCGGTGAGTGATTCGGCGAAGACCGTGAACTGCCGCAGATGCTCGGGCCGCGATGGATCGTTGAAATAGGCATCGGCTTCGCGCTCGTTCGTCCGGCGCTCGGCCGCAGTCGTCGCGTGCAAAAGCTTCGGCGGGAGCCCGGCCCGATTCAGGCTGCGCTTGAGGCGACGCGCGGCAGCGTTGGCCTCCAGCTCGGACTGGTAGATCTCCGGGTCGCTGCGCCGGTTGCGCTGCAAGTCGGCACGCCGTTCCTTGTTGCGCTCGGCCCACTGCCGGGTAATCTGCTTCGTGCGCTCGGGGTCCGCATCCCGCCTGGCCGCGACACGGGAGTTCACCTCGTCGCGATGAGCTTCGTAGTAGCGGTTGTAGTACTCACGCACCTTCCCGCGATTCTCTGCAACCCACCGCTGCTGATACTCACGCCTGCGCTCCGGATGTTCCTCACGCCAGCGCTTCGCACGCTCCCTCCCTCGCGCCCGCACGTCCGCCTCACGATGCCGGCGAGCCGCGGCCCGACGCATCGAGTCACGATTGAGCTCACGAGCCCGGTCGAGGTGTTGCGAACGCCAGAGCCGATTCAGCTCGCGGATCCGGTCGCGATTCGCCGCCATATACTGGCGCCGCTTCTCCGCGTCTGGGTCAGACGGCTGTTCTACCGGCGCTTTGTTCTCATCGGACGAGGCGTTCATGATCGCGACTATTCGGCAGGCGGCGGGGCCAGCTCGATGACCAAACCAAGCAGTTCAGAGCGATGCGCCGTCGGATTTGTGATCACACGCCCGACCATGACTCGGAGCCGCTTGGCATCCTCGTCTCCGATCCCGGCGACGGGCTCCAAGCAGTACGCGATGTCATTCTGCAGGTTGCGGCCGGCTGTGTCGTGGCGTCAGCCGTGTCTCGACACGAGCACTGGCTCGTCGACGTGCTGGACGCCGTCAGCGAGAAGCGCCCCGGTCATGCGCCGACGGCCCATGACTTCTCGAACGCGCACCATCATCAACTTCAGCAGGCTGATCGGCCCGATCAACAGAAACTTAAACGTGTTCCAGAGACACAAGATCACGAGCAGGTTCAGCCAACCTGGCCCACCAGCTTCGACCTGCGATCGGCAATAGATGGCTGCAATCACATACGGAACGGCGAGCAGCATCGCCGGCACACCCCACTTCAGCCCACGCCGCGTGTTGATCGCGTCGATCACAATGGCGGTCGGCATGAACCAGCGCACGAAAAAGTAGCTGCGGGCCGTGGCGGCCAAAATGAATTCGAACATGGCGCGGCCTTTCAGATGTTCGGCAACAAGAACCTGTAGGGACTGAAAGTCATTTCATCACAACGAGCGATGGCGCGTTATAGAGGTTGCCAAGAAATATTTTAGATCCGGATGCCTGCAGGTGGAAGACCTGTAATGACAGTCGGTCCGTGTGCATCGAAGGAGTGAACATCAGCCACTCGCTGGGCTTCAACGAGCGCGGCGTGTGCCCGCGATGCGTCAAGCCTCTGGGCCGTCGACTGTGGTATAGCGCCGAGCGGCTTCGCACCGATGATGGCGTACCTGTCGCGGTAGGCCGCGATCGCGCATCCGTTGTGGTGCCACGTGCTAGCGGCCGAACCGCGCGGCGCGACGCCGAGCGCTCGAGTCCATGGCTCCCCCGCTAGCAACGCCTGGTCGAGCACAGCGGCCGCGCGCAACTCGATCAGGTCGGCGCGCTCAGCCAACGCGTGGTGCAGGGCAGCATCCATCGGCCCGATCGCACGAGGGATCAGCCCGGCGACGAGCCGCGGCGTCCGCCGCGAGCGACCGGCTCCATTGTCCCGCAACACGACGGCTGCGACTCGGGCTTGCAAGACAGCGGCGATGTCCTGCGCATCCTCGAACCCGCGCGCCGCAACCACTCGCGGCAGCAGCGTCGCCACGTCGACAAAGTGCGCCTCAGCGCGCCGCAGCTCTGCGGTCAACGGGCCGAAGGCATCTGAGTTGACAACATCTAAAACCTGCGAAGGCGACAGTCCGCTCGCGCGCACGAGAGAAGCCCACCGGTCGTGTTGCGCGGCCGCCGCGAGTTGTGCGACCGATCCCCACGCATCCTGCTCGGCCGCCAGAGTCTCGTGCGCTGACAGCTCGGCGCCGACGTGCTGCAAAAATGCCACAGAGGATGTTGCGCGCCGTCACGTCCGTATCGTCACCAGGTCGCGGCCCCACATGGGCGACATCGGGGCGGTCGACGGCAACGTAGGCGGTGTTCGCCTCGCGTCCCCGCGTCATCGCGACATAGAGGTTCTCGCGCGGCATGCTCGGTGCGACGACGACGTGCGCGGTGTCGGTCGTGATTCCCTGCGCCCGGTGTGAGGTGACCGCGTAGCCCCGCTCGACGTGCTGACTGACGTACGACGCGGGCAGCAGCACCGTGTTGCGCCGCCGCCCACTCTGCCGCCGCACCTCGAGCGAACCGTTCCGGTGCACGCGGATCACGTTCCACCGGTCGCCGTTGCGCACCCAGCTGTGCGACGCATAGAGCCGCCGATCGTTCCGGCGGGTGATGACCGTGTCACCGACGGCGGCGCGGGTTCCGTCGTGCAGGGTGACCTCGCGCAGCGCGTCGACCCGACCCTCCAGAATCAGCTCGGTGCGAGCGCGCACGTGCAGCGCTGCGACGGCCTCGTTCGAGTCGCTGATCAGCACGGTCGACTTGCCCGAGAGGATGTCCGCGCGCCACGCCGCGTAGGCGGCATCCGCCATCGCCTCGGTAGTGCTCTGACGCGATTCGATCAGGTCGTTGCGCTCAACGCGCGCCCGAAGCACGTCGACACCATCAGCTCCGACCTCAGGACGAGCCGAGTGCAACTAGACCTGGCCAACGCGGGCTGACTCAGAGACCAGACGCCCCGGAGTTGGGACCGCAAGCCAACCCCACCTGCGTGGAGGGGACCGCTAACGGCCGTTAGTGTCAGATCCGCCCAAACCGTGTTCGGGCGCCCATCGCACGCCGGGCATCACTTGCCTCTGCGTAGACTCACAACCTCCCGCTGGACGTCGCGTTCCCTCCCGACGCGGGCGTTGTGAAACTATTATGGGCGCCGGACTGCCATCGATCGGCGGTCGCGGGATAGCCTGCCTCGGCACGCGTGATGCACTTCCACTCGATGACGGTGTTCGGCGGGAGGTCATCGATCGCCCGAGTCCACGTTGGGTAAGCCATCGCATCGAGTTTGGCCGCACCCGAGGCGTTCCACGATCCAAGCTGCGGGATATTGCCCGCGGCATAGACCGACTGGCCCGATGTGGTCGTCCCGTTCGTGCATTGGAAGAGCGCCTTCGCCGTCGGCTCGCCGAGGGTGAACGCGAACGTTTTCGATGCTGTCACTGACGAGGCGACGGCCTTTGCAACGACGAGGTTGCCGCCGGCGTTGTACCAACCAGCGCCCGCCGCATCGAATGCCGCCTTGTTGGCACGGCGGGTGAGCTGCTGGCCACCGAGCGTGACCGTGGAGGCCTGCGTATCGCCGACGACGAGTTCGACGACCGTGGCGCGCGAGCTGGGCGCCCCGGCGAAGGTGCCCGTAGCTGCGCCCACAGTCACAGTTGCGATCGATCCTGACCGCTGCTGGGAGAGCACGGTCTTGCGCACGGCGCCGTTTTCATAGGCCGTGGAGCTTCCGTCATCGTCGTAAGTAGTGAACGCGGACGGCGTCGATGACGCGTAAACTCTGGCGATCAGTTCGTCGCGGGTGGTCCCGTCTGACCGCGCGCCCATGATGTTCATCGTCTCCGAGTCGACAAAAGCCTTGGGAATGATGGCCCCGGACCGCACATAGGCGGGGAGCGTGAATACTCCCTCGCGGTAGAGCGGCACATTCTCGACCCATTGACCGGTGCTCGTCGTGATCTCGTTCGAGTGATAGTCGACCCACTCTCCGGCCGGGAGGTACATATTCCGTTGCCGCTCCCCCGCTCCAGCCACCACGCCCACGATGATGTCCTTGCCGATCATCTTCTGGTGCCCCATTTCGCGCACATTCTGGTCATTCTGGTAGTTGAATACGAGCGGCGGCACCATCGGTTCGCCGAAAAGGTTCGCCCGGTGAGCCAGAGAATAGTAGTACGGAGCAAGCTCGTACCGCTGGCGAATATTCTCCCGATTGCTGGCGACATCGCCAATGCTGTCGGGGGTGACCTCAAGACAGTTGCACAGGTTCTCGGTATGCGGGCGAACCGGGGTGTCGAACCAGGCGCTGTTGGCAAACCACTGGGTGTGTAGCTCATCGACGTTCCCGCCCGCCATCTCACGGCGAAAACCCCCGATGTCAGACCCGTAGTAGTCGATTCCGGACATCGCCATGTGCATCTGCACATTCTGCTGCGCGGCGAGCGCGGCAAACGTCGACCCGATGTCGGCCGACCACATCGCCGTGCCGAAACGCTGGATGCCGGCCGCCCCGGTGCGGGTGAGGAGAAAAGGCCTGGCCGTCTCACCATTGCGGGCGTACCCGTCGGAGATGCTCTGTGCCCATTTGAGCCCGTACACGTTGTGGTAGTCGGCGTGCGCGTGTTTACCGGGGAGTACACCGGCCGTCCAGTCGCCGGCGTCGTACATCTCCGGCTCTCCGAGATCGAGCCAGTGCCCGGTGATCCCCTGGTCGACAAGCGGCTGGCGCTTTTGGTCATGCCAGTAAGCGGATGCCTCCTCGTTCGTCCAGTCGATCATCCCGCCGGTGCCCCACCACGCGTTGGAGGTCAGGTAGACCGGCGCGCACGTGGCGCAACCCGCACGAACCGGGTAACCGCGATTCTGGAGATCCTGATGTTCCGGCAGCGCCCGACCGACGTAGCTTTCCTCGATCGGAATCACCCCCACGCCCTGCGTCGCAGCAAGATCCGCGATTTTCGCCGCAGCATTCGGAAACTTCGCGTCGTCCCAGGTCAGGCTTCCCATACGTGTGGAGTCCGACCCTGCCGTGACACCGCCGAACCATTGCAGATCCAGCATGACCCCGTCCACTGGGAAGTCCGCGTTTCGAAGTCCGGCAAGGGTCTGATCGACCTCGTTCCAGTCGTCGTAGCCGAACTCAGACGCCCACAACCCGAGCGCCTTCTTGGGAGGTACCGGCGGTCGTCCGGTTAGCTCAAGGTAGTCCTTACGGAGGGCGGGCAGGTCCGCACCTGTCATGGTGAACCAGCGAATCTGATCGCCGAATGTATCCATAGTCCATGGATCGCCCTGTAAATTCCATTCTTGCTTGTACACGTGGTCGATCAGCATCCCGTAGTTGGCGCTTGCAGCGCCGACGGCGAACAACACGGGAATCTGCGTATTCGCTACCGGGCCGTTATCGCTGTCGAACACCATGGCGTTGCCGAATTCACCGCCGGGGGTGCGCGACCGGCCGACCCAATCGCCGTCGGCGCTTCCACCCATGAAGAATTGAGCGCCGAGTCCGTAGGCATTCTGAATTGATGATTTTGTAATGGACAAGCCCTTCCATGCCTGGCCGAGATTGCGGGGGCAAACAGTGTGCAGCACGAGCGCGGGAGTGCGGGTTGTGTCGGTCACCGTCGAGCACAGCGTCGTCGCATCCACCGACACGGACATCGCTCCGGTAGTGAGCACATTGCCCGAGCGGGAGTAGGTCGTCGGGCCGTTGTAGTCGTTCTTCGAAACCTGATCGGTCGTGAACAGGGCGGTCGCGGTTCCCGGCGACGAACCCGTGGCGGCAATCTCGAAGTGCGCGAGATCGTCGTCGAGCAATTCAACGATGAGGTAGCTGGATCCGGAGACAAATTCGACGCGCTGAACCCCCGCGGCAGCGGCTGACTGGGTCGCCTCCGTTATGCCGATTCCGGTGAGGGCGATGGCGATCACGGTTCCGATCGCCAGGAAGCGGGTTATGCGGGTGACATTTCTGGTTCGCGTGGTCTCGACCGTCTGGTGCGTCATCGTGAGATTCCGATGCTGTCGAGGTTGATGCCGGTCGCGTTTCCGGTGGCGAAGCCGACTGTGATCTTCTGCACACCGACGGTGAGGGACACCGGCAGACTCGCGGTGGCCCAGGTATCCCACGTGGCGGTCGGAGGGAGGGTGATCGTACCGACGGCTATGCCGTTTCGGTAGATTGTGCGTGTCGCGTTCGAGCCTGATCCGTTGGCGTAGCGCAGCACGATGGAGTGGCTCGCTGTTGTTTCGGCCCAGACGTCGACCTCGACGGAGTCGCCCACTGTCGAGAACCCGTCGACGAATCCGGTGCCGGTGAAGCCAGCGTGATCGGTATTCGTCGTGACAGCCGTGCCGACTCCGAACTCGGCCTCATGCGCGGCCTTATCGACGCCGGCGAGAGTGATCGTGCGAGCGGATGCCGCAGCTGTCGTTTTGACGAGAGTGAGCTGTTGCTCGGCGTCCCAGAACCAGCCCTCGGAAGCAGACCAGAGAGCTGTAACCGAAGCTACGGGTGTGACCGCTGCGCCGCCACTGCTCACTCCCGACGGCTTGGTGCCCGAGACCTGGATCGTGCTCGCTGTCTCGAGCGCGGGCAGGCCGACCGTGACGGTGTTCGCGACCCGATCGGCGACCTGCGTGATCTGCTTGGTGGCTCCCGCCGAGTCGTCGAAGTAGCCGTAGGAACTGGCAACAGACGACGGATACACGCGGAAGGTCAGATTCGTATAGTCGTTGACCGAGTTGCCGATGGTTCCGCCGAGTTCATAATCGGCGTTGAGGTTGAGCGGGAGCACTGCGCCCGCCTTCGCATACACGGGGATCGTGTCCAATCCGGCGCTATAGGACTTCGTTCCGCCCAGCGCCCGACCGCCATTCCACAGGTCATACCACTCGCCGGCGGGAAGGTAGAGCTCCTTGGTAGTGGCGCCTGCCGTGGTGATCGGAGCGACCAGCAGGTTTCGCCCGAAGAGGTACTGCTGATCTCGGGCCGCCGCCTCGCTGTCACCCGGGTACGCGTACGCCATCGCCTGCATCATCGGCGCACCGGTCGCTGCGGAGTTCGATGCCTCGGTGTAGGTGTACGGCAGGAGATTCATTCGCACATTGGCGAATTTGGCGAAAGTCGAAACCACTGACGAGTCACCGGTCCGCGCCTGTACATTCCAGGGTGTGCGGGCCTCCGACGGTGCCGGGTCAGCCTTCTCGGAGTGGTACTGCATCACGGGTGAAAAGGTGGCCTGGGCTGCGGAGCGCAGGTAGAGCTCTGCGGTAGGAAACGAACCGGTGAAGCCGGCGAGGTCCCACGACCAGAACGGAATACCGCTTTGCCCCGCGCTTTGACCGGCGCGAACCGCCTCCTGGAATGCTCCGAACGACGATGCCTGGTCCCCGGCCCAGAAAATCGAGTTCCCTTGTGCCCCGGATGTTCCAGCGCGGCTGAAGAGCGCCCCTTCCGATCCGACCTTGTCGGAGACGTAGTCGGCATAGGCCCCGGTGTACTCGTTGGGGTAAGCGTTGTGCATCTCATCGCCGGTCCGGCCGTCAGCGAATTGCACGTCCCGGCCGAAGACGGCCTCACTGCCGTCGGTCTTGAACCCGTCGACTCCCATCTCGTCGACGAGATAGTCACGCTTGGACATCCACCATTGGGTTGCCGCGTCGCTGGTGTAGTCGGGAATCAGGCTGTCGCCGAACCACTGGCCGGAGGGGATTCGGTACGGAGTGCCGTCGCTGTTTTTCGCAACGAACCCCTGCTCGGTGGCGTGCGCCGTATCGTTGATGTGCTGCTGCGGCGCCGTGGCCGGGTTGGTGCTGAAGTTCTCCTTGAGCACGGGGATCTGCCAGAGCAGTACCTTGATTCCCTGTTCATGTGCCTGATCGATCATCGCCTTCGGGTCAGTCCATGGACCGTTGGCCGGGAACGACAGATCCGACGACGAGAATTTCTCGCTCCCTGGCTTGGACGTGTAGTTTGCTCCCTTCCACAGGTAGAACGTGGCCTCATCGCTCCATTGTTCGAGCACAATCGCGGTGTGGGGGATCTCGGTCTGGGCTACCTTGGCGAACTCGGCCTCAACCTTGGCTTGGGTGTTCCATTCGTTGGCCGACATCCACAGCCCGAATGCCCACTTCGGCGGGAGTGCTGGGCGCACTGTCGATGCCGTGTAGTCGTTGAGCATCTCCGCGGGGGTACCCGTGAAGAACTGGTACGTAAGTGTCGAATCGAGCGCGCCTGACGTATCGACGGTGAATCCCGCCATGTCGGAGCGAGAGGTGGCCAGGTTGAAGATCGCGTTTCGGGTACTCGGTACGTGTATCCCGTAGCCGGCGGAATTCGTGAAATAGGGAACCGCCAGGTATGTGCGCTTGCTGGACCCCTGATCCTGATACTGGTTGTAGACGTAGTTCAGCACGTCGGAGCCGCGGTGGTCGAGCCGGTCGTAGCGCTCGCCGAATCCCTCGAACCGCTCACCGGTCGGACTGAGCAGGTGGTCCTCGATCTTCGTGACGGTTGATGTGCCGTCGCTCGCCCAGCCGATGTTGCGGAACTGCGCCGGATCATACTGGCGCGTGATGAGTGTCGTTCCATCGGCTTGGTACACCGCGAGCCGGTACGGGGACTTCTGAATCTTGAGCTGCAGCCCCGCGGTGGCGATGGTCACGGTCGTCGCATTCTGGCTGACCTGATACGGGGCGGTCCCTACGAGGGTGAGCCCACCTCCCGTCGGGGCGATCTGAGTGTCGAAGCCATCGGGCCGCGGGAAGGCGTAGCGCACGCGAGGGGTAAAGTCCCCCGCGCTGTCGCCGGTCACCAGGTCGACGGAAGTGCCGTTGTCAACGACCGAGGTGACGTTGGTGACCTGGCTCCATGACGTCGTCGCGAAGGAGAACGGTGCTGTGCTCTTTTGGCCCCCTCCGTTCACGTCGGCGTTGACGGAATAGGTTATGAGGTCGTCGCGGTCGAAGCTGCCGAGGGCGATGTTCCAGTAGCTGTTATTGCCTGTGTTGTACGAGAACTGGGCTCCGACAGGAGACTGTTCCACGCCGTTCCGGCTCCAGGTCACCCAGACCGATTGGCCGGGGGCAATCGGCCATGTTGTGGCGTTAATTCGCACGGCCTGACCCGCCATCGGGTCTCGCGGCGCCCGCTCAGTCAGCTGGGAGGAATAGAGCTCGTCGTTGCCAAACGGCGCATGGAACACCCCATCCAGGCCCCCAGCCGCCTGGGCCGGCGGGACTGCGAACACCCCCGCGCTCAGGGCGATGACCAGCATCACCGCGGTGAGGATCCGTGAGCGAAACCTCGGTTCAGCGGATGGACGGGTGGCGTGTTGCCCGAAAGACGACATGCTCGAACCCCTTTGTTCAGATGTGTATAAAGACAAGTCATAGTCGGTGTTTGGCTCTCCTGTCAACAACAGGTTGGGCGATGATTTCACGATTCCTCCCATGAATATACAGTTCTTGGTTGCGTAAGCAGGCAAAGTATGTTTCTTTATATATGAATAAAGGGGTTGTGATGAGCACACGAATTTCGCGAGCGGCCGACGAGCGGCGCTCGGCTATCCTCACCAGGCTGGGTGCGCAGGGCTCGGCGTCTCGCGCAGAACTCGCTCGGGCGCTCGACGTCTCTCCCGCTCTCGTGACCCAGCTCACCCGTCGACTCATCACCGACGGACTGATCGTGGAGTTGGAGACGACCGCGTCTCACGGAGGTCGTCCCGGACGCTTGCTGGGTCTCGCCTCCACGGCCGGTCATTCCATCGGCGTGAAGATTGCGGCAGACCACGTCGCGTTCGTCGAGGCCAGCATCGACGGTTCCGTCGTGCGAAGTGCCATAGAGCCTTTTGCCGCGGCATCCGCCGATGCAATTCCAGTTCTCGTTGATTTACTCCGTCGGTTCATCGCAAACGCAAGCAGACGGCCTCTTCTCGGCATCGGCGTCGGCCTCCCGGGAACGGTAGACGACCAAGGCCAGGGAATCGTCGATTCGACGCAGCTTGGATGGCACCACGTCGAACTCGGTGCCGCACTGCGCGATTCACTCGAATTGCCCGTTCTGATAGACAACAACGTGACGGCGCTGAGTATGGCCGAGCTGCTGTATGGAGAAGGCCGCACCGTCTCGTCCTTCCTCGTGGTCACGATCGGCACCGGCATCGGCAGTGGCCTTGTTTTCAACGGGGCGGTCTTGCGGGGGCAAACGGGCGCTGCAGGCGAGATTGGCCACATCCCGACGGTCGAGGACGGCCCGCTCTGCCAGTGCGGCAATCGCGGGTGCCTGGAGGCGATCATCGGAGAGTCAGCCCTCGTTGTGCAGGCGCGTACGCTCGGCGTAATCGGGCGCCTCTCCGGAATGGCGTCCCTGCTCGCCGAGGCGAATGCAGGCAACACCGTCGCCCAGAAAGTCTTTGGCGATGCCGGTCACCTCCTCGGCAGGGCGCTCGCCGGGGTGGTGAATCTTCTCGACCCCGGAGCCGTGCTGCTGCTCGGCGAGGGTGTCACAGCGTGGCCGCACTGGGCCTTCGGCTTTGAGCCGTCGTTCCGCGCCTCGCTGCTCAACGCGAAGCGCAACATCGACGTGGTCGTCGAGTCTTGGCAGGACGATCGATGGGCGCAGGGGGCAGCGGCACTCGTTTTCGCCACCCCGTTCGACGTCTCGGGCAGCACGGGCGGCCAAGGCAAGCTCGTGCGGCAGCGGTTGAACGCGTCCGTTATCGATGAGGGTGGCACGCGTCCCGGCCCCGATGACGTCATGGCGGAAGGCACTGTGGAGAAAGTATGATTACTCTTCAGCCGCCACCCAGCGCGACAACCTCGCATCCGACGCCAATCGTCATCGGGCCCGCACAGCTTCGTGCTCCACGCCGGGCCAAGCGCGGGACACGAATTCGCTACGCGCTCGTCATATCGGCCTTCCTTCTCCCCAGCGCCATTCCGCTGGCACTGTTCACCCTCGTCCCCATGTTCGGGGCCCTCTGGGTGAGCCTGCACGAGTGGAACCTCATCGGAGCGATGAAGTGGGTGGGGTTGAACAACTACGCGTCGCTCGCCGTCGACCCCGACACCCACCGTGCCTTCCTGAACACGGCATATTACATCGTGGGGTACCTCCCGCTCGTGTACATCGGCGGCCTCACGATCGCCCTCGCTCTCAATTCGCGCATGCCCGCTCGAGCTTTCCTGCGTGGAATCTACTTTCTCCCGGTCGTCACGAGCTGGATCGTCGTCGCGCTCGTCTGGCGCTGGCTGCTCAATCCGGAGTATGGCGTCGTGAACTATGTGCTCGGTCTCGTCGGAATCGACGGCCCTGGCTGGTGGACCGACCCCCAGTGGGCGATGCCCTCGATCATCCTCGCGTCGGCGTGGAAGGATCTCGGATTCGTCATGGTGATCTTGCTCGCCGGGCTCCAAGCGATTCCCGCCGACCTGTACGAGGCTGCGACCGTGGACGGCGCAGGTCGCTGGCGCAAGCTCGTGTCGATCACACTTCCCATGCTGTCGCCGTCGACATTCTTCGTGATCGTCATCTCCCTGATCAACGGATTTCAAGTCTTTGATCAGGTGTACGCAATGACCGGAGGCGGCCCAGCGGGTGCCAGCCAAGTGGTTGTTCAACAGGTGTACGACCTGACCTTCCGCTACGGCCGCGCCGGCGAGGCATCCGCTCTTTCCTGGATGCTCTTTATCGTGGTTCTGGCCGTCACTCTCATTCAAATTCGTGGCCAGAAAAAGTGGGTGAACTATGCGTAAGCGTTCAGTTCTGGCGCTCACCATCGCGGTTTCGATCGGCGCCGCAGCGATGTTCTTTCCATTTCTCTGGACGATCATCACTTCGATCTCCAGTGGCGCCGGGCTCGCCGCAACGCCGCAGCTCATCCCCGACGATCCCTCGCTGGCGGCCTACGCCGAACTGTTCGGGAACACCCCGTTCCTGCAGGTGATGGCCAACAGCCTCGGGCTCGCGGTCGCGACGACGGCGGCCCAACTCGTTACCGGTTCACTCGCCGCCTACGGTTTCAGCCGGCTGCCGTTTCGCGGCAGCAACGTCGTTTTCGCGATCTACCTGGCCACGATGATGATCCCCGTCCAGGTGCTCATCGTACCTTTGTTCATCGAGATCAAGATGCTCGGACTCCTCAACACGCACGTCGGCGTGCTGCTGCCCGGAGTCGCATCAGCCTTCGGTGTCTTCCTGCTCCGACAGGCCATGAACGCCGTGCCGCGCGAGCTGGACGAGGCCGCCAAGATCGACGGCGCCGGGCACTTCCGCATCTTCGGCACGATCGTTCTGCCGCTGGTCGGGCCGGCCGTCGCGACCCTCTCGGTGTTCGCCTTCATGGGCAGCTGGAACAGCTTCCTCTGGCCACTCATTGTGCTCCGCACCCCTGAATTACAGACCCTGCCCATCGCCCTTGCTGGGCTGCAGGGCCAGTACACGACCCAGTGGGACGTGCTTATGGCTGGTTCGGTCATCAGCGTGATCCCCATGGTGCTGATTTACATCTTCGCCCAGCGCTACGTCATTCAGGGCGTAGCCAATACCGGAATCAAATAACCGCATCACCGCTAATCAAAGGAGATTACCCAGCATGTCCCGCCTCACACAGTTCGCCGCGCTCACCGCCGCCGCGGCCGTCGCCATCGCCCTTGCCGGATGTTCCGCCGAGGGGTCCGACGCGGCCTCCGGCGCCGTCACCATCAACTATTCCAACTTCATCTCCAATGGCGGTAACGAAGAGAACCTCGACGCCATCGTTGCCGCCTTCGAGACCGAGAACCCCGGAATCACCGTCAACGTCACCACCCTCCCCTACGCCGACTACTTCACCACCCTGCAGACAGATCTTGCGGCCGGAACCCAAGCCGACGTGTTCGACATCGAGTACGCGAACTTCGGCGCCTATGTACGCGACGGGGTGATCGCCCCGCTCGAGGAGGTCGACACGAGCGTGTACCGCACGTCACTTGCCGACGCCTACTCGTCCGACGGGGCTCAATACGCACTTCCCAGTTCATTCTCAAACGTGGTTCTCTATTACAACGCCGACCTGTTCGACGCAGCAGGTCTCAGCTACCCCACCTCGGACTGGACGTGGGAGGACGAAAAAGCGGCCGCGGACCAACTGGCTGACACCGCGGCCGGCGTATACGGCGACTATCAGCCGATCAGCTTCTATGAGTATTACAAGGCCGTTGCCCAGGCCGGCGGGGACTTCCTCGCCAACGACGGAAAGTCCGTGGCCTTCGATTCGCCGGAGGGCATCTCAGCGGCCGAATGGCTCGTCGGCAAGAGCGGCACCGTGATGCCCACTCCCGAGCAGGGCGCCGGCACTCCGGACTTCGACAGCAGCCTGTTCCTCGATGGCAAGCTCGCCATGTGGCACTCCGGAATCTGGATGTTCGGCGCCCTGGCTGACGCTTCGTTCACCTGGGACGTGGCCGTCGAACCCGGTGACGCACAGAACGCGAGCGCGATGTTCTCGAACGCCATCGCCGTGTCGTCGAGCTCCGAGGAGAAGGTCGCGGCGCAGGCCTTCGCCGAATTCCTCACCTCCTCCAGCACGATGGTCGAAACACGTCTCAATGCCGGCTGGGAACTCCCCCCTGTCTCCGATGATTCACTCCTCGCTCCGTACCTCGAAAAGGGTGCCCCCGCAAACCGCCAAGCGGTGTTCGACGCCCTCGAGGACGTGGCACTCCCGCCGATCGTCACCGACGGACAGACGGAAATGCAAGACATCGTCACCGAAGAGTTGACCGAAGCAGCCGCCGGCCGCAAGAGCGTCGACGAGGCTATCGCTGCCGCCGCGGAACGGGTTGACGCCGTCATCGGCTGACCGACGCCGCCCCCGATCACCCTTCATCATCGTTCCTGGAGCTCTCATGACACTTGCCCCGCCCACTGATCACAGATTCATCGTCGATACGTCGATCACCATCATCTCCAGCCTGCAGCGGCCAAGCGGTGCCTATCCGGCCTCGCCTGAGTTTTCCGCGTACACCGGTTACAGCTGGTTTCGCGATGGCGCATTCATCGCCGACGGGATGTCAGCGGCGGGGCAAGTCGATTCCGCAAGTCGGTTCTTCGATTGGTGCTCCGGCATCCTCAGCCGGTACCGCCCGACGGTCACCGAAATCGTCGGGCGGGCGGGCGGGGCGAATGCCATGGCCGGGGAACACATGATGCCGGCACGGTTCCACTTCGACGGCACCGTCGGCGCGGAAGAATGGGGCAATTTTCAGCTGGACGGCTACGGAACGTGGGTGTGGTCGGTTCTCGCGCACGCCACCCGACACACTCTCTCGGTCGAGCCGTGGGCGGACGCAATCGTCACAAGCTGTGAGTACCTCGCAAGCTCCTGGAACCGCGCATGCTGGGACTGGTGGGAAGAACACCCGGAACGCCTCCACGTCTCCACCCTCGGGTGCGTCGGAGCCGGCCTCGAGGCGGGGATCGCCTCCGGGCTGCTCTCGCCTGCCCTGGCCGACGCGTCTGCCGAGGCCGTGCGCGGTATTCGGCAGCTCATCGACGAACGCGGCACACATGATGGCCATCTGGTGAAATGGCTCGACGACCCGGCGGTCGATGCGAGCAACCTCGCCATCATTGCGCCTCTCGGGTTCATCGACCCGTCGACCGAGCTCGCCGCGCGCACAATCGAGGCGGTTCGCTATCAGCTTGAGGTTGACGGCGGCCTGCATCGCTTCACCGACGACACCTTCTTCGGCGGCGGTCGTTGGCCGCTGCTCACCTGTTTTCTTGGCCTCTGCCTGTTTGAGCGAGGCGATGTGCCCGGGGCACATCGCGCACTTGACTGGGCCGCGGCGACCGCGCTTCCCGACGGACGCCTCCCGGAGCAGGTCGGCGGCCACCTGCTGCACCCCGAGTTCGAGCAATTCTGGATCGACAAGTGGGGACCGGTGGCCACTCCGCTCCTGTGGAGCCACGCGATGTTCCTGCGGCTCGAAGCTGAGCTGGCAACGCACGATGCAGAAGCGCAGTCATGATCCGGCATACCCCGGGAGGGTCTGGCCACCCGTACTCGAGCGACACCGACCAGCGCGAGCCGTTCGCCCCGGTTGCCGGGGAGCCCTTGCGACTCGGTGTTCGTGCGTCATCCGACATCACCGCTGTGAGCTGCACGCTCGGCATCACAGCTGCGGATGGCCACCGAAGGCTACGCCAGCTGAACCTGTCTCCCACCGCCAACTCCTCACGTGGCCGCACCGTCGACGGCGGACATCTCGCATCCGCTCAAGCACGGCTGTCTCGCGCTCACGGGGGCTGGTCTGTGCTCGTCGAGGGCCTCGGGGCTGGGGACCACATCGATTATAAGTTCACCGGAACCTCAGACACCGGCATGCCCGGGAACACCCGATCTTTCGGCGCCCGGGTTGGCGCGTGGCGCGACGCGCCCGGGACCGTCGCCGTGTCCGGCGGAGCCGGAAACATCACACCGCAGAACATCCGCGTGTTCGACGATGGTGAGCGGATCACCCGGGCGCGGTTCACCTTGCCACTCGCCGACACCGAGCATGTCACCGGTTTCGGCGAGCGGTTCGATGCCACCGAACACCGCGGTAAGTGCCTCGACTCGGTCGTCTTTGAGCAGTACCAGAGCCAGGGCGCAGAGCGAAAGACCTACCTGCCGATGCCGTTTGCGCACGTGATCGGCGGGGACGGGTGGGGTTTCCACGTTCGAACGAGCCGCCGGGTGTGGTTCGACATCGGGGCGACCGAACCCGACCTCCTCGCCGTCGAAGTTGCAGTCGACACCCCATCAGCCAACGCGACTGTCGTCGACCTCTCGCTCTTCTCCGGCGCACCCACCGACGTACTCTCCCAGTTCCTCGCCGAGACAGGAACCGCGGAGGAACTCCCGGATTGGGTCTTCTCGCTCTGGGCGAGCGGCAATGAATGGAACACGCAGGCAGAGGTCGAGCGACAGGTCGCCCTGCACCGTAAACATCGGATCCCTGTCGGCTCCGTCGTCATCGAAGCGTGGAGCGACGAAAGCACCTTCACGGCGTTTCGCGATTCCACCTATGAGGTGAATGAAGACGGCGCTCCGCATCGCCTCGCGGACTTCAGCTTTGCAGCGGAGGGAGCTTGGCCCGACCCGAAGGGAATGGTCGACACGCTTCATAACGAAGGCGTTCGTGTGCACCTGTGGCAGATTCCACTCGTCAAGCTGCACCCGCATCCGCGCGGTCAGGCGAGCGCGGACGCACGGTCGGCGATCGGCCAGAACGTCGTGATCACCCAGCCCGATACTGCGGGCGCAACGCGCCCATACCGCAACCGCGGATGGTGGTTCCCGCTGTCCCTGATGCCCGACCTGACTGACGAGCGCGCCGCGAAATGGTGGACGGAAAAGCGGCGCTATCTCGTCGACGAGGTCGGTATTGACGGATTCAAAACGGATGGCGGTGAGCACGCGTGGGGGGACGAGCTCGTCTACCTCGACGGTCGCCGCGGCGACGAGAAGAACAACCTGTTCCCTGTGCATTATGCCAAGGCCTACGGTGACCTCCTGCGCTCCTCGGGCAAGGCTCCGGTCACGTTCAGCCGCGCCGGTTTCACGGGGTCCCAGGCGCATGGCGCATTCTGGGCGGGCGACGAGAACTCCACCTGGGAAGCGTTTCGCTGGTCGATGCTGGCTGGGCTCTCGGCCGCGGCCTCCGGAATCGTCTACTGGGGCTGGGACATCGCCGGATTCTCGGGTGAGATCCCGGATGCCGAACTGTACCTGCGGGCCATGGCTGCATCTGCGTTCGTGCCGATCATGCAGTACCACTCCGAGTTCAACCACCACAGGAAACCCTCAGTGGACCGCACGCCTTGGAACATAGCTGAGCGCACGGGCGATGAACGGATCATCCCCGTGACCCGCTCCATAGTGGAGCTGCGGGAACGCCTGCGACCGTACTTAGCCGAACAGACGCGCATCACAATCGCGACGGGTGCTCCGCTGATGCGCCCGCTGTACTTTGACTCGCCCGGCGACGCCGAGGTGTGGAATTATCCGCTGCAGTGGACCCTCGGAAATGACCTCCTGGTAGCGCCCGTCGTCGCGCCGGGAGTCGACCGTTGGTCGGTCTACGTGCCCGAAGGCGAGTGGGTTGACACGCGAGACGGTTCGGCACATGGCCGTGGAGTCGTCGAGCTGGAGGCCCCGATCACCAGCGCGGTTGTGCTTTGCCGCGCAGACGCCTGGGCGCACGGCCTCCGAGAGGTGTTCGCCGGCTGATCAGTGATTCCCGGCTAGGGAGAAATGACTGCCAAACAGCTGGCTGTTCCTGGTCAAAGTCCAGCATCGCTTTGGCCCCTCTCGACGCCAGCTCGCCAGCCATGCTCATCGTCTGGATGTCCAAACCGTGGCTTGGCTAGCGCGAGTCTGCCGCGGTAAATCGTAGGCGCGACGGTCCGAGGAGAGTCCCTTCGCCGCCTCGAGAGCGGCACGCGCACGGACGGCATCGAGTTTCTGAGCGGTTGAGTCCGAGACAGCGCCGAGCGGCTTAGCGCCGGTGATGCCGTAGCGTTCTCGGTAGGCCGCGACGGTGCATCCGCTTTGGTGCCACGCGGCGTCGGCCGAACCGCGCGACTCCGGCCCAAGAGCTCGAGTCCAGGGCTCTCCCGCGAGCAACGCCTGGTCGAGCACTGCGGCCGCTCGCGACTCGATCAGGTCGGCGCGCTGGACCAACGCCTGGTGCATGGCAGCATCCATCGGCCCGATCGCACGAGGGATGAGCCCGGCGACGAGGCGCGGCGTCCGGCGCGTGCGACCGGCGCCGGTATCCCGCGAGACGATCGTTGCGACCCTCGCTTGCAGCACCGCCGCGATGTCCTGCGCATCCTCGAACCCGCGCGCCGCGACCACGCGCGGCAGCAGGCTCGCGAGACGGATAAGTGTTGGGCGAGCGATTCGATGGTCCAGGGCGCGCCGGGTGAATCATGCAGGAGCGTCAGGGCATTAGACACGAGACGGTCACGGCCCGCGGCGAGCCACCCGGACGCGGATTCTGGGTGTTCACGTGCCCAGCCGCGCAGCGCGTGCACGAGCAGGACGTCGAGGAGTCGGTCGACTACGCCGCCCTGTCCGGGCGCGTCAACGGAGATTTCGTCGCGGCCCTACGTGCCAATCAGCATGGTCGTAGTCCCTGTGGGCGAGTTGCCCCAGGTGCGCACCCCTTGCGCCATGCTGAAGCTGACGTGTTCGCCGCCCTGAGTCGTACAGACCTGTCCGGGGTGAATGACGATAAGCCCTTCGCGTTCGGGGTCGTCTGCAAGACGATACGGTTCCGGTCCGCGCACGATGGCGATATCCCCGGGTTTCAGGCTGACCTGCGCCCGCTCGGTGACCAGAGATGCTTCGCCGGACAGTATCGCTATGAGAGTCAGTGGCGCGCGATCCTGAACATCGATCGACCATGGCTGGTCCATGACGACGCGCAACGCAAACGCCCGTTGCGCGTGCGGGCCGCTGAGGAGATGAGTGAGTGCATCCACACCCTCACAGTAGACCATCACGAATGTAATCAACTCCCTCAGCCATTCACAATCTACATACCGCCGTGTTGGCTATGGATATGACGAATTCACCAGTTCTTGTTCTCGGCGGTACCGGCCGCACTGAGCGGCACCTACGCGGCATATGTCTGCTACTCCCCAGACCTCGCCTTCCCTGGCGTCTCGGACCTCATCGCGCAGTTCGCAGACCGAGCACGCGCTCACAAGGTGCGCCGGTTGGTCCTCCTGTCGGGCCGCGGCGAACAGGGCGCACGCGCCAGCGAGCGTGCGATCCAGCAGTCCGGCATCGATTGGACGATCGTGCGATCGTCGTGGTTCGCCCAGAATTTCAGCGAGCATTTTCTGCTCGGGCCGGTACAACGAGGCCGCTTGGTACTTCCAGCTGGCGCCGTGCGGGAACCGTTCGTCGATCTTGATGACCTGGCCGATCTGGCAACCGCCGCGCTGACCGACGAGGGACACGCCGGTCGCGTTTACGAGATCACCGGACCGCGACTCCTGTCAATGGCCGACGTCGCGGCCGAGCTGTCCGCTGCGACCGGGCGACAGATTTGCTACCAGCCGAGCACCCCGGCGGAGTTCGTAGCGGATGTCGCTTTGGACGGCATTCCCGCTCCTGAAGCAGAACCGCTCGCCGACTTGTTCCAGGAAGTGCTCGATGGTCGCAATGCATCGCTGACCGAGGACCTGGAAAGGGCACTCGGCCGGCCTTCGACCGACTTCGCGCTTTATGCGCGGCGTGTTGCCGCGACGGGGCTGTGGGACGAAGGATCAGCGGCTCACTCATGATGGAACTGTTCGGAACCGCCGTGACGGTCGCAGCGGCGGTCGGGGCTGGTGTCACCGGAGGGGTCTACTTCACGTTCACCACAATTGTGTCTCCGGCCCTGCGCCTGCGTTCCGCCTCTGAGGCCGTGGCCGTAATGCAACGGGTCAACGAAAAAGCCGTCCATGCCCCATTCATGATCGTCTTCTTCGGGGGCGCCCTGGCCGCGTGCGCGACAGCCGTCATTGCTATGTTCCAGGGCAATAGCGCCGGAATAGTTCCCGTTCGCGTCATCGGCGCAGGCCTAACAGTGGCGTCCTTCGTCACGACAATCCTGTTTAACGTGCCGCGGAACAACGCGCTGGCCCGGATCAGGCCATCCGAGGGGGACGCCGCTGACGCATGGCGGTCTTTCGACGCAGGTTGGAGTCCTGCAAACACGACTCGAGCCGTGCTGGCGATCACCGGCTCGGCGTTTCTCGCCTCGTCACTGGTCCAACGCCTTTAGCTAAAGCGCGAACTCTCACGATGCACCGTCTGAAGACGGGCCTGCGCGCTCTCGTGTTTGATCGAATGTCGTTCGTTTCTCGCATGCGGATCGTCTGACTCGATGGCCAACACCCTGTCTCGTTTAGCGTTCCTCATGCGGGAGCTTTGAGTGACCGGCGTGCCGCCGGCTGTGTCAATCGCTCTGGAGTATTGGAGTTCCGGCTTTGGGGATAGCGTCTGCGCCCAACTGCTGGCCGCGAACATGCGCAGTGCAGCCGTCATGGGATGCTGAATTGGTCCCGGTCCTACATTGTGTCTTGGGATCAACCATTTTGGTCATTGATCTGAAAGCAATAAGGAGCCATAAATCGTGATCCACCCACCCTCGATCGATCGATGATCACACCGCCCTGATCGTCGTTGACGCTCAGCAAGGATTTGACCAAGTCGAATGGTGGGGATCCCGAAACAACGCGGACTGTGATCAGAACATCGCCGCGTTAGTGAACGAGTGGCACAGGCTTTCGCGACCGGTCGTCTTCGTGCAACACGATTCCTCCAATCCGCTCTCCCCCCCCTTCACCCCAACAACCCCGGCCATGCGCTGAAAAGCTACATGTCCGGCATTCCAGATCTATTGGTCCAGAAAACGGTCAACTCGAGTTTTCACGGCACACCCGATCTTGACTCCTGGCTTCGAGAAAATGCTATCTCGACCATAGTGATCTGCGGCATCACCACCAATCACTGCTGCGAAACAACAGCACGCATTGGCGGAAACCTGGGATACACCGTCTACTTTGCTGTAGATGCAACTCACACATTTGACAGGACAGACCTCGAAGGCGGAATGATCAGCGCGGCGGAACTTTCCCGAGTAACCGCGATCAATCTTCACGACGAGTTCGCCACCGTCGTCCTCTCGCACGAACTTCTCAACCACTGAAAGCGTTCCGTTAGGGGTTCGGCTTCCGGGTGATGACAGACAGGCCGACCTGCGCAACCTCCCTGGCGGAGCTTTCCGAAAACAGAGCAATTTCGGCAAGTCGAAGCCGTCCTGCCCGAATCTCGCGCTATGTGTGCTCTGCCCGTTGCCGGCGGTCCCTGACGGCGTCAGCCGACAGGACAACGATCGCGATGAGCAGACCGATTCCCATCGTGACCAAGACGTCGAGATCAAGGAAATACGCGAGCCCACCGACAACCAGAATGCCCGGAATCATTGCGATTCTTGTGATCATGCGCTCACCTAACTGCAGTTACTTGCGGACGTCGCCACGAACGGTTGCGAGCTAGTAATCAGCGTTTGATAGCAGGTGGTGTTTGCGTAGCTGCCGTTGTTAGCGATGGATGCGATTGTGTTGACGAGAGTCGCCAAGGTCGCGTCGCCACCCATGAAACACGCTACCGCGAATCGATTGGCGACTGCGACAGGAAGTTTCGACGCTGTGCAGCCGACAACACGTGCGCCTCCCACGACCATCACAGCTGCCATAGCGATGGCCTTCATTTCCACGCCCGTCATATTGACATAGGCGCCTTGTCGGCGGCCGCGACAAGCTGATTTGTGACCTCCGAGGCTGAGCATCGCGATATTCTCCGGGTTTTTCCAGAGCGCGTAGCGGTGTCCTTGATGCCGGCCGCTCGGGCGCTGCCGGGATGTACTGGGCAGAACTTATTCTCATTTTGATCGTCCTGTTTGCGAGTATCAGCCTGATTGGCGCACTTCGCCGGATTCGAGACGCTAATGAGAAAACGGTGAGTCTCCTTGAGGAGCTCACGCGCTCGAAAGGCCATTGGGGTGCGCCTCGCTGAAGGTCCCGTTTGTGGGCAGTGTGCCCTACGGTTTAACGACTTGATGCGTTAAAATTGTTGTCGATGGTGCGATGGCGGTTAGTCTTTCGCGCGAGGTGATGGGCTAACGGAAGAGAACAGGGACGTGGGCTGCTTGGGCCCAGTCAAACCGGATGCGCTGGCCGCCCGTTTCGTTCAGAACATAGGCCTCAAGCTTCATGACGCGATGATCGGCAATTGCTTGATCATTTCCCACGATATCGAAGCGATAGTTGTTGGCGTGCTCGGTCACGAGGACCGCTCCGAGGCCGGGGAAGATGACAAACATTTGATCCGTGAACAACAAAGTGTGTTCGTAGTGCCGGCGAAGATTCTGACCAAGTACCGGGAAGCTGCAAAGTGATTCGATGGGGCGCACGAGGGCTGTCATGGTGATCATGACTTCATCCTTCGCCCCCAAGGTAAGCACCAGGTTAACTGTCGGTGGGTATCTGCTGGGAATGTAGACGGGCACTATCGAGTCGTTGAATGTTGACCAGGGTCGGCCTTGTGAGGACACTCGGAGTGTAGCCACCTACATAGATGATGCGGCGGTCCTTGACCTGCTTGTTCTCGTTCAATACCCGATACATCGTTGATATTGAGCACAAGTACGTGCCCGCGTCCAACAGCTGGGCGTAGATCTGGATCGGCGGCAGGTCAACGAACGGCTTCGAGTTGACGACGTCGAGAATCTGCCGACGGTCGCTGTCACCGATCTTGTTCGCCGGAATCGGCGCCGGCCCGACCACCGGGATTCGTCGTTTTCGGGTCGCTGTTGCCCGAGGGATACCGACCAAGTCGGCGGCGACGCGAGTCGAGATCCCTCGGCTGACCAGTTCGCGGTAGGCGATCATTACGGCAACGCGCACGGTGTTTCGTCCCGCGAGCTCTTCGAAAGACTTTCGAGTAGCTCGTGCATTTTTGACATGATCTCCAACGCCACCCCCGTCGTTTCCAGGCGCTGCTCGGTCTTGCTCAACTGGCGGCGCAGCCGGGCGATTTCAGCTTGCTCCGGAGTTAACCGGCCAATCTTCTCCTCGGGCTTCTTCCCCGCAAGAACACCCGCATCACGAAGCTTTCGCCACTCCGTGATCTGCGACGAATACAACCCCTCGGTGCGCAGATACGCGCCGCCCTCATGGTCCTTGATGGCCGCGTCATACGCGGCCAGGTACGCAAGCTTCTGCGCAGGGGTGAACGACCTTCTCGAGGTCGGACCACCAGCTCGGGGACCGGGACAACTCATAGGACTATCGTCGCGCACGGCGATCACAGACGGACTGGACATAGTGATGATTCCTGATTCTCGCCCTACGTCACACGGCGGACTTACTATTAGCTACTGGCCTCACCCAACCCTGACGATAATGATGGGAGGAGGTTTGAGGCTGCGTGACCCTAACCCTCACTGACGCCCTCTCAGACGACACCGGACTCATCGATTGACAGGACGCGCCTCTTTCGGGGCAGGTGGTATCTGAAAGCGCTGGCGATTCTCGGGCCGAGCACCTGCCAGCGCGCACCGTGCACCCTTATCAGCCCGCGGCCGGACTACGACCGTTCGGGCAACACCGTCGGGGCGGTAGGAGACTCCAGGCGACGGCCAGCTCTCGAAGGAACATGGTGAGCCGGAGCGCATTCCCATGGGCGCACAGAAGATTGACCTCAGATGGGCCAGGTCTCCTGCCGGTGAGCAGCGTCCCAGAACATCCACTCGTACTGAGTGGCTCGGTGGAACGCGGTGTGCATGCGCGCCACTGTGTCGGGGTCGGCCTGGTCGGCGAGGTGGTCCACGATGTCGCGGGCGGTATCGGTAGCGGCGGTGAAGTCAGGATCGCCGTAGGTGGCGATCCAGTCCCCGTACGGGTGCGTGCTCAGGTCACCGACGGTGGCCTTCAGCCGGGTGCCGACGTCGTCGTAGATCCAGAAGCAGGGCAGGATCCCCGCCGCGAGGACCGGGTAGCTTCCCAATGTGGCGAGGCTCAACAGGTAGGAGGTGTAGGCAACCGTGGTCGGTGAGGGCTCGGCAGCGTTGAGGTCGGTGACATGGGCGGCGTGCAGCTGCCGCTCGACCTCGACCACCTCCCGCGCGGCCTGCGCCCAGAACGCCATCTCCTCCGACGCGTTGGCCTGAGCGGCCGCCGCAGCCAGGACCCGGCCGTAGTCGGCCAGGTAGAGCGCGTCCTGGGCAAGGTAGTGCCGGAACGTCTCTTCCGCCAAGGTCGCGTCGGTCAGCTGGTGCAGCAACGGCAGCGCATCGATCGCCTCGCGGACCGTGGCCGTTCGGCGCCATGCCACGGCACTGAAAACGCCGGTGTCGTCGTGGTCGCGGATCGTGTCGGGCATGGTGGTGTGTGGGCTGATCATCGTTCGCTGTCCTTCCAATCGTTCTCGTCTTTCCAGATGTCGTGGCAGTGGTGCACGGGGCCGGGTCCGTGGCCGATGTAAAGCGCGTCAGCGACCCGCAGGGTGGTGGTGAGCCAGGTCTTGGCCCGGCGCGTGGCCTTCTAGGAGGGAGCCGGTGCGCGGGGCCCGTACGGCGGCGACGTTGCGCAGGCACTGCACCAGCAGGGCGTGCCCGCGCATCACGGCCAAGGCCTCGCCCACAACGGCAGAGTCGAATGGGACAGCAGAGACGGAAGAAGGTGCCGACATCGGCGACGTTCCCTTCGCTAGTACGACCTAGATCAGGTTCAACGGGTGTGATCTCAGCCGTGCCAGCACAGCACCCCGCGTCGCTCATCAGCCTAACAGCTGCACCGTGCCCTCGGCTCCGGCCACGCACAAAAGGTCGCGCCTCGGACGGTCCTAACGGGCTGTTACCGGCGCCCGGCTCCGTTGTGGCGTTTTTCGCCGCCGCAGGGCCCTCGCCATGGTGTCGTCTCACCAGGCAGCTGTGAATGTCCGAAGTCGTCTGCACGGGTGACTTGCGCGTTCGACATAGTGTGCACCGGAGTTTGATCTCCCGGCGTCTCCGTACCCGTGTGGACGACTGGCATGTTATTCCATAGTCCGTTGCACGCCGAAGCCGTCGATGAGGACCGGGTTCCTGAGCGTGGTCTGTTGATGGCCCCCGATGCAAGGTAGGCGCTGGCGGTACGCCGGGCAGAAGCGTGCAGGTTCGGTCACGCGATCTCCGCTGATCGTTCAGTCCGATGACGGGACCACGACCGTCACCTACCCGCGCCTCACGCGTAAGCGGTGTCGAAAAAGGCGAGTTCGAGATCGACGACGTACTCCCACACCGCGGTGAGGCGGTCCCGCTCGGCAGAATCCTGGGGGAAGACGCGATCCAGCTCGTCGACGAGGAACTGCACCCATTCCTGGAAGTCGCTGCCGCGGTGGAGGTCGATCCACTCACGGTGGACGAAGCGTTCGGGCATCTGCGCCTCGCGCTCCCCCCAATCGAGGTAGAGCCATTCGGCGATGACGAGGAGAACGAGCAGGTGAGGGTACGACTGTGATCGGGTCGCCTCGGTCATCGCCTGCCTGAACGCGATAGTGGTGGGAGTGAGTTCAGGTGCGGTGCGTTCGGATTTAGGAACTCCGAGCTCGTCGAAGGACTGCTGGAAGTAGCCCTCCTCGTCCGACGCGAGCATGCCAAGCTGGCGGGCGAAACGCAGTTTGGCGGGCACCTCGTCCGCGTACGCGACACAGGCTCCGAGCATGGAGAGGAAGGTGTCGAAGAACTGATGGTCCTGCACGAGGTAGCCGATGAGGACCTCGTCGTCAATCGTGCCGGCGGAGAGCTCCCTGACGAAGCGGTGGTCGACGGCGGCGTCCCACGCCTCAGCCACCGCGGCGCGGAGGTTCACGATGTGGCCGTTCGGATCGACGGTGATGGTGGCGATGCCGGGTGCAAATCGGTGAACGTCGGTCATGAGCATCTCCTCTGTCAGATTGTGCGCTGCCGTCCTTGGCAGGGCGCGTCGACAGGGGAGGATGTCCGGCGGGTGCAATCGCATGCGCGAACGCATAGGTGGATGTTCACAAGCGAACGGTCACCACACGACTTCCTCCGCCGGTGCTAACCAGTTCAGGTTCGAGGGTCTGCTTGCGCACTCTCAGCGCCCTTTCACGGCGCTCCCCTGTCGTACAGGTCGAGTGTACACAGTGGTTGCTGATCGGGAGTGACTCCGCAGGCGAACAGGCGATTCGCCGCAGACGCGAACTTGTCAAGACAGTGTCAACACCCCCTCGCTATCGTGGGTCGTCGCTTCACCAGACAACGACTACGCAACCTCTGAGTCGTGCAGCCGACTGCGGACACTCCTGCAGTCAACTTCGGACACTGTCCGCACACGATCGTTTCCAAGCTCGACCTCATCACCAGGCATCCTCACGAGCTGCGAGCCCGTCGACCGTACCCTGCCAAGAGATGCCGAGTTCCTTGGCGACGTGCGCGACCGGACGCCCCCCAACATCCTTTCGACCAGAAGAGCCCTTCCTCGAAGGGTTCAACCTGGCATTAATGTGTGACCTGAGGACCTCCGTTGCGAAGTGAGACGTTGAACATCTCCGCTAAGCACCGGAGGACCTCCCTTTTTCAACCACTTAAGTCACTAACGTCGTGGCCAGGTGCACCTACGTCGCGGTTCAGGATGTCAGGATCGGCTCGGTAGGCGTGCTGCACGCCCTCTTCTGATAACCGGACCACGATCGTGCGGTACCCATCGTTGCGGACCTTCGCCGCCAGGTTGGTCCCGATCACCTCGGTCGTGTCCGCCCGCCGCAGAACCATTGCAGCGAGCAGCGGGCACGGCGGGGTCACACCAGTAGCTCCTGAATACCACACCCGACCGGGGGAAAGGGCCACCTCGTGTTGAGGATGTCGCGGTCGACAGCACTTTGCCGACCAGCCCGGCCAGGATCAACGTGACGACCCCGTCCCGCGCATTCGTCCGCGACCATCGGTGTTCGCCACGATGATGCCGCTGATATCGACAACCATCTGACACCCCATCGTCACCCACCGCGACGCACCACCCCGGCGTCATCGGATTAGCAAGTATGTGCCGTGCCCTAATAAACTATTTTTTATGCTCGACTTTGTCGTCGCGGGGCTAAGCCTCAATACTGTTCAGTTAAGTAGTTGAATGGTGATTTCTGGCTCGTGAGTGGGTTGTGGCCAGTGGGCGTGGTGGAGGCGTTTGGCGGGCCATTTCGAGACTTTGCGTTTGATGACGCGAGGGTTTGATCGTCGTCGGCGTGGAGGATTCAGTCTCCGGACGAGGGCGCGGACCGCATGACGCCAGACTGCTGTGGCGTGGTCAGGCTGCGGAGGGGGAAAAAGCGCCCTGACCGACTGAGCGGCGGGCGATTCGGAGTGCGGCAATGAAAGAAACTCGGTCAGGGTCTCGGTGCGCGTGCTGGGCGGCCTCGACCATGAGCGTGCGGATCGCGTAGTGGCAGCACAGGTGGCCCCAGATTTCCTGTTTGACCAGGTCGGGGGATTTGGATCGCATTACCATGCGCGGGCCGCGTTGGTGGGTTTTCAACTCGTCAAACACCGACTCGATCTCCCACCGTTCGGAATACACGGTCGCCAGTTCTTCCGCCGAGGCCTCGGCC
>NZ_PJJM01000024.1 GCF_002929805.1 Cryobacterium sp. Y50 | reverse complement strand
CGTGTTGCTTGATCGCGAAGATCCCACCCACATGATTTTGCTGGAGCGGTGGACGTCGGCCGACGCTGACGCGGCCTATCGGGCGTGGCGCGCGGGCGCGGGCGCGACCGAACTGAGCTCATTGCCAGCCAGCGTCCCCCAGGTCTCAATGTTTGAGAGTGCCAGCGACATCTGACTGAGCACTACGGTGCACACCCGAGGTCATGTTCACGTACTCGGGTTTGCTGTGTATGTTCCCGGTTATAGAACCGCGCCGGATAAACCGCCTACACTGGGTGCAGTTGCGGGTCAATCCGCACACAACACGCAGGGAGCAGGCCATGTATCAAGCAGTCTGGACTGCTGTCGTACTGGCAGAGTCGGATGAAACCATCCTGGTTGAGGGTAACCAGTACTTCCCGACTGAGTCGCTGCACTCTGCGTACTTCTCCCCCACATCGTTGACGTCGCAGTGCCCATGGAAAGGCACTGCAAAGTACTACACGCTCAGCGTCGACGGGCAGGAGAACACGAATGCCGCCTGGTACTACCCCACTCCAACGCCGGCGGCAGAGAACATTCGGGGCCATGTCGCGTTTGGTAAGAGCGTCCGCGTCGTGAAAGTCCACTAAAACGGCGACCGTCGAGAGAATCCTCTCGGCGCCGTGTATCTCCGGATCATGACGCGCACATAACGAAGCAGCACACCTCGCAGTCAGGCACCGCCGGTGGGTTCGCCTCGTGCCCCACGTCATGACTATTGTTGCGGTGTTCGATGTGCGTGCCCGCCGTGGCGACCACTGGTATTTCGCCGCGGGCTGAGCCGTGCTGTGGCGGTGTTCTGATCGTAATGCCTGTGCTCTGTGAGGTCCAAGGCCGTGGAGACTGTGCAGCGCACTGCCTTGGAGGGAATAACGATGGCGATCAGGGCACAGCTTCTCAGCGGCTTGAGCGCGACGATCGTCGGGAATAGAGACGGTCTTCGGCTGTGGGCCGGCACCCTACGTGCCAGGGTTGGGTGAGGCCAGTAGCTAATAGCAAGTCCGCCGTGTGACGTAGGGCGAGAATCAGGAATCATCACCATGTCCAGCCCGTCTGTGATCGCCGTGCGCGACGATAGTCATATGAGTAGTCCCGGACCCCGAGCTGGTGGCCCGACCTCGAGAAGGTCATTCACCCCAGCGCAGAAGCTTGCTTACCTGGCCGCGTATGACACGGCCATCAAGAACAACAAGGGCGGCGCGTATCTGCGCTCCGAGGGGCTTTACTCCTCGCAGATCACCGAGTGGCGCAAGCTGCGCGACGCCGGTGTTCTTGCGGGGAAGAAACCCGGGGAGAAGATTGGCCGGTTAACTCCGGAGCAAGCTGAAATCGCCCGGCTGCGCCGCCAGTTGAGCAAGACCGAGCAGCGCCTGGAAACGACGGGGGTGGCGTTGGAGATCATGTCAAAAATGCACGAGCTACTCGAAAGTCTTTCGAAGAGCTCGCGGGACGAAACACCGCGTGCGTTGCCGTAATGACCGCTTACCGCGAACTGGCCAGCCGAGGGATCTCAACTCGTGTCGCGGCCGACTTGGTCGGGATCCCTCGAGCGACAGCCACCCGGAAACGACGCATTCCGGTGCGTCGGCCGGCGATGATTCCGACGAACAAGATCGGCGACAGCGACCGCCGGCAGATTCTCGACGTCGTCAACTCGACGCCGTTCGTGGACCTGCCGCCGATCCAGATCTACGCGCAGTTGCTCGACGCGGGCACCTACTTGTGCTCAATATCAACGATGTATCGGGTGTTGAACGAGAACCAGCAGGTCAAGGACCGCCGCCGCTTGGCACGCCATCCGGCCCGGGCGATCCCCGAGCTGACGGCGACGGGACCAGGTCAGGTGTATTCGTGGGACATCACGAAACTAGCCGGTCCGATCAAGGGGAAGTACTTCGATGCTTACGTGATGATCGATATCTACTCGCGCTACATCGTCGGCGCGTATGTTCACGCGTCGGAATCGGGAGAGCTGGCGGTGGAGATGATGAAGGAGATCTTCGGCATTCACGGCGTACCGCAGGTCGTTCACGCTGACCGCGGCACGTCGATGACGTCCAAGACCGTCGCGGTGTTGCTGTCTGATCTGGAGGTCACCAAGTCGCACTCGAGGCCTCGGGTGAGTAACGATAATCCCTACAGCGAGGCGTGGTTCAAGACCTTGAAATTCGCTCCGACGTTCCCCGAACGCTTCGGCTCCCTCACCGACGCGAAGACGTTCATGGCCTCATTCGTCGACGGTTACAACCACGAGCATCGCCATTCCGGGATCGGCCTGAACACGCCCGCCGACGTTCACTACGGCCTCGCAGCGGCGAAAGCCATCGAACGAGCAGCGACGCTGGACGCGGCACGCGCGCGCTTCCCCGAGCGATTCAGTACGACCCAGGCACCTAAGATTCTCTCCATTCCCGAGACGGCATGGATCAACAAACCAGCCGACAAACCCACCAAGAATGACCGCCTCGAACTAGCCGCCTAAACTCCCACTGGTCTCATCCGCCTTGACAAGTTCCGGACCACCAGCTCGGGGTCCGGTACTACTCATAGGACTATCGTCGCGCACGGCGATCACAGACGGGCTGGACATGGTGATGATTCCTGATTCTCGCCCTACGTC
>NZ_PJJM01000086.1 GCF_002929805.1 Cryobacterium sp. Y50 | reverse complement strand
ACCCGGTTCTCACCCGCGTTGAGACCGGCCTGTTTGAGTTCGTCGGCGATGAACCGGTAGCCGAACGCGGGGTCGTTCTGGTGGGCGTCCCACGCTGCGTTGGTCAGGTGGGCGTCGTCCCAGTCGCGTTGCGAGACCGGGTTTCGGAGCCACTGGTAGAAGGCTTGTTTGGAGAAGTGCAATACCCGGCAGGTCACCGTGACAGGGATCCTGTCGACGGCCAGTTCGCGGACCAGCGGGTACATCATTTTGGGTTGACGTCCCGGGAGAGGTAGGCGACCGCGCGGCGCATCACCTCGGCTTCCTGCTCCAGCAGCCGGATGCGTTTCCTCGCCTCCCGCAGCTCGGCAGACTCCTTCTCCGTCACGCCGGGCTTCACTCCTTCTTCGACATCGGCTTTCTTCAACCAGTTCGCTAGGCACGACTCGGAGATACCGAAGTCCTTCGCGATCTGGTTCAGCGNCGGAGATACCGAAGTCCTTCGCGATCTGGTTCAGCGGGGCTTCGTGTTTGCGAGCGACCGCGACGACATCGCGCCGGAACTCGGGTGGGTAGGGCTTGGGCATGATGACATCTTTCCAGTGAAGACGAATCTCCACAGGTCAGGAGTCAACCAAACCAGGGGCAATCCCATTCCCGTGGCATTGATGCCGTGTTCGTGGAACAGGCGGCCCGCGGACGCGAGTAGGCGCTCCTTGGCGCTCACTNGGGGCTTCGTGTTTGCGAGCGACCGCGACGACATCGCGCCGGAACTCGGGTGGGTAGGGCTTGGGCATGATGACATCTTTCCTGTGAAGACGAATCTCCACAGGTCAGGAGTCAACCAAACCGGGGGCAGTCCCTTCCTTGGCTCGGTCTCGGGTGCGTTTGTCTTTGATGTTGCAGAGCGCCAGCTAGAGCATCTTGATCGCGGCTTCGTCGCTGGGGAAGTGGCCGCGGTTCTTGGTCACTTTCCGAAGTTGGTAGTTCAACGATTCGATGCTGTTGGTCGTGTAAATGACGCGGCGCAAATCCGGCGGAGAGGCCAGGAACGGGGTGAAGCGTTCCCAGGCATCCTCGAACGTTTTCGCTGCTGCCGGATATCTCACACCCAGGGGTGACGCCGCGAACGTGAGATCAACGCGCTCCACGCTTGGTCGAACCGGCGACCATGCCCGCGCCTGATCGATAAACTTTGGATATGTCAGACCAGCACTTCGAGCAGGACGAAACCCTGCGCCTTCCCACCGTTCAGTTTCGCGTCGTTCTTGACCTAGGCGCCCGGCTCGCGGCGGCCATCACCCTGCCCCCGGAGCTGGCCCATCCCGACCTGTTTGCCGACCGCGACGATGAGGGTGAAGCCCTCAACCTGTCGATCGACTACGACAGCGGTCAGCTGCACGTGCTGCTCGACGAAGCCGGTCCCAGCTTTCACTATCACGGTACTGCCGACCCGTACGAGAGCCCGTGGCCGAAGGACCAAACCGCCATTCTGCTGGAATGGGCGCTCGTCTTGGTGCAGGAGATCGACGGCCAGGACGAGCTGCTCAACTCGATCTATGAGGCCGCAGAGTGGTTCGAACAGGGCTTCACGCTGTATGTACCCGAGACCGAACCGACCCAGCTCGAATTGATTGAGGTCGACATCATCGGCGAACTGTTGACCCTCCCGTGGCTCGGCTCCGGGCGGGTCGATCACGAGCACATCGACGGCGACAATCACCCGATCGCGTTGCTCTGGAACATGAACAACGACGACCCCGACGCGCCCATCGCTCGCGCCTGGCTCGACCCGACTACCGGTCTGCCGCGTACCGCTGCTGAGTCCGGCGTGGACTGGAACGCCGTCGCCATGAGCGAAGACGAGGTGCTGCAGTGGTTGGTCGGCATCTACACCAACCACCACGTGGCCGCGACACCAGAAGCGCAGATCATGCGCGCCGCGCTCGAACGCATGGGCGGCATTAGCTGAGCCGGCTCTTTCGCGACCCACGGGTGAGCGCCGTGAGCAGACGTTCGAGCGGACCCTTTCCCAGAAAATAGTGCCACAGACTGGTCAGGATGAATGTGAGCAACAGCATCCAGGTCAGCAACGGCCAGCCGGGGTAGTCAACCTCCCGGCCGCCCGCTACCACGATGGCCAGGACCATAATCTGCAGCGTGTAAACGGTCAGCGCCATCGATCCGGTCGCTGCGACCGGCGAGAGGATGCCGCGCACCGCACGACCCAGCCGGCCACGATTCACCGCAGTGAGCCAGAGCAGCGCGCCGATTAGCGCGATGGCGAGCCCGCCAGAGCCGATCACCTCGGCGATCGATCCCGAGTGCGCCTCAGCGCTGACTCCGGACAGCACGATGGCCGCACCGTAGCCGGCCACCGTCGCTGAAGCGCCGACACCGACGAGGGCGACCTGGGTTTTTACACGTCGCAGATCGGACCGTGCGACGATGAGACCGGCCAGGAGAAACGGCATCCAGATCAGCACCGGGTAGGTGCCGTTGAGAAAGAAATAGTCGACGAAATAGCCGAGCTCGGGCTGGTCGACATTCACGTCAGCTTGGGCGGCGCCGAGCATGGGCGCCCCCAGCAGAAACGCGACGCCGATCAGGCCGAGCAGCCACCGACGTAAAAAAAGCAGCGGCAGAAGTAGCAGAAACATGAGGGCGTAGAAATGCAGGATGATGGCGATGCCGCTGTGCAGGCTCGATAGCACCAGGCCGAGCAGAAACAAAAATAGCGCGCGCACCATAATGCCGAATACGCGATCTGAACGCTGACCCCAGCCCAGCGGATGTGCCGATCCGGTCATGATTCCGAGCGATATTCCGGCCAGGGTCGCGAACAGAATGGAGGAGCGCCCATCGACAAGCAATTCGGCATCACCCGCGCGCGGAACGGCATGGGCTACAAACATGCCGATGATCGCGAGCCCGCGAGCGATGTCGATGGCAACGACCCGTTTGCCCTGGTCAGGCCGCGTCTGCATGAGAATAGGCTACGGGTTCTCGCGGCCTCACGCAGACGGGTTCGCGCTTTCAGCCAGCGCGCCGGTCAGATGAAGGGCCAGCGTGGTCGGCTGTCATCAGCTATTGCTGGCTGGCAGATTGCTGCGCATCAAGCGCGACGCTGCAAGGCACATTCTGCACAGTCGCTGCCGCAGGCACGATCATATCGCTCTGGCCACGCTTCTTCGACACTGTACATCGATACGGAGCCGTCGATTTCGTAGTGCTCGGTGGTTTGAGCTGCGGCATCCGCTCGCCTAAAGGTGGCACGTGCTTGAGAAGTTGGCATCCGTGCAAACCTCTCAAACACGTGCCGCGAGCGCTAGCTAGTGTCACGAGTCTGCGCGTGATGGCTGGCAACCTCATGCCAGAAAGTGTGGCACCGTTCGTGCAACCCAGCGCCGATGGTAACGTCACCTAGGTCTGCCCAGCGATTGGCAGCAGTGCCCGTCTGTTTGCTCATCTCCTAGGAACTCCCTCATGCCGCAACGCCTGAACCTGTCCAAGAACCTACCGCGCAGCTTGGTCGGGTTGTCGCGCGAGATCCTGCAGGACTTGCAGCAGTTGGCGCGCACGCCCTCCCTGCTCGTGGCGTGTAACTACGGCGGCACCCTGTCGTATCACGGCGCTTCCGATGTGCCCTCCAAGCTGCTCACCGAATCGGCGCTCGCACTGCGGGCGCTTGCCGCGCTGCCCAACACTCACACGGCCGTGATGAGCGGGCGCACCCTGCGCGATCTTGCCGCTGATTCGCGGCTGCCCCGCGAGGTGCACCTGGTCGGCTCGAACGGCGCTGAGTTCGACTCGGAGTTCTTCGACACCGAGGACGGCGACGCGACCAGGCAGGATTCCGGTGCGGCCCTCGACCGGTTGCGCTCCCGCCTCGGCGTCAGTGCCGCCTTCTTCGCGGGCGACGGTGCGAGCGACGAGATGGCGATGAACACCCTGCACGGCCCCGACCTGGGAATTCACATCGGCGACGGCGAATCCGTCGCCGCGCACCGGGTCAGCGGTCCGGAAAAGCTCGCACAACTACTGGCCCTGCTCTTTGAACTGCGTAAGGACTGGCTGTTCGGCCAGCACGTCGTTGCCATAGAACGCCACTCCATGATCGGCGATGGCACGTCGACTGCCCTCGTGACGCCGGAAGCGCGCATCTGCTGGATGACGCATCCTCTGCCCGATTCTGGCTCACTGTTCGCGAGCATTCTGGGCAGTGAAGAGGCCGGTCACTTCTCGATCGAACCGGTCAAGAAGAGCCGCGTGCTCGGCCAGCGCTATGTCGACAACACCATGATCGTCGAAACCCGTTGGGCAGACGTGACTGTGACCGACTACATTGAGCCCTCGCCGCTCGGCATCACCAACCTCGTGCGCAAGCTCACCGGCACCGGTCTGGCTCGCATCGTGTTCGCGCCGCGCCCCGACTACGCCGTCGCCCACTTCAACATGCACGCGGACGGCGGTCTCGTCACCATCACCGGAACCCCCGACCCCATCGCGCTGTCGGCGCCGGGCGTCGAATTCACGGTCACCTCCGACGGACGCAACGAGACGGCCACGGCCATCGTCGACCTGTCGCAGGGCGCGGTCATGCTCAACCTGCGCTGCGGCGACACCGAGCCGTATATTCCGGATGCTGCCGGCGAAGCAGCCAGGCGCGGCGCGGTCATGAATGATTCCCGTGCCTGGGTGAACACACTCACCCTGCCGAGCGTGAAGCCGTCGCTCGTGAGCCGCTCCGCGCTCGTGTTGCGTGCCCTTTGCTACGAACCGACCGGTGCGGTGCTCGCTGCCTCGACGACGTCATTGCCCGAAGGTATCGGCGGAACCCGCAACTGGGACTACCGCTACTGCTGGCTGCGTGACGGATCGATGACGGTCAAGGCGCTCGTCGACCTCGGATCGACCAACGAAGCCGACGGCTTTTTGCACTGGCTGGCCGGCGTTGTTGAAGACAGCCCCGGCGCTCAGTGGCTGCATCCGCTCTATTCGGTCACCGGCTCGTCGCTGTCGACGGAGGCGAGCCTCGAATCACTGCCCGGCTACGCCGGATCTCGCCCGGTGCGCATCGGAAACGCCGCAGACAATCAGGTGCAGATCGACGTCTTCGGACCGGTCGCCGAGCTCATGGACACGCTCAGCGCCCGGCAGGGAACGCTCTCGGACTTTCAGTGGCACCTGCTCACCGAGATGGTCGAGGCCGTCACCAGCCGCTGGCAGGAACCCGACCACGGCATCTGGGAGGCCCGGCGCTCGCCGCGGCACCACACCTATACCAAGACGATGTGCTGGGTGACGGTGGATCGTGCCATTCGCACCGCCGTTCGGCACGGTCGCGAGGTCGGTGCCGGGTGGCAAGAACTCGCCATCACGATTCGCGACGAAGTGCTGCGCGAGGGCTGGAGCGAGGAAGCCCAGTCGTATACCGTCGCCTACGACAGCCCGGATCTGGACGCCGCCGTGCTCCATATCGGGCTGTCCGGCCTGCTCGACGTCAACGACGAACGATTTCAGAAGACGGTCAGCGCTGTCGAGCGCGAGCTGCGCGTTGGTCCGACCGTGTTCCGCTACCGCTACGACGACGGGCTGCCCGGGCTTGAAGGTGGCTTTCACATTTGCACGACCTGGCTGATCGAGGCCTACGTCCTGGCCGGGCGCCTCGATGAAGCTGAAGCGCTGTTCAACCAGCTGGTCATCCTGGTCGGCCCGACGGGGCTGCTTTCGGAGGAGTTCGATCCGGCCACCGAGAAGCACCTCGGCAACCACCCGCAGGCGTACTCGCACCTCGGCTTCATTCGCTGTGCGCAGCTCCTTGACGAGCACCGCGGGCGGTAGCGTGGGCCGGTTTTTGCGTGTCCGCAGTGAGGATGCGCCCGGGTCTCGGACACATGTCCGAAAAGTGCTATACTGAACGGATGAATTCGTTGACTGACCCTGGCCTCCTGGCCGAGGTGCCGGTCGACGTTCTCGTCGATTCGTCAAAGCTCACGCACGACCCGCGCGCCGAGCGCACCCGCGGGCTCATCCTCACGGCGATCCGTACGTTAATTGCCCAGCCGGCAGCATCCGTTTCAGTGGCCGAGATCGTTCGTCTGGCCGGAATCAGCCGCAGCTCGTTCTACGCGCATTTCGCCAGCCTCGACGTTCTTGCCGCCGAGCTGCTGCAGGCGCAGTTCGCCGACATCGGCTCGGCTGGCCTGGCTTTGCAGCCGGCGCGCGTCGGCGAGAGCGCGGCCCGATTCGGGTATGGTCGCCTTGTCGCGCACATGGTTGAAAATTTTCCCCTGTACGCGAGCGTGCTCGAGCTGCCGTTGACTCGCAGTGCGCACGATCAAATCATCGAGGCCTACGCCACCCGCATGCTCGAGTCGGTGCTTGTCTTCGACGAGACCGTGAACGCCGAGCTGGTCATGACCTATGTCGCCGGCGGTGCACTCACCCTGATCGGCTCCTGGATGCGTGGCCACCTCGACGTATCCGACGACGAACTTGTTGACCAGCTCGTGGCGCTGCTGCCCGGTTGGCTGCTCGACCCCCAGATCTCAAGCGCAACGCCCTTACGCGTTGCATCACCCACACAACACTGAAGGCGCATTCCATGAAGATTGAAATCGGCGAAACTCTGGTTTACCCACACCACGGCGCGGTCACCATCACGGCCCTCGCAACCCGCACGATCAAGGGCGTCGAAAAGCAGTTCATGACCCTCAACGTGCACACCAGCGCGCTGACCATTCAGCTGCCGGTCGACAACGTCGAGCTCGTCGGCGTGCGCGATGTCATCGATGCCGCCGGCGTAAGCGCCGTCTATGAAATTCTCCAGAACGCCTTCACCGAGGAGCCGGGCAACTGGTCACGCCGTTACAAGGCCAACCAGGAAAAGATGGCCAGCGGCAGCGTCTACCGGGTCAGCGAGGTCGTGCGCGACCTGTGGCGTCGCGACCAGGACAAGGGCGTTTCCGCCGGCGAAAAGCGGATGCTCGAAAAGGCGCGTCAGATTCTCGTCTCTGAGCTCGCTCTGGCCCAGGGCCTAACCGACCAGGAAGCCGGTGACCTGCTGCTCATCGAAATTCAGAACTACGTCGTCAGCGATGAGCCGGTGGAAGTAGCGGTCTAGTCTGACCGACCGCGCACCCAGATCGGGCGCGGTCGTCCGCTGGTCAAGCCGGGCCCGGGTAACTAACCGGCAGGCTACGAGCGCGGCGCGGCGTGCGACTTGCGGATGCGGCGGCCGTCAGCAATGGTCTGCATCTCCTTCAGGGCGGCCTTCTGGCTCTTCCAGGTTCCGCGGGCCGGCAGCTGAATGTTCGCTTCGGCGGCGATGCCCGCCTGCAGTTGGCGGCCACGTTCGAGTTCGGCGTCGAACTCGGCACCGAACAGCAGAGCGAGGTTGGTCAGCCACAGCCAGAGCAGAAAGATCACGATGCCGGCCAGCGAACCGTAGATTTTGGCGTAATTCGAAAACGTCGTGACGTAGAACCCGAATCCCAGGGATGCGATGACGATCGCCACGAGCGCGACCAGCGCCCCGAGGCTGAGCCCGCGAAACTTCGGCTGCCGCACGTTCGGTGTGAAGTAATACAGCACCGCGATCAGCAGCACCACGGCGGCCGCGAGCAACGGCCACTTGGCAATGGACCAGACCAGCTGCACGGTCTGGCCAAGCCCGAGGGCTACGCCGACGGCATCCGTTATGGGGCCGCTGATCGCCAGGATCAGCACGGAGACGAGCAGCAGGGCGATGCTGATGACGGTGACGAGCAGTTGCGTGGGTTTGAGCTTGAAAAACGTTCGCCCCTCGTCGATCTCGTAGATGCGGTTCATGGCCCGGCCGAAGGCGCCGACGTAACCGGATGCCGACCAGATCGCGACCGCGATCCCCGCAGCCAGGGCAAACCCGGCCGATGGCGAGGTGCTGAACTGTTCGATCGGTCCGCGAATGACGTCGAGGGCATCGGCCGGGACGACCGAGGCGAGGATGGTCAGCAGGGTGTCGGCGGATTGTCGTCCCTGGCCGAACACCCCGAGCAGCGAGACCAAGGCGATGAGCGCCGGAAACAGCGACAGCACGGCGTAATAGGTGAGCGATGCGGCAATGTCGGTGCACTGGTCGGTGCCGAATTCGCTCAGGGTGCGTTTGACGATGTACTTCCACGACCGCTTCGACACCTCGGCCGGTGTATCCGGTTTGCGGTCGTCGTCGGCGCCCGAAACCGCCGAGGTTGCGTACAGGTTCAACATTGTGCTTTCTTTCCTGGCGTGATGATTGACCCAATAGTCAGGGGAGTGCGGTGCGCGGCGGGCCTGAGTGCCCGACACGCACCGGAAACTGGCCTACTTTTTGAAGACGTCCTTGACGTCTTCGCCGGCCTTCCTGGCGCTCGCCGAGGTTTGATCGGCACGGCCTTCGGCGACCTTGGAATCGTCGTTGGTCGCCTTTCCGACGGCCTCCGTAGCTTTGCCCTTGAGGTCCTGCGCGGCGTTCTTGATTTTGTCTGATGCACTCATCGTGTTCTCTCTCTCGTGTGCTGTTTTCGGGGGAACGTTTCGGCGCGGGCGCGTCGAACGTAGGTAGGGGGCATCCAGTTGAGTCGCGATTTAGGGGATGCGGGTGTTGCGGCTGGCACGCACCCGGAAACCTCCGCTGATCTGCAGCAGGGCCAGGATGCGCAGGCCCAACAGCCCATCGAGGGCGTTCAGGGCCTGTTCGACGATGTGCACGACGTCCGTCGGGGAGGTTCCGCGGCGACAGGTCACCGAGATCTTGAGTACGGCGTCGCGGGTGACCCGATAGGTCGAGACGCGGGTCGACAAAAATTCGGGGTGCTCGTCGAGCGCCCGCTGCAGCAATTGTTCAGCGACGGCGGAATCAACCTGGGTTGCACCCCAATTCGTCGTATTTTCGCTGATCAGGTGGCCGGAATGGCCGCGCCCCTGCCGCAGAATGAAGCTGAGCAGCAAGACAGTGACCGCCAGCAACACCGCGAGGGTGGCGATCCACAGCCAGCTGTGCGCTGTGCCATCCGGGTCGGTTCCGACGAGTGGCGTGGCCCGGAGCCAGCCTACGACTGTCGTGCGGGCTGTGTCGGCAACCTCGGTCCAGGCATCCCGAATCGCGGTTCGCGTGGCGAACAGGCCGAGTAGTACGGCTGTGGCGAGCAACACCAGGCCGGCCACGAAAACGACGCTGCGGTTGAGCGCGCGGTTGGTGTTGTTCACGCTCCGACCCTTCCTCCGGCGGCCACGACGACGCGGGTCTCTAGCGCCGGTCGCAGTTGTAAACCGTTGAGCTGGTCGCGCACGGCCTGCTGCACCGCGTCGCGCTGCACCGTTCGGCCCGAGGTCGGGGTCAAGTGCACAGTGGCAAAGCGGCGCGAGACGCTGACCCGGGTATTGTCCGGGTCGATCCCGCCGACGCGAGCGGCGCGCCTCGCCACGGCGGATGCGATCACCTCGTCATCGACAACGGTCACCGTGCGCTCCGAGTCGATCAGGTGCCTGGCGCGGCGCCCGGGGGCAACCGCAACGACCAACAGCATGAGACCGAGCAGGGCGCAGCCCGCCGCGATCGCTCCCAGCAACGGAATGGACATGTTCGAAGCGGATGCAACGCCAGCGGCAAGTTCGGCCGGCGTCGCAAGCAGGGCCGGCTGGCCGAGCAGCAGCAGCACCATCTCGGTACCCAGCCAGCCGCACGACAGAATGACCACGACAGCCACGGCGATGGCCGCAGCCGACCGAGGCGAGTGAAGTTCGCGGCGACCGATGCGGGCACTTCGCGCGGTCGTCGTCACGGCGGACCGGTCTATCCCGCCGTGCATGACGGTCGCGCTGCTCATCGCACTCGCCGTTCCCGCTGCACATCAACGCCAGTCAATCGCACGGTGACCCGGCCGATATCGGCGCCGGTCAGTTCACCGACGCGGCGACGAATCTGAATCTGGGCCGTGGCCGACCGAGCCAAAATGGTGCCGCCCGTGCGCGCGAGGACGGCCGGTTCGCGGCTGAAGTGCCAGAGCGGAACGACGCGAATCGAGGTGCTGATCGTGAGCGCGAGCATACCGTGGTCGTCGCCGAGTTCGACACTGACCCGGTCTGGTGCCACCCCGAGCGACTCGGCGGTAGCCAGTCCGACGATCCGGCGCAGCGCGTTCGGCGCGATTCGAGTACGCCCGTGGGTCGCGGGCGGCGCGATTGTCGTGCCCGGCGCATCCGCTCTGGCGGTCGTTTCACCGAGAAACCAGTCGGTCGCCACGCTCATGACGAAGAACGCTTTCCCTGAAAGGCGCCGATCAGTGAACCGAGATCGAGGCGGCCGTCAATTACGCGGCCAACGAGCGAACCGACCAGCATGGCCAACGCCACGAATAGAAACACCCAAAAACCCAGAATGACCCAGGTCAGCGCCAGAATCGCTCCGACCAGCATGCCGGTGCGGGTTGCGCTGGTCACCGCAGTGCGGCTTTGTTCGGCTCAGCCTCGGCCTCGTCGCTGGGCAGGTGAATGTCAACGATGGTCACGTTGACCTCGGTGACTTCGAGTCCGACGAGGTCTTCAATGGCCCGAATCACACTCGAGCGGATGTCGTCGGCCACCTGCTGCAGCTGCACCGGGTACTCGGCGACGATGGTCACGTCCACGGCGACCTGCGTTTCGCCGACCTCGACCGAGATGCCCTGGCTCACATCCGTGTTGTTCATGGCCTCGCGGATGGCGCCAAGCGCCCGGGCCGCGCCGCCGCCGAGGGCGTGCACACCGCTGACCTCGCGGGCGGCAATGCCGGCGACCTTGGCCACGACGCCGTCATTGATCACGGTTCTTCCCGTGCCGGTGAGCGGTTCGCCGGCCAGAGCCGTGCCGACGGGTAGGCGGTTGCCGGGCGGCGTGGTTGCAGAACTGGTGCCGTTGGTGTCGCTGAGGTCCATGGGTAGCTCCTTGAGATCGGGCCAGCTGTGCAGGCCGAAAGCGGATTGTTACCTGTAGGACGAAACCTGTGGCATATTCGTCACGCGAAGGTGAGGAAAATTTTTGAATCGTTCGCACGAGGAGGTGACGTGCCCGGAACAGTGCGTGAGCAGGTCGCCTCGCCGTTGGATACGGCAGCCGACCGGATGCTCGCCGACCGCGCCGCCGACGGCGACCTCCGAGCTTTCGAGGTGCTCGTGCGCCGGTATGGACCGCTCATGCGGGTCTACGCCACCCGGGTTCTCGGGTCTAATGACGAGACCGACGACGTGGTACAGGAATCGTTCATCACTGCCTGGCAGCAGCTCGGCCGACTCGAGGATGGCAACGCCGTGAAGAGCTGGCTGATGCGCATCGTCAGCCGCAAGAGCATCGATCGGCTGCGCGTTCGCCGCCAACACGTGAACATCGATGACACGGATGCCCCGGCGCCAGAGCGCACCGCCCCGCATGCCCTGGCCGAGGTCGAGTCGCAAACCGAAGCGCTGGCCCGAGTGCTCGCTGCTCTCCCCGAGGACCAACGGCGCTGCTGGACTCTGCGCGAAATCGCCGAGTACAGCTACGGTGATATTGCCGCCGAGTTGAACCTGCCCACATCGACCGTGCGCGGATTGCTGGCCCGGGCGCGCAAAACCTTGCTTCGCGAGATGGAGGAATGGCGATGACCGAACTGACGCCGGCAGATCGGCGCTTCGTCACCTTCGACCTCGACGACACCGATCGCGAAGAGGCCGGCCTGAACGGCCACACTATTGAACAACTCAGCGACTACCTCGACCGGGGCGGGCTACCCGCTGACCCGAGCATCGACGATTCGCCGGACTGCGAAATTGCCCTGCGCGGTCTCGAGCGCCTACGCCGAGCGCAGCTGTCGCTGCTTGAGCGCGACCTCAAGCGGGAATCCCTCCGCAACGACAGTTGGGTCGCATCGGTTCTGGAGAACATCAGCCTGGAGGCGCACGCCGGCCGGGAGATCCCGCTGGCGCACTCGTCACCGACGGCGCGTCTCGTTGTGACCGAGGGTGCTGTTCGGGGTATTCTGCGGGAGACCGGGGACCGACTGGAGAACATTTTGGTCGGACGGTGCGTGCTCGTCGGAGACGTCAGCGTGCCCGGTGAACCCATCACGATTTCGGTGGATGCGACTGTATTCCCGGGGCAGAATATTCCGGCGGTGGCCGAGCAATTGCGACAGGCGATGTATGTCGCTTTAGGAAAATACACGGAACTGGTCGTCGCGGCCATCGATATCACGGTGAGTGATCTGTATACCGCGCCCGATGCATCCGCTCATGAACAGGAGCGATGATGTCTCCGGTGCATCCCTCGACCGACGAACTCGACCAGGTGGTGCGTCGGGTTGCGGGCGTAAACTCTTTGTATCCCGCGGGGCCCCTCCGCGCGAAGGTGGTCACAGCCACCCTCGGTGCCCTGACGCATCGTCTGCCCGCAGCCTCGGTGGTGGTCAGGACCCAGGGTGCCGACGGCGTTCGGGTCACGGCCAAGATCGGCATCACTGCGGACGAGTCGGCCGGCGAAGTTTCGAGGCGTGTGCACGATGCGATCGCTGCGCACCTGCGGCAATCCGGCGATCCGGCGGTGGCCGAGATCACCGTGATCGTGGCTCGAATCGGGTGAGCGTCTGGACCTGCGCGGGGCCCGTGCTAGCTTGCCCCAGATAAAGCAGAGAGAAATGTTCCTCCAAGCGGATGCTGCGTTGCGCTGCGTCATCGACCAGATCACCCCAGCCCAGCTCGACCCCGACCTCGAGCCCGACCCCGACAGAATCCTGCACCTCAGCTACGGCGATTATCTGCTCAACGAAGCGCTGCAGCACACCACCCTGTATCGGGCCTTCCAAGCCTGGAGTATCGCCAGGCACACATGGGCCTTGGCTACTCGCTGCCCGACGATCTGGTCGATAACCTGTGGGAGCAGGTCGCACGCAACATCGAAATGTGGCGCGGTTTCGGGGTTTTTCCGCCCGAGGTGCCGGTTTCCGAGGGCGCGAATCGTGAGGTCCAGCTGCTTGGCAAGGCCGGGTACTGGCGCGCCTAGCTCCGCTACACCCCGATGGCCATCCGCACGCCGAGGGCGATCATGACCACGGCGATGAACGCGTCCAGCACACGCCAGGAGGAGCGCTGGGCAAACAGGGGTCGCAGCATCCGCGCGCCAAAGCCCAAAGCGAAGAACCAGACAAAGCTTCCCGTGATCGCGCCGGCGCCCCACCACCAGCGTTCGCTCGCCCCCTGCTGATTGGCCACCGAGCCGAGAAAGATCAGGGTGTCGAGGTAGACGTGCGGGTTGAGCCAGGTCAGTGCGAGGGTCGTCGCGATGACTGCTCTGGTGCTCTCGTGCGTGATGGCCGCTGCTACGAGCACGCCGGGGCGAAAGGCGCGCACTGCGGCGAACATACCGTAGCTCAGGAGAAAGCCGACGCCGAGTGCCTGCACGACGACCAATACAACCGGGGCGGTTCGAATGAGAGCGCCGATTCCCACAATGCCGGCCAGGATGAGCACGGCATCGGAGACCGAACAGATCAGCACGGCCGCGAGCACGGTGCGGTTTTTGCCCTCGATGCCGAGCCGCAGAATATACGCGTTCTGGGCGCCGATCGCGATGATGAGGGCGAGTCCGGTGCCGAAGCCGAATAGGGCGGGCAGAAGCGTATCGGCGAGGTTCATTTCTTGCTTAGTTTAGGGCGCTCTATTCGGGGGTTACACCGTTGTAGAAGTGCTCGAACACCATGCTCGTGCGGGTTGACGCCACGGCCGGATCGGCGGAGAGATGCTCGAGCACGAAATCGCGTACATCGTCGGTGTCGCGGGCCGACAGGTGAATGATGAAGTCCTCGGAACCGCCGAGAAAGAACAGCTGGACGACCCGGGGCATCACCCGGATCGAGTCGCGAAAGGCCGGGATGTGTGTGCGGGCCCCGGCGCGGATGCTGACGCTGATCAGCGCCTGCAGCCCGAAACCGATCGCCTTGGGATCGACCATGGCCGTGAAATCGGTCACGATTCCACGGCTGACCAGTGAGCGCACCCGGGAGACACAGGTGGACTCGGCGATTCCGGCCGCCGCAGCCAGACGACTGTTGGTGGTGCGGGAATCCGCCTGCAGCGCCGCGATCAGAATGCGATCGACCTCGTCGAGGGTTTCGACCTCCCGAATCTTCTTCGCGTCAGCCATGTCGCTTCTCCTCGTCACCGCATAATTCGTGAAATATTCTTAAAGTCTGGCAGATTCCACGGATTTTACCTAGTGGGAACGAATCAATAGCAGTCTTACCCCTGTCAAAGCCGATGCGTTCGGTACTGGTAACCCGAACCGGATCCCCTATGTTGGTCGGCCTTCCAAGCGGAGCTGTTGTTGGTCGCCGACGCGGTCGCCTGAGCTTTGGTGCCGGCCGGCAGCGGATGCGAATGCGGTCAGGAAGTCGCGGCGATGACGCGGTGCAGCGCCTCGCGCAGCACGACCAGCTCATCGAGCGGAAGATTGAGTGCTTCGACGACTTGCGGCGGGATGGTTTCGGCGACGGAGCGGAGGGCCGCTCCTTGTGCGGTCACGGTAATGTCGAGCGTGCGCTCGTCGGCCTCTCGGCGTTGCCGGCGCACATAGCCGGTTGCTTCGAGCCGCTTGAGCAGGGGGGAGAGGGTGGCCGGATCAAGGCAGAGGGTCTGACCGAGGCCCCTAAGGGTGCGTGGGCTCTCGTCCCAAAGCGCGAGCATGACCAGATACTGCGGATGCGTAAGGCCGAGCGGCTCCAGAATGGGCCGATACAGTGCGATGACATTGCGTGAGGCGATCGCAAGGGCGAAGCAGACCTGGTTGTCGAGAGCGAGCGGATTCTCGAGCATTGGCGATGTCATGGGCGTTCCGTTCCCGCCGGTTGTTCTTCCGGCCATTAATTAGTACACTAACAGTTATGACACACGGTAAGGACAGCCGCCCGCGAATCAAGGGACGGGGCGGAATGACTGCCTGGCTCAACGGTCGTCTGTTTCCCATTCTGGGACCGCCGCCGGTCGGACTGAATGGGTCGGATCTAGTGCCTGCCGCACCCGCGCCGGTTCGCAGCTGCCCGGTCTGCGCCCAACCGATGGATCAGCACGACATCGATCGGAGCGGCGCGCGCACCCAGCTGCACTGCCCATCGCCGCGCACTAAACGTCAGCACTAAGCTGGGCGACAATCAGGGGAGATCGATGACGACGGATCAGGCCGACCTCGACCTCGCCATTGCCGAGCTGGCTGCCGGCAGCGAGCGATGGGCGGCGACTACCCTCGCGGCGCGCGGCGATCTGCTGGCGCGTGTCGCAGCATCCGTCGCCGCCGAAGCCGAGCCCTGGGTGCTTGCGGCCGCGCATGCCAAGGGGCTCGACCCGGCGTCGCCGCTGATCGGCGAGGAATGGCTGACGGGCCCGTACGGCGTGCTCACGTCATTGACCGCGCTGAAGCGCACACTTCGGGTACTCACCACCGGGCGCAGCCCCATTGCAAACCGATGGCTGGGGCGGGCACTGGGCGGTCGGGTCACGGTTTCCGTGCTTCCGCACAACGCCTGGGACGGGCTCCTGCTGCACGGATTCACCGCCCAGGCCTGGCTGCGACCGGGCGTCACAGCGGCACAGGCCCGCTCCCGGGCCGGACTGGGGCAGCGTGTTCCCGGCAGCGAACCCAGCGACGACTCTGGCCCTCGACCAGACCGTAGGGTAGGCCTCGTGCTCGGCGCCGGAAACATCAGCTCGATCGCACCGCTCGACGTGCTCTACGAACTCGTGGCACACAACCGGGTCTCCATCCTCAAACTCAACCCCACCTTCGACGGCCTGCTGCCGGTCTATCGCGCGGCGCTCGCCCCCCTCATCGACGCCGGCCTGCTGCGCATCGTCACCGGCGGCGCGGATGTGGGCGGTTACCTCGCGCAGCACTCCGGCATCGGCCACGTGCACATTACCGGCAGCGCGACCACCCACGACGCCATCGTGTTCGCCGGTGCGAAAACGGATGCCCCGCGCCTGACCAAACCGATCACCAGCGAACTCGGCGGTGTTTCGCCGATCCTCGTACTGCCGGGCCGGTGGAGTGCCCGCGACCTGCGCTATCAGGCCGAACACGTCGCCACCATGCGGCTGCACAATGGCGGCTACAACTGCATCGCCGGGCAGGTGCTCGTGCTCAGCGCAGCCTGGCCGCAGAAGAACGCGTTTCTGGACGCGGTCGAGGCTGCCCTTGCTTCCGCACCGGCTCGGCCAGCCTGGTACCCCGGCAGTGATGAGCGGATGCTCGCAGCCCGCACCGCCTACCCGGCCGCGCGGTCGATCCCTGGCGGGCGCCTGCTCGTGGCAGCGAAGTCAGCTGTACCGGCCGAGGCGAGTCGTGAAGCACCGCAAACGGATGGTGTGGACTCAGCCGAGGCGCGGGCATCCGCTGTGCCGGAAGATATGCTCAGAACTGAATACTTCGCGCCGGTGCTCGGCGTCGTCGAACTTCCCGGCACCGGCCAGGCGTTTCTCGACACGGCCGTCGAGACCGTCAACCGCGACTTTCTGGGCACGCTCGGCGCGAATATTCTCGGGTCGCCAAGCAGTATTCGGCGGCTCGGAGCCGGGTTTGAGCAGGCCGTGGCGCGCCTGCACTACGGGACCATTGCGATCAACGCATGGACCGGCGTCGGGTTTCTGTCAGCGGCGGCGCCGTGGGGTGCGTTTCCGGGGCATACCCTCAGCGACGTGCAGAGCGGCATCGGCGTGGTGCACAATGCTCTGCTGCTCGATGACGTGGAGCGCACCGTCGTGTGGGGGCCTTTTCGGCCGTTTCCGCACTCGATCGTGCACGGGGAGTGGGCGCTGCTGCCGAAGCCTCCGTGGTTCGTGTCAGCCCGAAGTGGCGCGTCTACCGCCCGCCTGCTGACCGAATTCGCCGCGCGTCCCTCGATGCGCCGGCTGCCGGGCATCCTTGCCGCCGTCTTTCGCGCCTGACCCGGTGCAATAGATTGGCAGCACACCCAACGATGCGAGGTTCATTATGACTGGCTGGCGACTGCGCGATTTTCACTCCGACGATCTGGACGGCATTCTGCGCCTGTGGGACGAGATCAAGGCCGCCGACACCGAGCCGGTTTACGGCCTGTCCGAGGTGCTCGCCTCCTGCCAGAAGGACCATGCCGTCGTAGCCCTGCACGGAGATGAGTTGGTCGGTGCCGCCGTCGGCCGCGCCGCGCACGCGCAGGGCTGGATCGTCTTTCTGGCGACCGCGGAAAAATGGCAGAGCCAGGGCATCGGAACGGCTATGCTCGCCGCGCTCGAAGCCCGTATGGCGCCGCACGGCATGACCAAGCTGTCCGCGCTCATGCCCGAATCCGAGACCAAGGTCGACGCGTTTCTCAACCGCGGCTTCGAGGTCAAGAAGAACCTGCGCTATTTCGAACGACACATTCCAGTTCAGCGCGAGGAGCTCAAGCTGCTCGGCGAGCTCGGCGGCCGCGTGCTGCCCCGCGACCTCTGGCAGAAGGTCGGCGGCATGGCGCGCGAGAAGGAACTCCTCGAACGCCGACTGGTCATGCCCCTGGCCAAACCCGAACTGGCCGAGCGATACGGTGTTTCTCCGCCCAAAGCGGTCGTGCTGTTCGGCCCTCCCGGCACGGGAAAGACCACCTTCGCCAAGGCGATCGCTTCTCGCCTGGAATGGTCATTCATCGAGGTGTTCCCATCGCGCCTGGCGGCCGACCCGCAAGGCCTGGCCGGAGCGTTGCGCGAAACGTTCCTGAAGATCTCGGAGCTCGAACACGCGGTGGTGTTCATCGACGAGGTCGAAGAGATCGCGTCCCAGCGATCAGGCGAACCACCATCGGCGATGCAGGGCGTGACCAACGAACTGCTCAAGATTATCCCCGCCTTCCGTGACCAGCCCGGGCGCCTGCTGGTCTGTGCGACCAACTTTATTCGCGCGCTCGACTCCGCTTTCTTGCGTCACGGCCGGTTCGACTACGTCGTGCCGATCGGATTACCGGATGTCGCCGCGCGTCAGGCTATCTGGGAGCGCTATATCCCCGAGGCGGTGTCCGACGAGGTCGACCTTGCGGTACTGGTCGAAAAGAGCGAGGGATTCTCGCCCGCCGACGTTGAGTATGCCGCGCATCGGGCGTCTCAGCACGCCCTCGAGAAGGCGCTGTACTCAGCCGACGACGGTCCGGCGATCAATGGGCCGCGCACCGAAGACTATGTCACGGCCATCTCGGAGACGCGCATGACCGTCTCCGCCGAGGTCGCGGCCGAGTTCCTCGAAGACATCGAGCGTCTTGCCCGATTGTAGTCAAACGGATGCCCGGGCCCACCTTCGGAATGTGGGCCCATGACCTATCACGGGCCCGGAAGGGATTGCTGGCTCAGGCGACGGAGTCAGTGATCTCGTCGTCCAGATCGGTGGCTGAGGCCCCGGGGATCAAAACCGTAACGGGCGCGCGCCCCGCTCGCGGGCGCTGCCCGGTCTTGACTCTCGCCTGGTAGAGGTGGGACTCAACCGTGCGTACCGATACGTAGAGTGCAGTCGCGATCTGTCGGTTGGTCAGGCCTCGCTCGGCCAGTATGGTGATCTCTTTCTCCCTCCCGGTCAACAAGCGAGCGCCGTCGGAGGCCACGAACGACTCAGTGCGTTTCGCGCTGTCGGTTGGTTCCAGAGCCGGCCTGGTCGCTGCGCCGTTCGGAACGCTCGAGCCCACGTTTGAAACGCTCGGTGCATCGACAGCGATCGACGCGCTGCGGGCATCCGTTTCGCCGTCTCGCTCGGTGAGCAGTCGCGTCACGTGGCCAACGGGCTGCCCGAGCTGCACGAAGATCTCGATCAGCCAGGAACGAATGATGGGGGAACGATTACCGGCCGTTTCGTAGAGGTAGACGGCCAGTAGCTGGGCGCTGTCGGTGCCCGAATTGAGCAGAAACCCCAGATCGAACCGGTCGGTCGTCGTTGACCTGCGGGCAGCGGATGCCGCCGCCATCAGCCCCAGCCGGGCGAGCGAAGTCGCGCGCAGGCATTGCAGCCACGGCTGCCAGCGGTCCTGTTCGCTCCCGGCCGGCCGGCTCAATTCTCCGCCGACGAAGCCCAGCAGCGCCAAGCTGCCCAGGTCCCCCTGGCGGATGGCGCTGGTGATCCAACCGTCCACCTCCTCGAGTGCGCCGGAACGGTCGAAACAGGTCAGGCAACGGATGGCGGCGTCGGTCTGAAAAATCTCCAGGGCTAAACCCTCAGCCGAGTACACATCCGATTCGCGGAGCGACCGGTCGCGCTCATTGAGGTCGGTAGCGAGATCAAGCAGGCGCACTGCTTCGACGGCGCGCCCCAGCTGGGCGAGGCTTAAGGCTGTCAGGCAGGCCGCGTGAATGCGGGTGACGGTGTCGTAGCCGGGCGTGCGAGCGAGGCTTTGACCGGCGGTGACCGCGAGCGGCCACTGCTGATTCTGCACCGTTTCGGTCAGGCTAATGAAGGCCAACTCACCGGCCATCGTGGGGTCGCCGGTAAACCAGCCTGCCGCCCGTACATGCAGCGCAGCAAAATCGATGCCGGTCATGACGCCGAAGGTTGCCAGTTCGCGCAGCCAGCGCAGCAACACAACGCCGTCGGCCGGCATGCGCAGGTACTCTTCCGCCTCGGCCAATTCCGCCAGGGCTGCTGCCGGGCGGCCGTCGCCGGCCAAGGCCCGAGAATACTCGATCAGCGTCGATAGCCCGGGGGCGAGCCGCAGAGCGAGGCTCGCGAGCAGCAATGAGCGGTCAGTGAGGCCTCGCCTGCCGCTGCGCTGGGCGGCGATGAGCAGAATATCGGCGACGGTGTCAGCGGGCAACCGGTCGAGTACTTCGGGAAGCAGGGCAGCGGATACCGTCCAGCTATCGGCGATGACGAGGCTCTCGGCCGAGGTCATCACGCCGCCGTGCGTGCGGTCCAGCAGCAGCAGGTCGACGATTTGGGCCGTCATGTTCCGTAGTAGGTCGGGATCACAGTCGGCCAGCGCGCCGTCGGAGAACATGGTCGGGGCATGCAACCGGCCGGCCGGCCGTCGGTGTAGAAAGCCCCGACGCAGCAGGTCGCGCAGGGCTACCGGGCGGCACAGCAGAGTCGCGTGCGAGTAAGAAATGCCATCCAACCGGCCGATCAGGGCGAGCACGGCGAATTGGTCGGGCGTCAGATCGCGCAATTGATGCGCCACCACATCGAGAATTCTCCGCGACGGCGGGAATCGTGAGAAGGAGACCAGCTCCTGGTCGTCGGGCGGCTGTTGCTGGCGCATGACTTCGGCCGTGAGCTCCCGTAGTAGCATTCGAGACCCACCGCTGCGTGAGTGCAGCAGCGCGCGAGCACCGCGTTCGAATTGACCGGTCGGAGCGAAGTGGGTTACGAGCTCCGACGATTCAGCGGGGGAGAGCGCTTCCAAGTCGACGCGGTCGGCGCCGCCCTTGACCCATAGCTCGTCGACCAGGCGAACCGTGGCAGCGTCGGTCGCCGGCCCGGTCGGCAGCAGATCGCTCGCCAGAAGCAGTACGATCTCGCCCCCGACGGCCAGTCGATACAGGCAATCCATGGTCTGGGCATCGAGCAGGTGCGCATCGTCCACGCTGATGACCGGCCGCTCGCACTGGCCGTGATCGCGCGCGTACTTCAGCAGCCGGGTAGCGGTGACCGGCCTGGTCCCACCGAGTGCGAGGGCGAGACGCAGGTTGGAGCCGTTGCTGATCGACCCAAACGGTACCGCGTGCGAGAGTGCGGTGGCCGCGATATCGACCGGGTCGCCGCCATCCGAGCGCAGTATCGTTGCCACCGACCCGAGCAACTGGGATTTGCCGTAGCCAGGCGGTCCGAAGATGACGACGCTGCGCCCCGACTGTACGATGTCGGCGATGCCCCGAGCATTCCGACCAACGGTTGCGGGGGCGTTGACCGGCATCCGCTTCCCGTCCTGGTGCTTTTGGCCGTCCACGTCGCCCCCGGTTCGGCCGATGCATACCGCCTTGCGCCAGGACCTATAAAAAGATGTTGAGCATTACGATACCCACTTTTGAGGGGTATTGATCCGGCGGGGAGTCCTTAGGCTACTGGGATCGAGAAACTGACTACTGGTTTTTCCTGTCAAAGAACTGACCTTTGTTCAACTTGTGCTAGTGGGCGCTGGTAATGCCGCAGAGTCGTTCATCAAGACGGTGAGCGGATGCCGCCGCCGCGGCCCCAGCGCCCGCTACACGCTCGCGAGGACTTCGCGCGAGTTTCTGCCCGGCCTTGACTCGCGCGTGATAAAGATACGATTCGACCGTGCGCACCGAAAGAAACGGCGACTCGGCGATGTCCCCTTGCTCGGGCATTGTGTGGCGATCGACGTGACTTCCTTTTCCCGCTCGGTCAGCACAACCGGCTCGGTCAGCACAACCGGCTCGATCAGGAGCGAGGACGGCACTGTCTGTCATCGGCAGCTGGCGACTGGCCAGCGAGAACCCCTCGGTACGCAGTCGGCTGAGATCGGTGGCTCCCCCTCCCGCCCCGGCGGGGTGTGCATCTTCGAAATTTTCGCCCGCGCAGCATTCATCAGGCCTCCGCGGGCCAGTGAGCTGGCGTGTAGACCATGAATCCATGGGCGCCAGCCCTCACGGTACGGGCGTGCGAAGTGGGCTTTCCGCGGCGCACAGGTCGGCTCCAGCTCCGGATCCGCCGCTGCTGAGGGGGTACAAAAGGGCCAGAGTGACCCGGTCGAACTGGGTGGTTGGGTCGAATTCGCGCACGAGCTGGCCCGATTGCGACGCACTGAGCGGTTCGAGGCTGTTGTCGAACTCACGGGGCGTTACTAGCATGGCAACGAATCAGATTGCTGCACCCGATACCGCAAGGAAACCCCGTGATCATTGAGGCCCAGGGCTTGACCAAGACCTATCAATCCAAGAGCGGGCCGGTGCACGCGCTCGCCGGGCTCGACCTGTCCGTGCCGCGTGGCACGGTCAAGGCGCTGCTCGGCCCGAACGGCGCCGGCAAAACCACCGTCGTCAAAATGCTGACAACTCTGATTCGACCGGATGCCGGCACCGCCGTTATCGACGGAATCGACGTCATTCGCCACCCCAAATCGGTGCGGCGCATCATCGGGGTGTCCGGCCAGTACGCCGCCGTCGACGAGAACCTCACCGGGTTTGAAAACCTCGAAATGGTCGGTCGGCTGTATCACCTGGGCGGCCCGGCCGCCCGCAAACGCGCACAGGAGCTGATCGACCTGTTCGAGCTCACCGCCGCCGGCAATAGACCGGTCAAGGGTTTTTCCGGCGGAATGCGGCGCCGCATCGACCTCGCCGGGGCGCTCGTGATCAATCCCAAGGTGCTCTTTCTCGACGAACCGACGACCGGGCTCGACCCACGCAGTCGCATCGCCCTGTGGGACGTGATCAAACGCCTCGTCGCCGACGGCACGACGGTGCTGCTGACCACGCAATACCTCGAAGAGGCTGACCAGCTCGCCGATGACATCGTCGTGATCGACGACGGCCGGGTCATCGCTGAGGGCACTTCCGATCAGCTCAAGGCGCAGATCGGCGGGCACCGCGTGGTGGTCGCTCTCGTCGACGCTGCCGACGGCGCGGTCGCCCGCGACGTTCTCGCCCGGCACGGATCGGGTATCCCGACGATCTCCACCGACGGCCGGGGAGTCGAAGTTGCCGTCACCGACGGCCCCAACGCGCTGCAGAACATGCTCGCCGACCTGCGCGCCGCAGAGGTCAGCCTGCATGATGCCGGCATGCGCCGCCCAACCCTTGATGACGTCTTTCTCAAGCTCACCGGTCACAAGGCCGACCTCAGCGCGGCCGACGACGACGATTCCAGCGGGCCCAAGCTCTCGAAACGGGCGCAGGCCAAACGAGACAAGGCGCGTGCAGCGAAGGCCGCAGCTGCAGATTTGGAGAGCGTCAAATGAATGCCCGTCACGCTGATATCCCGGCTCAGCCCACACCGTCCGCGTCCGATGCCACTCCCACCGCGTTTGCGATGGCTGACTCTGCCACCACGAAAGCTGCATCGGCCGTAGCCGTCGCGAACGCTGTGCGGGCAGGCGCGCGAGCGGCCGCCCTACCCCCGCTCCCCACCTGGAACCCCTTCTCCCTCTGGTATTCCGACGGCTGGACCGTCACCAAACGCAACCTGATCAAGATCAAGCGTTCGCCGGATATGCTCGTCTTCGCCGTGATCCAGCCCATCATGTTCGTGCTGTTGTTCAGCCAGGTCTACGGTGGCGCCATCGCGGTCGAAGGCAGCGACTACACCCAGTTCCTGATGGCGGGTATTTTCGCGCAGACCGTCGTGTTCGGGGCCACGTTCTCCGGCGCCGCGATGGCGCTTGACCTCAAAGAAGGGATCATCGACCGCTTTCGGAGCTTGCCGATGAACGCATCCGCTGTGCTGATTGGACGCACAAACGGTGACCTAATGCTGAACACCATCTCCATGGTGATCATGATGGCCACCGGGCTCGCGGTCGGCTGGCGGGTCACCACCTCGCCGCCCGAATTTCTAGCAGGAGCCGGGCTGCTACTACTGTTCGGCTACGCGTTCAGCTGGGTGATGGCGCTGCTCGGCATGAGCGTGAAGAGCCCGGAGGTCATCAACAATGCGTCCTTCCTGATTCTGTTCCCGCTGACCTTCGTCTCGAATGCGTTCGTACCGAGTGAAACCCTGCCGACCGCGCTGCGCGTTTTCGCCGAGTGGAACCCAGTATCCTCGCTTGTACAGGCCGTGCGGCAGCTGTTCGGCAACCTCGGCACGGCGCCGGTTCCGGATATCTGGACCATGCAGAACCCGGTGCTGACCGTGTTGATCGGCATCACCGTGATGCTGCTCGTGTTCGTGCCGCTGTGCATTCGCAAGTTCGCGTCGATCAGCTCCCGCTGACCCGGCGAAATCCGAACCACTCTAGAGGGAGTCACTCATGACCGAACATGCCGTAGGTATTGTCGACGGCTTCAGCGGATTCGCCGTCGTCGATCTCGACGCCGCGCGAACCTTCTACGCCGAGACTTTGGGCCTCGAGGTCTCAGCGGGCGAGATGGGGATGCTGCGCATCACCCTGCCCGGCGGGGCGACCGTCATCGTCTACCCGAAGCCCGACTTCGTACCGGCCACCTATACAATTCTGAACCTAGCGGTCAGCGACCTCGATGCCACCGTCGATGAGCTCACCGAGCGCGGCGTGGAGTTTCTTCGCTACGACGCCTTCGAGCAGAACGACAAGGGCATCGCGGCCGGCGAAGGGCAGGGGCCGGACATCGCCTGGTTTACCGACCCGTCCGGCAACATTTTGTCGGTGCTGAAGAACCCATAGGTTCTTAGTGGCCGCGATCCTTGCCCTTGTTGGGGTTCTTGGTCGGACGGGTGCGACCAGGGGCACTCTCGGTTCTCTTGCGCACGGCCGGTTTGGCCTTCGCAGCGGCAACCCGAATTACCTTGGCAGCAGCCTTGGCCTTGTCGGTCTTCTTGGGCTTGCGCGGTGGCTTGGGCGGGCGACCGTCGCTGCGAACCTCGGGCTGCTCGCCGTCTGCGGCGGCGTCAGCCGCGGCGGCGGCACCGGCATCCGTTCGCGAACTGGCCTTGGACCGACCGCGCACGATGCCGATAAACTCTTCGATGTCCGCGGTGGTTTCGCGGGTGATCCAGGCGAGGGCGATCTGGGTATCAGCCACGCCGGTGACCGGGCGGGAGACGACGTCTTTGCGGCCGTACAGCCGGGCGACCCCGTGCGGCACGATGATGATGCCGACGCCGGCGGCGACCAGCTCCATGGTTTCGTCGAGGTCTCGCATCAGCGGCAGGGGGCGGCGAGTTCCGTCGCGCACCTCGTCGGCGAGGTCGCGCCATTCGGGCACGTCGTCGGGGTCTTGCAGCAAGTGCTCCGCGGCCAGATCGGCCAGCAGGACGGTCTCGGCCTGCAGGGTCGCGTGATCCTTTGACGCCACCACGACCGGAATCTCGCTGTACAGGTTGATGACGCTCAGGTTGGTCTCATTGATCGGTAGGCGCACGAGGCTGACCTCGGCCCGACCGCCATGGAGCACCGTGATCTGCTCTGCCGTTTCGGTGCGAAACACGGTGAGGGGCACGTCGGGGCGGCGGTCGCCCCAGATCCGGGTCCATTTGGTGGGGGTGACACCGGCGACGAAGGCGATGGAAAAGCTCACCGGCATCCTTTCTGGGGCAGTTGAGACAGGCGCAGGGTAGTTGAGGGGCCATTTGCCCAAACGAGGACCCTCTCAGGCTATACGCTTGAGCAATGAGTTCCGAGAAGAAGCCCCAGACCATGAAGCCCGCCACGGCGGCCCAGAAACTCGGGATTCTGCTGGGCGGCGCACCGGTCGAGTTCCAGACCGAATTTGTCAGCCGCATTGAGCTCGCCGAGCTCATGGCCAACCCGCCGGAGTGGCTCACGCTGCTGCGCGCCAACGGTCCGCACCCGCGTCAGGTCGTCGCCGCCAAGCTCGGCGTCTCGATCTCCGGCCTGGCCCGCAGCGAAATCACCGACCCGCTGACCACCGCCGAGATATCCGCCCTGCTGCAGCAGCCGCCAGCCTGGCTCGTGCTTGAACGTTCCACCCAGGCCGGCGTGCGCGCCGACCAGATCGCGGTGAAAGACCGCGACGCGCACCGCGCGGCCAAGAAGGCGCACGTCGAGCGTCAGGCTTCGCAGGAGCAGGCCAAGCGCGACCGCTCCTAGCGTTTGAGCGCTGAGAGGTCGTAAATCGTCTGGTCGAGGGCAGTTTTAGGCCGATATGCGACCCCTCACCCGGGCTTCCGCGTCGGCGGGCGTCTGGTACGTCCGCTCGTTTTCGGCACATTTTCGGTACGTGTGCGGCGCGGTGGCGACCGCCTGCTGTCGTGACTGAAAGTGGATGCCGCGCTGTAGCATCCACTCGGTTGAGCGTTTCTAGGCGGCCGGCTCCAGGTACTGCGTGCGCAAGAAATTGACGACGTCGCCGAGCTCGGCCTGCGAGATCGAGTGTGGCAGACCCTCGTAGATGCGCTCGGTGAGCGTGCTGTGCCCGGGCAACCACGCCTGGGTGCGTGTGACGGCGCTCGCGGGAATGACGCCGTCGACGGTGCCACGACCCCAGAACACGGGAAGCGGGCGCTCGGCCAAACGTGCGTCGCCGGACTGCGGGCCGCTGGCGACGAACCCGGAGAGGTTCACGGCGAAGCTGAACCGGTCTGGCGCCATGCGCAGCAACTGCAGCGCCATGGCGCCACCCTGCGAAAATCCGAGCAGACCGACGGTGGACGGCTGCTGCGGCAGGGCGTCGAGCCAGGCCAGCACGGCGGCAACGCCCGCGTCGACCGCGGCGTTGTCGGGGTTTCCGGGATCGTTGATTGGAAACCAGGCCCAGCCGTCGCCGACCGGCAGCGGCGCGCGCAGTGCCGCGATCACCGGCTCAAGCGGAAGGTGCGGCGTGAGCGAGAACAAGTCGCCCTCGTGCGAGCCGTATCCGTGCAACACGAGCAGGAGCGGGCGGTCAACTTGGTCGGCGCCGGACGCGGACCAGAGCACGGCGGCGGCGTCGATGGTAGTGCTGGTGGTCATGGGTTCCTCCCGGGTTTGCGCCGCGTGGGCGCCGTGTCCTCCCATACTTTCACTGCTCGGCCCGTTTCTGGCACTTGGGAACGACGCCGGTGCACGCGCGGAGCCCACGTAGGACAGAATGGCCTCATGAGCGTGCGAACCCCTGACCCAGACCCGGACTGGACGCCAAAGCCCCCCGCGGGAGCCCCGAACACGAATCCGGGTTGGCTGAAGGATGTTGAACTTGCCGAGATTCGTCGTCGCCTTCCCATCTTGTACATCGAAGCCGTGCCAGTGCGGGTCGACGGTCTCGGCCAGGTCGTCGAGGTCGGCGTGCTGCTGCGCGCCCGGTCGACCGGCGAGATGACGCGCACGCTGGTCTCCGGCCGGGTGCTCTACGGCGAGACCCTGCGCGATGCGCTCTTTCGTCACCTCGAGAAGGACCTCGGCCCGATGGCTTTCCCGCAGCTTCCGGTCAGCCCGGTACCGTTCACCGTCGCCGAGTACTTTCCGATGCCGGGCATTACCGCTTATACAGATGACCGCCAGCACGCCGTCTCGCTGGCTTACGTCGTTCCCGTCACCGGCACCTGCGACCCGCGGCAGGATGCCCTTGAACTCACCTGGATGACCCCGACCGAGGCCGTGTCACCGGGAGTCTCGGCCGAGATGGAAGGCGGTCGCGGAGCGCTGCTGCGTGCAGCGATGGCGTCGGTCGGTCTGCTCTACTGAGGTGGCGGCGCGCGCCTCACGGCGCCACTGTGAGAAGGCGGCACTGGTTTGAACACGTGCGAACTTTTCTGACGCGTACCACGAGCTGTCCGGCGGCATCCGCTTGACGGGGCGTGCGGAATACACGAGCCGCTCGGACTGTACCGGGCGCGCTACACGGGCTGGGGCAGCGCCGAACTCAGGCCGAGCGTCTTGAGAAACAGGCGCGCGTAGCGGTCGACGTCGACGTCAAGCGCGACCTCGGCGGCCTCCCACTCGCTGGCCAGGCCGTGCACGATGTCCTCGCCGGGATGCGTGCGCTGGTCGACCAGGGTCTGGCCGCGACCGTATCCGGACAACTGCACGCGCAGGGGTAGCATCTCGGTGGTCACGCCATCCGGGTCGACAAGGGCGCACAGCGCCCCAGCGTCGCCAATGAGTCCGGTGTATTCTGCGTTGCGGCCAGCGCCGAGAGCGACCCTGTTGCTCAATAGTCGGCCGACGACCTGCGCGAGATTCGACTCTTTGCGCAGGAGCTCGAGAGCAACAGGCTCACCAATCGATACCTGGTTGAACACGTCCAGTCCGTACATGAACGTCGGTACCCCGGAATCGAGCACGATCGCTGCGGCTTCCGGGTCGTGCCAGACATTGAATTCGGCGACCGCTGTCGCGTTACCGACCGTGGTCGAACCGCCCATGAAGACGATGCGCTCAATGTTGTCGGCACACTCGGGGTACTGGCGCAGCAGCAGGGCGAGGTTGGTTTGCGGGGCGAGCCCGACCAGGGTGACCGGGCGCGGACTGGCCACAATGAGCCGGCGCATGAGCTCGATCGAGCTGATCGACTCGGCCTTGCGGCCGGTCGCCGGCAGCAGCAGCGTGCCGAGGCCGCTTTCGCCGTGCACGTGTGCGGCCGAGCGGGCCGGCTCCAGCAGGGGGCGGCGGGCGCCGGCGGCGACCGGCACGAGTGGAGCGTCTGCGACGTCGAGAATGCGCAGGGTGTTATCGACAACGCGTTCCAGTGAGGCGTTGCCCGCAACACAACTGATGCCGAGCACATTGATGGCGGGGTGCTTGATGGCGAACAGGATAGCCAGCGCGTCGTCGACGCCGGTGTCGACGTCGAGGATGACGGGGGTGGCGGCCGTGGAAATAGTCATCCGTTCACCCTATGGGCTTCCCCGCGCCCCAAAACCCCATTGAGGGGTTTTGGGCCATAACGTACCGCTGGTCGGCAATTTCTCCGCGGGCGACTCGTCGAGTGGGCGGCTGGAGCGCCGCCCGGTTGCTAGCGAACCAGTCGCACCTCGTGCAGCGTCTCGCCGAGCACCTCTTCGTTGCGCTCGAGGCCGTCGGCCAGATAGCCGTTGCGGGCATAGAAGGCGTGCGCTCGGGGGTTGTCGGCGGCCACCCATAGAGACGAGGCACCGGGGTCGACCACAGAGTCGAACAGTTTCTGGCCGACGCCTGAGCCGTGGTTTGCCTCAAGCAGGTACAGAAAAAACAACTCGTGCGGGGTGGGCTGGTCACCGTCGCGCGTCGGTCCGCTGCCAGCGAAGCCCACGATCTCGCCATCGATGAGCACGACGTTTTGGCGATATTCCGCACCTTGGGTCGTGAAGCGGCGCCAGAGAGCGGCGAGGCGCTGGGGCCGCAACTGTGACAGAGCGGCCTGGCTGAGCAGGTGATCGTAAGTTTCATGCCAGCAGGCGGCGTGTACGCGGCCCAGGCTTTCGGCATCGGCTTCTTCTACGGATCGAACGACAACGGTGGTGTTCATGATTCGACACTATCCGTGTTTGCGGGTGCCGCTTGACACGTCGCGGTGCGCGCAGAAAACGGGCCGGGCTCCGAAGAGACTGGCCCGCTTTCTTTACACGGATGCTGCTGGCTGGCTAGCCCTGCGAGCGGCGGGGAGCCGAGCGGCCAGCGCCACCCGAGCTCGGTCCGCGGACGAGTCCGCCGACCTGAAGGCTGCCGACTCGGGCTCCGCCCGAGCGGCCAGCGGCCGAACCGGAACGGGGTGCGCTGGTGGCAGCGCCGGCCGGACGGCCGGAGCGTTCACGACGCGCGCCACCGGCCGAAGCCGAGTCGCGGCTGGCGCCACGGCCGCCGTCGTTACGGTCGGTGCGGGCACCGCCCTGGCTTCCACCGGAACGGCTGGCGCCGGCGTCGCGACCTCCATCTGAACGGCCACCCTGCGAGCGACCACCTTCTGAACGGCCACCCTGCGAGCGGCCACCTTCTGAACGGCCACCCTGCGAGCGGCCACCCTGGGAGCGACCACCTTGCGACTGGCGCTGCTGCTGCGGCGCCTCGACGCGGGGCGCGGGCTTGACATAAGCGGCCACGTTGCCCACGAGGGCGTCGACGGCGGGGGAGGAAGCGTCAACGCGTTGCGGGGTCACCTTGATGGCGGCCTTGCGCAGCAGGGCGTCGGTGTCGCGCTTCTGCTCGGGGAGCACGACGGTGACGACGTCACCAGCGCTGCCGGCACGGGCGGTACGGCCCGAGCGGTGCAGGTAAGCCTTGTGCTCGGCCGGCGGGTCAACGTGAATCACGAGTTCGATGTCGTCGACGTGCACACCGCGAGCGGCGACATCCGTTGCGACGAGAACCTTGACGGTGCCGGCGCTGAACGCGGCGAGGTTACGGTCGCGGGCCACCTGCGAGAGGTTTCCGTGCAAGTCGACGGAGGGAATGCCGGCGTCGGTGAGGCTCTTGGCGAGCTTCTTGGCCTGGTGCTTGGTGCGCATGAAGAGGATGCGACGGCCGGAGCCGCTCGCTAGCTTCTGCACGAGCTCTTTCTTGGCGTCGACGCCGGTGACCTCGAACACGTGGTGGGTCATGGCCGAGACGTGGCTGTTGGCTTCGTCGACGGAGTGCATCACCGGGTCGTGCAGAAAACGCTTGACGATCTTGTCCACGCCGTTGTCGAGCGTGGCGGAGAACAGCATGCGCTGGCCATTGCCTGGCGTCTTGTCGAGAATGCGGGTGACGACGGGCAGAAAGCCGAGGTCGGCCATGTGGTCAGCCTCGTCGAGCACGGTGATCTCGACCGAGTCGAGGTTGACGAAGCCCTGCTTCATGAGGTCTTCGAGGCGACCTGGGCAGGCCACGACGATGTCGACGCCGGCCTTGAGCGCGGTGACCTGACGACCCTGCGAGACGCCACCGAAGATGGTGGTGGTGTTGAGGCCGTAAGCCTCGGCGAGCGGCGTGATGGCGTTGGTGATCTGCGTGGCGAGCTCGCGGGTCGGCGCGAGGATCAGACCGAGCGGGCGACCGGGGCGACGCTTGCCGCCGGCGAGGTTGCCGCCGAGGCGAGACACCATCGGAATGGCGAAGGCCAGGGTTTTGCCCGAGCCGGTCTTGCCGCGGCCGAGCACGTCGCGGCCGTTCAGGGTGTCAGGAAGGGTGTCGACCTGAATCGGGAAGGCGGTGTCGATTCCCTGTGAAGAGAGAACCTTTACCAGGGGGGCCGGCACGCCGAGCGTGCTGAAAGTTGTAGACAAGGTGGTGCCTTTCAGGCATCAGTCTCCTCGCCCGTTCGGTTTACCGCGCAGCGGCAACCAAACCAGGAGGATTCACATGGCGAAGGTGCCGAGGGGCACATCCGTTCGCCGTAAGAATGTTTCATTCGAAAAATCAGATCAGCCTTGGTGGGCCGCCGGATAGAGAAGAGGGCGTTCTACGACGCAGCAAGCGCAACTACGCACTCGCAAGTAGCCCCACTCTAGCGGATGCTGTCAAATCGGCTCGCTGGCCGCTACGAGTGGTCGCCGTGGTACAGCTCGCCGACGGGCACCTCGACGTCGATGACATTGCCGCTTTGCGGCAGCGGACAGGCCCACATTGGATCGTAGGCGCAGGAGGGGTTGTAGGCGAAGTTGAAGTCGAGAATGAGGGTGTCGTCGTCGACGCCGGGGCCGAGATCGGCCCCCTTGATGGTGTCGAGCAGGTAGCGTCCGCCCCCGTAAGTTCCATCGCTTTTGCCGGCCAGAGCGTCTTTCAGCGGCAGGAACAGCCCGCCGCCATAGCTCGTGAGCCGCCAGATATCGAGCGAACCGAGGTAGGGTAGCCGCACGGTACCCACCAGGTCGAACGGCACCGTTCCATCGGTTCCGGTCTCCACATTCAGGCGATACGGCTGCTCAGCGCGGTGCACCCGGGCCTCGAACCGCCAGTCCGGGTCGTAGGCCGCAATGGGTAGCCCGGTGAAGGCCGAACGATCGTCGGGCAGCAGCGGCGACGACGGATGCCCCGCAAACAGTTCATCACGCCCCGACCGCCACAGCTCATGCCCGCTTTTCGGGCTGTGCACATTGAGCTGGCGCACCCCCGCGTACAGGCCGGTGACACGGCGGCGCCAATCGGCGATCTGCAAGGCACCCAGAGAAGAACTCATGGTGGTTACGCTACCGCGCGCTCGACCTCGTGCGCAGGGCTGTCGTAGGTCGGCGATGCCTGCGAAAGGTATGGCGCTGAAGCATCCGTTAGTAATCTTCGGTCTCGGTGGGTGCCGAACGCTGTGACAGGGGCACGAAGTTCGAATCGTCGATTCCGACGTCGTGCTGCCAGGTCGGCGCGAGGTGCTTGAGCCGCAGCATCCGCCACTGCCAAAATGCCCAGAACGTCGGCCAGAGCGCGAGCGTGACCGGGCGGCCGCGAAAAATAAGCTGGTCACGGTAGAGCGTTTTGCCGGTGTCGGCCGGGTCGGGGGCGATTGCCATGCGGTGATCCCAGAGGGTGACCGCACTCAGGGCGCCGGATACTCCGCGGCCGGTGTCGCGCAGAATGCGCACCCCGTCGAGCCGGTGGGTGGAGTTGGCGAGCCGAATGATCTGGGTTCCCATCGGCACCAGGCCGAGCATGGAGAACACCGCGGGGTGCTCGCCGGGTTCCCAACGGGTGGGGAAGCCGTCGGCTTCGAGGGACTTGACGGCCATGAACGGGCTGCTCACCTCCCGAAAAACGGCGGGACTGTGGATTGCGTGCCAGGCGGCATCCGGTGTGCAGTCGAGGATCTCTTTCAGCAGTACGCGCATGGTTCCAGTTTGGTCTGAGCGTGGCATGCAGTACAACTGCGTGCGGTAGAAATGACGTGTGGCAATTCGGTTTTGGCTCGTTGTGGTGCACCGCGAGCACGTGCTGCGCGGTGTCGATTTGGGCATCGCGCGCGCCAACCGCGGCGTCGGGGACCTGATCTCGCACATGGGCGAGGCCGACGGTATCGTCTACTACTCGCCGAAAACTGCGATCGAGGGCGATCCACTCAAAGAATTCACCGCGATTGGCCGAATAGCGGATGCCCACGCCTACCAGGTCGGCGACCCCGCGAACGAGTATCGGCCGTGGCGTCGCCGGGCCGACTACGATCTGGATGCCTGGCCCACCAGCATCCGCCCGCTGTTGTCGGTGCTGCAGCTGACCCGAGGCAATCCGGATTGGGGCTTTCAGCTGCGCCGCGGCGTGCTGGAGATCTCCCGGCACGACTTCGAGATGATTCGGCAGCAGATGCGCCGACCCTCTGCCGACGACCGGTAGGGGCACGCTGGCTCGGTGCCGATAGCGGGGGCGGTAGCGCGTCGGGTCCGGTCGCCCAGCAACCCTCATTAGACTCACGGCTATGAATGGCGATCTCTGGTGGGTACCCTCGGTCATCGTCATCGGCCTCGTGTTGGCCGGAGTCTGGGCGCTGGTGGCAGCTTCGCGGCGGCGCACCCGGGCTCGAATCGATCAGGTGAGCGCCGAGGCCGCCGAGCTGGCCCGCAGCGCGAATATCAGTCTGGTGCGCGCCGACGATCTGGTGCAGGACGCGACCGATGAGCTCGGCTTCGCCATCGCGCAGTTCGGCGAATCCCGGGCGCGGGAGTTCGCCACGGCGCTCAGCACGTCGAAACGCCAGCTCAGCGATGCCTTCGCGCTGCAGCAAAAGCTCGACGACGCCGTGCCAGACACAGCTGCCGAGCGTACCCGCTGGAACCAGCAGATCATCCAGCTCGCCGATGAGGCCACCGGCCGGCTGACCGGCCAGGCGCGTAATTTCACCGCCAAGCGCGGCGTGGAACGCAACGCGCCGCAGCAACTCGACGAACTGCGCCGACGCCTCGATCGCGTGTCCGATCGGGTCGCCGGTGGAGCGAACACGCTCGCCCGGCTCGGCTTGAGTTATTTGCCACCGGCGCTCGCCCCAATCAGCGGCAACGTTCTGCGGGCGCAAACCGCACTCGACCTGGCCGTGGCTACCGCCGATACTGCCGCTGCGCGCCTCGAGGCCGCGTCGTCCGAACCGGTGGGGGAGCGGCTGCAGGCTGCCGAGCACTCCCTGTTTCAGGCGACACAACTGCTCAACGCGATTGAAACCGGTGAGGACCAACTGCACCGCGGTTTCGCGAACCTGCAGCAGGCACTGGATGCTGCCGGCTCGGAACTCGCGCAGGCGCGCGCCCTGCGCGATGGTCACGAGGAATCCGACACCAGCGCGTCCCTGAACCTCGTCATCACCGAGGCGGCCGCCGTGCAGGCGTCGTTGCGGGAGCCCGGGAGGCTCAGCGACCCATCCTCGGATCTCGTGAAGCTGGAGGCGGCGATGAACGGGCTGGACAGCATCCGTTCTGAGGCACGCAATCGGCAGTTGCGGCTCGAGAACGCCCGCACCGCCCTGGCCGGGGCGCTGCTCACCGCCCGCAGCCAGATTACAATCACCCGCGACTTTGTGGCCGCCCATCGCGGTCGGGTGCAGGCCGCCGCGCGCACTCGTTTGGCCGAGTCTGAACGGCAGCTCGCGCTCGCCGTGGCCGAGGCCGACCCAGTGACCGCACTGGACACCGCTCGTCGAGCGATGATGCACGCCACGGATGCCGACGCCCTCGCCCGCTACGACGTGCACTGACCTTGTGGGCGCCGACCTTGTGGGCGCCGACTGTGCCGGCGCTGAACGTCTGGGCGCTGACCCGCGGGCGCTGAGCCCAGGGTGTTGACCCGCGGGCGCTGAACGTCGGTCAGCCGACCGGCGGAAGCCGAGGACCGGCCGAGGCTGCGGCCCGACGCCGGATCGCCGGCGTAATTTCGCGCTGCAGCCAGCTGATGGCGTGGGCCTGATCAAACCGGCGGGCGCAGAGTCCACAGCCTAGCGGCCGGGTGGGCTTCCGATACCGAAAATGGGTGTGTCCGGCGGGGCAGAGACCCACCCAGGGAGCGAGCTCGTTGGCGATCTCACCATCGTGGGTGCGCTTGCCATCGTAGCCGAGGTCGTGGGCTATCTTCTTCCAGCGCGGACCATGCCCGGCGCGCGGCCCGGCCAGGGCATGCGCGAGTTCGTGCAACAGAATCTGGTGCACGTCGTCGTCGGCATAACGCGCGGCGAGGTAGCGCGACACGGTGATGTGTTTCGCGCTGAAATTGCACAGGCCGGCCCGCTTCTTGGCGTTGTCGAAGCCGAAGGTCCAGTTGGGGTCGAGGTGCAGCACGATAAGCGCGTCGGCCCATCGTCGCACCTGGGCGAGATCGGCCATCAGGGCGTCACCGTTCCCACGCAGCAATTGCGCGTCGGCGCGAGATCGGACGCCTGCATCACGAGGGCGCCACCGTTCCCGCGCCACCATCGGGTGCGAGGTCAGACATCAAGAACATCAAGGTGCCACCCCCACACGGCTCAAATTAACTGCGTACAGCCGGTCGTCGCCTTCCGCCGGGAAACCGCGGCCATCCGTGTTATTACTCACAAACCACAGTGTGCCAGCCGGCCCCGACACCACGTCGCGCAACCGGCCGTATCCGTTGACAAACCACTCGGTGGGGGTGTCGGTGGAGGAGGCGCTCAGAATCGGAATACTCCATAAGCGCTGGCCGCGCAGGCTCGCCATGAAGATGGTGTCATTCACAATGGCGATGCCGCTCGGGCTAGCTTCGTCGGTCGACCACTGACGTTCCGGGTCGAGATACGCCGGGTCGCCGACCTGGCCCTCGACCAGCGGCCAGCCGTAGTTGCCGCCGGGAACGATGCGGTTGAGTTCGTCCCAAGTGTTCTGGCCGAACTCGCTCGCCCATAGCTGGCCGCGGGAATCCCAGGCCAGGCCCTGCGGGTTCCGATGCCCGAACGAGTACACCAGCGTGCCGAACGGATTATCCTCTGGCGCGGTACCGGTCGGTGTCATTCGTAAAATCTTGCCGCCGAGCGAGTCCAAGTCCTGGGAATTGGCAGTGTCTCCGGCGTCCCCGACCGTGGCGTAGAGCAGCCCGTCTGGGCCGAACGCGAGGCGCCCACCGTTGTGATTGCCGGCTCGGGGGATCGAGTCGAGCACGAGGGTGGGCGCTCCGAGGGTGTGGTTGCCGGGGGAGCCGGCCAACGGCATCCGTTCGAAGCGGTTGTCGGAGGCCGTGGAGAAGTAGGCGTAGACCCAGCCCGCACCGCCGGGGGCCGCCGTGTCGGCCAGAAAAGTGAGGCCGAGCAGCCCGCCCTCACCGCTCGGCTGCGCTGCCGACACCGTGCCGGCGTCGCGCAGGCTGCCGTCGGGCAGTAACTCTCGAACCCTGGTTGTGTCGCGCTCGCTGACGAGCGTGGCGCCAGTGGGCAGCCGCAGAATCGACCAGGGAGCTTGAAGTCCCGTTGCGATCACGACCGGTTCGCCGACCGGATGCACCGGCGCGGGTTGGCCTTCGTCCGTGGCGGTAGCCGTCGGTGTTGGCTGGGCCGGAGTCGACGATGCGGGCGTAGTCCGGGGCGCCTCCGCGCTGCAGGCGGCCAGCGCCACCGCCACCAGCGAAGCCGTGACGATCGCACGCCATCGCCGAAAAGTCTGATTTGTCACCAGTCACCTCGCCTTCGTGCTGAACACAGCATGCTGCACATCGCACTGGGCGGCCAGTACTCGACCGGGACTTGCCGAGCGGCGCGGCGCCGCTTTACCACCGGTACGAGGTCTGGCATTCGCCCGGCGGCAATTACCGGGCAGAGAGTGCGCATAACTCCTGCAAATTCTGCAGGCGAGAAGCGGGTGCCGCGAAATTTGCGCGGATGTTCTGGTCACCGGCAACAAATTGCCGGAGTTATGCACAGCGATCAGCTCTGCGCGTCGCGGGCCGCGATGTGCGACTCGACCACGGCAACGGCCAGCAGCGAGCTGTCGAGTTCGTCGGCGTCGGCGCCGTCTTTCTCGCGCAGAAACACCGCTGCGGTGAAGTCCGCGAGTGCACCCTCGAGATTGCCCTGGTCGAAATACACCTTGCCGCGGTGCTGGCGGCCGTAGGCGGCGAGGCGGGTCCACTCGTGCACCTCGGAGTCGAGAATGCAATGAGTCAGCTCGCTCGCTGCCTCGACGAGCTTGCCCTGAAACTGCAAAACCTGTGCACGACGGATGCGACTGGCCACCGCCTGCTCCCTGTTGCCGGTGAAGCGCGACTGGCGGACGGCCTCGTTGGCAACCTCCCAGGCCTCATCGAGCCGGCCAACGAGGCGCAGCAGGGCGACCTTTTCGTTCAGCGCGGCGAGGCTGCGCAGTGTCCCGAGTTCTTCAAGCCGCTCACCGGCCGCCTGGAGGTCCACTTTCTCGCGCAGGGTGATGGGGTCGTAACCGATGATGAAACTCAGGGTGTGTTCCTGTAATGACGAAGGCGGCCGCGGCCGCGCGGAGAATTGACGGGTGCCCCTAGAATACCGCCGCCCGCGGGCCTCCGGTCGCCAGCGTGCCCGCCCGCCCGTGGCTTATTCAGGAAATCCGCCGCGCTGGTCGTGTCACCCTCGCCAGATCAGTGGATGCAGCCAGGGGCTTCGCGCATCGCTCCTGAATTAGCCCCCAGCCCGACGAGAATCTGGCGCCGGTCGCCAATGGTCGCTGGCGCGGGCACGCTGGCGCGGGCACGGTGGCTTATTCAGGAAATCTGCCGCGCTGATTGTGTCACCCCCGCCAGATCAGTGGATGCCGCGCCCATCGCCGCGCACTCGTCCTGAATTAGCCACAGGGACGCCGGGCTAGTGCCCGATCTGAAAGACCGTGCGGCCGGGCAGCGGCGACTGCGTCGACGTCTCGTCGGTCGCCACGAGCGAACCGGCCATGAACTGCTTGAGTTCGGTGCCCTCGATCACCTTCGCCGGGTGGGGGCCGTTCGCGAGCAGCCGTGGAATCCAGTTGAGGTCGATCGGCGTGTGCGCCGCGATGAACACGATGTTGCCGAACCGGCGACCCTTGAGTACCTGCGTCTCGGCGAAACCGATCACGTGCGGAAACACCGCGGAGAGGGTTGTGGCCTGGCCGCGCGCGAATGCGAGGCCGGGGCCATCCGCTACGTTGACGGCGAGCACGCCGCGGGGCGACAGCAGCGGGGCGGCGAGCGCGAAGAACTCGCGGCTTGTGACGTGCTTCGGGGTGCGCGCCCCCGAGAAGATGTCGACCACGACGAGGTCGACCGCGCCGTGCAGCCCGGCCGGAAGCTTGCCGAGCACCTCGCGGGCATCGCCGTGTCGCACGCGCAGCTGGGCGCGCTTGTCCCAGGGCAGCACAGAACGCACCAGGTCGATCAGATCGCTCTCGATTTCGACCACCTGCTGGCGCGAGCCCGGCCGGGTCGCCTCGACGTAGCGCGGCAGGGTGAGGGCGCCGGCCCCGAGGTGCACGGCCGTGATCGGCTCGTGCGGGTCGCCGAGCAGGTCGATGACGTGCCCGATGCGCTGGATGTACTCGAAAAACAGCTCATCCGGGTGATCGATGTTCACGTGGGACTGCGGCGTGCCGTCGACCACGAGCTGAAAGCTGCCCGGGGTGAACCGGTCAGGTTCGATCACCGCAGTGTGTCCGCTCAACTTCAACACGACAGACGGATGCCCCTCTGCCACCTCACCCTTACGCCCAGTACTCATCGTCCTAGTCTGCGCCTTGTCAGCGTGCCCACGCCGCAGCATTCGTTTCGCGAAAGCGGGTAAACGGTTGGCTCAGCCTCGTGAACCAACCGCGTACCCGCTTCCGCGAGAATCGGCGAAGAATCGGCGAAGAAGCGGCGAAGAAGCGGCGTGGGATGAAAAAGAGGGTGTTATACCTGAGAGTTTGCAGATTTGCAACAATTGGGTGGACATGACGCGAATGGGGGCATATAGTTGATCCTTGCGCTCCCAGACAAACTATGCCTTCATATTGCGGTCGGCTTTGCGTGTTCAAGCCACCTTGAGGCACACCTCTTATGAGGGTCTGCGGAGTCATCACCAATAACAGTAACTAGACCTGACGGGGTCCACGGAGGTTATTTCCTTGGCTGCTGCGCGCAACGCAACCACCAACTCACCCAAGAACGGCCGCTCGCACGAGCGTCTGTCGTTCGCAAAGATCAGCGACCACTTGAACGTTCCGGATCTGCTTGCTTTGCAGACCGAGAGCTTCGACTGGCTCGTCGGCAACGACATCTGGAAGGCTCGCATCGCCGAAGCCCAAGCTGCCGGACGCCAGGACCTGCCGAATCGCACCGGGCTCGATGAGATCTTCGAGGAGATCTCTCCCATCGAGGACCTCGGCGAAACGATGCAGTTGTCCTTCACCAACCCGGAGCTCGAGCCGGAGAAGTACACCATTGACGAGTGCAAGGAAAAGGGTAAGACCTACTCTGCACCCCTCTACGTGAATGCTGAGTTCATGAACCACCTCACCGGTGAGATCAAGACTCAGACCGTGTTCATGGGCGACTTCCCGTTGATGACCCCCAAGGGCACCTTCGTGATCAACGGCACCGAGCGTGTCGTCGTGTCGCAGCTGGTGCGTTCCCCGGGCGTGTACTTCAACCGTGAGCAGGAGAAGACGTCTGACAAGGACATCTACTCCGCCCGTGTCATCCCGAGCCGTGGTGCTTGGCTTGAATTCGAGATCGACAAGCGCGACCAAGTTGGCGTGCGCATCGACCGCAAACGCAAGCAGTCCGTGACCGTGTTCCTGAAGGCTCTCGGCCTCACCAGCGAGCAGATTCTCGAAGAGTTCAAGGGCTACGCGTCCATCGAGCTCACCCTCGAGAAGGACAACATCCTCACCAAGGAAGAAGCCCTCAAGGACATCTACCGCAAGCTTCGGCCCGGCGAGCAGGTTGCCGCCGAGGCTGCGCGTGCGCTGCTCGACAACTTCTTCTTCAACTCCAAGCGCTACGATCTGGCCAAGGTTGGTCGTTACAAGATCAACCGCAAGCTCGGCCTCGAAGCTCCGCTGAGTGACTCCGTACTGACGCTGACAGACATCCTGGCCACCATCAAGTACCTCGTGGCACTGCACGACAACCAGACCACCCTTCCGGGTCTGCGCGACGGCAAGATGACCGACATTAACATCGACATCGACGACATCGACCACTTCGGTAACCGTCGGATCCGTGCTGTTGGCGAGCTCATCCAGAATCAGGTGCGTACCGGTCTGTCCCGCATGGAGCGCGTCGTTCGCGAGCGCATGACCACGCAGGACATCGAAGCGATCACCCCGCAGACCTTGATCAACGTGCGCCCTGTCGTCGCCGCGATCAAGGAGTTCTTCGGCACGTCGCAGCTCTCGCAGTTCATGGACCAGAACAACCCGCTCGCAGGCCTCACGCACAAGCGTCGCCTGTCCGCGCTGGGCCCGGGTGGATTGTCCCGTGACCGCGCCGGCGTCGAGGTGCGAGACGTTCACCCCTCGCACTACGGCCGCATGTGTCCCATCGAGACTCCTGAGGGCCCGAACATCGGCCTGATCGGTTCGCTCGCCTCGTTCGCGCAGATCAATGCGTTCGGATTCATCGAGACGCCGTACCGTCGTGTGCTGAACAACAAGGTCACCGAGACGATCGACTACCTCACCGCGAGCGAAGAGGACGACTTCATCGTCGCCCAGGCCAACGCGCCACTGACCAAGGACTCGCACTTCGCCGAGACCCGCGTGCTTGCTCGTAAGAAGGGTGGCGAGGTCGACCTCGTTCCCGCTGAAGACATCGGCTACATGGATGTCTCGCCGCGCCAGATGGTGTCGGTCGCGACCAGCCTCATCCCGTTCCTCGAGCACGACGATGCAAACCGTGCGCTCATGGGTGCCAACATGCAGCGTCAGGCGGTGCCGCTGCTGCTCAGCGACAGCCCGCTCGTCGGAACCGGCATGGAGGTCTACACGGCTATCGACGCCGGTGACGTGCTCACCGCGCTGAAGCCCGGTGTGGTCTCCGAGGTGTCGGCTGATGTCGTCACCATCCAGCTCGATGAGGGCGGCACGCAGGACTACTACCTACGCAAGTTCTCGCGCTCCAACCAAGGCACGAGCTTTAACCACCGCGTGATCGTCAACGCCGGTGAGCGCATCGAAGCCGGCGAGGTTATCGCCGACGGACCCGCCACCGACCAGGGAGAACTCGCCCTCGGAAAGAACCTGCTCGTGGCATTCATGCCGTGGGAAGGCTACAACTTCGAGGACGCGATCATCCTGAGCCAGAACCTGGTCAAGGACGACACCCTCTCCTCGATTCACATCGAAGAGTACGAAGTGGATGCCCGCGACACCAAGCTGGGTAAGGAAGAGATCACTCGCGACCTTCCCAACGTGTCTCCGGACTTCCTCGCCGACCTCGACGAGCGTGGCATCATTCGCATCGGAGCCGAGGTTCGCCCCGGCGATATCCTCGTCGGCAAGGTCACGCCGAAGGGCGAGACCGAGCTGTCTGCCGAGGAGCGCCTGCTGCGCGCCATCTTCAACGAGAAGAGCCGCGAAGTTCGCGACACCTCGCTCAAGGTTCCCCACGGTGAGCGCGGCACCATTATCGGTGTCAAGGTGTTCGACTCGCAGGACGGCGACGACGAGCTCGGCTCGGGCGTCAACCAGCGCGTGGTCGTGTTCATCGCTCAGAAGCGCAAGATCACCGAGGGTGACAAGCTCGCCGGCCGTCACGGCAACAAGGGTGTTATCTCCCGTATTCTGCCGATCGAGGACATGCCGTTCCTCGCCGACGGAACCCCGGTTGACATCATCCTCAACCCGCTCGGTATCCCCGGTCGCATGAACTTCGGCCAGGTGCTCGAAACGCACCTCGGCTGGATTGCGAAGCAGGGCTGGGACGTCGAGGGCAAGCCGAAATGGGCTGCTCGTCTTCCGGAGCACGCCTTCAGCGCCGCCCCCGGCACGAAGGTCGCCACCCCGGTATTCGACGGTGCGCTCGAGATCGAGATCGAGGGTCTCCTGGACTCCACGACCCTGACCCGCGACGGCGAACGCCTCATCGGTTCCACCGGAAAGACCCAGCTCTTCGACGGTCGCTCCGGCGAACCGTTCCCGATGCCGGTGTCCGTTGGATACATGTACATCCTGAAGCTCCACCACCTCGTCGACGACAAGATCCACGCTCGCTCGACCGGCCCGTACTCCATGATCACGCAGCAGCCGCTGGGTGGTAAGGCGCAGTTCGGTGGACAGCGTTTCGGTGAGATGGAGGTGTGGGCGCTCGAAGCATATGGAGCCGCTTATGCCCTACAGGAACTCCTGACCATCAAGAGCGACGATATCCTCGGCCGCGTCAAGGTGTACGAAGCCATCGTCAAGGGCGAGAACATTCAGGAACCCGGCATTCCCGAGAGCTTCAAGGTTCTTATCAAGGAAATGCAGTCGCTCTGCTTGAACGTCGAGGTACTCTCGGCCGATGGCACCGCAGTCAGCCTGCGCGACACGGATGACGAGGTGTTCCGTGCTGCGGAAGAACTCGGCATCAACATTTCCACCCGGTTTGAGTCGTCGTCCATCGACGACATCTAAGCCCGGTCCAAAGAAACTTCGAAAACTTTCCAAGGAGAGAAATTGCTCGACGTAACAACATTTGACGAGCTTCGTATTGGCCTGGCTACTGCAGACGACATCCGTCGTTGGTCGCACGGTGAGGTCAAGAAGCCCGAAACCATCAACTACCGCACGCTCAAGCCGGAAAAAGACGGCCTGTTCGGTGAGCAGATCTTCGGACCCTCACGGGACTGGGAATGCTCATGTGGCAAGTACAAGCGTGTTCGCTTCAAAGGCATCGTCTGCGAGCGTTGCGGTGTAGAGGTCACGAAGTCGTCGGTGCGCCGTGAGCGCATGGGTCACATCGAACTCGCTGCCCCGGTCACGCACATCTGGTACTTCAAGGGTGTGCCCTCGCGTCTCGGTTACCTGCTGGACATGGCTCCGAAGGACCTTGAAAAGGTCATCTACTTCGCCGCATACATGGTCATCACGGTGGATGAAGACGGTCGCCACCAGGACATGCCTGGCCTCGAGAACGAGCTGCGTCTCGAACTCAAGACCATCGAGTCCAGCCGAGACTCGCGCATCGCCGATCGCCTGCAGCGCCTCGAAACCGACCTCGCAGCGCTGGAGGCCGAAGGCGCAAAGAGCGACCAGAAGAAGCGCACCAAGGACGCCGCCGAAAAGGAAATGGGCCAGATTCGCAAGTCTCTGGACGAGCAGGTTGCTCACCTCGAGCGCGTGTGGGAAGACTTCCGCACCCTCAAGGTCGGCGACCTGAAGCCGGAAGACTCCGTCTTCCACGAGCTCCAAGACCGTTTCGGCATGTACTTCGAGGCCTTCATGGGCGCCGAAGCCATCAAGAAGCGCCTTGAAGCCTTCGACCTGGTCACCGAGAGCGAAAACCTGCACCTGCAGATCGCCGAGGGCAAGGGTCAGAAGAAGATCCGTGCCATCAAGCGTCTGCGCGTAGTCAACGCGTTCATCATGACCGGCAACTCACCGGCCGGAATGGTGCTCGACGTCGTCCCAGTGCTCCCGCCCGAACTGCGCCCGATGGTGCAGCTTGACGGTGGCCGCTTCGCTACCAGCGACCTCAACGACCTCTACCGTCGTGTGATCAACCGCAACAACCGTCTGCGTCGTCTGCTTGACCTCGGTGCTCCCGAGATCATTGTCAACAACGAGAAGCGGATGCTGCAGGAGGCCGTCGACGCACTGTTCGACAACGGTCGCCGTGGTCGCCCGGTCACCGGAACCGGTAACCGTGCCCTCAAGTCCCTGAGCGACATGCTCAAGGGAAAGCAGGGTCGTTTCCGCCAGAATCTGCTCGGCAAGCGCGTGGACTACTCCGGCCGTTCGGTCATCGTGGTCGGGCCGCAGCTCAAGCTGCACCAGTGTGGTCTGCCCAAGCAGATGGCACTCGAGCTGTTCAAGCCGTTCGTGATCAAGCGCCTGATCGACCTGAGCCACGCTCAGAACATCAAGGCCGCCAAGCGTATGGTTGAGAGGAGCCGTCCGCAGGTCTGGGACGTGCTCGAGGAAATCATCCGCGAGCGCCCCGTCATGCTCAACCGTGCACCCACCCTGCACCGCTTGGGCATCCAGGCCTTCGAGCCTCAGCTCGTTGAGGGAAAGGCGATCCAGCTGCACCCGCTCGTCTGCGCGGCGTTCAACGCCGACTTCGACGGTGACCAGATGGCCGTGCACCTGCCGTTGTCGGTTGAAGCCCAGGCCGAGGCTCGCATCTTGATGCTCGCTTCGAACAACATCCTCAAGCCGTCCGATGGCCGCCCGGTGACCCTGCCCACCCAGGACATGATCATCGGTCTGCACCACCTCACCACGATGAAGGAAGGTGTGGTCGGAGAAGGCCGCGCGTTCTCCACCGTGTCCGAGGCGATTCTCGCGTTCGACCAGAAGACGCTCGACCTGAACGCCAAGGTGCGCATTCGCCTGACCGACAAGTTCTTCACCGAGGGCACGCAGCCCGATGGTGTCGAACTGGTCAACGGCCAGGCTGTCGGCACCGTTCTGGTCACTACGAGCCTCGGTCGCGCCATATTCAACGAAGCGCTTCCGGCTGACTACCCGTACTTCGAAGACGTTGCCAACAAGGTCACCATGTCGACCATCGTCAACGACCTCGCGGAGCGGTACGTCAAGGTTGAGGTCGCTGCAACCCTCGACCGGATCAAGGATGCCGGTTTCTACTGGGCAACCCGTTCCGGTGTGACCGTTGCGCTCAGCGACATTTTGACTCCTCCGAACAAGAAGGAGATCGTCGCCGGCTACGAGAAGCAGGCTGCCAAGGTTCAGGGCCAGTTCGACAAGGGTCTGACGACCGACCTCGAGCGTCGCCAGGAGCTCATCCAGATCTGGACTCGCGCTACGGAAGATGTCGCCGCAGCGATGCAGGCGAACTTCCCGGCCGACAACACCATCAACCGCATGGTGACCTCTGGTGCTCGTGGTAACTGGCTGCAAGTGCGTAACATCGCCGGCATGCGAGGCCTCGTGAACAACCCGAAGGGTGAGATCATCCCTCGCCCGATCATCTCGAGCTACCGCGAAGGCCTGTCCGTCGCCGAGTACTTTATTGCTACTCACGGTGCTCGTAAGGGTCTGGCCGACACGGCTCTGCGTACCGCCGACTCGGGGTACCTCACCCGTCGTCTGGTGGACGTTTCGCAAGATGTCATCATCCGTGAAGATGACTGTGGAACGACGAAGGGCCTTGAACTGCCCATTGCCGGAACCGATGCCACGACCGGTGCGCTCCTGCGGGGCGAAGACGGCGGCCTCCTGGTCGACTTCAACGTCGAGAACGCGGTCTACGCTCGCAGCCTGGCCGCAGCCGCGGTCAACGCTGCCGGTGAGGTCATCGCTGACGCCGGAGACGACGTCGGAGACGTGCTCATCGCGAAGCTCATTGCCGGTGGCGTCGAAACCATCAAGGTGCGTTCCGTACTGACCTGTGAGTCTGCCGTCGGTGTGTGTGCGGTCTGCTACGGCCGGTCGCTCGCCACGGGCCAGCTTGTCGACATCGGTGAGGCCGTTGGTATTATCGCCGCGCAGTCCATCGGTGAGCCCGGCACCCAGCTGACCATGCGTACCTTCCACACGGGCGGGTCGGCATCCGCTGACGACATCACCCAGGGTCTGCCGCGTGTTCAGGAGCTCTTCGAAGCACGTACCCCCAAGGGTGCGTCTCCCATCGTCGACTCCGCCGGACGTATCACCATCGAGGATTCGGACAAGGGCCGCAAGGTCATCCTGATTCCTGACAACGGTGACGAAGCGATCGCCTACCCGGTGCTCAAACGTTCAACCCTGCTCGTCGAAGACGGTCAGCACGTTGAACTCGGACAGCAGATCATCATCGGCGCCGTCGACCCGAAGGAAGTTCTTCGCGTCAAGGGTGTTCGCGCGGTGCAGAAGCACCTCGTCTCCGGTGTGCAGGAGGTCTACCGTTCGCAGGGTGTACCGATTCACGACAAGCACATCGAGGTCATCGTTCGCCAGATGCTTCGCAAGGTGACCGTCGTCGAACACGGAGACACCGGATTGCTCCCGGGCGAGCTCGTTGACCGGTTGAAGTACAACGACCTCAACCGCACCGCGCTCACCGAGGGCAAGAAGACGGCATCCGCTCGCCAGGAGGTCATGGGTATCACCAAGGCATCGCTGGCGACCGAGTCCTGGCTGTCGGCCGCTTCCTTCCAGGAGACCACCCGGGTTCTGACCCAGGCGGCCATGGAAGGCAAGAGCGACCCGCTGATGGGCCTCAAGGAGAACGTCATCATCGGTAAGTTGATCCCCGCCGGCACCGGCCTTCCCCGATACCGCGACGTCACCGTCGAGGCAACGGAAGAAGCCAAGGCTGAGCGTTACCCGAACCGCATCTTCACCGAAGATGCGTCGTTCAACGAGGGTGACCTGAGCTTCGTCGACTTCGACAGCTTCTCGTCGGATGACCTGACTCCGGGTACGTATAACTAATACCCACCCGTTCTAAACGGATGGCCCCTGCTTCGGCAGGGGCCATCCGTCGTTAACGTGCACGACCTGGCAAGTGGATGCCCGGGGCTAGCCGCCGCCGAAACCCTCATTCCGCTGGATGCCCCGTGACCGACAGTGCGCGATCCCCTGTGACAGAGGCGGAATCGGCAATCACCCTGATCGAACTCCTGGTTTATCTAGGTTTTGCTGTCGTCGTGCTTGCGATCATCGGCGGCGTACTGATGAGCTCGTTGGGAATCGAAGGGAACGTGCGCAGCACGACCGAAGCGACCAACCTCGGACCGCTGACCCTCCGTTTGCCGCCGGGCCCACCTTACGACTCAGGGCACCGGTCACCGAGCACGGGTTCGCAGCGCGCCCGGGGTACGCTCGGAGCACGGGTTTATCGCCGATGCGCCTGAACTCGAACCTGGGGGCTCACGTGCGGTTGAAAGTTACGTTGGCCCGGTCCAACGGTCAGAACGACGACATCGTCGTTACAACGGATGCCGCGGCAAGCATTTCCGACGTGGCCGGCACCATCGCCCGGGTCGATCCGCGCTCGCCACTCATGCCCGGTGCCGCCGACCAGCCGCTCACGCTGCGCACGGTCGCTCCCGGCGGCACCGACTGGTTGCTGCTGCCGCCCGATGCCCTGATCGGCGAGGACTGGGTCGGCTCCGGCGCGAGCGTCGCGCTCGCCGATTCCGAGACCTTCTATGTCTCCGAGGAGCACGGCGGCGCCCCGACCCTGGCCGTCATCCACGTGTTGACCGGCCCGGATGCTGGAGCACAGATCGCCCTCGGCCGCGGGTCGACCATCATCGGTCGCGGGCCCGACTGCGACGTGGTGCTCAGCGACAAACTCGTCTCTAAACGTCACGTGCGCCTCGAAGTCGCCGCCGGCATCGATCTCGTCGATCTCGGCTCGGCTAACGGCGTCGTCGTGGACGGCGGGCTGGTCACCCGGCTGCGCATCGAGCAGGGCGAGACTGTGCAGATCGGTGACACCGAGCTGCGCATCACAGTCGTCGAGACCGTGGCCGCGACCGGAGACGAACACCGTGACGGCCCGGTCTACTTCAACCGCTCACCGCGAGTGGAAGGGCGCTACGCGGGTCAGGAATTCGCAGCGCCCGAGGTGCCGACCGAGAAAGACGACCAGCCGTTTCCCTGGCTGGCCATGGTCGCGCCGGTGCTGCTCGGTGTGAGTATGTGGCTCATTTTCGACCGTCCAGCGGCGCTGCTGTTCGTGTTGATGAGCCCGATGATGCTCATCGGCAACTTCTTCATGAACCGCTCCAAGGACAAACGCCTGCTGAAACGCTCGATCGGCCGGTTCGACACCCGCCTGGCCGCGCTCCGCGCGCAGCTGTTCACCGAACGCGCCCTGGAGCAGCAGGCCCGCCTCGGCGAATCGCCGTCCACCGTCGAAGCGCTGACCGAGTCGCTCGAGCGCGGACCGCTCATGTGGACCCGACGGCCCGAGCACTGGTCCTTCCTCAACGTGCGGCTCGGCCTTGGCACCATGCGCTCTCGTAACACGGTCGATGCCTCTCTGCGCGGCGAACTGCTGCCCGAATTTCAGGAGCGGCTCGACGCTGTCATCACCGAGCACGCCACGGTGGATCAGGTTCCGCTCATCGACAACCTGTTCGATGCCGGGGCCCTCGGCGTGGCCGGCAGCGCTGCCGCCTGCACGGGCACAGTCAACTCCCTGTTGGTGCAGCTGACCGCGCTGCACTCACCGGCCGAGCTCGCCGTTGCCTCGCTCGTTACACCGCACTGGTCGAGCGAGCTCGAGTGGCTCAAATGGCTGCCGCACACCTCCTCGCCGCAGAGTCCACTCGCGGGCGGCCACCTGGCTGACAGCGCGTCGAGCGCCGCATCCGTTCTCGCCGCACTGGAAGAGGTCATTGCAGAGAGGCAGAAATCCAAGAAATCGGCGCGGCGCGGCGCTATGGAGCAGGAGCGTGCGGCGCTCGAGCGCGGCGAAGAAGTCGGGTCGAGTTACACCGGCGAGGGCACGAAATCGCCCATTCCGGCGATCATCGTGGTCATCGCCGACGATGTCGCCGTCGATCGCTCCAGGCTCGTGCAGCTCGCCGAAAACGGTGCGGATGCCGGCGTCTACCCAGTCTGGATCGCCCGCACGGTAGCAGCCTTGCCCGCTGTCTGCCGCACCGCCGTCGAAATCGACGAGAGCACCGGGCTCGGCACCGTCTCGTTCGTGCGGTTCGGTGAGACCGTAACGGATGTCGCGGTCGAGTCGGTCGACTCCGCCACGGCCCTGCACTTCGCGCGTCGTTTGGCCCCGGTCATCGACGCCGGTGCCCTCATCGCCGACTCGAGCGACCTGCCGCGCTCGGTCTCGATGGTCACCCTGCTCGGCCACGACCTGGTCGAGGCGCACGATGCCGTCATCGACCGATGGCGGCAGAACGCCTCCATGCATGACCGCACCCCCGGAGCGGTGCCGCACTCCAAACGCGCCGGAACCCTGCGGGCGATCGTCGGGTCCACCGGCGTGCAGGCGATGCACCTCGACGTGCGCACCCAGGGCCCGCACGCGCTGGTCGGCGGCACGACCGGTGCCGGCAAGAGCGAATTTCTGCAGGCTTGGGTACTCGGCATGGCCACCGAGTACAGCCCGGACCGGGTCACCTTTCTGTTCGTTGACTACAAGGGCGGTTCGGCATTCGCCGATTGCGTCTCGCTGCCGCACTGTGTCGGCCTGGTCACCGACCTGAGCCCCCACCTGGTGCGCCGGGCTCTCACCAGCCTGCGCGCCGAACTGCGTTACCGGGAACACTTGCTCAATTCCAAAAAAGCCAAAGACCTGATCGAGCTCGAGAAGCGCGGCGACCCGGACAGCCCGCCGGCTCTCGTGCTCGTCATCGACGAATTCGCAGCACTGGTAAGCGAGGTGCCCGAGTTCGTCGACGGCGTCGTCGACATAGCCCAGCGTGGCCGTTCGCTCGGCATCCACTTGATCATGGCCACGCAGCGCCCCGCCGGCGTCATCAAAGACAACCTGCGGGCCAACACCAACCTGCGCGTCGCACTGCGCATGGCCGATGAATCCGACAGCAACGACGTCGTCGGAGTCAAGGATGCCGCACACTTCGACCCTGGCCTCCCCGGCCGCGGCATTGCCAAGACCGGTCCGGGCCGGCTGCAGCAGTTCCAGTCTGGGTACGCCGGCGGCTGGACCTCCCGCGAACCCGAGAACGCCGAAATCGGCATCGCCGAACTGCGCTTCGGCGGGGAAACCGCGTGGGAACCGCCGAGTGACCCGCTCGCCGGGCAGGAGCGCGAGCTCGGCCCGACTGACCAGCAGAAGCTCGTCGCCGCCCTCGTCGGAGCGGCTGGTTCGGCGCAGATTCCCGCGCCGCGACGGCCCTGGCTCGACGAACTGCCGTTTCTGTGCGACCTGGCACCCATTGTGACCCAAACGGATGCTGTCCTCGCGCTGGGCCTGGCCGACGCGCCAACCGAGCAAAAGCAGCGCCCGGTCTGTTTTCTGCCTGATGTCGACGGACACATCGGCATCTACGGCACCGGTGGATCCGGCAAGAGCGTCGCCCTGCGTACCCTGGCGATCGCGGCCGGCAGCACGAGAGCGGGCGGGCCCGTCGCGGTTTACGGCCTCGACTTCGCCGCCGGCAGCCTGCGCATGCTCGAACCGCTGCCGCATGTGGGCAGCATCATCGGCGGCGACGACACAGAACGCATCATTCGCCTGTTCCGACTGCTCAAGGCCGAACTCGAATCGCGCGGCAACCGCTTCGCCGAGGCCACCGCGTCAACCATCGCCGAGTACCGCGCGCTGGCGAACCGTCCGAACGAGCCGCGTATCCTGCTGCTCATCGACGGGTTCGCGGCCTTTCGGGAAGATTGGGAGGTCGCGAGCGGCCGGTCGAACTGGTACGACGTATTCCGCAGCATCCTCTCGGATGGTCGTCAGCTGGGAATCCACGTGGCTTTCACCGCCGACCGCTCCGGCTCGGTGCCGAGCTCCGTGCGCTCGAGCGTGCAACGTCGTGTGGTCCTACGGCTCGCCGACGATACCGGCTACAACCTGCTCGACGTGCCCGGCGACATTCTGAATGCGAAGTCGGCACCGGGCCGCGCAATTTTCGACGATCTGGAAACTCAAATCGCGGTCTGGGGCGGTTCCGCCGTAGCCGCGGAGCAGGCGGCCGCCGTGCGCGTGCTGGCCGCATCGTTGCGGGCAGAGGGGATCCAGGCCGCGCTGCCCATCGGCAGCCTGTCCCGCGACTATCCCGCCACCGAGCTTCCTGACCGGGTCAAGTCCCAGCCGACGCTGGGTCTGAGCGATGAGACGCTCGCCGCGGTCGGTTTTGAGCCGCGCGGCACGCTGTTGTTGTCTGGCCCCCCGGCCAGCGGGCGAAGCACTGCGCTGCGCGCCCTCATGCACGCCTTCGAGCGGTTTGACCCGACGGTCGCGCGGTATTACATCGGCAATGCGCGGTCAGGACTGGCCGGTCTGCCCGGCTGGGTCAGCACGGCCACGACCATCGTCGAGGCCGTGGAACTGGCCAAAGAGCTGACCAAGGCGGTGAGCGCCGACCTGGCCACCCCGCGCATGGCGATCGTCGTCGAAAACCTCGCGGACTTTCTGCAGACCCCGGCCGATGCTGTGCTGGTTGAACTCATCAAACAGGTCAAGCGCAGTGACCATTTTCTGGTCGCCGACGGTGAAACCGCGTCGTGGAACTCCTCTTGGCCGCTGTTCGCCGAGATGAAGAACACGAGGCGCGGCCTGCTGTTGCAGCCCGACACCATCGAGGGTGACATTCTGCTGAAGACGCCGCTGCCGCGACTGAACCGTGCCGAGTTTCCGCCCGGTCGCGGCATGATGGTGGCCAGCGGAAAGGTCGTGCGGGTGCAGCTTCCGCTCGTGGAGTAGCTGCTGGCCCCTGCACTGACAATCAGCCCTCGCCAGTCGGGCTCCTGAGGCGGTCTCCGAGAACGCTGACACCCGGGGCGAGGAGATCGACGGCGACATCGGCCCGCAACTGGCTGAAGGTGCGCAGTTCGCCCGTGCACCGCAGGCGGAGGGCGGTGTCAGCAAGCTCGAGCAACGAAAAGGGGTAGGTCTCGATCGCTCGTTCCTCCCGCCTCGACCAGCGAAACGGGCAGGGTGTCGGCGAGCTCGATGAGAACGACTGCAAACCGGCGCTGCGTCTAGACCGAGAGTTCACCCCCATTAGCCCCTTTCGGGGTATAGCCATTAGGTTAGGACCACACGCAGCCCGTTCGGGCTCAAACCTCTGGGGGACACCATGGCCAATCTCAACGTGACTTATTCCGACATGACCGATGCCGCTGGTCGTCTGAGTTCCGGTAAGGAAGACCTCATCACCAAGCTCGGCGAGCTGCAGACGCTCGTGAACAACCTGGTCGGCTCCGGTTTCGTGACCGATTCCGCCTCGGGGGCCTTTCAGACGGCCTATGACGCTTTCACCCAGGGCACGACCCTCGCGGTCAACGGTCTTGATGGTATGAGCCAGTTCCTCACCGCCGCTGCCGACGCCCTCGGCAACGCGGACACCGAGCTCGGCAACGCTATCCGCGGCTAAGTCCCCATCGCAGTCCACAGGGTCGAAAGAGAACTCTGTCTGATTTTCTGGTTGATACAACCCTGCTCCGAGACATGGCGAGCGACGTCTCGCTGATTCAAACCGAGTTCGATACGGCCAAGGCGACGAGTCAGAATTTGGCGGATGCCGTGGGTCGCCCTGGTCTCGCCGACCGCGTGACCGCATTCGCCAGCAACTGGGATTACCGTCGCGGCGAACTGGCGGACCAGCTCGCGACCCTGAGCGAGAACCTGCTCACCGCGGCCGACGGTCTCGAAAACACCGACAGTGAACTGGGTGAATGTCTCATCGAGGCCACCCAGCCCGCGAGCGCCGGAGGAACGGATGACCCGGCCCACCGACTGGTCGCCCCTGGGCTTTTACAGCGACCCGATTCCGGGCGATCCGAGCGCCGCACGGGCCATCGCCGGGGAATACTCGAGCGTTGCAGAGGCCATCACGCGGGTCGCGGTGAACCTGCGCGGTTTGTCGGGCTGTGAGGGCATGGTCAGCGACGTGGCAGCGACCCGCCCCGCCGCCATCGCCGTGACGACCGCCACCATTGTGAACGCTGCCGCTGAAACCGCGACTGGGTACAAATCACTCACCGAGGGCATCATCGAGGCCGCCTTTGCGATTCTCCCGTTCGGGGTGGGCAAGATCGCCGGGAGGCTGATCCGCCGCGATGTGACGGCTGTGCGTAATGACACTGCGGGGGCTGCGGCCAACGCGCTCATGAAGAGTAAGGCCGGTTAGGGAATCTCCGGTTATACCCTGGCTGCTGCGCGAACCGAGATCGATCAGACAAGGCGAGCACTGCTCCGCGCCTGCTCGCCCTTCCGGTGGTCGAATCACGTTCGGTGCCGCGCTCTCGCGCGGAGTGGCGCGCAATGTCCAGCCTCGAGTCGAAGTCCGGGCTCGTCTCTGACACGGTCATCGCTGCCTCACAGCCCAAAAGAATGTGGACACTAGGCGGCGCGTGGGCCGTCAACGAATTCAGTGCTCCCGTTGGCGAAAGTGTCGTCAAGGGCGTCGCCGAGCCGATGTACGTCGAAAAATTCACGGCACGGGATGAAAATTGATGATGAATCGCCCGCAGATGGAGGAGAAGACTCATGACCGACTGATCGCCGTGCGCAGTTAGTATGCCCTCATGGTGACGGCGTTCGTGATGGTCGCTGTTACTCCACTCGCACTCGTCTTCAATGTGATCATGGTCATCGTCCTGAAGATTCCGGGCAACACGGGGCCCGGGACATCGAGTCACGTGGGTCGCCTCGCGGGAACCCTGCCGTACCCGATACCGGCCTGGACGGCCCTGCTGTGTGCGGTGTCCTTTGCCGCACTTCTGATGATCTGCTGGATGCAGTCGAGCAATTGTTCGACGCGATGGCGCTGACGATCAGATTCGCCCCGACAGCTGCGCGAACCGCACCGGCAGGAGTTCCATGAGCATCTTCGTCGACCATCCGGATGACTGGATCGGAATCTCGTATTTCGACGCGGGTGAACGGTGGGAACGACCAGAGGACTGGGCGCGGGAACTGATCGACGCGATCGCTGACGGCGAGAACGTCTCCCGTGAACAATGCGACCACATCGAGAATGTCTTCTTCATGCTCGCCCAATCCGTTGCAGAGCGAGGGGCCTCCGCGTCCTTCCTTCGCCTCGGCAACTGGGACGGCCCGCTCGTTCTCGCGGACCTTCGGGTTGAATCACGCCTGGCGGCGGGAACGATCTCGGTCGAGGACTATGCCGGTGCAGCGGACCTCGACGCCATCGATCCCCCTGGTCGAGCCGTTCGTCACCACGAGCGGTTTGGGGGGAGTGCGGTGCATGCGGTATCTGACCCGTGAAATGTCGGTCCGGGCGTCATTGCGACCCGGGACTACGCATGGGAGGTCGATGAGACTCTGGTGGCGCTGCGCACAGCGAGCTACGACCTGCTCGAATTCGAGCAGACGCTGCCCTACATGGATGCGCTCGCCCGGACTGTCTACTCCATTTAGTGATACACCCCCATTTTGGGGGTGTATTATATCCCCGTGTGGGTGACGGGGTCGGGCGCCGTGGTTAGGCTTGATTGCGAGACCAGCTGAGTCTTTGCGAGTAAAAACAAAGACGCACCACAGGAACAATGCAGGTCGGGGGAGTAATGGGCAGGCGGCTTCCTTCTGCTCCGCCCGTTTTGTCGGGCTACAGCTATGTTCGCCCGCTTGGCACCGGCGGATTCGCCGACGTTTTTCTGTTCGAGCAGAACATGCCGCGCCGTTCAGTGGCCGTGAAGGTGCTGCTTCAAGACATCGTCGACGACGACGTGCTGCGCTCCTTCAACGCCGAAGCGGATGTCATGGCGCGGCTCAGCTCGCATCCGTCAATTCTCACCGTCTACAACGCGAGTATCTCCGCCGACGGCCGCCCGTATCTGGTGATGGAATTCTGCCCTGGCTCGTACTCGTCGCGCGAGCGCGCGGAGCCGCTGCCCGTGGCAACGGTGCTGGGCGTCGCGGTGAAGATCGCCTGTGCGCTCGAGACGGCACACCGTTCCAAGGTGCTGCACCGCGATATCAAACCCTCCAACATCCTCACCACGACCTTCGGCGGCCCGGTGCTCGGCGACTTCGGCATCGCAGCTTCGCTCGTCGGGGGCGCCCGCAATGAGCTGTTCGCCATGTCCCTGCCGTGGAGCGCCCCTGAGGTCGTCGACGAACGCACGACCGGCTCGATCGCTACCGAGGTCTGGTCCTTCGGCGCCACCCTGTACTCACTGCTGGCCGACCGGGCCCCGTTCGAGCTGCCGGCCGGCTCTAACGGGTCGCGCACGCAACTGAAGCAACGCATCCACCGCGCCAAATACACGAGCATCGGGCGAGCGGATGTTTCCCCAGCCCTCGAAACGATTCTCGCCCGCATGATGAGTCGCGACCCTGGCGCCCGCCAGGCGAGCCTGCTCGAATGTGCGCACGACCTGCAGCGCATGCAGCGCGATCTCGGACTGCCGATCACAGCGCTCGAGGTGGCCGACGCGGCCTGGGCTGAGGCCGGAGCCCCGGTGGACTTCAACAACAGGGAAGCCCGCGGCGCGGTCAACTCTGACGTGATCATTCCCACGCTGCGCCCCGGCCGCCTCACCCGCCGCCCGGCTTCGCAAACCCGCGAAGGCACCCTGACCGACGTGGATGAGCCGCGCCGCGCACGAATCTCGCCGCTCACCCTCGCGCTGCTCCTGGTCGGGGCTGTCGTTGTTGGCGGAGGCGTCACGGTCGGCACCCTCTTTCTCGTGGGGCTGATCTGATGGCCGGCAAGTGGGCGCGCGGTCGGCTGCGAGCCCTCTCCCCGAAGCGCCGCGGCATAGTGCGGATCGCCGCGGTCACCGCGATCGGCGCGCTGCTGGCCACAGTGGCCATCGTCGTTGATGGTTTCGATGTGAAGCAGACGCCGGTGCACGCGAGCTCGATCTGGGCACTGCAGAGCGGCGACGGCAACCGGTACGCCCGTATCAACACCGACCTGCTCGAGTTGGATACCGTGAAAACCGTGCCGGCGCCGAGCGAATTGGTGCAGACCGACGCGACCGTGCTGCTCTACGCGCAGAACAACGAAAAAGTCGTCGACGTGAGCCTCGCGGCGCCGATCGACCTCGGCGACGACGCCGCCGACTACGACGTGACCCCGGCCGGCACCCGCACCGTCGTCTCATCGGGGGCCTGGGTCGGCTACCTCACGAGCACCGGAGCGGTGTTCGTCGGGGCGGTCGGTGCGGCCGAATCCCCGCGCCCGGTCAACCCCTACGCCGATGACGAGGTCATCGAGGGCGAAACCGCCCGCTCCTACGTCTCCGATGCCGTTGCGATCACCCCCGACGGCGTGCTCTACAGCTATTCCAGCGCGGCAAGCAGCGTTCTGAGCTATTCCATTGTGGACGACGAAATTCTGGGTGATGACACCGTCACCGACGGTCCGACCGAGCCAGGCACCCAGCTGAGCGTCGTCGGCGATACCTGGGCGCTGCTCGGCGTGGCCGGCGACGAACTTTGGCTGGCCGGCCGGAACGAACCGGTCGAGACGAACCTGAGCGAGCTGGCCGTATTGCAGCGCCCGAGCGGTGGCGCCGACGCCCCGCGTAGTGCCGACGGCCTGCTCGTGGCCGACCAGACCGGCCTGGTCTCCTTCGCCCTAGATGACGGTGCCCGCACCGAGCTGGTCGGCGATTCCGAAACTGTACTCGGTGCCCCGGCCGCGCCGACCCCGTTCCACGGCGACCGTTATGCAGCGTGGCTGCCGTCCGGCGGCACCGGCGGCACCCTGTTCAGCGAGAGCGCCGGAGAAACGACGCTCAGCTACGGCACGGCCACACCGAACGGCGACGCAGCCCCCGTGTTTCGGGCCAACGACTCTCTCATGATTCTCAACGACATCCAGAGCGGATGGGTGTGGACCGTTCCCGACGGCGCCCTGGTTGCCAGTTCGCAGGACTGGACCCTCGCCGCCGTCGAAGAGCCGCAGCGCCAGGACGACGTGCAGGAAGCTTCAGAGATCGTCGAACCCAAGCCTCCCGTCGCCGTGCCCGACGCCTTCGGGGTGCGCAACGGCCAGCTTGCCCTGCTGCCGGTGCTGCTCAACGACCACGACGCCAACGACGACGTGCTGACCGTGGTCCCGGCCTCGGTCACCGGACTCGACCCGTCTTGGGGCACCATCAGCGTTACTGACCAGAACCAGGCCATCGCCGTGCAGGTCGCGGCCGACGCCCGAGAGTCAGCCACGTTCAGCTACGCCGTCACCGACGGATCCCGTGCCGACGGACTCAACTCGTCGACGGCGACAGTCACCCTGACCGTGCACGGCGACGACGTGAACGCCGCACCGGTATGGTGCGGCACCGAGGGCTGCCTGCACGACTGGCCGAGCCCCGAGGTGCAACCCGGCGGTACGGTCACCGTTCCGGTGCTGCCCGGCTGGGTCGATCCAGACGGGGATCCGATTTTCGTCGCATCCGTTCTGAACACGACCGACGTCGGCTCGGTCAGCGTGACGCCGGCCGGTGTGCTCGTCTACAAACACCCCAACGCGGCCGACCAGACCGCGCAAGCGGCCACCATTCTGGTGCGCGTCTCAGACATTCACGGTGCCACGGCCGAGAAAGTGCTCACGATCACGGTCACGCCGACCCCTCAGCTCACCGTCGAACCGTTCGCACTGCTCGCCTCGGTGAACGAGCGCCTCACGGTCAGCCCGGCCGAGTATGTCTCCAGCGCAGCCGGCCTGTACCGCATCGAATCGGCGACCACCCCGACCAGCTCCGCGGGAGTCACGGTCGGTATCACCGCCAACGGAACCTCGTTCGACTTCGTCGCCACCACGCCCGGCAACTACACGGTCAGCCTCACCATCGCCGACGACGCGAGCGAAGTCGTCTCGCTCGTGCGCATTTCGGTGGTCCCAGCAGATGCGCAGGCCCTCACCACCTCCCCGGTGACCGTTTTCGTGCGCCCCAAGGCCGACACGAGCGTCGACGTCTTCACCGCCGTCTCCAATCCGGCCAGTCGGGTACTGCTGCTCGGTGAAGCCATTCCCGACACAGTGTTCGGTGCGTCCCTCAGCGTTGACGTGGTCGGTCAGAATGTGCTGCGCGTGCGCGGCTCGACCGCCGACGAACGGCCGGGCAAGCTCGGCACCGTGCGCTACACAGTCTCTGACGGCACCGAAAACCCCCTATACACAGTGCGCGGCGAGGCGACCGTCTACCTGCTTCCGGCTTCAGTTCCGCAGGCGCCGATCGCCAGGAACGACAGCGTATCGGTGCGGGTCGGCGCCCAGATCGACATTCCCGTGCTCGCCAACGACGTGGCGCCCGACGGCAACATCGTCATGCTCGACCCCGAGTCGGTGCAGAACCGCGAGCGACAAGGCCTCGCCTTCGCGGCCGGAGCCGAACTGCGCTACCTCGCGCCGGACCAGCCTGGAAGCTACGAACTGGGCTACAGCGTCTATGTCGCCGGCGCCCCCGAACTCATCGATTCGGCCGTCGTCTCGATCGAGGTGCTCGCCGACGGCGACAACACGGCTCCACAGCCGCATACCCTTTACGGCCGGGTGTTGTCGGGGGAGAGCACCGAGATTCCCTTCGACAGCTTCGGCGTCGACCCCAACGGCGACACCGTCGTGCTCGACCGGGTACTCACCCAGCCGGCTCGCGGAACCGCCTCGATCAACGCCACTGGCGACGCCATCGTTTATTCGAGCCCGCTCGACTACAGCGGTGCCATCGAATTCCAATACCGGGTGCGCGACACCAGCGGCGCCACCGGCATCGCCCTGGTACGCGTTGGTGTGCTCGACCAGCGCTCCAATCCGAGCCCGATCACGTTCAGCGACTACGTCGAGGTGCAGGTCGGTACCGACAGCCAGGTGATTGTGCACCCCGCCGCCAACGACATCGAACCCGGCGGCGGTCGCCTCACTTTGACCGGAGTCACGCCCGACGCCCCGGCCGACTCGCTCGAATATGACGCCCTGCAACAGCGCATCGAGCGGGTCACTGACAATCAGGTGGTCTTCACTGCCGGCGACGAGCCCGGACTACTCACCTTCGTCTACTCCGTCGCCAATGCGAACGAAGACGTCGGCCAGGGCCTCATCGTCGTTAAGGTGGTGCGCGCCTCCGTTCCAGATTTTCCCATCGTCATCGACACCACCGTCGCCCTCGATGACCGCGACTCGTTCCCCACGGGCATCGACGTCGTCACCGACAAGGTCTCCTGGAAGTCCGGCGACGTCGGGGGTCTGACCCTCGCACTGTGGGGCGACCATCCCGGCCTCACAATCTCCGGCTGGAAGATCAGCGGTGACGTTCCTGACGAGGGACTTCTCGCCCCGTTCTCGCTGACCGGCCTCAATTTTCAGGGTGTCGAAGTCACCACCTACGGGTTCCTGCGCATTCCTTCAGCGGATGCCATCATCCTCGCGCTCAAACAGGGAAATGTCGAACAGAACGTGCGCGAAGACGCCGCCGTCACCTTCGACCTGACCAGCCTGGTATCGATTCCGGCCGGGACCGAGCTGCAACTGGATCGCGCCGGCATTCGTTCGTCGGGGGAACGCGTGAATGCGAGCTGCACTTTTGAGGGCGGAACGAGCGTCACCTACACGGCCGGATCCGATGCCCCCTGGACCGACTCCTGCACCGTTCCGGTGCGCATCGACGGTCAGGAGGACTACACCCAACTGGTCGTTCCGGTCGTCGTTGAACCCCTCGACCCGCAGCCGACCCTTCGTCCGGCGGCGCTGACTCAAAGCCCAGGCGCCGACGCGATTCGCTACGACCTGAGCCACATGGTCGACTGGCAGGGTAAGGGAGCGGTTCCGGCGCTGACCTTTTCGACCGAGATCACCTCCGACCAGTTCAGCGTGTCGCAGGACGGCGCCATTCTCACGATCTCCGTAGCGGATAACGCCGTTTCCGGCCGTGAGGCCGCTGTAAAGGTGAGCCTCGCCAGCCACCGCGACGCCGAGCCGGCCCTGCTCGTGCTCAAGGTCGGTCCGGCGCCGAGCGAGCTGCCCAAGGGCGGCACCGTGGCGACGAGCTGTTCGCAGTCCTCCGGCTCAAGCTGCCAGGTCACGGTCGTCGGCGTGCCCGGCGAGGTCAACTTGTACCGCAATACCCCGCTCGTGCTGGTGTCGGTCGCAGCGCCGAGCACCTGCGTCGGCGTCTCCTTCGCGGTGGAGAACACCCGCAGCGTGCGAGCCTCCTGGTCGAGTGATACCGCCGGCGGGGTCTGCCAGGCCAGTTTCGTGGTGCAGGATGCCCAGGGGAAGCTCAGCGCCGGCAGCCGCACCGGTTCGATCACGGTCGATCTGCAGGGCTATCCCAAGGCGCCGAACTCGGTCACCCAGATCGCCTACGGCGACGCGTCGATCACCCTCGCCGTCAGCCCCGGCGGTGCCAATGCCGCCTACCCGGCGCTGACCGGATTCGCGCTGTACCGCAACGGTGCATCGGTCGGGCGTTGCGACGAGTCGGGTGACTGCGGCGTCATTCGCACGACCGAGAACGGTCAGAAGGACCTCTACGAAGCGAAGGCGGTGAACGCCGTCGGCGAGTCCCGCTCCGGCGTCAGCGTCACAGCCTGGTCCTATGACACCCCCGGCATGGGCCGACTCACCACCGAGCCGGTCTTCGAGGAGGGCACCACGAGTGCCGAGATCGGCGCCGTCACCGTGACCATGGAGAACAACGACCGATCCACCAACCGCTACAGCGTGAACGGCACCGAACAACGGGTTGCGACGCCCGGTACCGGAACGACCGAACTCACCCTCGCGCTCGGCGTGGGCCCGCAGACCATCACGGTGACCCCGCTCAGCCGCGACGACCAGCCGGCGGGCAACGGCCCGACCGAGCAGACCACCTCGCAAACGGTGCTGGTGGCCGGTTCGCCCGCCATCACCCACCCCGGTGATTTGACCGCGCAGAACCGCTCGATCAACGTGGCGAACGCGAAACTCGACAAGAATTTCAGCGTCCTGCCTGAGGACGTGCTCTACGTCGCCTCGCTCGCCGAGGGCGCGACCTGCACCCTGACCGCGGCCGGATTGGTCTCGGCCGGTGCCGCGGCCACTTCAGAAGACCCGGCAATCGATGGGTTGACCAAGCACACGAAGTACTTCGTGACGGTGTGCTACTCCAACGGCTATGGGGTCACCACGGCCAATGCCGGGGGGATCACCACCTGGGAGCGGCCGGCTGCGCCTGGCACGGGGAAGTACACCTACGCCATTGCAGCGCCGGCCAATGGCCAGTACCTGCTCACGGCGCCCACATCGTCGTCGACCGTGCCGGCTGACTTCGAGGCCGACTTCGAGAACTTCGATGCCGTCACCGGGTCGATCGTCTTCGGCGCCGACCCTGGAATTCGCGTGCGGTACTGCACGGAGACCGACTCCACACTCTGCAGCGACTGGTCGGCCGTGACGGCAGCGGATGCCGGCCAAGCGTGGCAGGTCAAGTACGCCGTAACCGATCTGGCGACGCCGGGCTGCATCATGGGCGACATTCTCGAGGTCGTCGTCAACGGCACGTCTGACGGCCTTCCCTCCGCCAATGTCACCGCAGCGCAGTACGACGTCGCCAACCCGAACGGTGGTCGAATGTGGGTGAACGGTGACAAGAACGTTCCCGGAGACGCGAAGCAGACCCAAAAGGTTCAGTGGACCATCAACTGGACCGCCCCCGCCACCGTCAACCTCCCCACCGTCTCTGGAACCCTGGCCGGTCCCATCGGCTGTAGCGCAGCATCCGCACCGACCACCTAGACCTCGCCACACTGAAAGAGCTGTAGACATGACAATCACCACTGAACAGTCAGAATGGTTTGCCGCGACCTTCACGATGATGGTCGACAACGTGGAACAGGTTGTCCTCGGCAAGCGCCACGTGATTGAACTCGCCTTCACCGCGATGGTCAGCGAGGGCCACCTGCTGCTCGAAGATTACCCAGGCACCGGCAAAACCTCGCTGGCCCGCGCCATGTCGCAGACCGTGCAGGGAGTCTCGAGCCGAATTCAGTTCACCCCCGACCTACTGCCGGGCGACGTGACCGGCATCACCGTGTACGACCAGAAGACCGGCGAGTTCGAGTTTCACAGCGGCCCGATCTTCGCCAACGTCGTGCTCGCCGACGAGATCAACCGGGCCAGCCCGAAAACCCAGTCGGCGTTGCTCGAGGCGATGGAAGAGGGAAACGTCACCATCGATGGTGTCACCCGCTCCACCGGTGTGCCATTTCTCGTCATCGCCACCCAGAACCCGATCGAACAGGCCGGCACCTACCGGCTGCCCGAAGCCCAGCTCGACCGCTTCATGATGAAAGCCTCACTCGGCTACCCCGACCTCGCCGCGACCATTCGCATTCTCGAGGGTACCGCCGATGTTCGGCACGATCTTGCACCGGTCATCACGCCACAGGCGCTCGTCAGCATGAGCGACATCGCCCGCACAGTGTTCGTGAACCCTCTCGTCTACGACTACATCGGACGCCTGGTAGAGGCCACCCGCGATGCCAGCCAGGTGCGCATGGGCGTCAGCGTGCGCGGTGCCCGCGCCCTCACCAAGGCCGCCAAGACTTGGGCCGTCGCGCATGGCCGCACCTTCGTCACCCCCGACGACGTCAAAGCCCTGGCCGAGCAGGTGCTTGCGCACCGCATGGTGCTCGACCCGGAAGCTGAGTTCGACGGCGTCACCGCGAGTGCCGTCATCGGCCAGATTCTGCTCGACGTCCTACCGCCCAGTCGGAGCGACCTGGCGTGAGCTTTCACACCGAATCGCGGCGATCCCAGACATCAAATCTGGCGCGCACGAGCACCCAGACCAGGTCTGCAACGCACACCCGGTATGCCACAACGCATACCAACTACGCAGGGCGCACGAATAGGTCAACAACGTTGACCCTCGTGGGCGCGGTCGTGCTCTGGATGCGCCTCTCACGCGCTGTGCGAATTGGTGTGCGGGCATCCGTCGACTGGGTCGGCGAAACGGTCACGCCGGCTGGCTGGGTCGTCGTCACGGCCGCGATCGTGTTGTTGCCGCTCGGCCTGGTCTTCGGCTGGACCGAACTGATCGTGACTGGCTGGGTGGCGGTCGCCCTCATGCTCATTTCACTGCCGTTTCTGGCCGGTGGCCGCGCCTACAGCGTCGACTTCACGCTGCCGGTGGACCGGGTCGTCGCCGGCTCCGAGGTACTCGGCACCCTCACCGTGACAAATATCTCCAAGCGGATTGAGCTGCCCGGGCGCGTTGACGTTCCGATCGGCCAGGGGCTGGCGGATGTCTACGTGCCACTGCTGCGCGCTGGTCAGGTGCACCAGGAACACGTTCGCGTTCCCGCCTACCGCCGCGGCGTCATCGACGTGGGCCCGGTCACGACCGTGCGCAGCGACCCGCTCGGCGTGCTCGGCCGCGAAGTGGCCTGGGCCGACGTGAATCGTCTGTTCGTGCATCCCGTGACGGTGTCGATTCCGAGCACGAGCGCCGGATTCGTGCGCGACCTTGAGGGCAACCCGACGAGTGACATCGTCGACTCCGACATCTCGTTTCACGCCATTCGGGAGTATGCCCCCGGCGACGGGCAGCGGCACATCCACTGGAAGTCCACCGCCAAGACCGGCAAGCTCATGGTGCGCCAGTTCGAGGAGAGCCGGCGTTCGCGCCTCGCGATCGTGCTGAGCCTGAACAAGGCGGAATACGCCTCCGAGGACGAGTTCGAGATGGCGGTCAGCGCCACCGGTTCGCTCGGCGTGCGTGCCATTCGCGACGGCCGGGACCTGGCCGTCGTGGCGAGCGAAGAGATTCCCGATATCGTGCGCAGCAGCATCCGCTCGGTGCGGAGTTTGAGTGTCGTGTCGACGCGCACCCTGCTCGACGACCTCGCCGCCATCGAGACCAGCGCGCACGCCATGAACGTTGAAGACGTATGTGTGCTCGCAGCCCAGGTGGTGCCTGATATGTCGATCGCATTCGTGGTGTGCGGCGGCACCATGACCGCCCGGCGGCTGCAGGCGCTCACCCTCAAATTCGCCGGCAACGTGCAGGTCGTCGCCGTGCTGTGCAACCCCGCCGCTCAACCGAGCTTTCGCGACCTGGCCGGTACGAGCGTGCTGACCATCGGCGTGCTCGACGACTTTCGTTCCCTGCTGAGCAGGCGGGCCACATGAGCGCGCCCGCAGAACGGGCTGCAACCGCCACGGGCGGCGGTCTTCCCCCGCGTCGGCCGCGCCGCGCACCCAGCCAGCGACAGTCGCTCACGATCAACGCATTGTTTGTGGTGCTGATGCTGCTGGTCGCCGTCTGGGCGGCTTGGCCGATCTACCAGGACAGTGCCTACCTGCTCATGGCAGCCGGAGCGATCGCAGCGGGCATTCTACTGGCCTGGCTTGCTCGCGCCCGTGGCTGGTCCTGGTTCAGCCTGCTGCTGGCCATCCTCGGCGCATACCTGCTGCTAGGGGTTCCGCTCGCAGTGCCGTCGGCCCTATCGAGCGCGTCTAACGCGCTCGGCGGCCTGCTCGACCTGGTCACCGCCACAGTGTTCAGCTGGAAGGAACTCGTCACCATTTCGCTGCCGGTCGGGTCATACCAGACCTTGCTCGTTCCGGCCTTCGTGCTGTTCCTCGGTGGTACCACCGCGGCCCTGTCGCTCGCCTGGTGCGGCGGCCGGCGCTACGCCATCGCCGTTCCCCTGATCTTCGCCGTGCAACTGTTCGGGCTGGTGTTTGGGTCGACCGCCGAGAGTGAGCCGTTGGCGGTCGCCGGGTTCACCGTTCCGGCACCGCGGGAGACCTTGATCGGCCTGGCCGCACTACTGCTCGACTTCGGCTTTCTGGCCTGGCGCACCCACCTCGCCCGCAGCGAAGCCCTCAATTTGGCGGCCCGCACGACCGGTGTGCGGCGCACACCCGGCGGCCTCGGCGGACGCGTACGCCGCGGCGCTCTGGCCTTCGGCGTGCTTGTACTCGCCGTCGGAGTGTCGCTCGGCGGGCTATCGATGCTCGCGTCGACTCCGTCCCGCGAGGTGTTACGCAGCAGCATCGACCCGGCCGTCGAGCTGCGCGAATACGTCAGCCCGCTCAGCCAGTACCGCAGCTACTTCAGCGCGGAGCGGTATGACGAGGAACTGTTCACTGTAACGCCTGTCGATTCCGGCGAGCCGGCGAGCCGGGTGCGCCTGGCCGTGCTCAGCCACTATGACGGGGAGGTTTTTCGGGTCGTCGACCCGCGGTCGGGCGCGAGCAACCAGGACACCGCCTTTGCCCGGGTGCCCCACAGCCGCGGTTCGGCCAGCGGCGGCGTGACGACCTTTGCGATCAGTGGGTATCAGGGCGTTTGGATGCCGGGGACCGAGGCGCTGACGAGCATCCGCTTTGCCGGTGAACGCGCGGCAGAACTGAGCGACGGGTTCTTCTACAACACGGGGACGGCTTCCGGTATTCAGCTGAACGCCCTCGAAACCGGTGAGCGTTACACGATCGTTTCCCCGCGCGAAGCGGATGCGACGGATCTGGCCGGTCTCGCCCGCCCGGCCGCTGCGTCCCGGCTGATCGATGTGTCGCTCATTCCGGCGAGCCTCGGCGATTGGGTCACCGCGCAGGAGGTCAGCAGCGATGGTGCCGGTCTGGCCGAACTCGTCAGCCGGCTGCGGGAGCGCGGCTATCTCAGCCACGCACTGACCACGCCAACGGCAGAGTCCTGGACCGCTGACCTCGGCGATTACCAGTTCTCGCCGAGCCTGTCCGGCCACTCGGTCGCGCGCATCGACGCATTGTTCACCGCCCTGCTGGAGAAGCAGAACAACACCACCTCGACCGAGAATTCCCAGCTGGTCGCCGCCGTCGGCGATGACGAACAGTTCGCCGTGGCGACCGCACTGCTGGCCCAGTACCTCGGGTTTGAATCCCGCGTGGTGCTGGGATTCAGCCTCGCCGAGGCCGACGCGGTTTCTGGCGCACCCGGTGCCTGCGTAGATGGTGTCTGCGCGGGCCGGAATCTCGCAGCGTGGGTAGAAGTGGCCGGAGGCGGTGAAAGCTGGATCACCGTGGACGCGACCCCGCAGTTTCAGAACCCACTCTCGCCGATCGACGATGCCACCCGCGACCCGCAGTACAACACCGAGGTGTTGCCCGAGGGAGCCACCGAACGGCAAGCCCCCGAGGCTAACCCGACCAGCGGCGAAGATCAGCAGGAAGAAGAACCGGTCACCGGCATCGACCTGGCCTGGCTGTTCGCGGCCCTGAAGATCGGCGGCATCAGCCTTGCCGCCTTACTCGTGGTGAGCACACCGTTCATGGTCATTCTGGGCGCCAAGATGAAGCGACGCCGGGACCGGGCGAGGGCGCCGGACGTGTCTGCACGGTTCGCCGGAGGCTGGGACGAATACGTCGATGCTGCCGTCGACCGCGGACTCGCCGACCAGGGCAGCATGACCCGGGTCGAGATCGCGAGGCATTACCAGTCGGCCGGCGGTGGGGTGCTCGCGGCACTGGCCGACCGGGCCGTGTTCGGCGAGGTGCCCCCGGTCATCAGCGACAGCGATGCCTTCTGGGCGCTCGTCTCCGCTGAGCGGGCCGGACTGGCCGCGAGCGGCACCAGGCGCGACCGCTGGCGTGCCGCCCTCTCGCTGCGTTCCTTCTCTCGACTGGCGGATGCCGGCCGATCGTTTAGATTTCGACACCACAGGCGCGGCACAGTTCGATTAGACGTCACCACAGTGCGCCCCAACCGGCGCGACATCAGCAGAATGGGGGAGCGACCGCGCACCAGCGGCCGCAAATCATAAATGGATGAATCAACATCTGGAGCGATCATCGCCGTCGTCGTGGTGGCCGTGCTACTCGGTCTCGGTCTGTACGTGTTTACGTCGATCGCCCTCGGCAAGGTCTTCGTGAAACTTGGCGAGCAGGCCTGGAAGGCGTGGGTGCCGATCGTTAACACCATCACCCTGTTTGAGCTGGGGCGGTATTCGGCCCTGTGGGTCGTGGGATTGTTCATTCCGGTCATTGACATCGGTGCCTTCATCGTCTTCATTCTGGCGGTCAACAACGTCAACCGACGGCTCGGCCGCGGCGGCGGATTCACGCTGCTCTACCTGGTCGCCTTTCCCATCTGGGCCGGCGTGCTCGGGTTCGGCAAGTCCGTCAACACCGGCTGGCTGCCGGTACCGGCCGCTACCGGGTACGTTCCGTTCACCCCGGTGCCGCCGCTGTCCGGCCCGGCTGCGCCGAGTGCGTCGCCCATTCCGGTGGTGCCCGTTCCAGCTGCGTCGCCGGTGTCGCCGGTTCCAGCGGTGCCGACCGTGCCGGCCGCCCCGCCCCGGGCGCCGGAACCCGTTCGCCAGTCCGAAGCGCCGTCCAGCGCGGTCGCGACTGGGTTTCCCGTTCCGGTGCCGGCGTTGCTGCTGGTCGCACCGCCGCTGTCGGCCGCACCCGTCGTTCCGGCCGCGTCCACAGCCGCGGACCTGCCGAGCGTGCTGTCCACTTCGCCGGCCACGCCCACGCCGCCGGTCGTGCGTGGCCTGCCCACGGGCCCGCCGCCGTTCTACGTGAGGTTGCCGACGACGTCCCCGGTCGAGCCCCCAATCGTCACAGCTCCGCCAGCCATGGTTGCTCCGCCTACTCCATTTGTAGCGCCGGTTGCCCCGCCTGCTCCATTTGTAGCGCCTGCACCGCTTGCTGCGCCGCCGGTCATTCCCGCCGCGCTCGTGCACCCGGTCGAACCGGATGCCGCGTCCCTCGCCGTCCCGCCCCTCGATGCCCCGCCGCCCGCTGTCTCGCCGGCTCCAGTGGTCGCCGCGACGAACGCGTGGGCACGGCCAGCACCAGTCGTCCAGGCGGCCCCGGTTGCTGCCGCCCCGGTTGCTCCCGCACCGGTAGCTCCGCCCGTCCCGATCCCCGTCCCGATCCCCGCAGTGAGCGCCGCTGACCTCGCCGAGGCCCGGACCGAGACCGAGACCGAGGACGAGGACGACCTCGACGAGACCATGATCGTCGTACGCCGAATAAAGCCATGGACGCTTGAAACCGAGCACGGCCTGAAAGTCTCGCTCACCAAACCGGTCGTGCTGCTCGGACGCAACCCTGCGCGTGGCAGCGCACATCCGGATGCACAATTGGTTTTGCTGCAAGACCCAGGTAAGACCGTGTCGAAGACCCACGCCCGCCTCGACTTCGTTGACGGGGCTTGGGGCATTCGCGACCTGCAGTCGACCAACGGCATCGTGTTTATCGATGGCGCCGGCGACGAAAGCGAGCTCGATGCGGGCGCGAGCGCGTCGCTGACGGAGCGGTTTTTACTGGGGGAGCTCGCGGTCCGCATCTACCTGGAGGACTGAACATGACCCATCTCGCCGCCCAGCCAACGAGTGCCCAGGTCTCACTGCAGTACGGCTTTCGCACCGATGTCGGCCGCAAGCGTCAGCAGAACGAAGACTCGCTGCTGGCCGCATCCCCGGTATTCATCGTCGCCGACGGCATGGGCGGCCTCGAAGCCGGCTATCGGGCCAGTTCCGCCGTCATCACCGAATTCCAGAGCTGCGTCGCGCGCCCCGGGCTACTCGCCGAACACGTCGTGGCCGCCGTGGAGCGCGCCCACGCTGCTGTGCGCGTGGTGTCGGACGCGACCGGGCGTGGCGCCGGCAGCACCCTCACCGGCCTCGTCCTGATCGATCACGACGATGCCCCGCAGTGGCTCATCGTGAACGTCGGAGACTCCCGGGTCTACCGGTTGCACGGCGGCGAGCTCAGCCAGCTCACCGTCGACCATTCCCTCGCGCAGGAACTCATTGACGAGGGAACACTGCTGAAAGCGGATGTCGCCACCTTCGCCCGCAAGAATGTGATCACCCGGGCTATGGGTGCCGACAGCAGCCCGACCGACTACTGGCTGCGTCCGGTCGTGACCGGCGAACGGCTGCTGGTCTGCTCCGATGGACTCCACGGCGAACTCGCTGAGGAGAGCATCAAGGCCAGCCTGACGCTCGGCGGCAGCACCCAGCAGACCGCGGACCTGCTGCTCGCCGGTGCCCTCGAGCACGGCGGTCGCGACAACGTGTCGGTGATCGTTATCGACGTCGTCGCCGGCGGAGTCAGCTCCTGGCACGGTGTCGCGATCGAGGAAGACCACGCCCAGACCATCGATACTCAAACCGAGGACACCCGTCCGGTACAACGGGTGGCTCGCAATGCTGCCCGCTGATGTGCCCGCTGACGCCGACGCAAGTGACGATGATGACGACACGGTGATCGTGCAGCGCGTGGACAACGACGACACCATAATCGTGCAGCGCACGGAAAATGACGACACGCGCATCGTGCAATGCACCGCTGACGAACACACCAGCATCGTGGCACGTGCCCGGCACGCTCGCTCCGCGGCCGTGGATCCTGCCGTCGCCCCGGTAGACGACGACGAGGCAACCGTGCGGTCGTCCCGTGGCGGCGCAGCGAGCGACACTCTCCTGAGCAGTCGACGGGCGACCCCGCCGGCGACCACGCCGGTCGTCGACGATCTGCAGCGTCGCTACCAGCCGCCGCAGGTGCAGAGCGGCGCGAGCGTGCGCTACCAGGCCAGGCCGGTTCCGGTCATCGTCGTGCCAGCACAACGCGCAGCCGGGTCGGAGCCGATCGCGCCCGATCCGGCCCGGATCGCCCTGGCCGAGGCGGCGGCCGAGATTCGTCAGCGAGCCGCGGCGGGTATCCGTCGTCGACGTCGGATCACGCTGGTCGTGATTATTGCGAGCACACTGCTCGCTCTTGTTGCTGCGGTCGCGTTCATCGCCTTCGCCCTCGCTAGCTGGTGAACCAGGGGAGTTCCGGTCGCGTCACCCCCGAATGAGCGCCCCGTGCAATGGGGCTGTCCAGCTGTTTTGCCCGTGGTTAGCCTAAAAATCTACCGTTGTGTCGACATCTGTTCTGTGCAAAGTGCACGGACTGCGTGGTGACATACCAGGTGGTATCCCGGGGGAGCGCGTTCGTGACCAGCCTGACCGAAATTCTGATCGTGCACGGCCTGCTTCCGATCGAGGACCTCGACACCGGGCGCCGGAGCGACCGCGCCGATGAGGCCGCTGTGCGCAGCCTGGTCGACGCAGGCACGATCACCGAGCTGCAGTTCGCCCAGGCGCGCGCCGAGCAGAAGAATCTGCCCTTCGTTGAGCTGCTGGATTATCCTGTCGACCGGCTCGCCGTGGCCAAGGTGCCGGCCGCCGTTTGCCGCCGCGCCAACGTGCTGCCCATCGCCTTCGAAGACGGCCGTCTCGTGGTGGCCATGGTCAATCCCGGCGACGTGTTCGCCGTCGATGACGTGCGCGAAGCCGCCCGCATGCGGGTCACCCCGGTCGTGGTTGAACCGTCCGACCTGCAAGCGGCCATCGCCCGCTACCACCGCGCCGACAGTGAACTGATCGACCTCAGCTCCACCCTCACGGCCGAGAGCGACGATGTCGACGAGACCTCAACTTATACAGAAGCGGATGACGCGGCACCGATCGTGCGCTTCGTCAACCTGCTGGTCAACCAGGCGATTCAAGACAAGGCCTCCGACATTCACATCGAACCCGGCGAAGGTGGGCTGCGGGTGCGCTACCGCATTGACGGCGTGCTGCACGACATGCAGAAGGCGCCATCGACGATCGCCGGTGGCGTCATCTCGCGCATCAAGATCATGAGCGATCTCGATATCGCCGAGCGCCGCAAACCGCAGGACGGTCGCATGTCGGTGCGCCACAACGGCCGCACGGTCGATCTGCGCGTCGCCATTCTGCCCACGGTCTGGGGTGAGAAGGTGGTGCTGCGTATTCTCGATAATGCCACCTCGTCGATGAAGATGAGCGGCCTCAATCTGCTCACCGACAACTTCAACGAGTTCGAAATGGCGTACACCAAGCCGTACGGAATGATCCTGGTCACCGGCCCCACCGGGTCGGGCAAGTCGACCACGCTCTACACGACGCTGCACGCCATCTCGCGGCCCGAAATCAACGTGATCACGGTTGAGGACCCGGTGGAGTACCGCATGCCCGGGGTAAATCAGGTGCAGGTGAACCGCAAGGCCGGCCTCACTTTCGCTGTCGCCCTGCGCTCGATTCTGCGCTCAGACCCCGACGTGGTGCTACTCGGCGAGATCCGCGACCAGGAGACCGCGAAAATTGCGATCGAGGCCTCGCTCACCGGTCACCTCGTGCTGTCGACCCTGCATACCAACGATGCGCCGAGCGCCATGACTCGGCTGATCGAAATGGGCGTTGAACCGTTTCTCGTGGGATCGGCCCTGGATTGTGTGGTGGCTCAGCGCCTCGCCCGTCGGCTCTGCGACCGTTGCAAGATACCGGACAATCGCACCGACTTGGCCTATCTGGGTTTCGTGGTCAACCCCACCGTGGGCTACGTCTCGAACCGCTCCACCATCCGGCCCGAGATCGGGCCGGCGATCGACCCCACCACCACTGGTACCGTGATCTACAAATCGACCGGATGCTCGAGCTGCTCGCAGACGGGATACCGCGGTCGACTCGGCATTCACGAGGTCATGACGGTGTCCGAAGAGATCGAGCGGCTCACCGTCTCGCACGCTTCGAGCGCCCAGATCGGGGCCGCCGCACGCAAGCAGGGCATGATCACGATGCGTGAAGACGGCTGGGCTAAGGTCGCCCTCGGCCTGACTTCGGTGGATGAGATACTTCGCGTTGTCTCCTAGAGCAGCGGGAGGGCACTTGTAATGAGCCAACCCGATTACGACCGGATGCCCAGCGGCGACAGCACCGCAGACCCCACCCCAACGGGTCGCATCCTGCACGCCATGCGCGCCCTGTCCAGCGAACGTGAGTTCGGCGAGCCAGCGGCCACCGACCCACCCATCGACGAACTATCCACGACCGCGCCACCGGCCACCAATCTCGACCCCGACTTGCTCGCCGCACTGCGCCTGGTCACGGTCGCGGGCGGGTCAGACCTGCACGTGGCCGGCGGTGCGCCGCCGAGCGTGCGTATCGATGGCGCCGTGCGGCCCATCGTCGGCTGGGCGCGCTGGTCGCCGGGCAAGGTCGCGGCGGCCCTCGGTAGCATCCTCTCGCCCGAGCAGCGGGAGGAGTTCGCGCGCGAACTGGAACTTGACTTTGCGTACACAATCGAATCGTTTCGCTTTCGCGTCAATTTCTATCAGCAGCGTGGCTCGGTCAGCGGCGCCTTTCGGTTGATTCCCAATGAAATCAGGTCGCTGGGCGAACTGGGCGTGCCGGCATCCGTTTCGCGGTTTGCGCATCTGCCACGAGGCCTTGTGCTCGTCACCGGCCCGACCGGTTCGGGCAAAACGACCACGCTCGCGGCCATCGTCGACCTCGTCAACAGCACCCGCACCGATCACATTGTCACGGTCGAAGACCCGATTGAATTCGTGCACGAGTCCAAGAAATGCGTGATCAGTCAGCGTGAAGTCGGGCAGGACACGCACAGTTTCGCCACGGCACTCAAACACGTGCTGCGGCAGGACCCCGACGTCATTCTGATCGGTGAGCTGCGCGACCTCGAGACCATCTCGGTCGCGCTGACCGCCGCCGAAACGGGCCACCTGGTTTTCTCGACTCTGCACACCCAGGATGCCGCCCAAACCATCGACCGCATTATCGACGTTTTTCCCGCCCACCAGCAGGCGCAGGTGCGGGCGCAACTCGCCGCGACCCTGCGCGGGGTACTCTGTCAGACGCTGGTGCGCAAGGTGGGGGGTGGACGGGCGGTGGCCACCGAGATCCTGGTTTCAACGCCCGCCATAGCCAACCTGATTCGGGAGGGCAAGACCCACCAGATCGGATCCGCGCTGCAATCGGGGCGCGCGCTCGGCATGCACACCATGGATCAGCACCTCGCCGAGCTCGTCGATGCGCGCCTGATCACGCGACAGGCAGCGGAGGAGAAGGCCCAGGATATCGCGGTGCTCAAGCAGCTCGTGCACCAGATCGATCCGACCGACCCATCGCTCGGCGACCTGAGCCTGGCCGAGATCGACTTCAATGACTCGTTCTCCCCCGGAAGGCGCTAATGGCCGCTGAACTCTCCTTCGCCTATTCGGGTCGGGACGACGACAACAAGGTCGTCAAGGGGCGCATGGATGCCGGATCGGAGCGTGCCGCCCTGCAACAGCTGCGCGCCATGGGGCTGTCGCCCATCTCGATCGTTCCGGCCCGCCCGATTCGTGGTCTCAATATGGATCTGCACCTGCCCGGGTACACCAGGCCGGTCGGGCTCGCCGATCTGGCCGTGATGAGTCGCCAGATGGCGACCATGACCGCGGCCGGCCTCTCACTGTTGCGCACCCTGATCATTCTCTCGGAGCAGACCGAGAATCGCCGCCTCGCACGGGTGCTTTCGGTCATTCGCAGCGACGTCGAAACGGGCATGTCACTGTCCCATGCCTTCGACAAGCACGACCAGGTCTTTCCACCGATCATGATCAATCTCGTGCGTGCCGGTGAGATCGGTGGTTTTCTTGAGGATTCCCTCAATTCCATTGCCGACAACTTCGAGACCGAGGTGCGCCTGCATGACACGATCAAGTCGGCCTTGGCCTACCCGATGATCGTAATGATCATGGCGGTACTCGCTGTCGTGGGCATGCTCATCTTCATCGTGCCCGTGTTTGAGGACATGTTTCAACAGCTCGGCGGTCAGCTTCCGATCGCGACCCAGGTGCTCGTGCACCTCTCCAACATTATGCTCTGGGTCGCCCCGGTGCTGATCGTGGGCGTGGTTCTGGCGTGGCTGTGGTGGGGCAAAAATCGGCACACCGAGCGCGTGCGACGCGTGGTCGATCCACTCAAGCTCAAACTGCCAGTAGTCGGCCCTGTGCTCGCTAAGCTCGCGATAGCCCGGTTCAGTCGCAACTTCGCCACCATGATCGGCGCTGGCGTGCCCATTCTGGGTTCCCTGAAGATTGTCGGGGAGACCTCAGGCAACTGGGTCATCGAAGAAGCGTTGCACAAAGTGCAGGAATCGGTGAGTCGAGGCCGGTCGATTGCCGGCCCACTCGCCCTCGAACCGGTGTTCCCGGCCATGGTCACCCAGATGATCGCCGTGGGAGAGGATGCCGGCGCGCTCGAACAGATGCTGCGCAAGATCGCCGAGTTCTACGACCAGGAAGTGCAGGCAACCACCCAGCAACTCACCGCCCTGATCGAACCCCTGATGATCGCCGTGATCGGCATCATCGTCGGAGGGATGGTTGTCGCTCTTTACCTGCCGATGTTCAACGTATTCGACTATGTCGAATAGTCCACCCCAGTTGGGGCTGCACTATATCTGGGGGTAGGTAAACCCTAATAACCCAGTTACTTCACCGGGGGTAGAACCTAGGTTGAAGTATGAACAGCCGCACAGTACTGCTCCCAGAGACGCCACGAAAAGGAACCAACCATGAGCCCTATCATGTCCATTTTACGCAGTAAACGTTTGACCCTTGGCCGCAAGGACAAAGGCTTCACGCTCATCGAGCTTCTCGTCGTCGTGGTTATTCTTGGGGTTCTCGCCGCAATCGCAGTTCCGATCTACCTCAACCAGCAGACCACCGCGAAGGAAAATGCTGTGAAGGCTCAGGTTACGCAGGCCAAGACCGCAGTTGCTCTGGCCATAACGGAGGGTGGCTACACCGTGACTACAGCAATCGCGGCGCTCAATGGGGGCGAGGCTGTGGCACCCCTCGCCTCTTACTCAAGCAGCGAGGAAATTCCCGTCAGTGGTACCGTCGGGAGCGGGGGAGACACTTTTTCGATTGTTGGAAAATGGCTCGAAACGGCGATTTCCTACACAATCACTGATTCCACCTCAGCCAAGCCGAGCGCATAAGCGGGCGCCTCGCGAAGCGCCCGGCGATGAATGCAACTCGGCGGAGGCAACTGACCAAGTTTGAGGACGGCTTCGGAATCATCGAGGTCATCGTTTCGATGTTTCTGCTCAGCCTCATGGCCATGGCCTTTCTGCCCGTGCTCGTGCAATCCCTACAGGTGTCCAGGGTCAACGCGTCGATCGCCACGGCTACGCAGCTGCTCAGCGCCGACCTCGACCGTGCCCGCGCGTCACATCCGGGCTGTGGTTCCAATTCCTCAGCGGATGCTCCCGACGATGACGCATTCACCGTGAATGGCAAGTGGGCCGCTTCTTTCACGTGTGCCGAGGATTTACCCACGACTGTGTCGTACACGAGCACTATCAAGGACGCCGCGACAAACGAGGTTCTGGCCGAAGCGGTCACGCTCATCCTGGTAACGGAGTGAGCACGCCTCTTCGCGTCGGTCCCAGCCGTGCCGAAACTGGCTTCACTCTTGTCGAATTGATCATCTACGTCAGCTTGTCGGTGTTGGTCGTGTCCCTCGTCAGTGGCTTTTTACTCAACGCGGTGCGTGCCCAGCGCGACGTGGTCTCTTCCACGGAAGGCGCCAACACCGCGCAGCTGATCGCCGAGTCGATCAAACGCGACGTGCGAAATGCCACCGAGGTTCGCGTGAACGACGTCCACAACCTCCTCATCGTCAGAACGACAGGAATGGGTGACACGCTTGACTCGTCCTGCCGCGCTTGGTACTTCACGGGTGGGACCGCCGACGCCATCTATACAATCGACACTGGCGACACACCAATCAGCATGACTGCGCCCACCGACCTAGAGGTTTGGTCCATTCAGGGGCAGGGAATTATCCAGATCAAGCCAGCAGGTTCAGCTGACAAAATCGACGTCTTCGCGTACTCCGATCCATCAGTCGAGCTGTCGTTCGCTGTCGGCGGAGAAGCGCCGATCGCAGTGCAAACCGCCGTCACACAACGAGCACCAAGCAGCAACGAGGGAACATGTTTCGCAGACTAAGTCGCGAGAGCGGTGAACGCGGCAGCGCCCTCATGGCCGTCATCGGTGTGATGGCGGTCCTCCTGATCATCACTCTCACCGTGACCTCGTCATCCCTACAAGCGTTGACCATCACCACCTCAACTCGCGCCGGCGTGCAGGCCCAGGCCGCCGCCGAAGCTGGTATAGCCGTAGCCTTGGCTAGTTTGCAGAACATAGGTGCGGTATGCCCGAGCGGCGGGGTGATAGCGAGCGAGGGAGACTCCGTGCCGGCGTACCGAGTAGAAGTATCGACACTGACCGACGAGTGGAGTCCAAGCTGCCCGACAGGGGCTGTGGATGAGACGAAAGTGCGAATTGTGTCTCAGGGCGAGTCGACGGCAGGCACAGTGAATCACGCGCGCACGGTCGAGGAAATCTACGACATCACACCATCAGGAGCAACTAACAACCTCGGTTCTGTCATCACTTCCTCTGAGGACCTGGATGTCGACGGTTGGAGCGTTACCACCGGCGAACCGACCGATATTCGAGTCTTGAACGGAGATTTCGCCTGCTCGAAAAATGGAACAGTTCAGGCCGACCTCAGAGTCGCCGGCAACGTGACGACTGGTCCTAGTCAGTCCTGTTCCGTCGACGGAAATGTGGATGCATTGGGAAACATTGTTGTCTGGAATCACGTCGCGGTCTCTGGCAATGTTCACGGCAATGACAGCATTGAGGTCAAGTCCAACGGGCTAGTCAGCGGCGACCTGACGAACTCCAGCGATGATCAAACTTTGATCCAAGGAAAAGTGACTGGCGATGTCGTCCTAGCGGGGACGTTGTACAAGAGTTCCCAGGCCGACATCGGTGGAAGGCTGAGCCAGAACGTATCGGACGTGCCCCGTCCTCAGACTGCTCAGGCAGGTGACTGGGTAGCATTCCACTACGATTTGGAGGACTTCAGGGACGCGGGGTTTGAGCTGCTCTCCGGGGACTGCTGGATTAACCGCGACAGTTGGGAAAACCTTACTGTGCCTACCGTGGTGGACCTGCGTCGATGTGACGCGGTCGACCTCGACAAGCTCACCCTGGAGGTCAGGACAGACATCGCATTTATTCTTCCAGACACGCAAATTGACGAACTTGACCTTGAATCCCACAATGGAGATCGTCATAAAATCTGGTTTCTTATCCCCGAAGATGATTGGAACAATGGCGATGACTGGCACGATGACAGCAATCAGAGACACGACGATGACGATGACGATGACGAGTGCGACGCCGACTTCACGATTGGGGACAAGGCGAAAATTTCCGGCGAAATCTCCGTGATGGTCTACACACCATGTGAGATTGAGCTGAACGACGTTCAGTGGCGTGGGCAGCTTTATGCCGGCAAGGTCGACATCGACGATGACGATAGCCGCATCCACTTCGTGCCCATGGGTATCCCCGGCACTGAACTGTTTCCCGCAGCCGTGAACGATTCGGTCGGCCCCTCCACAGACTGGACACTCCTGTCCAGCCGCAACCGTTCGAAGGTGCCGAAATGACGACGGTGACCGTGGTGATCGCGGGCCTATTCGGTCTCCTCATCGGCTCCTTCCTTAATGTCGTCATTTATCGGGTACCGGCAGGCAAGTCCATCGTGTCGCCGCCGAGTGCCTGCGGAAACTGCGGTGCGAGCATCCGCCCGTATGACAACGTTCCCGTGCTGTCGTGGTTGCTGCTGCGGGCAAAATGCCGCGACTGCGGGGCTGCCATTTCGGCGCGCTACCCACTGGTGGAACTGGGCACGGGCGTGTTCTTCGCGGTCGTTGCGCTGTGGGTGTTCGCGGGCCCCGACCGGATCGCCGGCGATGATGCCGTCCTCGTATGGACCAGCCCATTCCTCGCCCAGATCATCGTGCTCGCCGCGTTTCTGTACCTTGCTGCAGTGAGCGTCGCACTGGCCATGATCGACCTCGACACGCACACCCTGCCCAATAGAATTCTGCTCCCGGCCTATCCGGTGGGTGCCGTGCTGCTGACCGCGGCCGCTCTCGTCGCTGGAGAACCGGGCCGTCTGCTGAGCGCCCTGATCGGTGCGGCCGCCCTGTTCGGCCTCTATCTCGCGCTGGCTCTGATCAGCCCGGGCGGCATGGGGCTTGGCGATGTGAAACTCGCCGGTGTTCTCGGTCTCTACCTCGGTTGGCTCGGCTGGGCGCCGCTGATCGTGGGCGCATTCGGGGCGTTTCTGCTCGGAGGGCTCTTCGGAATCGGGTTGCTGGTAAGTCGCAAAGCCGGGCGGCGCAGCAGCATTCCGTTTGGCCCGTGGATGCTCCTGGCCGCCTGGCTCGGTGCTTTGTTCGGTCAATCGATAGCGGCCGGCTACCTGACGCTGTTCGGCCTCACCTAGACCTTTGCGCTTGCACGGAAACAATCTTGCACACTCATATTTCACGGGGGGAACAACAATGACTACACGTGTGGTCGGAATCGATATCGGCACCACCGCCGTGCGGGCCGTCGAGGTGCGCGACGCCGAAACGGAGAATCCCGTTTTGCTGCGCTGCCATGAGCATCGACTGCCATTCGGTGCAGTCAGCCGCGGCGAGGTGCTCGAACCGGTCGTCGTCGGCGCTGCTCTCAAACGTCTCTGGTCGACCGGCGGGTTCACGAGCAAAGACGTTGTACTCGGAATGGGCTATCACCGCATGGTGGTGCGAAACCTGACCGTACCCAAAATGTCGCTGCGACGTATTCGCGAGTCGTTGCCCTTTCAGGTGCAGGACCTGCTGTCGTTCCCGACTGCCGAAGCCCTGCTCGACTTCTACCCCATAAAGGAGGTCGACGGTGAGGGCGAGTCAGAGCCGCAAGTTTCCGGCCTCTTGATCGCTGCGACGAAGGACGTCGTGCAGGCGCACATCAAGGCCGCAAAACTCGCTGGGCTGCGCAGCATCAACGTTGACATTATGGCCTTTGCGCGCAGCCGCGCCCTCCATCGCGGGGCCACCGCTCCCGGCGTGATTGCTCAGATCGATATTGGTGGTGGCTCATCGAGCGTGTTGATTTCGTCGAACGGTGTGCCGCAGTTTGTTCGGGTCATTCCCGCCGGAGGCAACCAGCTGACGAAGGCTCTGCGCGTGCGGCTCGGTATCGATGAGGAGGCAGCGGAGGTGTTCAAAATGATGCTCGGTCTGACGGGCGTAGTAGCACCGCACGACGCGATCGCTGCCACGGTCATTCGCGAGGTCACGGCGGAACTGCTCGAAAGCCTGCGCAACACGGTGCAGTACTTTACCAACAATTGGCCGGAGCTGCCGATCGATCGTATTGTGCTCATGGGTGGCGGTTCTCGGCTGAGCGGATTTTCCGCCGCGCTGCGCGATCTCACCGGCTTTCCGGTCGCGATGGCTCAGCCCTTCGCCGGTTTGGAATTAGGCCCCGATGTGGACCGGGCCCAATTGTCTGACTCGGAGTGCACCTTTGTCGCAGCTCTCGGGTTGGCCCTGGGGAGCAAAGCATGAAGCACCGCAGCAATCGGCGTGAGCTGATTTACGGCGGCGAGCCGCGAGCTAATCTGCTGCCCCCTGAACTCAGAGCGAAGCGCAAGGGCAAAATGCTACGCCAGATCATTCTGGTCGCATCCGCTGGAGTCGTCTTCTTCATGGCGGCATCGATCGGAGCGGTCTCCGTGCAAGCCCGGGTTGCCCAGACCGATCTCGCGCACGCTGAGGTACGCACCAACGAGTTACTTCTGGAATCTGCAAAGTATTCGCAGGTGCGAAGCGTGCAGGCACAGATAGACCTGACGGGGGCCGCCCGATCGGTCGCCACCGGATCGGAAATCGACTGGCGAGCCTATCTGGCTGACGTGCGGGTGATTTTGCCCAGCGCGGTCACCATCGATGCATTGGCGATTGATTCCGGCTCACCGTGGGAGGACTTCGCCCAAAGTACCGTCGCCCTGCACAACCCGCGCGTGGCTACCCTCACCCTCACCCTGACCAGCCCGTCATTGCCGGCGGTGCCGCAATGGCTGACCAATCTGAAGATGCTTCCTGGATTCGCCGACGCCAGCCCCGGTTCGATCACGCGTTCAGAATCCGGAACCTACGTCGTCGACATTGAAATCAATATCAACGCGGATGCTCGCGCCAATCGCGTCGCCGAGGGAAACTGATTATGAATCGAAACCAAGTCTTCGGTGCAGTGATGGCGTTGACTGTGAGCGCGGCCGTGGTTCTCGGCGGACTCTTGGGGATTGCGCCGAAGCTTGAGGAGGTGCGTGCGGTAACCGCCTACCGCGAAGTCGTGGAGTCGCAGAACGCCGAATACGAGATTGCCCTCGAGAGCTTGCAACGCGACTTTGACGGTATTGCAGAGTTGCGCACCTATCTGGGCACGCTGCAGACTGCTGTCCCGCCCGACGCGGCGATTGGGTCGTTTGTCGGTCAAATCGAAGTCATCGCTCGTCAGAACAACGTGACCCTTGGTTCCTTGACGCTCGGCGACGCGGTGGCCTATGAACCCGTGGCAGGGGCCGCGCCGCCGATTGGTGCTGGTGACGCTGTGCCGCCCGAGGTGCCACTGCCGGATGCGGACTCTGCCAACACCGCCGATGCCGCGGCGAACCCGTTCAGCGATGGCGCCTACCTCGCGCTTCCCATCACTATGTCGGTTCAGGGGGCCCAGAGTAATCTCTTTGACTTCGTTGCCGGTCTCCAGCATGGCGAGCGAACCGTGTCGATTTCCACGTTAGTGACCGAAGTCCCCCAGGGAACAGGTACCACAGAGCTGGCCATCACCGGGATGATTTACGTGCTTCTGGATCCCAGCAGCCTGGCCCTCACTCAGTAGCACGTGTCAGTCGCGTCGGTCGAGCCCGCCTTCGGCGCGACTCGCGCCGGTCTCGAAAACGCCCCATGTTTGCTGGTCGAGCTGGTCGGGATGGTCGGAGGCACGGTGTGGCCCGGTGGTGGTGTCTTGGTCTGTGGTGGGACTATTTGTTC
>NZ_PJJM01000021.1 GCF_002929805.1 Cryobacterium sp. Y50 | reverse complement strand
GTCGATTCGGACTCATGGTCACATTCTATGGGCGAAGACTAGCCCCGCACGGAGACGGTAGGCGATCGTTACGGGGGCTCGCCCCGCAGATGGTTCCCCGACGGGCGCTCTTTCGACTCTCGCTCCGTTGGAGCTGCAAGCTATTCGGCGAAGCATGGTCCGAGCTGTTCGACGTCGGAGTTCGGCACCAATCCGCCATCACGGATGGCGCGCCGCGTGGCGCGGGGAATCGGCAGGGCACCTGCACTATGCCGTTGCGGATAGAGGGCTCACCAGCCTAGTCCCGGCTTGGAAGCGTAGCTGCTCAAGTCTCGCGTCGAAGAGCAATGATTCCCACATATGCGAGCAGTGCCGTCCCGATCGTTCCGAGGAGACCCGCGAGGAATGCAGCATCAACGCTGAACCCGCCGCTGAAGCTGATGACGACGTACCCGACAACCGCTAGCAGCACGAGGGCGACATAGGACAGTCGAACGAGCCAGCCCACCGGTGAGCGAACGACGGACATGAGAATCACAGCCGCCAACGGTGCAAGCATCATCCCGCCGAAAAGCAGAGCGGGCGCCACCCTGACCTCACGTCCCGAACACGGGGCGACGAGGTTACACGCCGTGGGGAATCCTTGCGCCATCCAGAATACGGGCCAAGTAACGACCACAATGCCCACCGCGGGAAACACAAATCCGAGGCGACTCTTCAACCGGATATTGGAAGTCATGTCACGAGTGTGGCATTACGGCGCGCAGAATGAAGCACTACAGAGCCGTATGGTGACAACTCGTTACCACTCAGGCCGGGTCGCCCACTCCAAGGGTCCAAGGGCGCTTTTAACCAAGGTGGACGAGCGCCAAGCTCTGGGACCTCCAGTGCCACGAGCGTAGCGGTCGTGGCGCGGCGGCTCAACATCGCTAGAAAAATCGGCGGCCGGTAGAAGGTTCCCGCTACGGGAATCCGGTCGTCCTTCACCGGAGTGAGCCGATGCCCTGACCGTGACCCTTCTACGGCGGGGCCCAGAACATCTTGAGGTTGAGCGCTATACATGTCGGCCTCGTATGGGTTGCTTCTGACTGACCCAGGGGGAGGCAACCGTTCGATGGATGATTTCACTGCACGAGTTGGACCGATCGTCCGGGGCATCGCCTCGGGACTCATTCCGATGGCTGTTTTCACCCCTGTGTACGCCATTTGGCCAGTGCTTGCTTGGCCAATTCTTGGAACGATCTTTTTCGTAGCGGCACTTGCCTGGTCGGTCTTCCTGGCTATTCGTGCTGCAAAACTGATCAAGCTTGCTGGTGGAGTACCGAACGAGACGAATGCGGACGACGCCCGCATTTCCCAGGGCATGACACTCGTGAGCAGCATCCAGGGTGCGCTCATCGTCACCTCGGTTGATGTACTCGCGGTTCTCGGTCAATACGTATGGATCCTCCCTGTGGTCGTCCTGATCGTGGGACTTCACTTCTTCCCTATGCCCGCAATCTTCGGACGAACAGTCGACTATTACCTCGGTGGGTTCATTCTCATCGTCGCGGGAACCGGACTCTACCTGGCAAGCCAGACCGGAATGGACTGGCACGTGACCTGGGGCGTTACCGGATTCGGGGTGGCGCTGGTCACCAGCGCGTATGGTTTGTACATCGTGCGCGCAGGGAACACCGCCCTCACTTCCTACCGTCAATTACAAGCTGCATAGCTGCCCAGAGCAGCTATGCATGGTGAGCCCCGGTGTGCCAGCGTCAACTATCCCGGTAGACGTTNGCTGACCGCATCGTGCGATGCTGTCGGGGTGAATCGACGAACTGGACGGCGTTGGCGTCAAGCAACGGGTGGGCGGATCCCTCTTCCTGAGGCAGAGAAGTCTGGGCGGTACTTGTCCTTGGAGGAACGACTGCAGATCGCGGACTTGCACCTGGCTGGCACCGGCGTGCGGGCGATCGCTGCTCTGGTGGGCCGGTCTGCTGCCACGATCAGTCGGGAGCTGGCTCGAGGAGGGTCTAAGACTGGCCCGCAGGGACGGATGAAGTATGCCCCGTATGCGGCGCAGAGGCAGGCCGAACTTCGTGGACGTCGCCCGAAGGCCAGCAAATTCGACCATCCGGAACTGGCTTTTTTGGTGCAGAAAAAGTTATGCCTGAAATGGAGTCCGGAACAGATCAGTGATTATTTGGCTGCGGTGTTTCCCGATCGGCAGGAGATGCGGGTCAGCCCG
>NZ_PJJM01000087.1 GCF_002929805.1 Cryobacterium sp. Y50 | reverse complement strand
TGATTCCTTGCCTCATGAGCCGAGCATATTCAACACGTGTCTCGGCCATCGGCAGCGCGCCGGTGCCCTTTTTCCGGGTTCTTGAATTGTCTTTCATCGCTATTCCTAAACGTTAGGTGTTGCGACGTTGGCTGGAATACGCCGCTTCTGCCGGGCGCCATGTTTATTGGCTTCACGGGTACACCTCTGTTGAAGGCCGATAAGACCACCAGCATCGAGACGTTTGGGAGCTTCATCCACACGTATAAGTTCGATGAGGCGGTGGCCGACGGTGTTGTGCTCGACCTTCGCTATGAGGCCCGCAACATTGATCAGGCGCTCACCAGCCACGCTCAGGTTGACCAGTGGTTTGATGTCAAGACTCAGGGTATGACTGACCTCACCAAGGCGGAGCTCAAAAAGCGGTGGGGCACCATGCAGAAGGTTGTCAGTGCCGAGCCGCGCTCAAAGCGGATTGTTCAGGACGTCTTGCTCGACATGGAACTTCGCCCCCGGCTCATGGATGCGCGCGGTAACGCCATGCTGGTCGGCTCCAGCATCTATCAGGCGTGCAAGTTTTACGAGATGTTTGTTCAGGCGGGTTTCAAGGGCAAGGTGGCCATCGTCACCAGCTATGTGCCGTCGGCCAGCGACATCGCCAAGGAAGACGGCGGTCATGGTGCTACCGAGAATCTGCACCAGTACGAGATTTACCGGCAGATGCTTGCCGATTACTTCGACGAACCGGCCGACAAGGCAGTGCTTCGTGTTGAAGAGTTTGAGAAAGACGTCAAGCGTCGCTTCAAAGAGGAACCGGGCCAGATGCGGCTTCTCATCGTCGTAGACAAGCTGCTGACCGGGTTTGATGCGCCGTCCGCCACGTATCTCTACATCGACAAGAAGATGCGTGATCACGGACTCTTTCAGGCCATTTGTCGGGTCAACCGTCTCGATGGCGATGATAAGGAATACGGCTACATCGTCGACTACCAGGACCTCTTCAACTCTCTCGAAGGGGCCATTACGGACTACACGTCGGGGGCGCTCGACGGCTATGAGAAGAAGGACATCGAAGGGCTGCTGAAGAACCGGACGGTTCAGGAGCGCAAGGATCTCGATGAGGCGCTGGAGCGCATCCGGGCGTTGTGTGAGCCCGTCGCGCCGCCGAAGGAGACCCTGCAATATCAGCACTACTTCTGCGCGAAGAATGCAGGTGACCCTGATCAGCTCAAGAAGAATGAGCCTAAGCGCGTTGAACTGTATAAGTCGGTGAGCAGCCTCGTTCGGGCTTTTGGAGTTATCGCCAATGACTTGGTAGCCGCCGGCTATACGGATCATCAGGCGGCCTCCATCAAGAAGGAGGTCACTCATTATGTTGCTGTGCGCGACGAAGTGAAACTTGGTGCCGGCGAAAACGTCGACTTCAAACAGTTCGAAGCGGGCATGCGCTTCTTGCTGGACACTTACATTCAGGCCGGCAACTCCGAAGTCGTGGCGAACTTTGAGGACGTCGGGCTGGTCGAGCTCATCGTCAATCAGGGTATGGCTGCCCTTGACGTGTTGCCTCCCGGCATCAAGAAAAACAAGGATGCTGCTGCCGAGACCATCGTGAATAACGTGCGGAAGACGATCGTAGACGAGCACGCCATGAACCCGAAGTACTACGAAACGATGTCGTCATTGCTCGACGCGTTGATTGAGCAGCGGCGTGAGCAAGCCATCGAATACAAGGAATACCTTGAAGGGCTGATTGCTTTGGCGACTAAGGTCGGCACGAAGGAATCGGACACGGTGTACCCGGAGTGGGCGAAGAACGGTGCGCAGAAGGCACTCGTCGACTTCGGTTGGGCGGATACCACGACGGTCATTCAGCTCGATGCTGCGATCAATGTTTCCAAGCCTCATGACTGGGTTGGCAACAAGATGAAGGAAAAAGTTGTCGCCATCGCGATCAGGAAAGTTATCCCGACGGACTTTGATCGCTTTGACGAACTCTTCGATCTGGTGAGAGCTCGCGATGAGTACCGGTAGCGACTACCTGACTGTCGCCGGGATCAACGTCGACGTCGTCTACAAGAAGATCAAGAACATGCACATCTCGGTTTACCCGCCGATGGGCCGGGTTCGGGTGGCTGCGCCGGAGCGTCTCGATGAGGACGCCATCCGTTTGGCAGTTGTGCAGCGTCTGCCCTGGATCAAGAAGCAGCGGGAGCAGCTTCAATCCGCCGAGCGCCAGTCCGAACGGGAGATGCTCACGGGGGAATCTCACTACGTCTGGGGCCAACGGTTGCGGCTCGCACTGGTGGAGACCACCGGACGCCCGCACGTCGATATTGCAGGGTCCAAGCTCCGGCTCACCGTGCGCGCGGGGGCCGACGAGGCTGAACGCCGAAAGCTTCTCGAGTCCTGGTATCGCAAGCAGATTAAGGCAGCCATACCGCCTCTGATCGAGAAATGGGAAACCATAATTGGTCGTGAAGTGAGTAACTGGATTGTCCGTCGCATGAAGACAAAATGGGGCACCTGCAATCCGGACACGGCCCGACTCTGGTTCAACATCGAGCTGGCGAAGAAAGCGCCGGGGTGCCTCGAGTACATCGTGGTACACGAGATGACCCACTTACTCGAACGCACCCACAACGATCGTTTTGTTGACTTGATGGACAAGAACCTGCCCAACTGGCGCGCGCTCCGCGACGAACTCAACGGGGCACCACTGGCGGACGAAGACTGGTTGACCTAAGGGTCGGAGAGACTGGACGGGTTATCCGTGACCTCACAGCCAGTGTGTGCAGGTCCAGAGCATCAGATGCGCGCTGCTGGCGATTCTTCAGCCTCTCACTCGGGAGATGAGGAGTTCGGCCATTCGTGCCTCGGTGATGCCCCACGACCTGAGGGTGCTGTGCAGGAGTCGTTCCATTCGCTCGGGGAGCCGTTTGTCGCGGAGGAGTCGTGACGTTTCAATGAGGCCGAACGCAGCGGAGACGAGCTGAACGGAATGCTCGTGGAGCCCAGCGTGCATGGTCGGGTCGACAAGATCGGATTGACCGGTTGCAGACAGCGACTCACGGAGCCATTTCTCGGTCAGGTAAACCCAGATCTGCAGCGGCCTGGCACCTGGAGTTTCCGGCTGGGTGGCCTCGCGAAGTATTCGCAAGGCGGCCATGGCAACCACATCAGTCGATGCGGATATGGCCAGTTTTCGGAAATAGAAGACGAGATCGGGAAGACCCTTCATATTGGGCCGGACCTCGTAGACAAACGGAATTCCAGCAATGGCCTCCTCGAGGAATCTCGTTATGACTGCGTCGAGCGTGTGGCTCGGCCCAATCGGAAATCCGGAGTTGGCGGGTAATTCGTCGAGGATGTCCTGCGCGCTGGTTTTGAGAATGCCCCGCGCGTAAAAAACGTGGGCAACGGCCGTCATCGAGTCCGAGTGAATCGCCTGCTCGTGCCAATCCCAATGTTCTGGGGCATTCGTTGGGTCCGCACTTCCACTCCCTGTCGGGGTTGTCGGATGAAACATGGGTACCACCGCCTTCGGAACTGGTCAGTCCAGTCCTCAACGAATACCCTGCGGCGGGTTTTCGGTGACAACGGAATGTTCGACAGATTGATCCACCAGATCGGCCTTTTGTGCTAATTCCTGGAGTGCCAGTTGCGCCCATCAACGCAGCTTGCGGACGGACCGGGGCGTGGTCACTGATCGACGCGCTGCCCACTTCAACGCGGCGGAACCTCGAAGCGTATACGACCGTATAGCATACGGAATTTACGGGAATCAGCCCCATTTCCGCTGCTGCATCGGGAATGGAGACTCGGTTTGCGCGTCCGAGTGAGCAGGCTGGTGCTGACTGCGATCTTGCAATCAGGTGCGGGGCAGGGTTGTCACGCCATGGATGGTTGAGGGAGCCGCCGGCCGTGGCTTCATGACTGCGACCGTGATGGCCTCGACTTTTCAAGCAGGATTGGAGCACAGCGGCCGCGTCCTAGGTGGAGTGGGGCGCGAGGTCAGCCCCGGTCGACGGTTGAACTCGGCGGTGCAAGCGGTACCGTGAATCTGACGCCCATATGGGCGACCAGACCGAATGAGAGATTCCAATGCCCCTTGTCCCCGATTACGGCACCTTCACGGAGGTGCGCACACACCTACACCTCAAGGAGGTGCTGGACGCGTCCGCTCGTGGCCAGACGGTGACGATGCAACGCGGCGGACTCGTTTCCGTGGTCATGTCGGCGGAGTTGCTCCGAACACATCTTTTTCGTGTCGTCTCGCCGCGGTTACGTGTCAGCAGGGATGACAGCGACCGCACAACGGCACTGATGGAGGGCCGTCCTTTCGTGTCCGAGGGCATTGACGCGGACGGGGCCCTCGCGGACCTTGTGCTTTCTCTTCGGGAGTATGCCAACGATTGGGAGGACCGTTTGGGGTTCGCGTCAAATCATTCCGGCAACTGGGGTCTTATTCAGCTCATCACGTTATCCACGGATGAGCAGCTTGTCGAATGGCTTGAGCGCGGCGGCGAGTAACGTCTTGGGGAACTGCGAGAAGGACGAACGCTTTCTTTCTGCGGGACGGAGAGGGCGGCGACCCGCAGAAAGAATGCAGCAGGAAATTCGGGATGGTTCACGGGCCCGCATGGGGAAATCAGTAGCGGGTGCCCATGACGGTTCTCACTTCGTCCAGCGTCGTTGCAGCAATACTGTTGGCACGATCATTGCCGCGTCGAAGCACCTCGGCAGCCAGCCCCGAATCCTGCGCGAGTTCGGCACGTCGCGCTCGAAGTGGAGCAAGAAAGCTATTGACAGCATCGGTGGTTAGGCGCTTCAGGTCACCGCTGCCTTGGCCTCCGATCTGCGCTGCGATCTCCTCCGGCTGTTTGCCGAAGCAGAGCGCAGCCGTCGACAGGAGTGCTGAGACCCCGCGTCTAGTCTGCGGATCAAAAGAGATCAGACGGTCACTGTCGGTGATAGTTTTCCGGATGGCTGCCGCGGTTTCATCCTCGGTCATAGACAGGGCGATCGCGTTTCCGTAGCTTTTGGACATCTTGCGACCGTCCAGCCCGGGGATCTCTGGCGACGCTGTGATCAGTGCGTCGGGTACCGGGAAAACATCTCCATAGCGCTCGTTGAATCTGCGCGCGATCACACGTGTCATCTCCACATGGGGCAGGTTGTCTTTTCCGACAGGGACGAGGTTCCCCTTGCAGAACAGGATGTCAGCGGCCTGGTGCACGGGGTATGTCAGAAGAAGACCACTCAGGGCTCGATTCGAGGAGGCAAGTTCCGACTTCACGGTCGGATTTCGACGTAGCTCGGCGTCCGTCACGAGACTCAGAAACGGGATGATCAACTGGTTCAGGGCCGGCACTGACGAATGCGTAAAAATCGTCGTTGCTTCCGGATCTAGGCCCGCAGCGAGGTAGTCGAGGACGGCGCTGTAGACGTTCTGTTGAACGTTCGCCATTGTGTCCCGGTCGGTGATGACCTGATAGTCAGCCAAGACCAGAAACGTTTCGACCCCGGCCTGTTGAAGCCTGACTCGTTCAATGATGGTGCCGAAATAGTGGCCGAGGTGAAGCAGGCCGGTTGGTCGCTCGCCGGTGAGCACGCGATAATGCTCCGGATGGGCGTCAATGTCTCGGGCGATGATAGCCGAACGCTCGGCCATGGTCGTAAGGGATTCCACTTTGCACTCCTTAAAATAGGAGGGCTGTACGAAGTCCTGACCTGAGGTTCACGGGCGGCGTACAGCCCGTGAACATGGTTCAACCGGCTGCTAGCGCAGCCACCACCACCATGAGGAACGGTTGAGAGTCATTCCAGGAGCATAGCCGAGTGGCAACGGCAAGGATTACCCAGTTCACGCGTTCCGAATAAGCCACAACGTTGGACATGACGTTGGTGGAGTTTGTCACTCTTCCCAATCTCGGCCGGAACATGCTCTCGAGAGTTACTCACGGCCTCTGCGGTGACTGTCATCGGCGAAGTAGCCGAAGAACGCGTTGTTGAGGAGGATTCTGTAGTTGCTTTCGTTGCTGTAACTCAGGCAGAGCACGACGAATCCAGTAGGGCCGTGCGCACAACCGGCACGCTCGCACGGGAGTTGTGTGACTGCTTGACGGCCACACCCGAGGAATCGACTCCGATTCCGGTGTCGCGTGAATTTTCGCTTCCGTGAGTGCCCGGGCACGGTGACGCGATTGGTGCGATTGGTGCGACTGAGCACCAGGGCCGGCGTGGTTCAGCACCACTTCGATTGGCTACACCGGCAGTAATACAGTCTGGATTGAGCAGCGCTGCGACAGTTGGCGTGAGCGGGCCTCACCTGAACGCGGGTCGGTCTGCAAGGGTGTTCGTTAGCTTCCGGACGTTCGCGCCTCTCGGACCATGAAGCTGCGGTCCAGCGATTGATGCGTCGGCCCAGACTCGAGTCCTCATCACGCGCTGCAATTCATGCCGCTGCCCCGCAGCGTGGCGATCGTGATCCCGAATTCACCCGACAGGTCCCGACGGGGTGTCGGTGGGAGGTGCCATGCTGGCCATGGCGGCGGGATACCGCTCCGAATGCCGAGGAGGGCACATGACCAGAGAGACCACCAACCCGAAAGACGAATCCGAAACCGACGAACTAACCCAATGGGACCCAGCGAGTGACGCCGACGGGTACACCTTGGATGACGTTCGCCCCAAGGACTGGTTCCTCGACACGGTGCTCAACTTCGTGCACGGATTCAACGATGAGACTCCGGGCGGCTTCGTCGGACTGACCGTGACGAGCAACGGGGTGTTGGTGTCCGGCCTCGCGATCAGCCGTGCCGAGTGGATCACCGTGATGGTCGAGCTGTACAAGCAGGCCGGCGCGGACGAGACGGCAGATCACGTCAGGACGCTGTTCACACAGGCACATGATGGAGTGCTGGATCAGGCGAAGGCGCGCGACGAAGCTGATCTGCCTTCTCTCGCTCGCGGATTCCTTCACATGAAGGACGTTCGTATCGGTGTTGGCAACGTGACCACTCAGGTGCCGCTGTGGCGTGGGTCGCTCGCAGATATCAGTGGGTGGTCTCTCGGGTCGTGGAATCCCAAGCAGGACGAAGACGGTGACGAGTAGCGCGCCTCGGAGCGGGCGGACTGGGGGTTCGGGAAGATGAGCCCTATGGGTCTATTCCGCAGCAGTCCATCCCCGCCAAGCGAACGGCGCAGGCGCGTGGCGCTGCTGAACGCCGAGGCGGACATACAGCGCGAAGTAGCTGCAGAGCGAGCACGGTCCCGCCCATTCGTTGCCGCGCACCTGCTTGCCACCGCCGGTGACAATGCAGATCGCATCACTACTAAGGCTCAGTTCGCAGCCCTCTGCGGCGTCGCACCGATATAAGCATCCTCCGGAACATGGCAGCGACTCCGTCTCTCGCGCGGTGGTGACCGGCAAGCCAACGCAGCCCCGCACCGCATCGTGCTGCTTCGCAAATGCCACAAGGAACCCCGCACAATGGCTTTTATCGCTCGAGGAACCGATGAAGGCCTTTCCGACCGCGACATCGTCCGTCGCCGCAAACGCAACGTCGCCAACGAAATATTCGCATTGCTCACCCAGAATCCCAACTTCGCGCTGCCCATCAGACCCCTACCCGCGACTACGCCGACTCGAGAGAGGACAACGAGCTGTCGTGGATCTGGAAGTCGCCTTCAGCGCATGGCTCGACGACCCAACTCGACACCCCAAGGCGGCACAAAAAGTTGTTTGACAACAATAGGAGCATCCACTCAGCGAGACGTGACCCTAGTAGGTCGGATACCACGTCTCACAACCCGAGGGCGGCGAGACACATTGACGAGACAGATCGCCCATGCACGATTGTGGAGAGCGCGGCAGAACGCCTTCCGTCCGGTGACCGGGATCGGGGCATCATTGTCCAGGGGCGACAGATCAGTCGGCGTGTCTCGAAACGCGTGTTTTTACTGGCATTACCATTCTTGTAAGCAAGGACGGTTGCCAGACATTAGGAGGCGTCGATGGGAAGCTGAAAGCGTCGAAGCAAGCAAGGAACTGTCAATTTAGCGTGTACCCCACTGGGCATTTCAATCGAACGACCTCGGGAAAAACAGACAACAACACTGCGAAACACCGCCACTTATCGTTGCGCATCAAGGGCTAGCTCTCGTAGGACGAACTGAATCTGTTCGCGTGACGGAGGTGCCTCGCCGAACAGCGATGAGCCGAGCCCGACATAGTCGACCCCGTGAGATAATATCTCGCCCATGTTCGCGATGGAGACACCGCCGACGCCCATGATTGGTACGTCGCCGAGCGGCGCACGAACGTCCTTGATGTAGCTCGCAGGGAGCTGCCCGATCGGGAACACCTTCACGATATCCGCCTTGTTTCGGACGGCCGTGTAAATCTCGCTTGGAGTGTAAGCGCCAGGAACGACGAGCAAGCCCGCCGCATGGCACAGGTCGACGACGCTCCGGTCGAGGACAATGGGCGACAATACGAACCGGCAACCCAGATCGATGGCCGCCTGAGCGTCCGCGACGTCGAGCACGGTGCCGGCCCCGATCGCGAGCTGCGGATGCTCTCCTGCATAGCGTTCAATGTCACTAAAGTTGGCGCTGTTACGCGTGATCTCCACCGCGATGCCCAAGCGTTCGTCTGCGATCGTTTGTACTACGGCGTCCGCGAGTTCGACGGCCACGTCGCGCAGAATCACCGTGGCGCGTGGGTAGGTTGCCACGGTTAGTTGCGAAGTCATCGCCGCGCCCCGTTGATGATCTGAACAGCATCTTCAACGAATCGATCAAGCATGACCCTCCCCTTCGCGGCAGTGGCTAGGGTGGCGTCTCCGAACACACCGCTCTTGCTGATGTTTCCGAGCTGTTCAGCCCCGTACTCGTACGCATCGGATGCGTCTGGATATTCCCGCACGGCTTTTGTCATATCGACGAGGTCTGGGTGCGAGGCGAGCATGAGGGATGTCTCGAATTCGCAGGCGTGGATCATGCCGTGCCAGGTGCCGGACTCGCAGTTGCTGCGTCGCACGTCGTCGAGGTCGGGATAGAAGAGTCGCACGACGGGAAATGTGGAGTGCGCCGCGTACTCTCGAACCACGAACTTCATGGATGTCTTGTTCGAGTCATGGCCATCGACGAGCACAAGCATCCCGAACCCACTGCGCTCTGCGCTCTCGATAACATCGGCGAGCAGCGCCTCAAGGGTGCGGTGGCCCACGGTGATGGTGCCAGGAAGGTCCTGCCACACCCAGGAGTACCCGAACGGGATGGATGGCAGGATTACGCCATCAACCCGTTCGGCGATGCGCATCGCATACGCCTCGGCAAGTTGGATGTCGGTGCCGAGCGGCAAGTGGTGGCCGTGCTGTTCGGTTGCGCCGAGCGGCAAGATCGCGATGGGTGTGCTGGAAAGTCGAGCCTCGACCTCGTCACGTGTCATATCTGCAAGCAGGTACTTTGTCACGATAACTCCTAGAACTTCCCTAGCCATGCGGCCGGATTCTCGTGGAAGATCTTGTGGACGATATCTTCTGGGATGCCCTCTTCGATGAGTCGCGGGACGAAGATCTGTTTGATGAAGCGGAACCCGGGGCCACCGCCGTAGCCTTCGAGATAGCTTTTTCGGCCCATGTCGCCGGAGATCACGAGCTTGTCCGCAAAGCCGTGGTCGATGACGTTCCGTACCAGGTCGACACGCACGCTGTCTGGGTAGTACTTCACTTTCCCGGGTCCGTCGAACTCGATATAGGCACCCCGCTCCAGCATTTGGAGGTGGTATCGAGGGTCAGCGTTTCGGTCGGAGTGGCCAACGACGACGGTCTCGAGACCAACGCCCTCCCCCTCAATGATGTCGAGCATTTCCATACCCATGGTCCCCGCCTCTGTGTGCAGCCAGATGGGGGCACCCGTCTCCAATGATGCTCGCGCAAGCGCAATCGTCGTCTTCCGTTCCAGCGGGTGTACGAGGTTGTACCAGGACCCGCCCTTGATGAGACCGGCCTTGGCGTCTGAACCATCCATGCCAACGGTAATGTCCTTCACCATGCGCTCGACAAGGAAGTCGATCGGCACGACCTGCACCCAGTCTGGGTAGTAGACGTGCTTGTTAAAGCCCGTGAGTCCGAGCACGTTGACACCTGAGTCAATCGCAAGCTGCTTCAGCATCCGGCCGTCACGGCCGTAGTCGAGTGGTGACCCGTCTACGACCGTTCCGCCGCCCACCGATTTGAAGAGTTTGAGCTCATACAGCGAAGCCTCATAACTAGTGAGCTCGAGATCGCGGTCCTGCTGCGAGGCTGGTGGGCTGCACCACAGGTGCTCGTGCGGGTATGTAAAGCCGAGCTTCTCCGGCTCGATGTCGCCCAGAACTGTGCGGATCTTTCCCATGATGTTCTCTCTTTCTTGTATCAGACGCCGAAGAGCAGGCCGACGGCTCGCATGAGTGCGACGACGAGTATCGCGTCTGGCGACGCGAACCACAGCCCGACAATGCCGTAGTCGCCGAGCCCGATCAGCGGGTATGCGAGTGCAACGATGAATTGGAATAGGAAACCGAGTAGGAACCCGGCAATGATGGCGCCCCTGCGCCCGCCGTAGGCATTACCGAAGACACCGGCCGCTGCTCCCATGAAGAACAGGCCGATGACTGACGGCAACACGACGACCGACAAAAAGCCCGAGACGACTGTGGCGAGCGTTCCGCCGATGAGGGCCATCAGGAATCCGATTGTCGTCGCGTTGGGCGCGAATGAGTAGAAGACCGGGATGTCAAGCGCGGGTTTGGCTCCGGGCACGATCTTTTCGCTGAAACCCTTGAAGGCCGGAACGAGCTCGCCGAGGAACATGCGTACGCCCTGCAACAGGATGAGGATGCCGACAACGAAGGTCAGCGCCTGTGTCAGCACCATGATTGCTACCGGTTTGCCACCGCTGACCTCGGTGAGCACGCCTGGGCTCGTGAACGCGGCCGTGACAGCGAATACAATGACCATGACCATGCTCATGAGCACCGACATTTCCTTCAGAAAGTCCCACTTCTCGCTGATCTGGATATCTTCTGTGGTTTTCAGCGGCCTCTGAACTCTTGTTCGCCCTCCGGGCATGTTGCCCAGCTTTCCACCGATCCAACCACTGAGCCAGATGAGTGATGAGCCGTAGAATCCCAAAGCCACGTTGTCGTTGCCCGTTACCTTTCGCACAAATGGTTGTGCAAGTGCGGGGAACACCACCGAAGCGAGGCCTTGGATGACTGAGCCGATACCAATGGCGAGCCAACCAGATACGCCCATCTGGTCCAAGGTGATAGCGATCGTCGCTGCCATGGAGAACATCATGTGGCCGGTAAGGAAGATGTACTTCAGTGGCGTGACTCTGGCCAGCAGCACGTTGATGAGAAAGCCGAACACGAGAATGAGCGATGTCTCGAAGCCGAGCACCGTCTGAACGGCCGCCGCAATGGCGTTGTCTTCGGCGACGACCCCATCGAGGCCAAAGGCGTCCTGAAACATTGTACTGAACACCAAGAGGCTCGCCACGATTATTCCCGCGCCTGCTTGCAGGATCATGAAGCCGAGAACCGTCTTTAGCGTGCCCTTGACGACGGCCGATGCCGACTTGCGCAGCGCTATCAATCCGACGAGTGCGATAAAGCCGATGATGAACGCAGGTGTCGATAGAAAGCTGGTGATGAAATCAAGCATGCTCGCTAACCCTTTTCTGATCCGGTCGACTTGATGAGCTCGAGCAGCTTGGCCTCGATCTCGGCCTTGTCGAGGATGTTCTTGATTCCGACCACGGGGACCGTGATGCCATCGAGCGACTTGACGATCTCGTTCGATCCAAAGATCGCGTCACAGTTTTGGCCGTGGACGCTTGAGATGTCGAGTGCCTCGCCCTCGATAGCGATTCCGTGCTTCGCACCAATGGATTGAAGCTCCATGAGCAGCATCAGGCTGGTGCCGAAGCCCATGCCGCAGGTCGTAATGATCTTCATTGTTCATTCCTCCAGGTTGTGATGAGCTTCATTGTTCAGTTCTGCAAGTCGGTGAAGAGCGCGGTGACTGCAGCGGTGTCCTCGGTAGTGAGAAGCGTGTTGACTGCCTCAGGATCCATCAGCACTCGCGACAGGCGCTTCAGCAGATCGATGTGCGAATGGTTATCGCTGCCGACGAGCGGGATCACGAGACGAACGGGGTCGTTCTCTGGGTGACCGAACTCGACCGGCTGCGCCAAACGAAGCACAGCGAGGCCATCGCGAATCGCGCCGGCCTCGGGGCGAGCATGTGGCATCGCAATACCGGGTACCAGCACGATGTACGGGCCGAGGTCGCGGAACGCGTCGATCATCGCCTCCGAATAGCGGGGTTCCGCAATACCGTCATTAACGAGCAGCTGCCCCGCCGCACGGATGGCATCATCCGGCGTCAGCGAGCCATCATCGAGGCTGACACGTACATTACTGAGGTGCATGGTTGTCCTAACCTGTCCTTGCCTGTTCTCTACCTACGCTTCCGTAGCGCTCCTGCGAGCGTCGCGTGGTACTTGTACTTGTCGCCCCGGGCGGCCATATCGACGACCTCAAACGGCACGTTGCCCCGAAGTAGTGTCACCCGTCGCACGTTCAGTAATGCCGACCCCTCCGGCACCTCCAGCAGTGAGGCTTCGGTTGCAGTCGCTTCACGGGCGCCTATCGTTTCCTCACCACCAGCGAGCGATAGTCCGTAGCGGTCGGTGAGTTCGTCGTAAAGCGATTCAGCAGGCAGACCGCGTTCGACGAGGTCTGGCACATACCGCTCCCGCAGGGTGTTCACAATCAACGCGATAGGCGCGCCCTTTACCAACTGCAGTCGTGAGATCACCACGACAAGTTCATCAGCGCTCAGTCGAAGTTCTTGCGCGATACGACGTGATGGTTTGTCGCGCCCAATGCTGAGTAGTCGACTCGAGGACTCGACGCCGCGACGTGCCATCTCCGCTTTCCAGCTATATACCCGGCCGACGTCTTGAGCCTCTGGATGATCGCGGATGGTCGTACCGCGTCCCTGTCGCTTCTCGAGCACGCCACTCTGAACGAGGTTCTCAATCGCGCGACGAACTGTGGCACGACTCACGCTGAATTCATGCTCTAGCTCTGGCTCAGGGGGGAGCATCTCACCGATCTGCATCCGGTTGATTCGGTCGAGGAGCGACTCCTGCACCTTGCGGTAAAGCGGCGTCTGTGCCATGCGTCCCTCGATCTAAACAAACGTATCTTTGATGCTTTTTAAGGTAACTCATACGTATGTTTAATGTCAATCAATCGCGTTAACTAATAAAACCTCCGCGGTAGCTGTATTCAAGGCCTAACGTGAAAACCTCCGAATCTTGTGGTCGTGTTTTGAAGTTCTTGGTTGGCGGCACCGGCTGGGTTTATGTCGTGGATTTCGTGGCATGTTGTTGTCGGCGGTAGCGCGTCGCTCTGCTCCAGCCGATAAGTCGGGCTGCTTGCCCCGCTGTCTTTCCTGAGGCTCGCGACTGCGGAGTTTTCAAGGCGGATGAGGCCAGTGGGAGTTTAGGCGGCTAGTTCGAGGCGGTCATTCTTGGTGGGTTTGTCGGCTGGTTTGTTGATCCAGGCCGTCTCGGGAATGGACAGGATCTTTGGTGCCTGGGTTGTGCTGAATCGCTCTGGGAAGCGCGCGCGGCGTCCAGCGTCGCTGCTCGTTCGATGGCTTTCGCTGCTGCGAGGCCGTAGTGAACGTCGGCGGGGGTGTTGAGTCCGATTCCGGAGTGGCGATGTTCGTGGTTGTAGCCGTCGACGAAAGCGGCCATGAACGTCTTCGCGTCGGTGAGGGAGCCGAAGCGTTCGGGGAAAGTCGGAGCGAATTTGAGGGTCTTGAACCACGCCTCGCTATTATGCCGAATTCGGGATAACAGATTATGCCGAATTCGGGATAACAGCGAAGCGCACTTAAAGACTTTGAAGTATCGGACCGAGTTTCCCGACGAGTTCGAAAGCCTCGCCGTTGTGCGCTCATTCTGCACCGATTTCTACGGCTGGTACAATCACGAACATCGCCATTCGGGTATCGGGATGCACACCCCGTTCAACCTGCACCACGGCCGCGCACCCGCCATCCACCACGCCCGTGGCTGTATTCTCACAATCGCTTACGACTCGCACCCGGAACGCTTCGTCCTGTACCACCCGCTGCCCCCAACGTTCCCGACAGCGTCCTGGATCAACGGACCCGAGAAAGAAGGAATGAACTCAATGACCGGCTAAAGAAACTGACTCATATACGTTGACATCTTCCGCTCCGCTCTTGTGTTGGCGGCGGTTGATTGTGGCATCAACCGAGCCGCTAGCGCACCTAAAGTTATGGTTGCTGTTTCCTCATAGGCGTGCGCCTGATAGCGGACTGTGGTTCCTTCGTCGAGTCGCTAGTTTCGGATAGATGAACATCGGGACGATGATGCGTCGGCTTCTGATATCGGGCCTCTCGCCAACTATGAATCACGAGATGCCGCGACAATTAGGTGAATACAGTTGACAGATTTCTCCGAAGTTCGATAAGTTCTGTGAAACAGGCGACGAGGAGGCCACCTATGAAGTCGATGCGTGTAGCTGTATTTGGAAGTGTTGCATTGCTCGCGCTATCGGGTTGTAGTGCGGTCGGCGACGCAGGCGAGACTGTCAGTGGATCATCGACGTGTGCGGACGTTGACCTCAGTGAGGCGCCGGCCGAGTCTACGATTATTCGCATGGGCCATGGCGCCGCCGCAGAGGAGCCTTTCTGGCTCATGACTGCCGGCGGGAGCACAAGTCAGTATGACGGTGTGTGGTATGACATGGAGCTGTCCCCATTCCGAGGTACTGCCGAACGACTCACTGCCTATCAAGCGGGTGGCCTCGATGCGATCGTGATCAGTCCGCAGGCGCAGATTATCGGGACGGCTCGAGGCGCGCTCGATCTCTATAGCATTTCGACGATCATGCGCGAGGCAGAGCCGGACTCCTTCAGTACGAGCGCGGTGGTACTCGAGGACTCAGGGATCAGTTCGCTTGACGACCTCAAGGGGGCGGCTATCGCCATCGTCGACGAAGGCTCGCAACCCGATTTTATCGCACGTCAGGGTCTGCGTGAGGCGGACCTCGACCCCGCAACCGACGCAGAGTTCGTTGTTCTTCCATACCCGTCCCAGGCGGAGGCCCTGCACAATGGCTTGATTGACGTCGCGGTTCTGCCCGAGCCGTTCTACACGTTGGCGCTCAGTGAGGGAGGAGTGAAACCGCTCTTCGATGCAGCCGATCTGACCGACTTTGCGTACGACCTCCTGACGATCTCGTTCGACAGGAAGTTTGTGGAGGACAACATTGGTGCGGTATGTGCCTGGGCGGCTGATTACGCCGCCTCCATGGACGCCTACATTGCCGACCCCCAGGCCGGAAAGCGCGTCTTGGTCGGCAGTGATTTCGTCACGCTTCCAGAGGATGTCTACCTCCGCTCCACCGAGTACGCGCGTCCCGCCGGCGGCGTTGTCGACGCTGAGGGCACTGCACAGATGATGGAGGCCATGATCGAATTCGGCGTGGTCGAGGAATCCGATCGGATCGATGTCGGGACGCTCATTCGTGACGGCGTCACATTGGGACACTGAGTTGCGTTCACTCACAGCAGCATTGGAAAGGACCCTCATGGAACGGGCTCATGCCGACGACCTCACGGAAGTGGCAGCGGGGCTAACGCACTCTCTCGATGAGCTGAGCGTCTCGGTGACCGATCTCACTAAAGTTTTTCGCCGCGGTAACCGCGAAGTTACCGCCCTCGATGGGGTGAACTTCACAGCAAGACCGGGCGAATTCGTCACAGTGCTGGGCCCTTCAGGATGTGGTAAGTCCACCCTGCTCCATATTCTTGGCGGATTCGAGTCCGCAAGCACAGGAAGCGTTGAGGTGTTCGGCAAGTCCGTCACGGGGCCCGGCAGAGAACGGGGAATGGTCTTCCAGAGCGCCACACTGTTTCCTTGGTGGACTATCCAACGCAATGTCGCTTGGCCGCTCGAAGTCGGGGGCATGGGACGCAAGGCTAGTCGCGCTCGCGCAGACGACCTTCTCGAACTCGTCGGATTGACCGGATTCGGGGATGCATACCCCGGAGAGCTCTCCGGCGGGATGCAGCAGCGTGCGGGTATTGCGCGCACCCTGTCGCTCGAACCCCAAGTGTTGCTCATGGACGAGCCATTCGGAGCGCTGGATGCGCAGACGCGCGAACTCATGCAGGAGGAGCTAAATCGGATATGGCAGGCGTCCGGCACGACTGTGGTGTTCATTACGCATGACATCTACGAAGCCGTTTTCCTCGGCGACCGGGTTCTGGTCATGAGCGGTCGTCCTGGGCGTATCGTCGCCGATATCTCGATCGACCTGCCCCGCCCCCGCGGTCACGATGTCAAAGGCAGTCCGGAATTCTCGGACTATCACGCGAGATTGTGGAACCTGCTGCGGGACGAGGCGATCGCATCGGAGTTCCTCTCCCGTGATTGACGCGATCCTCGACCGCAAGTGGCTCGCCTCGCTGCTTTTCGCACTGTTGCTCATCATTTTGTGGCAGTGCATGGACGTGTTCGAGTTGCTTCCGTCGTACGTCTTGAGTCCGTGGGACATCCTGGACGCGCTCGTCGCTACGACGGTGGACGGCACGTTGCCGCTGGCGAGCGTGCAGAGCGTTTTGCTGCAGCTGAGTGGTTTCGCGGTGGGCGCGATAGCGGGCGTAGTGCTCGGGCTCACAGCCGGCGTAAGCCGGTGGGCCGAGGACTTCATCGATCCGGTCGTCTCGCTCACCTACCCGTTGCCCAAGATCGCACTTTTCCCGGTGGTAGTCATCTGGTTCGGATACACCGATTTTTCTCGAGCCCTCGTTATCGCCACATCCTGCTTCTTCCCCGTGTTCGTCAATGCGTATGCCGGTACTCGTAGCATCGAGCCGCGGCTTCTGTGGGTCGCGCGTAATGCTGATGCTGGCAAAGCGCGCATATTTCTGCAAGTGATCCTCCGCGCTGCGATGCCTGCTGTGAGCAACGGCATCCGCATCAGCCTTGCGCTGTCTTTCATCCTCACTTATGCAACTGAAACGCTAGGAGCCAGCGCAGGAGGGTTGGGGAACATGATCGAAGATGGATTCAACGACCTCCAATACGGACCGCTCTGGGCAGGCATCGTCGCGTTCGCGATACTCGGACTAGTCGCCGACCGAATTTGGGGTCGGCTGTCGGCCCTGTGGACTCGAGGACAGTTAGTGGAGGCGATGGGTCGTGTCTGAGAAAGTCATCGATCGCGTCACCTCGACGACCGGTCAAGAGCCATCAACCCCGTCGGGCTATCGCGCGGCCGAGTCGCAGCGGCGCTGGGCGCGGCGTGCGCGCCGTACCGTCGCCGTCCTGCTTCCCTTCGTCGTATGGTGGACCTTAGCCGAGATCGCCAACAACAGGCTCTTTCCCGGACCTATCGAGGTGATCGCGACGCTCGTCGACGTCACCGCCGATGGCACGATCTGGTTCCACGCTCAGCAGACGGCGCAACGTGGCCTCACTGGCCTTGCGATCGCCGTGGTAGGAGGCGTCTTTCTGGGCGTGGGAATGGCCTCCGTGCGGTGGATGGATTCGGTCCTCGAACCTCTCGTGTCGGCGACCTATCCCATCCCGAAGCTGGCACTGTTCCCGCTCTTGGTTCTTGCTCTCGGTTTCGGCGCCGAGTCGAAGATCGTCATGGTCACCCTGGAGTGTGCATACCCTGTGATCCTCACCACATACGCAGCGACCCGGGGAGTCGACAAACACTATTTGTGGCTCGCCCGTAACGTTGGTGCAGGGCCTCTGGCGCGTTTCGGAATCATCATGCGCGCCACGAGCACGTCGATGGTGGCAACCCTGCGGATGGCGCTACCCATCATGCTTGTCATCATGGTCGTCACAGAACTGATCAGTGAGAGCCGCGGACTCGGGTATCTCCTCCGACGCGCCAGCTCCGATTTCGACCCGGAGCTAACCATGGCCGTCGTGCTGCTGCTAGCCATCGTCGGGTTCGTGCTCGACCGGCTCGTCGTGCTTCTCGGCGACTTCGTAGGCCGCTGGGCCGGAAAGGTGCAATTGTGATGCGATCCGCGCTAGGAAACCTGACTAGGATCCCCGAGGAGGACGTCAGGGCGTTGCGGAAGATGTGGAGCGGCGAGATTCCAGCGCCGCGACCGCTCGGTCAACGGCCAGCGCTTCTCATCGTAGACATGACGGAAGGGTTCGTCCGCGACGAGTTCCCGACGGGATGGGCAGCGACCGGCGAGCCCTGCGCGCAAGCCATTGCACGGCTGAGAGCTTCCGCCAAACTCGCCGGGCTACCGGTCCTTTACACCGTCAGCGCCGAAATGGGCCATAGCGCCCAGATCGGTGACTGGCTCAAGCGCGACGAGCCGACCATGTTCCCCTTCGACCGGGCCGGGCGACACCACGACGTTGTGCAAGAGCTCGCACCCGCAGAGGATGACATCGTCTTCGTCAAGCCGAAACCCTCGGCGTTCTTCGGCACGCAGTTGGAATCAATACTCAACGCCTTGAAAACGGACTGCGTGATCATCACCGGGATGACGACCAGTGGATGCGTGCGCGCAACGGTGAACGACGGATTCATGCTCAACCGTCGGGTAATCGTGCCGGTGGAGTGCGTCGCCGACCGATCACAGCTCTCGCATGAGGTGGAGCTCTTCGACATGGGCGCAAAGTATGCCGATGTCGTAGAACTCGACTCACTCCTTGCTGCCATCGACGCGTTATGAACCATCTTCCTCAAGAACCGACTCCGAGACCGGCTACGATGACAGCCAAATCACGAGGTCGTGGCCGCGAGCACGGTGAACTCACCCGGTTGAAGACGGTGCCGACTCCGGTCCGGTGACAGCTCACGAAGTACGCAGAGAGTCCACCCGGAGCAATGCCGAGAGCGGCCTGCCCGGCAAGAATAGACTCGCCACAGGCGAATAGCGCTTAACAACTCCCGGGTCGAGGTCTTGAAAGAACTAGGCGCGACCGGGTGGGCAGAAATGAAGATGATTGAAACCGACGGAGGAGTGACATAAGCAAGCGAACAACAGGATGACCGTGTAGTCCTTGCACGGGTGTAATCGGAATGCCCGATCCTGATGGGACCGCACAAATCCTAGCCGAGAGAGGATTCCAACGCTTTGTCAATCGCGGATAACAATATTCAGACAGATCCCGCTGAAGGTGTATTCTGCATACATGTCACGTCGCCCCGATTTAAACGGTATTAGTATCACGCGCGTCCTCTCCGACCGACGGATCACGGCCGACTACATTGCCGACGCTATCCGAGATGCCATCAATTCTGGATCCCTCGGAGACGGCGCCGTTCTGAACCAGGCTGACCTCGCGACGTACTTCGGAGTGTCGCGGGTACCGGTCCGAGAAGCTATGCGGCAGCTCCAAGCTGAGAGCCTCATCGACTCACGTGCGCACCAACAGGCCGTGGTTCGTGGTCTAGACATTGACCGGCTGGTCGAGGTCTATACGCTCCGCTCGGTGTTGGAAGGCTGGCTGATCGAGCAGGCGATACCCAACATTACCTCGCAACAAATCGAGAAGGCACGGGAATTGAACGCGGAACTCGAGATCGAACAGTCCCACGCGCGATGGCTAGAAATTAATGCGGCGTTCCACCGGGAACTATACGAGCCCTCGGGAGCCTTGATTACGCTGGAATTGCTCGACCAACTACGCGCTCGCGCAGAACGGTATGCCCGGATGTGGAGCCAAGGAACCGGAATTCACCGACCCGCCGAGACCTGTCAGGAGCACAACACAATCCTCGATCTCGTAGAGAGTGGTGCCGTTGCCGAGGCGAAGGACGCAATCCAAGAGCACGTCCTGCACACTCGAGATCGCGTCGTTCACTACGGCGTGTCGCTCGGACTAAAGAATCTCGAACTCGCATGACGCGCTCTGACGATTTCGTGGAGAAAACTATCGTCGTAACCGGTGGAGCGGGCGGAATCGGCGGAGGAGTCGTGCGAGCTCTTCGTGCTCGCGGGGCCACGGTTGCTGTTCTCGACATCGCGCAGTCGAGCGATGCGACCCTCTCGATCACGTGCGATGTCACTGAAGCGCGCGATGTTGCTGCGGGGATGCGCAGAGTGCGCTCGGAGTTTGGGGATCCCGAGCTATTAGTTTGTGCGGCGGGAGTCGTGAAGGAGTTTCCTTTCGAAGACCTCGAACTGGAGGAGTGGCAACGCGTGATCGATGTCTCACTCACGAGCGTGTATCTGATCACCCGTGAAATGTTGCCCGGTATGGTACGCCGTGGCGGAGGAGCGGTCGTGACGATGTCGAGTGGATGGGGGCGAAAAGGCTATCCGTTCGGGTCAAACTATGCGGCTGCGAAGAGCGGTGTTGAGGCACTCTCGAAATCATTAGCCCTTGAGTACGCGCTCCGCGGCGTCCGTGTCAACAGTGTCGCGCCGGGCCCGGTCAAGACTGCGATGATTCAAGACAATCCCGCCTTCGATGAGCACAAGAAGGCCGCGGCTATTCCCATGGGCCGGCTGGGTGAGATCGACGATATAGTCGCACCGATCCTCTTCCTTCTGGGCGAAGAATCAGCTTATATCACCGGTCAAGTTCTGCACGTTAACGGTGGATTACTAATGCCGTAAGAGTCTTCATTGAATCTTTACTGGCAGAAAAAAGCAGAAAGTGTATTCTGTGTACTATGCCTCAAAATAGCAATGACAGGCGGATGGGCGTCACAGAACGTCTCCGCAATACAGTAGAACCCGAGCAAGGTTGGGTCCCGATGTTCGTCTACTCGGATCCGGACGTGTATGAGCTCGAACTTGAGCGCGTCTTCCCTCACACCTGGCTGTTCCTCGCCCACGCGTCGGAGCTCTCAGGGCCCGGTTCTTTCGTGGTACGCGACATGGGAGAGCAGTCCGTGATTGTTGGCCGTGGAGACGACGACGTTGTGCGCGTGTTCCTGAATTCGTGTCGGCACCGGGGAATGAAGCTCGCGTGCGAAGACTTCGGCCAGGTCGACATGTGGCGGTGCCAGTATCACGGGTTCACTTACGGATCGAAGGGCGATTTCATGGGCACACTGCTCGGCGCCCCGTTCGAGCGCCAGGCGTATCCACAAGGGCTCGATCGGAAAGCGCTGAGTTTGATCGAGGCGAGGGTGGAGACCTATCAAGGGCTGATCTTCGCCACTTGGGACAAGAAAATCGCCCCTTTGTCCGATTTTCTGGGCGATGTGCGGTGGTACCTCGATCTCCTCTTCGGTCGTGCCGAGATGGAGGTCGTTGGCGTGCCTCAGAAGTGGGTGGTGCCATCCGGATGGAAGCTGCCCGCTGACAACTTCACATCCGACGCTTACCACACAGCCACGGCACACTCGTTTATGGCCCGGCTCAATCTCACGAAAGGGGTCGACTTCGGCCGTGACGGTTATCACGTCGCGCCCGATAATGGCCACGGGCTCGGAATCGGAACCCATTCCGACGACGAGTCATACTTTCCGCCGGAATTGCAGGAAGAATACCGCAGTAGATTAAGCGAAGAGCAGTACGAATTGCTTAGTCATTTGAAGAATCTGCACGGGAACGTGTTCCCTCACATGTCTTTCCTGCAACCTAACTTCATCGACATCGACGGCAAGAAGGTGAGCGGTCTGATGCTGCGAGTCTGGCAGCCTATCGGTCCAGACAAGCTGCAGGTCTGGTCGTGGCACCTGATCGAGAAGAACGGTCCGGATTGGTGGAAGAAGGCCGCTAAGGCCGCCTACGTGCAGACCTTCGGCTCATCCGGGATGTTCGACCAGGACGACACGGAGAACTGGGAAGCTCAAACACGGAATTCAAACACCGCGCTGGCGCGAGACGAGGAGATCATGCTTCATTACGGCATGGGACTGGGAATGGAGCCGTTGACCGAATTCCCAGGCCCCGGACATGTCTTCGACGGAAAGTTTTCTGAGGCGGCCGGCCGGAAATATTGGCGCACTTGGCTGGACTTGGTTCTGAAGGAGCCGGAGAAATGACGCGCTCGGCCATACAAGTTGACCTCGAGACCCGGCTCGAGATCTCCGATTTCCTCGTGCAAGAGGCGGAGTACCTTGACGATCGGCAGTATGAAGAGTGGCTCACGATCTTCGCTCCGGACATTCACTACACCGCACCGATCCGGGTCCACCGGAAGTCGCCAGCTTCCGATATCGTCGACGACATCGGCCACTTCGACGACGACTTCGCCTCGCTGACCATGCGGGTCAAAAGATTGCGCACCGATGTCGCATGGGCGGAGGATCCGCCGTCGCACACCCGTCGCCTGATCACCAATATCAGAATTCGTCTGACGGATATAGCTGACGAACTGGATGTCCGATCCAATCTTCTGATGTTTCGAAGCCGCGGCGACCGTGGTTCCTATGACCTAATCGCCGGAGAACGTCAGGACCGTTTCCGCAGGATTGGACAGGAGTGGAAGATCGCCCGCCGACGGGCGATCCTCGACCAGTCCTCTCTCGGCACGAAGAATCTCGGAGTATTCCTATGATCGACGTGACGATTGATCTGAGCAGGTGCCAGGGCTACGGTAACTGCGTGTCTGCGGCCCCTGAGGTCTTCGATATTAACGACGAAGGGCATGCTTTCCTGCTCATGTCCGACATCGGCGAGGAACGCCTGACCGAGGTCCAGGCTGCAGTAAAAGTGTGCCCAGTGGCCGCGATCAGCGTGGCAATGCGCGCTTAAACTCAGCTCACTAACGTGGTCGATTGACTTACTAGTGAGATAGTGACTACTGTATACACGTACTAGTTTTATGCTCCTTTACAAAGAAGTTACGGAGGCAACAAATGGTCACAGCAAATAAGACCCGCACCAACGCCGGCCGAGCTGCGCTGGCTGCGATAGCGTCAGCTGCGCTCCTGCTCGCCGGTTGCGCCCAATCCGACGTTGAGGTAAAGACGCCAGCAACGGCTGAAGGTGCCCTGGAACAGACGTCAGTCAAGTTCGGGATCCTTCCGACTCCAGACTACGTAGCGATCCAAATCGCACTCGATCAGGGATTCTTCGAAGACGAAGGGATCGCGGCGACCACAGAGGTTATGAGTCCCGGCGGAGCGATTCCGGCAGTACTCGGCGGCAGCTTGGACGTCGTCGGTGTCAACTGGGTCGGATATTTGCAGGCCGTCAGTCAGGGTATTGAGATCTCTGCGGTCGCTGAGGCGGATCGAGGTGGGCCCGGCTATGCCGAGATCATGGTTCTCGAGGACTCGCCAATTAAAACGTTGGCCGACCTCGATGGTAAAAAGGTTGGCGTAGTTGTAACACCGGGTAACTGTGATCAGATTCCGTTGGCAGCCCTGGCGAATTCTGGCTCTGATGCCCAGCCGGATTTCGTGACCATTGCTATTCCCGACATGCCGGGCAACGTGCAACGTGGTGGCATCGACGCCGCATGCGTCCCCGAACCCACGCTCAGTGCGATGAAGGCAGCTGGCGGATTCCGGTCAATTAATGATCTCTTCTCGGGAGACTACGAACAGTTTCCGATCGTCGGATTTACCACGTCGGAGAAATATGCGTCCGCCAATCCGAATACCGTAGCGGCTGTGAAGCGTGCGCTTCAGAAGGCGACGGATTTGGCGCGGACCGATCCCGACATAGTCCGCGTAGCCATTCTGCAGTACACGCAAATCCCGGAGGCTGCGGCGGCAAACATGACGCTGCCGTCGTATCCGGAGGAGTCCGATTTCTCGAAGCTTCAAATCGTCGTAGACGTTCTGGGCGACACCGGTCTGGTGCCGAACGCGACCATCCCGGGTGCAGATAAGTAGCCCCCGTGCAATCCCTTGGTAGTGGAGTCGACACCCTCGACCGGCGGAAGCCGGAGGGTGTCGGCTCCGAGGCATCCTCTTCCCGCAAAGGAAAGCGTCGCATCAGTACGAAGCTCGTCTACGGCGTCTCGGGGGCGATCGGATTTCTCCTGATCGCCGAGATGGTCTCGAGACTCGGCATCGTCGACGAAAAATACCTTCCCCATGCGTCAACCGTCATCGTGCGCGCATTGCAGCTCATCGTCGACCCGGTGTTCCTGCAAGAGGTCGGCTGGACGCTATGGGGATGGGCACTGTCCCTCGTCCTCGCCGCTGTGATTGCGATTCCGGCGGGCGTGGCGCTAGCGTCATCAAAGCTGGCGTACGCTGCCAGCTCGTCAGTCATCAACGCGCTCCGTCCCATTCCTGCCGTCGCACTCATCCCATTGGCGATTTTAGTGTGGGGGCAGGGCACCGAGATGAAAGTAATGCTCACGACCTTCGGCATTATTTGGCCAGTACTTTTTAATACCATCTATGGGGTTCGGGACGTCGATCCGGTCGTGAAAGAGACCGCACGGAGCTTCGGGATCCCACGTTTTGCGATCCTGAAAGAAGTTGTCCTACCGAGCGCCGCACCGTTCATTTTGACAGGAATACGGATCGCCGCGAGCCTCGGCCTCGTAATCATCGTCGGTGCCGAGCTTGTAGCCGGCGCTACATCAGGCATTGGGTCCTTCATCCTCCAAGCGAGTAGTGCGGGTGACGACGTCGCCACCGTTCTTGCGGGGGCTATTTGGGCTGGAGTGCTCGGTTTGGCGATCAATGGCATCCTGAGCTTGGTCGATCGTCGATTTTTTCGCTGGGTACGGCGCGGAACGGAGAACTAATGGCGTCAATATTGTCGGGAACCGCATCACGTGCCGTTCGTCCACCCGCGTCGGGCGCGCCCAAACTCCAAAACGAGTTCATGTCTGGGGCCAAGTTCGTAATCATCAGGATCGCCGCCCCGGTCATTCTCGTGGTGCTGTGGCAGATCGCAGCTGTTGCGGGCGATTCGCTTTATTTCCCCCCGCCCTCGGAGATCGCGGTACGGATGTACGAGCTGTGGTTTTCCGGACCGTCACCCTGGTTTGTCACGCCGGCACTTGTGGCAGATATCGGCTCAAGCCTGGGACGGATGTTTGCGGGGTGGGGCATCGCTGTCGTCCTCGGCGTGGCCCTCGGAATTGCGATTGGACGGTCCCGGGTGGTGTCGCAGCTCGTCGACCCGATAGTCCACTTCTTGCGGTCGACCCCCGGTCCCGCACTGATCCCGGTGTTCCTCATCCTTCTCGGTACCGACAATCTGATGCGCATCTCTTTGATTGCATTCGGTTCTATTTGGCCTGTTCTCTTGAACAGCATCGACGGCGTCCGCGCGATCGACTCGACTCAGCTTGAGACGGGTCGCGCTTTCGGCCTGCCGTGGCGCGCGCGGATCTTCCGAATTGTGATCCCTGCCGCGATGCCCAAGATATTTGCTGGGATTCAGGTGTCGCTCGCTGTCGCCCTCGTTTTGATGGTGATCAGCGAACTTACCGTTTCTACCGACGGGATCGGGCATCAACTCCTTACTGCGCAACAGACATTCGCCCTGACGGACATGTGGGCGGGCATTGCCCTGCTTGCAATTCTGGGCTATCTACTGAATCTCGGCTTTACCGTGATCGAACGGCGCGTCCTCCGTTGGTATCGCGGCGCCCGCCAGCACGACTAACCCTCGGAGACCCATGACGACCACAGCCCCATTACTCGACATCAAAAATTTGCACCATGCGTATGGTCCAGGAAGCATCGCGATCGACGACGTGACCTTCAGCGTGAACAACGGTAAGTTCACATCGATCGTGGGTCCTTCAGGATGTGGAAAGACGACTCTCATGAAGTCGATCGCGGGCCTACTCTCGTTCACGAGCGGGCAGGTCAATCTCCTCGGCCAGGATGTCACGGAGGTCCCTTCCGACCTCGCCATGGTGTTCCAGGATTACAGCCGGTCACTTTTTCCGTGGTTGAAGATCGGAGCGAATGTCGAACTGCCGCTGCGTTACCGGGGACTGGACGTTAAGGAACGTGAGCAGCGGACTCAGGAAAGTCTCGAGGCCGTCGGGCTCGGTAACAAGGCTGACAAGTACCCGTGGGAGCTGTCCGGTGGTATGCAGCAGCGGGCAGCGATCGCCCGTGCGCTCGCGTTTCATCCGAAGCTTTTGTTGATGGATGAACCGTTTGCTTCCGTCGATGCCCAAACACGAGCAGACCTCGAAGATCTAGTTGGACACGTCCACAGGACGCTGGGAATGACAATTTTGTTCGTGACACACGACATTGACGAAGCGGTCTACTTGGCGGACGAGGTTCTCGTGCTCTCGAAATCGCCGAGCAGGGTCGTGGAGCGCATCGCGGTTGACCTCCCCGCTGAGCGCGACCAGGTCACGACGAAGGAGTCGAGCGCGTTCGTGACCCTTCGATCTCAAGTCGCCCGGCTCATTCGTCACGCGCCGGATAGCGAGAGCGTCGGCGCCGCGAATGAGTGATATCAAGGCTACTGTGGGCCGCGAAATTGTAAGCGGCCTGTACTACGAAGTTTTGGGTGATGGTTCGGGGTACCCATATCCCGTACTCTTCATCCACGGTGGAGCATCCTTCGGAACGACGTGGCGATCTTCCTTTGACGGTGGCGCAGGGTGGGCGGACCGGCTCGCCGCTGATGGGTACGAATGCTGGGTTACCGACTGGCCTGGTTCCGGTCGTTCCGGCTACCGTGACCTTCTGACACTTGACTACCAAGACGTGGTCGACGGCTACATTCGGCTTGTCAGAGATATCATCGGACGTCCCGTAGTAGTCATGCCCCATTCGATGGGAGGAGCGGTCGCCTGGCGACTCATCGAGGAGATCCCCGAACTTATCGCCGGAGTCGTTGGGATCGCGTGCGCGTACCCGGCGAATATCCAACAAAAATCGGAGGTCACGAGCGATGATGGCAACGTGGTGCACTTGACCTTCGTCGACACAGGGGTGTCGTTCGAAGTGGATCGGCGCACGCCCTACACCTACGGTGATAGTTACATCAACGATCAGGCCATCGCAGGAAGTACGCAATTCGACCCTGAATGGCTGCCAATTCTGAAGGCCGGGGTTGGCTCAATGTCTCCCCGGATGCTTCTGCAACGAGTGGGTGCGATCCCGGGCATGCCCGTAATTGAGAGTGTCAAGGGATTCGAAGGAAAGCGCATCCGATTGCTGGCCGGAAGCGAAGATCCTGCACACACCCTCGAACTCGAGCGGCGGACCGCCCAACTCCTCACCTCATGGGGAGCGGACGCGGAAGTGGTATGGCTAGCGGACGAGGGGCTTGAGGGCAATGGCCACTATCTTCCGAGGGAACGCAACTACCTCGAAGTCCTAGACATCGTGACGAAACAGCTCGACTGTATCGTCGCCCGCTGAACCGTACCTTTCTGTGGCAGCTGTGCCCTCAGAATCCAATGAGCGTTGCGCTCACACACGAAAAGAGAATGATCAGTGCCCTATATTGCAGACCTCTTCATCGATGGTGTCTGGAGAGCGGGCGGCGACAACACCCGTTTCCCCGTCATCGACCCGTCCGACGGATCAACGATCGCTGATTTCGCGATCGCGACCGAAAGCGATTGCATGGCCGCGGTCGATGCAGCAGCAGCAGCCCAGCTTTCGTGGGCAGCAACATCTCCCCGAGAGAGGAGCGAGCTGTTGCGGTCTGCGTACGACATTCTCACCGACGAAGTCGACTATTTCGCAGAAATCATGGTGCGCGAGAACGGAAAGTCGTGGTCAGACGCCCTCGGGGAGGCGAACTACGCCAAGGAGTTCTTCCGGTGGTTCGCCGAAGAAGCGGTCCGTATCCCCGGCGAATACCGGCTCTCGCCAGCTGGCGACAAGCGCATCCTCGTCGACCGGCAGCCGATTGGTGTGTCCCTCCTCATCACGCCCTGGAACTTTCCCGCAGCGATGGCGACTCGCAAACTCGCCCCTGCCCTCGCGGCCGGATGTACCACGCTTCTGAAGCCTGCTCGCGAGACGCCGCTGACCGCCGCGTACGTGGTCGAGGTGTTGCGCCGTGTCGGCGTTCCGAATGGCGTGGTCAACCTCGTTACTCCGGTGCCGACTGGGCCGCTGGTGGCAAAAATAATAGCGCGTCCCGAAGTACGAAAACTGTCATTCACCGGATCCACCGAGGTCGGACGCGATCTGCTCCGGGAGTGTGCGGAGTCGGTGGTGAGTGCATCGATGGAACTCGGAGGTAATGCTCCGGTGATCGTGCTCCCGGGCGCCGACATGGACGCCACGATTGAGGGTTCAATGCTTGCAAAAATGCGTAATGGCGGCTCGGCCTGTACCGCTGCGAATCGGTTCTACGTGCACTCGTCTCTTCACGATAACTTCGTGGAACGGATGTCGGCAGAGCTGAGCGCAATGAAAGTCGGGCCAGGTCTGGACCGTTCCAACAGTCTCGGCGCCCTCGTCTCCGTGGGGGAGCGCGACAAGGTGGCTGCTCTGGTCGAATCCGCCGTGGCTGACGGCGCAACCATTATGACCGGGGGACGCAAGTCGGATCGGGGGGCCTTCTACGACGCGACTCTGGTCGTCGGTGTACGGCACGGGTCACAGATCAACGCCAACGAGATATTTGGGCCAGTTACCGCTGTCGTGAAATACGACGATGTCGATGACGCCATCCGGATGGCGAACGACACGATTTACGGCCTCATGGCCTACGTCTTTGGTGAAGAGCGGGAGGCTATCGCAGTGGCTCATTGTTTGGAGTACGGCATGGTCGCCGTGAATCGCGGGGTACTCAGCGACCCCGCCGCGCCGTTCGGTGGTGTGAAGCAGAGTGGACTCGGTCGGGAAGGTAGTTCAGAAGGAATTCTCGAATTCCTTGAGGAAAAATACATCGCGCTGAACAGCTGACCTCACGTCTTTGCCCGCTTGCCAGCAGATTACCGGTTAGGCGCGTGCTGAGCTCCAGACCGTCGGAGAAGGCGGGGACTTCGCTGGTCGTGCCGCAGGCGATGGCTCCGGTGGGAGGGTGACTGATGGCAACTGAACTGCTCAGGAAGGTTGGCGGCCCTCCGTTTTGCACGGGGCCGCCAACCGGTGATACATCGGCGTCAACAGGAACTACACACGCCGCAGGACTCAATCGGTTGGAATGCCGGCGGGATGTGTATCTATATATCGATGCGGCGTCTTCGGGCGTCAGCGCTTGGCTATCAGCCGTTCGAAGGCGACACCGGGGTCACTAAGCCGGGTGTGTACGACCTTGGATTCCAGGAAGGAAAGGAGTTCATCAGCGGACTCTTCTCGGCCGATGCCGCTGTTCCGAGTACCGCCGAAGGGTGTGCCGAAGTAGTGGCGGGACGAGTCGTTGATCCACACGTATCCGGCGTCGAGCCGATCAGCGGTGCGGTGCGCGAGGGAGAGGTCTCGGGTCCACACCGAGGCTGTGAGGCCAAGGTCAGTGCCGTTGGCGAGGTCGAGCATTTCCTCATATCCGTCGAATCGCATGACGGCGATCACCGGGCCGAAGATCTCTTCGCTGGCGATGCGCATGTCCTTTCGCACGCTACCGAACATGGTAGGGCGCAGATAGAAACCGCCGTCGGGAGCGCCGTCGGGTCGTTCTCCGCCCGTGAGGAGTTCGGCACCCTCCTGTAAGCCGCTATCGATGTAGCTCTGTACCCGTTCGTAGTGCTGGCGGCTGACCAGCGGTCCCATATCGTTAGTTTCGTCATAAGCCGCCCCAACGTGGTATTCGCTGACGCGGGCTGCAAGCTTGGACGTGAACTCGTCGTACAGGGTGCTATGCACCAAGACTCTGGAATTCGAGCCGCAGGACTGTCCCTGAGAGACATTGAAATTCATGCCGAAGATCGCGCCCTCGACTGCCTCGTCGACATCGGCGTCGGGCATGATCACCATAGCGTTCTTGCCGCCGAGCTCCAGCGTCACGTATTTGACGTGACCAGATTCGGCCGCGCGGCGCTGGATGGTGAGACCTGTGCCTACGCTGCCAGTGAAGGCGAGTCTTTTGACTCTCGGGTCGGTGACTAACGAGTCGCCGACCTCGGCTCCGCCGGTCACGATGTTGACAACTCCTGGTGGAAAGGCCTCGTTGTACAGCTCGGCCAGGAGCAACGCGGAGAGCGAGGCCTGCGGCGCCGGCTTCATGACGAGGGTGTTTCCCGTTATCAGTGAGGGCAGCGGTCGGGTGATCGCGAACATCGCGGGGTGGTTGTAGGCGGTAATCCTACCGACTACGCCATAGGGTTTGCTGGCCGTGTAGTGGAGGTTGCCGGGGCTTGCAGGGATGACTTGACCGTTCATAGCGGCGGCGAGTGGCGGCCAGCCCGCGACGTAGTTGAGCGCGAGATCGACGTCGAGTCGCATCTGTTGCACTGGGTTACCGCAATCGATCGCGTCGAGCATGGCGAGATCCTCGCGGTGTTCCGCGACGAGTTGGGCGAAGCGCTTGAACGCTTTACTGCGCCCTGCCACCCCGAGGGCGTCCCATGCAGGCTGAGCAGCGCGTGCGGCCGAGACGGCGCGCTGCACGTCTTCAGCACCGCCCTCGGGCACTTCGGCCAGGTCCTCGCCAGTGTTGGGGTTGACGGTGATGACTCGTTGCCCGCTCTGCGACTCTACGAGTGCGCCGTCGATGAGCATGCGAAAGCGGCGGCCGTCGACATACTGTTTGACGGGGTCCGGGATGATGTCCATGGTGTTGTCTCCTTCGAACAGGTGGCGTTTATCGTGTGGACTAGAAGCCGGGGGTGAGCACGTCCAGGAGCGCCGGCTTGCCGCTGCGGACGATTCGCAATGCTGCTTCGAGTTCTTGTCGGAGGTGTGCGACGTCGGAGATTGGCCCGGAGGCCCAGACTCCAAATGACGCAGCCATCGCTCGCAGATCGACCGCTGGCTCGCTCAACCCTGCGCCGACACAACGTTTTGTGGGAACACGATCTCGGTTGGCCCCGATCCGTGTCGCGTGTTCGACTGTGTTGCCATATTGCCGGTTGTTATTCACCACAATTAAGGTCGGGGTGCTGTATTTGGCGGCGGTCCAGAGGGCGGATGGCAAGAAGAGGAGATCGCCGTCTGCCTGGATGTCAACGGCGATTGTCTCCGGTCCGAGCGCAATGGACGCGCCGATCGTCGCGGGTACGCCGTAGCCGAGGCCACCGCCGCTGTGCCAGCCGAGATATTGCCGGGGTTGGTCCAGACGCCAGGTGCGGTGCTCCAGCCGTTGATTCGTTCCGTTGGCGAGCACGTAGCGGTCGGAGCGGAGTGCTTCCCCAACCTCGTAGAGCAAGCGGTCAAGCGGTACGAGGCCCTCTCGAGTGCTGGTTGCAGCGCTCGAACGCCAGTCCGCACGGGTGTCACTTACCATTGCTGCCACGTTTTTAGTGCGATGTGTGAGGATCGCGGTCGAGACCGGCTCCGCCCGCAGCTCGGCTAGCAGCGCCGCGATAACGCTGTCTGCGGATGCAGCGACGGTTTCACCGCGGACGAGCAGTTGGTAATCCTGCGCCCACCCGCGCAATCGCATCCCGCTCAGCGTTACATTGATAACGGTCGCCGACGTCTGCTGAAGGGACACCGGGAGATTGTCGACATCAAGGGCGAGCACCAAGTCTGCTCTCTCAAGCATTTCAGGCATTCCGGTCGCGCAGAGAGGGTGTGTCGTCGAGAATGCGTGCCGCACGCCGGTGTCGATCACGGCTGCGCCGAGCGCGTCCGCTAGGGCTGCTAGGGCAGCGAAGTTTTCATCGCTCTCGCCTGCAAATCCCGCGAGGATGATGGGAAATTTTGCTTCGCGCATCAGCGCTGCGATGTGCCGAACCGTGTCTCTGGCGGCAGCCGGCGGAGCGGGAGTGTCGAATTCGGAGATCATGGGATCGACGAAATCTGCCGGGACTAAGTTTTCCTGTAGATCGACGTCGTAGCAGAGATATACCGGCCCGCCGGGCGTGCTGGTGGCCGCGCGCAGCCCGCGCACGAAACTGTCAGGCACCGAATACAGGTCGTGCGGCTCGTTGTCCCATACGACGAAATCACGGACCGCGCTACCTTGAACGGATGCCGTATGGATCCAATCGATCCACGGGCGCCGGGTCCGCAGGGACTTCGGTCCTGTTCCTCCGAAAAGGAGCATCGGGGCGCGGTCTCGCCAGGCGTTGTAAATCGACATCGCAGCGTTCTGCAATCCGACTACGTCGTGCAGGAGAACGCCCATCGGCTCACCGAGTGCCTTGACGTATCCCTGTGCCACGCCGACCGCGATTGCTTCATGAAGGCACAGGATGAGTTCAGGTGCGTCGGGTTCGTGAATGAGGGAATCATGGATGCCGCGAAATGAGGCACCTGGGTTGAAGGCGACGTGGCGAATACCCGCCTGCCTCATCAGATCAACGATGACGCTGGAACCATACCGTGTTGTCATATCGCGCCACCTGCTGTCATTCGAGGAAGCTCTCGGGCGGCGTCGGGCCCCAGATGTTGATCGTCTTCGTCATTCGGTCTCCGCCTTGCCAACGAATCGGCTCGGTCTCCCAGCCGGTCCTGATGTGCGCCATGTCGGCGAAAAGTTCGAACCGAAGACCCGATGAGGGGTCGCGGACGTAAGTGAAGTAGCTGGTGCCTGGCCGATGTTTGCCGGGGCCGTATTCCGCCTTGTATCCGGCGGCATCGAGGTGGTCGAGGATCGGCTGGTACGCGTGCCATCCAGCGAGTTCGAAGCCCAGATGATGGAGGTCGGTGCGCGGTGCGCGGCGCAGTCCCACGTTGTGATGCTCGGTGTTCGTACGCAGGAAGAAGAAGTCATCCCCGATCTGCTCCGATAGAGCCATACCGAATGCATGTCGGTAGAACTCCGACGAGAGCACGGGGTCAGGTGTCCGAGCATTGACATGGCCGAGCCGACGCGGACGATAAGCTGACACTTCGGGCTTATCGATAATGAATTCGGCAGCGGGCTCAATTGCCACCCGCAGGCCGGTCGGATCGACCAGCTGCACTCCGCCGGTCTCCGTTCGCGTTCCGCCCAAGTTCTTGACCAAGGTATCAGCGTCGAAGTCCTCGGTCAGAGTGAAGACCACATTCAGGAATTGGAGACTATCTGCCTTGCGGATTTCGAGAGCACTTTGACCGTTCGGCCCATAGTCACCGAGGGTGTCCGCGAAGATGCGACCGTTCTCAGTTCGGACTCTAAAATCAAAGCCATCCGTCAAGAACGCGACTGTCTTGTCGGGGTCAGGGACCCCGACAACGACACGCGTCAGGACAGGACGATATGCAAACTCGGTCAAAATATCTCCTCAACTTCGTTGGTTGTGGCCGACTTAGGCAAGGGAGGGCACCCGTTTGAGACTCGCCAGTTCGCCGAGCTCCCGTCCCACCCCGCTCTCGCGCGCACTGGCGACGAGCTCCGCGGCTAGCACGAGGTCCTGGATCGCGGTACCGACGGATTTGAATGTCAGCAGGTCACGATCACTGTCGATGGTGGCACCCGACCACTCGCTCATGGCGAAGATCCTGTCTCGATCCAGTACACCGGCGGCGATCGCAGCAGCCACGTCGCCGGACTCCGCGATGACCTGTTCGGGATCGTCAACGAGGAGTGCGGCGGAGCGAGCAAATGTCGCGATGTCGAGTTCTCGAAGGTCGGGACGGGTGGAGCCAATCGAAAGGACGGTTGCTCCTCGCGCGAATTTCATGCCCTCAATCACGGGCTCTTTCGACTTCGTGCAGAGCATCGAGACTTCACTCGTCATGATCACGCCCGCCGGATCGGCAGCCGGTTTAACCGTTATCCCAAGTTCCGCGCTCATTCGATCAGCGAACTCATCACGGTGCTCCGGTGAACGGCTGTATACGGTCACCGATTCGAGCGGCCAGCAGTGGGCTAAAGCCCTGAGGTGGCCGGCCGCCTCGAACCCCGTCCCGATGAGGCCTACATGTGAGGCACCGTTTGGGTGGAGGAGACCTGCGGCGACCGCAGTGGTGGCCGCGGTTCGGAGTTGCGTCACCTCAGCGGCGTCGACCAAGGCAATCAACTCACCGGTCTGCTGTGAATAGAGTGCGAGAAGGTATCGATTGCCGACGCCGCGTGCAAGAGTCATGATCTTGACGCCGACGTAATCCCCGACGGCGGCGGGCATCATCCGGAAGAAACCGTTGGGAAGATCGATGTCGTAGCGGTGAGGCAGCCGATAGTGGCCCGATGCCTGGGCATCGAGCACCGTGCGTGCGGCTCGTGCCGCGACATCTTGGGAGCAGAGCAAACGAACGTCGTCACTGCTCAAGAATAAAGTCATTGCACGCGTCCGGTATAGAAGTCATCGTCGTTCGCTGGGAGGTCGAACCCCGAGGCAGCAAGGCCAGCTCGAAGGGACTTCATCTGTCCGGGTGCGAGACGCATGTGGGGCATCCGCACAAGTCCGCCGTTGAAGCCATTGAGCCAACCGAGGTACTTCCACCCGTTGCGGTGAATGAGGTTGGCCCCGGCGAATGAAGCGTGGAACGCGCCCTTGGCCTCGCGCGCCGCGTTGTAGCTCCAGAAGATATCCATCGCGTCGTCGAATCGGTCCTCTGCCAAGGCCGCCATGACCCGCGGTACCCGGTCTCCGAACGACTCGTAGGCGCTCGTACCCCACCAGCGCGTACCGAATTCGCGCGCCTGCACGGGAATCTGCTGCTCCATGGGGTTCTCGACGATCACATAAGGACTGCACAGCTCATGTACTTGGGTCAATGCCGACATTACGGCGGAACCGCCACCTTCATACTTCAGCGCGACGGCTGTGTCGATTTGCACCATTTCTTTGAGTGCGTCGAGCGGGAAGCCGGCCGTGTGCAACGGCTTGAATCCCCAAGCGCTCGTCGCGAAGAGAATCATTGCCAGATCTGTGTTGTCGGTCACATGGCGGGTGTGTTCCACAATGTCGGCCGAGGACTTGGGCCGGAAGGATTGCGGGTACGAAAGCAGACCCGCCTCAGCACCGAGGGCCTCCGCGAGCTGTGCAGCCTCTATCGCCTGCTCGACCGTGTCGAAACTGAGGTGTGCGACGATCTTGAAGCCGGCTGGCGCTTCATCGACCGCGATCTCTAAGAAACGCTTGTACTCCGCGAAAGTGGTGCCGCTCTCAGAAGCGACGAGTGTGCCCCAAAATCCGAGCTCGGCACCACGGCGAATGTCGTGGCGGATGCCCGCCTCATTCAATCCGGAGAAGTCGGCATTAAAGGACGGCAAGGTGACATTACAGCCTCCTCGCCATTCCGATCGAGCGCGGTCTTTTGCTTCGGCGCGAGAATAGGGAAGGGCCATTAGCTGTGCTCCTTGGAGGTCGAGAATGCGTAGTGAATTGGGAAATAGTTCCAGCGCCCGCTGTCGAACCACGGACGGCTTGCGAGTTCGTCACGCAACGGCGTGTCTCGTGCAGCGGCGCGCTCGGGCGCATCCAGCGTGGCGAGGTCTTGGATCTCGTGCAGCGCGAAGTGGGTCCAAGGACGCCCCTCTGCACCGGGTCGTGTCTTGTAGCGACGGATTCGTTGCCAACCAGGAACTTTCATTAGTAAAGGGACGTGCTCACCCTGGTACCAGGCTTCGAAGTCGCCCTCCTCGGACACGGGGACTTCGAATGCGACGACGAAGAGAACTCCTGCAGCACGAGGATCGGTCTCGCCCGTATCTGAGATGAGGTCGGCCGTGTACCGGGTGAACCCGGTGACATTCTCGAGCATATGAGCAGTACGTGCACTGGGCTCTTGCTTGATGCGGCCGTACTCGGCTGTATCGAGGGCGGCCATGTCATCCAGAAAGTAGACAGCGAGATACCGTGGGCCGTCTCCATGCTGCTCGTACCTCACCGCGTTCGCGAAACCAGGGACATCCAATCGGACCGGGATGTGCTCCGACTCGTACCAGTCGCGGAAGTCGCTCTCTTCCCCCACGGGCGGATGCATCTGAGAGAACAACATGCCAGCGGTCATCGGAGACCATCCCCAATCGCATCCGCCTTGGCGAGGCCGCCCACACGACTGTGGACCCGGCCGCGCGTCGCGAGTGCGGCGATGACGGCGATCTCGTCGGGGCGCGGGCCTCCAGAGAGCGTCACCGAGATGGTGTCGTAGAACTCGCGTACGAACAGCGCCTTCTTATACGCGAGCGGCACGTCGAGAGTTGATCCGGCGGCGCCGACTTTTGTGGTCGAGGTGACCCAGCCGGTGCCGCCGATACCCTCGCGCATTGCATCACCGAATGGTGTTGTGAGGCAGGCGACCCCGTGTTCTTGCTCTCCGGATGTGCCGACAATTGCTCCCTTGCCACAGCTCTCCGCGGTTCGACCACCAAGTGCCGCGAGGCAGCGGGCGACAAGTTCCCGGGAGAGTTCGACGCTGAAATCGATGAGGTCATCGAGGTTCTCGGCGTAGCCCCCCGCGTACGGATTTGAGATCACGGCTGCAACCGCAGCTTTCACAAGCGGCTCCTCTACCTTTGGGCCTCCGTCTGTGTTGATCTCCTGGACGACGGTGACCCAGTTGCGGACTTCAGGTTTACTCACGACGGCATTCCCTACTTTCAGTGAATTATAGACAACAGTATACAGTATGCAAGGTTGAACGATTGGTGATTCAATGACCTGTAGGTGCTTCGAGGCCGTTTACAAGCACCTGTCGACGGGCGGTCGGAGTATTGCGGCTCCTCGTGTAACGCAGGACTCCCCCAATGATGGCAGCCGAGATCCCCGGCACGTCGCCAGCCTCGAGGGCGCCAACCCAGTCCTCGCCGGCCGATCCGAGAGGGGCATCCACGACGAGCAAATCAGCGGGACGTCCGACCTCAAGACGCCCAGCATCGAGACCGTACACCGTCCCTACATTGCCCGTGGTCGCAGCGATTGCCTGTTGCCATTTCAAACCCCCGAGTGACACGAGCTCGGCCATGAGGTGCAAGAGGGCGAGCGGCACGACTCCGGTGCCGGTCGGAGTGTCGCTGGCGATCAGGAGGCGGGCCTCCTGATCGTGATCGCGAGCGAGCCGACAGATATCCAACGACGAACGCAAGTTCCCTGCCATCACGAGCTGAAGTGCGATGTCGCCACCCTCGACGACGAGTCGTTTGTTATCTTCCTTGGACATCGCCGTTGGCCCTCCGTTGGCGTGGAAGGACACGTTAGGGTTCATGGCTAAGAGCGCATCCGCGTCAATGCGCTCGAGCGTTCCCGGAATCGATCCGCCGCCGGTGTGCATCGTGACGACGATGCCAGCGGCACGTGCATCGCGAACGAGCGGTACATAGCCCATCGGTGATGAAAACGCTCCGAAACCGCCTTTCGCAAGCCAGACACCTTGTTCTCGTAGGAAGCGAAAGTCCTCAGCTGTCAAACCCGGCTCCAAGATCACTGAGCCGGCATGGACTGTCATCCCACCCGGGTGGAAGTGCTCAAAAGAGCGTTGCGCCGCGATGGCGAGAGCCTTAACTCCTTCAGGATCGGTTGGCCGACCTGGGACATGTACCTCGCTTGCGCTCAACGCGCGCGTGACTCCTCCGTGTGTGTAACTTTCCAGGAATCCGACCGTTTGCTGCCGTGGAGTGAAGTCGCCGAAGGTTGTGTGGACGTGCGAGTCGATGAGACCAGGGACGACGCCGGCACCGCGCGCGTCCACGATCGTTTCATGTTCGTCGCGGTTCACGTCCGAACTGGGGCCGATCCAACTGATCTGCCCGGCATCGCAGACAATGGCATCCCCGGCCAATGGAGTTCCGGCGAGATCACCAGTGTGGCTTCGACCGATTGAGACGATTGCGATACTCATGCTGCCTGCTTTCTTTTTAGCTCCTGTGACATGCGAATACGGAGGTGTGCCATCGCGCGTGGTATGCCGTAGGTCTGTCCACCTATGATTTGACCATCGAGATACGAGGCGACTGCGTACTTCTCGGCATCTATGGCGCCGTCGGTAAATTCGATTCGATCACCGAGGAGCGGAAGTCCGACCGACTGCAGACGAACACCACAGTGATCCGACCAGAAGCTCGGCAGGGAGGCGAAGGCAGGGGCCTGCTCGCCGTGCAGCAGCGTCCGGGCGGCTGCGGCACCTTGCTCTATGGCGTTCGCCCAGTGTTCGATCCGCATCGAACGCCCGGCAAAGGTGGGGTTCGGCCACCGAGCGATGTCGCCCGCGGCCACCACACCGTTTCCACCGATCACTGAGCATCTTTCGTCGCACAGCACGCCGTCTTCGATTGCGAGGCCGCTGCCAGCGAACCATTCCACGTTGGGGACACTGCCAATGGCGACGACCATAACATCGAACTCCAGCACGCCGCCGTCATCGAGATGGGCGGTCCCCCGCTCACGATCCATGGAGATGACTCTCCGCCCGACGGTCGAAGTGATTCCATCGCGAGCGAGGAGGCGAGCGCAGGTGGCTGAGACGATCGGGCCCGCAGCGCTGAGCGGTTCAAGCAGACCTACTGTTGTGACATTGCAGCCGAGCGATCGAGCTGACGTGGCGACCTCAATACCGATGAAACCGTTGCCAACGATGAGAACGCGGGTGCCTGAACGCAGACAGGCTCGCAGTCGTAGTGCGTCGTCGAGGCTGCGCAGAGTCAAGACACGCTCGCCATCGGGTTCGAAGCCAGCGAGCACCCGCGCTCTCACTCCCGTGGCGATGACCAGGCCATCAAATGAAATCTCCTCGGACCCCGTCCGCACCCGTCGTTGGCTAAGGTCCAGACCCGTCGCGGGAGTGCCGAGTTTCCAGTCGATATCGAGGTCATCCAGATCATGAAGGGCGATCTCGTCAACCGTCTTGGATCCAACCAGAATGTCCTTCGATAATGGAGGCCGATCATAAGGGCGACAGATTTCCTCGCCGACGATCGTGATGTGCCCGTCGTACCCATCCTCGCGTAACGCCTTAGCAGCGCTGGTCCCAGCAAGGGACGCACCCACGATGGTGATGTTCTTCATCGAGCAAACCACTCCTTCGTGCATATTCATCCGAGCCGGGTGGCCCCTTAGGAAATACTGTATACACGTTTTAGGAATCATGTCAACGCCATAGGCGTCAGTTTCGAGTCGCCATGCAATTGATACCAAGATCAGCTAAAGCATGCAAAACGTTTACAGACCACCTAGCCTGTCGCCTGCCCTGAATATGGGGCCACTCGGCGAGTCGTGCCGGTAGGTCCTCGAGCTAGCTGTTTGATCATCGCGTCAGCATTCTTTCGACGTGGAGGTCATCGGCTGTGGGATTCAGGAAGGTCAGTGTGAATGAGATCAGGGAAGTGCTGCGCGGTGTTCGGCAACCTGAATCTTGTGGGTGCCACCCTCCCTGTCATCCTTGTGTAGGGCACCGGGATCGTCGTGAATAGTGTCGTAGAAGGCGGGGAAGGAGTTCCCTTGACGAACGCAGTGATGACAGGACTCAGCTCGACCGGGCAGGCTGTAGGGATGGACGATGTTCCCGATCCCCAGGTTCCCGAGCGTGCTCGGCGGCGGACCTACATGGCCAAGTACAAACGCGACATTCTCACCGAGTACGACAGCCTTGATCGGCAGGGCCGCGGTGCTTTGCTCCGCCGGGAAAAGCTGTATACCTCATTACTCAGCTCGTGGCGTGACCAGCGTGACCAGCGAGACACGGGGGTGCTGGCTGCTTTGGCGCGGCCGGCGGGAGCGCCGCCGGCCAGTACATCAGGGAAGGACGCGGCCCGGCTACTAAAAGAGAATCTCCGGCTGTCGGGCGAGTTGGATACGGCACGGCAGGTGATCGCGATCCAGGGAAAACTCTCGGCTCTGTTGAATTAACTCTCGACCAACAGCAGCGCGCCGAACACCGAGAAATGATCGACGCCACCATCACCGCCCTCGTCCCGCTCGTGGGCACGCGGGATGCATGCTTAGCAGTAGGCAGGTCGAGGGCGACGCACTACCGCCGTCATCCCCGGTCGCCACGGGCGCCTTCAGCGCCTCGGCCGCGGCCGGAACCGACCAAGCAGCCGCGCGCACTGACCGAGCTGGAACGTGCTGCCGTGCTCAAGGTGCTGCGCTCGAGTCGGTTCGTGGACAAAGCACCGGCAGAGATCCAGGCGATCCTCCTCGACGAGGGCATCTACCTCTGCTCGGTAGCGACGATGTATCGTCTGCTCCGCGCCCACGGTGAGACCGGTGAGCGTCGTGCCCAGGCCGAGCACCCGGCACGCGTCAAGCCTGAACTCATCGCCACAGGCCCCAATATGACCTGGTCGTGGGACATATCGAAAATCAAGGGCCCAGCCACATGGTCGTACTTTCACTTGTATACGATTGTCGACATTTACTCTCGGTACGTCGTCGGTTGGATGGTCGCGACCTGCAGAATCCGCTGAGCTGGCCGAGCGGCTCCTGTTCGACACGATCGAGAAGCAAAACATTCGTCGAGATCAGCTGACCATCCACTCCGACAACGGCTCCTCGATGGCCTCGAAACCCGTCGCGTTTCTGCTCGCTGACCTGGGTGTGACCACGTCGCACTCCCGCCCACATACAAGTAACGACAATCCCTTTAGCGAGTCGCATTTCACAATTCTGAAGTACCGGCCCGAGTTCCCCGACCGGTTCTATAGCCTCGCCGAGGCACGCTCATTCTGCAGCGAATTCTACGACTGGTACAACGGTGAACATCGTCATTCGGGTATCGGAATGCATACCCCGTTCAACGTTCACCACGGCCGCGCACCCGCCATTCAGCACGCCCGCGCCCGGGTCCTCACAACCGCATATACCGCCCACCCCGAGCGCTTCGTGCGGCATCACCCGCAGCCACCCACGTTCCCAACGACGACCTGAATCAACGAACCCGAGAAGGAAGGAACGAACTCAATGACCGGCTAAAGAAACTGACTCATAAAGATTGACATCTTCCGCCAACGGCGCCCATGAACGTTGCGGAAGGACACGTCGACGACTCCCGACGCAGCTAGGTTGACAGGCGATTCGCAACCTCCGATACGGCCAGCATCAAGAGCGTATACGACCGTATATTATACGGAAGTTACGAAATACCCACCGTCCGTGCTGGTAGGCCTGCCTAAGCCTGAATCCACCGATCGGGATTGGGATCTAGCGGCGCGTTAAACAGAGAATGCCTTTCTTATCAGGGAAAATTGTACTTACCACAGAACAATTCGCTGATTCAGAGGGACATCTCGTAGATGCAAGTTTCGCACACCACCCGCGCCGTGGCCCACGTCTTCGACGATTCCAACCTCGTGTCTTCTGCGGGTTTGGTACCCGCGATGAAACTGGCCGAGAAAGCTGGTCTGCGGCGGCTGGCCGACAAATGGTTGAGCGTCCCCACCGACAAGGGCGCGAACGCCGGCCTGAAGATCGCGTCGCTGGTCGCCGGGATGGTGGCCGATGCGGAGGCCATTGACGACATGGCCGTGTTGCGCCACGGCGGAATGCGCAAGCTCTTCGCCCACCTTTACGCGCCGTCGACGCTCGGGTCGTTCCTGCGCGCGTTCACGTTCGGCCATGTGCGCCAGCTCGACGCCGTCGCGTCCCGTTTCCTGATCAACCTCGCCGCCCTGAGCCCGCTGATCAGCCCGGAACCTGACGACTATGTGTTCCTGGACGTGGACGACACCATCATCGAGGTCCACGGGAACCAGAAACAAGGAGCCAGCTTCGGCTACTCCGGGGTCCGCGGGCTCAACGCGATCCTCGCGACTGTGAAGACGGTCACCGGCGCGCCGATCATCCTCGCCCAGCGCCTGCGCCGGGGTGCTGCCTCGTCCCCGCACGGTGCGACCCGGTTGATCCGGGACGCCCTCGCCACTCTCCGCCGCCTGCCTGGGATGAGCGCCGCCCGGATCCTGTTCCGCGCCGATTCCGCGTTCTATACCTTCGCGTCCATCCACGCCGCTCTGGCTGGCGGCGCGGACGTCTCCGTCACGGCCCGCCTCGATTCCGCCGTCAGGAAGCGCATCACGGCCATCCCGGCGACCGGGTGGACGCCGATCAAGTACACCCATGCGATCTACGACGAGGACACCCGAACCTGGATCTCCAACGCTGAAGTCGCCGAGATTCCCTACAGTGCATTCACCTCACGGAAGAAGTCCGACCACATCCCCGGCCGCCTCGTCGTGCGCCGCATTCCGGAACTGAACAAGCACAAACTCGCCGGCCAGGCCACGCTCTTCGACCTGCACCGCTTCCACGCGTTCTTCACCACCAGCACCCTGGGCACGGTCACCGCGGACAAAACCCACCGCGCCCACGCCCTTGCCAGTTCGGTGAAATGACCCAAGCGATGTCAGCCACGAGACTTGCCCCGTCGTCGTCGACGGTTGCCTGCACGAATCCCACCGGTCTCCCTACGTCTCACTTAATGACAATCCAGTTCAACCACCACTGCGAACCATCATCAGAGTGCCCAACGGCCTGCGCGGCATAGCGTTTTTCCAACACCGTCAGAGACGGTATTTCTCCGCCGGTATATTCATAGAGCGAAGGGTCTGCCAGAACCTCGATCATCGCAGGCACATGCTCCACCGACAGCGGTTCCAACAAAAGTCGCACAGAAATAATCGGTTCAGTTGTGGGCCAATCCATTCCTTGAGAATGGCAGAGTCCTGAGATCTGCGTAAGCCGAACGCTCATCGGTCGCACGCGTGGCCTCGTCATCCCGAATTCTGACGGCATTCGGACAGCGGGAGGGCTGAAATCTCGGTGACAGAGGATCGGGATAACTAAGGAGTGCCATGCGACGATTTCCGCTCGCTTTTCTGCCGCTGATTCTGCTGCTCCCTGGATGCTCCGGGTCCTTCGCTGGCGGGTATGACCGTGTCGTCGGCGAGAGTGACGCTTGGGGTGTTAGCGTCGCAGATCCGAGGGTCGATTCGCTCGGTGAATGTCACGCCGACCCAAGCGTGGAAACTGCGGTCCTGAGCATGGACATGCCGTCGTCTGCCTATGGCTTGCGGCTCGTACCGGGGTCAACCGAAACCGATGCTCTGCGTCTGGCTGACTGCCTCGCCGATGCCCGCACCAGCGACACAATAACTATCAGTTCACCAGCTCAGTAGCCGGCCCTGCTAAACCTCATTCCACCGACCGGCTGAGGTTGGGAGTCGTTTTCTGATTTGAGGGACTGCCGGCCGCTGGGGCGTGCTTGAGTGGTGAGCCTCGCTGCTCGTGGTGTTCCACTTGGCTTCCAGGTCGGGCCGGGTCGGGGCGTGCGGGTCAGGTCGGGGTTGGGCTTGGTGGTGCGAAGGCGTGGTCGAAGAGGTGGGTCCAGCCGGTTGCCCAGGTCCAGTTCTCGGGCAGGTGCAGTGTGATGCGCTGGGCTGAGGAGGCGATCCTCGCGGGGATGTTGATCAGTTTCCGGCGGATGGTAGCGGTCGTGGCCCGGGCCAGACCGGTGCCGGCGGTCGCCGCGGCGGCGCGGGTGAGGTTGAAGGCGATCACGGCCAGGACCAGCCATGCCGCGTTGGCAGCGAACACGCCGGAGGGCATGTGGGCCAGAGCGCTGCCCTTCAAATCGGCGTTGACGAGCTCGATCGCCGCGTGGGCGCGGTGGGTTTTGTCCGCTGCGACCGTGCCCAGGGTGCTGGTGGTGAAGAACGCGTGGAAGCGGTACAGGTCGAAGAGCGTGGTCTGGCCGGCGAGTTTGTGCTTGTTCAACTCGGGGATCCGGCGCACGATGAGCCGGCCGCTGATGTGGTCCGACTTCTTTCGTGAGGTGAACGCGGTGTAGGGAATCTCGGCGACTTCAGCGTTGGAGAGCCACGTCCGAGTGTCCTCGTCGTAGATCGCATGGGTGTACTTGATCGGCGTCCACCCGGTCGCCGGGATGGCCGCGATGCGCTTGCGCACTGCGGAATCGAGGCGGGCGGTGACGGAGACGTCCGCACCGCCGGCCAGGGCGGCGCGGATGGCCGCGAAGTTGTAGAACGCGGAATCGGCGCGGAACAGGATCCGGGCGGCGCTCATCTCGGGCAAGCGGCGGATGGTCGCGAGGGCGTCACTGATCAGCCGGGTCGCGCCGTGCGGGGACGAACACGCGCCCCGGCGCAGGCGTTGCGCGAGAATGATCGGGGCGCCGGTGACCGTTTTTAGTGTTGCGAGGAGCGCGTTCAAACCCCGCACCCCGGAGTACCCGAAGCTGGCGCCTTGCTTCTGGTTCCCGTGGACCTCGATGATGGTGTCGTCCACGTCCAGGAACACATAGTCGTCAGGTTCCGGGCTGATCAGCGGGCTCAGGGCGGCGAGGTTGATCAGGAACCGGGACGCGACAGCGTCGAGCTGGCGCACATGGCCGAACGTGAACGCGCGCAGGAACGACCCGAGCGTCGACGGCGCGTAAAGGTGGGCGAAGAGCTTCCGCATCCCGCCGTGGCGCAACACGGCCATGTCGTCAATGGCCTCCGCATCGGCCACCATCCCGGCGACCAGCGACGCGATCTTCAGGCCGGCGTTCGCGCCCTTGTCGGTGGGGACGCTCAACCATTTGTCGGCCAGCCGCCGCAGACCAGCTTTCTCGGCCAGTTTCATCGCGGGTACCAAACCCGCAGAAGACACGAGGTTGGAATCGTCGAAGACGTGGGCCACGGCGCGGGTGGTGTGCGAAACTTGCATCTACGAGATGTCCCTCTGAATCAGCGAATTGTTCTGTGGTAAGTACAATTTTCCCTGATAAGAAAGGCATTCTCTGTTTAACGCGCCGCTAGATCCCAATCCCGATCGGTGGACTGAGGCTTAACGGTCCTCCCGCGCCGCGGGTGGGCGAGGCTCCAAGTTCGTGGTCCTCGATCTCGCGGTAGGCGTCCAGGACGTTGTCCCATGCCCAACGGTCGTCAGTGACCTTGGCCACCGAGTCCCAGTAATGCTGCCGGGCACGGTCGTACTGCAGGCCGTTCAGTGAGGTGGAACCTCCGGCGACCCTACCGCGCTGCCAGGAATCTTTGAACTCGGAATTCTGTGGTGTGCGTGGGTTGTAATAAAAGGAGTGTTTCTTGCCCCCGTAGAGGAAAAAGAAGCCCTTCGGGATATGGATCATCGGGTCCCAATCGGGGCCACCGCTTTCCAGGACCAACACCGATCCTGGCGTTTTCCTGCTAAGCCTATCCGCGAGGGTCGCTCCTGCCGCTCCTGCGCCGACGATGATGTAGTCGAAAATGCCGGTGTCCATTGCTTACCTCCGTCGAGTCAGTCAGTTCAATGCCATACCGGCTGAATGACTGACGATTCCCAGCCAGTGCGGCTGGGTCACGATATCGGGTTGTAGTCCGGAGTTTAGCCTAAAACGTATAAATGTGTACGTTTTTCTTAGTGTCGTTTCCAAGTAGATTAGAACGATGGTGGAGACCGGGCGATCGCGAGCCCCACGTAGAGACCAACAGCGGAATCGCGAGGCCCTCATCGCTGCCGGCTTCGAAGTCTTCGCTGAAAGCGGGATCAACGCTCCCCTTAATGCAATCGCCAAGCGGGCTGGAGTCAGTGGTGCGACCCTGTACCGCCACTTTTCCGACCGTCACAAGCTCATCGAGGCCGTGCTTTTAGTCAATCTCATCCAGCATGAGGAGGTCATCAGCAATGCGATGGCGGCAGACACCGGTTGGGATGGCTTGATGGCTTATGTGAGCTGGTTGTGGGAGGAGCAGCTTAAGAATGTCGGCTACCTGAGCGCACTCCGTGAAATTGCCGCTGGCCAGAGTCCTGAAGTTGACCGCCTTCGTGATTTCATCACCGAGGGTTTCACATCGCTGGTACGGCGAGCGAAGTCTGAGGGACGAATCCGTGCTGACCGCTGGGCCGAGGATCTCCTCCTGCTCATCTATCTCAACGAACAACTTGTCATATTGCCCGAAGAAGAGGCCCGAGCAGCCTCCCGCCGCCTTCTCGAGCTCGCGGTGGCTAGCATCACTGCCGAGCCTCAGATGCGCACCGACACAGAGCCGTCCGATGTTCAAATACTACGGAAGCATCTGCTCCACCGTCTCGCTGGACACTCACAGTGACTATGGATCAGGAGGTGAACTGATTGCACAGTGCACCGATTGCATCGTTCCTGGACTCCCGCATCGACATTGCACATCTGGATGGCTGTCTCGCCCTGGCAGGTGCGGAAGATGTCAACCTTTATGAGTCAGTTTCTTTAGCCGGTCATTAAGTTCGTTTTCTCCTTCTCGAGTTCGTTGATCCAGGTCGTCGTCGGGAACGTGGGTGGCTGCGGGTGCTACCGAACCAAGCGCTCAGGGTACTCGGTATATGCCGTCGTGAGGACGCGTGCGCGGGCGTACTGAATGGCCAGCACCCCCGCCGAGCTGAACGCTGAACGGGGTATGCATTCCTATACCCGAATGACGCAAGCGATGCACTGGGTCGTCGAAACGGTAAAGTATGAGTGTCTAAAACAGTAAATTATAAGGTTCCGAAACAGTAAAGTATGAGGTCTTGGAATGGTAATCTAGGCTGATGGATTACTCGCCGCGTATCGTTGATGCCGAACTGACTGCACTGCTCGATGGGCTTCCCGCTATATAGCTCTCGACGGGCCCAAAGCTGTCGGTAAGACGGCCACGGCCTCGCGCAGGGCCGCATCTGTCATCCAATTCGACGACCCTGACCAGCTCGCATTGCTCCAGGCTGACCGTGAGCGGATAGCTCGGTTGCCACGGCCTGTCTTATTGGATGAGTGGCAGATGTATCCAGCGATTTGGGACACCGTTCGTCGGGGCGTTGACTACGATTCACGGCCCGGTCAGTACATCCTGGCCGGAAGTGCGAGCCCGGCGATGGCACCTGCGCACTCCGGTGCCGGCCGCATCGTGCACCTGCGGATGAGGCCCATGGCTTTCTCCGAACGACAGCTCACCCGGCCAACCGTGTCACTGGGGGATCTTCTGTCGGATGAGCCCGCAGCAATAGCTGGCGAAAGCCCATTGACGCTCGTGGACTATGCGTCTGAGATAACGCGGTCCGGGTTTCCGGCGATTCGACTTCAGACGGAGACGAACAGGGCGGCGACACTCGACGGCTATCTCGCGGCAGTCGTTGAACACGATTTTCCCGAGGCCGGTTACACAGTGAGGCGGCCAGCAACTCTTCGAGCGTGGTTGGCGGCTTACGCGGCAGCCAGCTCTACGACGGCCAGTTACGACAGCATCATCCGTGCGGCGACTCCGGGCGAGGCAACCAAACCTTCAAAAGCCACGGCGCAGGATTACCGGGAAGTGCTCACGAAACTGTGGCTGTTGGATCAGATTCCGGGTTGGCTACCGAGCAGGAATCGTCTCAACGGGTTGGGGCAAGCGCCCAAGCACCAGCTGGCAGACCCCGCATTGGCGGCGCGCCTTCTGCGCGTGTCAGCAGAAGCGCTCATCAGCAAGGCAGACATTGGCCCGGCTGAGCTGCGGGATGGGCCGATGCTCGGTGCTTTGTTTGAATCCTTGGTCACTCTCAGCGCTCGAGTCTATGCGCAAGCCTCGGGGGCAGCTGTTTATCATTTGCGCACCCACGGAGGAGAGCGTGAAGTGGATCTCATTATTGAGCGACCAGACGGTCGGGTGGTGGCGCTTGAGATCAAGCTGTCGGGGACCGTTGACGACAAGGACACCCGGCATCTGAGGTGGCTGGCCGGTGAGATTGGCCCCGACCTCGTGGATGCGGCGGTCATCACTACGGGGAAAGTGGCGTACCGGCGAGCTGATGGCATCGCAGTCATTCCGTTGGCTCTGCTCGGCCCGTGAAAACCGGGCGGCAGAGGGCGGTATCGGCCCTGGGCCGAGTCTTCGGCGAAAGCGGGCAGGCTGTCGCTTGAGTCGGGGAGTGCACGAATGGCTGGCATCGATCTGGACAGCAGGACTGTCTTGATTGCGCGCGGCCGGTATGCGCCGGCCGAGCTTCGGACCGATCACCGACAGTCCGGCCGGTCGAGGGGAAAGATGGTTCTCACGCCCCCAGATCATTCGAGTGACGTTCGTCTGGAATGTGTCACAGGTGACGGTCGCTACGTACGTGCCGGGCGGGACTGGCCATAAAGGTACCGTCTGTTTGTGTCTGTTTGTGTCCAACGCCCGCCCTGGGCGAGCGGCTGCTCTTCCGCGCGCTGCTACTCTCAGCCGTGTTCGCGTAATTCTGCTTCGTGCACCTGGGTATTGGCTAGCTCGTACCCCTTTGAAAGGTTTTCCCATCACTCGCTCCGTCGTTCTCGCGCCCACCACCCTGGCGTGGATCACCCGCCTGATCGCCTGTGACACCACCAGCCGCAATTCCAACCAAGAACTGATTGACGTCATCGACGCGGAGCTGCGGGGGCAGGGGCTCGAGCCGGTCCTCGTGCCTAACTCCGATGGTACGAAGGCCAATCTCGTGGTCACGATCCCGGCGCACGATGGGTCGACGACGGGTGGCGTGATGCTTGCTGGCCACACCGATGTGGTGCCCGTGGATGGGCAGTCGTGGAGCAGCGACCCGTTCATCGCTGAGGTGCGCGAGAACCGGCTTTATGGCCGGGGCGCTGCCGACATGAAGGCGTTCAGCGGTGTCATTCTGGCGTTGTTGCCGGAGTTTCTGGCACGGCCGCTGGCGATGCCGCTGCACCTCGCCTGGACCTACGACGAAGAGGTGGGATGCCACGGGGCCATCACCCTGCTGGCCGACCTGGCCGCGCGGGGTATCCGACCGGACATCTGTGTGGTGGGGGAACCGACCAGCATGCGGGCGGTGTCGGCGCACAAGAGCAGCCACCTGTATCGGGTGAGTTTCACCGGGCTGGCCTCGCACTCCTCCAACACCCCCAATGGCGTCAACGCCATCGAGTATGCGGCCCGGGCCATCGCGTTTATTCGCTCGATCGCCGACGAGCACCGAGTCAACGGACCCTTCGATGCAAGCTTCGAGGTGCCGTACACAACCATCAACGTGGGCACGATTTCGGGCGGAGCGGCCGTGAACATGGTTGCCGAGCGCTGCGATTTCGAATTCGAATTTCGCGCGATTCCGGGAGTGTCCACCGCCGCGATCTTCTCCCGCATCGAAGACTTCTTGCTCGGGGAGCTACGCACCGCGATGCGGGCCGAACATGCAACCGCCGATGTGTCGTTCGCTCCGATCGGCGCCGTTCCCGCCCTGAGCGCGGCCGGAACTGGCGCCGCGTTGCAGCTGGTGCATGATCTCACCGGAACGAGCTCGGAGGAGACCGTCGGCTACGGCACCGAGGGCGGCCTGTTTCAACTGGCTGGAATCGACACCGTGGTCTGTGGCCCCGGCAGCATCCGTCAGGGTCACACCGCCAACGAGTACATCGACCTGGCGCAAATCAGCGCCTGTGAAGATTTCATGCGCGCACTCGCTAGGCACCTCGCGCACCAGCACTGACCTAATCACACAACCGCTTTCGAACAGAAAGAATGTCCATGAGCAACGCGTCAGCAGTCCCCGCTGTTTCCGGCACGCCCAAAATGGATGGTCCGGCTCTGGCTGAGCGGCGGCGACAGGCCCGCAAGGCGGTTGTGGCTGCATCGATTGGTAACGGGCTGGAATGGTTTGACGTGATCGTCTACGGCAGCTTCGCCGTGACCATCGCGAAGTTGTTCTTCCCCACGGCCGATGAGACGGCGTCGTTGCTGCTGGCCTTTGCGTCGTTCGGCGTGTCATTTATCGTGCGGCCGCTCGGTGGCATCCTGATCGGGCGTTACGCGGATCGTGCTGGGCGTAGGGCGGGCATGCTCGTGTCCATCTCGGTGATGTTTCTCGGCACCCTTTTGATCGTGCTGGCTCCCACGGCCGCCATGATCGGGGTGACTGCGGCCGTGATCATTCTCGTGGCTCGGTTGCTGACGGGCTTTGCCGCGGGCGGGGAATTCGGCACCGCGACCGCGTTCCTGATCGAGTACGCCCCGAACCGCAAGGCGTTCTACGGCAGTTGGCAGGTGGCCACGCAGGGCGCGGCGATATTGCTGGCCGGGCTGTTTGGTTTTGTCCTGAACAACTACCTGAGCCAGCAGAGCTTGGAAAGCTGGGGCTGGCGTGTTCCGTTCATCTTCGCGCTACTGATCGGGCCAGTGGGTTGGTACATCCGCTCAAAGATGCAGGACACCCCAGAATTTCTGACCATGACGCCGTCGACGTCACCGCTGAAGGAGACCTTCATCGCGAACGGCGGACGCCTCTGGACAATGGTGGGCGTCGTGGCGCTTGCGTCGGTGAGTGTGTATATCGCACTGTTCATGCCCACCTACGCCATCATCAATCTGGGCATGCCCACCGCCGCGGCATTCGTCTCCACGCTGGTCTTCGGCGTGATCATGAGTGTCGGCTCGCCATTCATCGGCAAGCTCGCCGACCGTGTGGGGCCGGCCCGAGTGATGACCTGGGCCGCCGCGGGAACCCTCGTACTCGGCGTTCCCCTGTTCATACTGCTGAACCAATCGCCCAACCTTGTGACCATGATCGGCATCGAGCTGGTTCTCGGCGTGCTGGGCGCGGCGTACTTCGCGCCGCTGCCGGCGATCATGTCGGCCATGTTCCCCGTGCAGATCCGCACGACGGGACTCTCGCTCGGTTACAACATCGGCGTGACGGTGTTCGGCGGGTTCGCACCGTTCATTCTCACGTTCCTCATCAGCACCACCGGGTCACTGCTCGTGCCGGGGTACTACCTCGTGGCGATTGCAGCCCTGTCGCTTGGGAGCATCGTGGTGTCACGGCGCGTGTTCCAGCAGCGATAGCCCGGTCCGTCATTTCAGAATGTTGCGCGGCGGTGTCCCTGTCCGGCCTGTGACGTCGGCCCTCTTCCGACCGTCGGTTCTTGATTGCTTGAAAAGGATACCCAGACTTTACTTTTCAAGTAAATACTGGCTTCCGAGGGAGCCAGTGGTGGTGCCGGTGACGGCCATCACACCAAACCATGAATCGTGTCTTTCAGAGCCACCCTTGGCGTGCTTGAGAGCCACCTCAATTTGTTGCCCCAATTAGAAACTTTCAATAGTGAACTAAGAATGTTCCTGCGGTTGGATTTTTGGTGCCGCCGCCGCTCTCGGCTTGAGCGTTGTTGCTGTGATGGGGGAGGATGGGAACACAAGCACATGGGGGAAATTTGCGTTTCATGAGTATGTCCAGGGTTACTATCGCTGCTGTTCGGCGGGGTGGAGTTCACTGTTTGCTAGGGCTGAGGCTGCGAGTAAGCCCTCGAGAACAAGAACAGACGCCCGTACTGGCGGTGGTGTTGTGATGGAGACGGTCCCGGTAGCGCCCGTGATTTCTGTCGGAGAACCACTTGTTCATATTGAGCATTTTCGGATGGATTTTGCCGGCAGCACGGTCGTTGAGGATCTTTCTTTCGATGTGAGGCGGGGGGAGACGTTTGGTTTCCTCGGTTCTAACGGGTCGGGTAAGACCACCACGCTTCGGGCGTTGCTGGGGATTTATTTGCCGACTGCGGGGGTTCTTCATATTGATGGGCGCCCGTTCACGCCGGAGGCGGGCAGTCGTCTGGGCTATCTGCCGGAGGAGCGGGGGTTGTATAAGAAGGAATCCGTCCTGACTGTGATGACGTACTTCGGTCAGCTCAAAGGGTTGAGTAAGAAGGCTGCGGTGTCCTGGTCGATGAATTATCTTGCGCGGGTGGGTTTGGAAGATAAGGCGAAGGCCCGCGTCGACAATCTCTCTGGCGGGCAGCAGCAGAAGGTCCAGCTCGGCGTCACGATCATGAACGACCCGGAGCTACTGATCTTGGATGAGCCGACGAAGGGGTTTGACCCGGTGAATCGGCGCCTGCTGATGGACATCATGGAGGAGCAGAAGCGGGCGGGGGCGACGGTGTTGATGGTGACGCATCAGATGGAGGAAGTGGAGCGGTTGTGCGACAGGGTGATCCTGCTCAAGGGCGGCCGTGCGGAAGCCTATGGGACGATTCCTGAGGTGCAGAATCAGTACGGCGGGACCATGATCCGCATCGGTTACTCCGGTGACATACCGGATTCACCGCATTACGACATCAGTGTCCGTGACCGTAACTATGCCGAATTGACCCTCACCGGCACCGGCACCAAGACTGTTGATGAGGCCCTGATTTTGCGTGACCTCGTCGACGCGGGAGTCCTGGTGCGCAGCTTCACGACGAGCAAGCTCTCGCTCGAGGAGATCTTCGTGAGTGTGTATGGCGAGCAGAACGAAATGGTCGGTGCCTGAGATGGGACGAAGCAACCTCCGCACCGTCATCAGCTTCGAAGTCAGCCGCACCCTGGGTAAGAGAAAGTTTTGGTTCATCACCTTGTTGGTGCCGATCGCGATTGGCATCGTCATTGCCTTGGTGAGCCTGGGGAACTCGATGGCCGCGAGCACTATCAACGCCTGATCCGACGCAAAAATCACCTTCACCTACAGTGACGCGTCCGGGTACGTCGACCCCGCCGTGGCCACGGCGCTAGGCGGCACGATCATCACCGATGATGCGGCGGCGATCGCTGCAGTGAAGTCCGGGGATGGGGACGCCCATTTTGTGTATCCGGCTGACCCGGCTAAAACAGCCACTCAGGTGTATGGGGTTGATAAGGGCCTGTTCGGCAATGGCGAGTACGACGGTGTCGCAACCCAGGTCTTGAGTATCAGCGCTCAGGACCAAATCGGGGATCCGGCATTGACAGCGTTGGCCCAGGGCAACATCTCCGTGACGTCGACCACCTTCACCGACGGGGAAGAAACGGCCGGGTTCATGGGCATGATCCCGCCGTTGATCTTCGTGGCCATCTTCTTCCTCGTCTTCATGCTGCTCTCCAACCAAATGCTCACCAGCACGTTGGAAGAGAAAGAAAACCGGGTCACGGAGATGATCCTGACCACGTTGAATCCCACCGCGCTGATCAGCGGGAAGATCATTTCCCTGTTCATCGTCGGGTTTGTTCAGGTACTCGTATTCCTAGTTCCAGTGCTGGTGGCGTATGTGTTCTTCCGCACGCCGCTAAACCTTCCAGAGATTGACCTGTCCAGCTTCACTTTCGACCCCGTACAGATGATCATCGGCGCCCTGCTGGCTCTGGGCGGGTTCGCTTTATTCACCGGCACGCTGGTCGCAATCGGAGCGGTCATGCCCACCGCGAAAGACGCCGGTAGCTGGTTCTCCGCATTGATCGTCCTGATGATCGTCCCGCTTTACGCCCTCTCGCTGGTCATGTCAGACCCAAACAGCCCCGTCGTGCAGATGTTCACGTATTTCCCGTATTCGGCGCCGATCACCGCGATGCTTCGCAACGCGTTTGGTTCTCTTGCCGGCTGGGAAGCCGCCATCGTCATCACGGAACTGTTCCTCCTGAGCGCTATCGTGCTGCAGCTGGCCGTGCGGCTGTTCCGGTATGGGTCCATCGAATACACGAACAAAGTGTCCTTCAAGACTGTATTCTCTCGGCCGAAAGCAGTCGGGGTGGGACGCCGGTAACAACTGCCGCTGCGATAGTGCGGGGCGACCCAAGTGCTCAAGCTGATGACCGGCCGCAGCAGGAAGATACGAAGGATTGTGCGCCAGCAGCAGTTGAGACCGAACATAGCGCGAAAGCACGGCGCCTGACTAGTAGGAGTAGTGGAACGAAGACGTCCGCTAAGCCTCGTTCCGCTACGAGCGTGATCGCAGCAGACGATAGCGAACCCCGAACCAGGCGACGGCGAACACCGTTATGCCGAGGCAGGCCAGGCCGGCGGCAAACACGCCGCTGTTGACCAGGTACGCGCCGAGCACGGTATTCATGACGAGAAGTACCGGGAAGGAGTCAGCACGAGCGTTGACCGTCAGATCCGGCTCGTTGCTGTCTGGTGGGCCCTCAACCATGCGCCGCTCGATCGACTTGCGCATCTGCAGTGACCCTATACCGGCTGCAACGATGAGTAGGCCGTATAGGACTGGGGGTATCCACGCGAGTTGCTCAGGCAGGACGTGCGCCACAGCCCACACGCAGATCAGAGCAAGCACGCCGCCGCTGAGGAACCAGGTCCTAGGCCGCATAAAATTTGCCTTCCCGTAGTGGCGCCGCCTGCCGACACCAGCTCTAGTCTGCCAGCCGACCAGACAACCCATAGGTTTCGACCAGAAAGGCCCGGCGATCAGACCCGTCTGCGATTACAGAAGGGGCGAATTCAACCGCTCGTCGCAACACTCGATTTTTGTGAGGTGTTGTACGTGTGGTCGAAGTATGAACCGTCTTTAGCGGCGGTGTCGGAGCATTTCGATTACTGACTTCGGGTCATCGGCTGCGAGTCGAATTTCGGTGATGGTGTGCTCCGGGGCGCGGCGTCTGCCCGTGAGTGTGATTGGTTGGGCGGATAGCAGCTGAATGCTGACGGAGCATCCGTTCGCGTTAGCGAGTCGCACGAGTGATCCGTCGACCAGGGGATAGGTCGCTATGCCGTCGTTTATCACTGTTGCGTTGCGGATGTTTGCGAAGTAGATAGTAGCGACGGTGTGGGTGCCATTGCGAAGTACGAGTGCTGTATTCGTGGCATAGTGCGGATGCTGCCAGCGTATGGCGATCACGCCGAAGAGGAGGATGAGTGCGTACAGGCTCAGCAACGTCACCGCGCTGGCCAGCGAAGGCGAAGGAATGACGAGGTGAAGGACGACAATCTCGATCATCGTGGCGACGGCGAAAGCGATCGGAGTCGCCAAAGTGCCTCGCGTTGAAACGATGGCAGTTCCGTTTTCTGGAACCCGGGGAGGGCGACGTGTCACGACTCGAGCGACCGCAGTTACAAGACCGACTTCTGCGACTATCGCCTTATGCACGGGGGCCGGCGGCAAGGACGCCGCGATACTCCTCCAACCAGCAAGCAACGGGATACCGCGCTTTCGTAAGATGAGCCCGGTGATCAGAAGCGTGATCCAGACAACGTCCAGTTCGGCTAAAGCGAGTACTTGAGCGACATCCGGATGCCCTGCCGCGTAAGCGCTGGCCCCGGCAAGAGCAAGACAAACTATGGCCAAGATCGCGAATCGTGTTTGTACCGTTCCAACGACCGTGTTCCCACCCATGGTTCGACTCTAAAGGGCGCGGGGAGAACACGGGTGAGAAACGTGTCCCCGCCCCGAGCAAAGTTCGCAAAGGAGCTGACGTCGTGGGTTCGTCACCCAACGCCCGCACCCGCAAGCCGCACCGCTACCGCGACGATTTGCGTGAACGGAACAACGCCACAGCGCTGACGGGGAACACGACTAAGCCTCCCGCGCAGAAAAGAGCAATCCACTCTCCGGTGGCCAAGCTCACCCACAGTCCGGTTGCGAGAATTGTCAGGCTGTAGAAAATTCCGAAAATTCAAATTCGACGTTGCATTGAGGTGATCTGAGCGGTGGACATGCCCTCAGGCTACTGGGCGCCCACAGAACATGCCATGCCGGGCCGAACGAAACGTCGTGGCCCAGAGAATGAATCCCACAAGCCGGACCTCCAGCGCACCAGAGCGACTGACGCTGTCGGCGGCGCGGCTGGTTTCGCGGCCCTTCCCACCGCTCGGTCGAGATAGTCCACAATGTCGTCGGGCAGGCGCACCGCAATCTGTCGGCTCATACTGCCAGCATATCATTTAGGGATTCATTCAGGTGTGTCGTACTCGCCGGTGCTGTTTGTCGAGGAAAGCACAGTTCACCAGGCAAAATGGCTGCTGCTAGGCTGACCGCATGTTACGCCGCAGTCTGATCAATCCGACCGTTTTGCTCGCGATCGTGGTCCTCAGCGGATGCACTGCGGGGCCTCAGGTAGAAACGTCAGCGTCAGGATCAGTCCCACCAACACCGGTGGCAGCGAGCGGTTACGCCTGCGACGACATTGCTGTCCTTGATGATGTGGCGCCCGTTTTCGTCACCGCCGACGGAACTGCGCCGACCCCGGTAGCCGCGTTCCAGCCAGCGGCTAACCTCACCGAGTACGCCGTGCCAGCCCTGGGGGGTCTGTCCTGCTCTTGGCGGGTTGGTCCCGCGGTCGGCAATCCGATGCAGAACCCCGTCGGTTCCGACTGGGCGTACGTCAGCGTCGAGGTCGTTCCCGGCGGCGCCGACTCCTGGGCGCCCTACAAGGTGGGCGACACCTTCTCGCTCGGCGACGGCCCCTCCGACGCCCCGATGACCATCGAAGGCATTGAAGCGGCGACCGGGTGCGGCGTCGAACCCGGCTGCTTCATCAGCGCACCGGTCGGCGATGCCTGGGTCGAAATCGTGTTGAGCACGAACTGGAACCAACGCGACGGTTGGTATTTCTCCGGGCTGACGCCCGACGCGATCCTGGCGCAGATGCAGCCGCTCGCGGCATCCGTTTTCACCGCTCTGACGGATGCTCAGCCCGGCCAATTGGTCTGGTCAGCGGTCGATCTGGTCGAACGCGAACCCGACTGCACCGGCGCGCTCGGGTCGCAGGGCATAGCCACGGCCCTCGGCGTCGACTCGCTCGACTACGAAGTCTGGTCCGTAACAAACAGCGGCTCGACTTCCTTCGAGAGCTACGTGGCGCAGCAGTCTGGGGTATTCCGCTGCTCCGTGCAGGTCGACGGCGTCCCGGTCGACTTGGCGGCCGCCGGCCTCCTGGGTACGTCCGTCACGGTCGGCTACGACCTTGCCGGACTCGTCGACACGATGGTCTCTACGCCAGACAGCCAGGCTCTGCCGACGGTTGCGCTGAAGGGCGCGGTCGAGGGTGAGCACGCCGTGCAGATCTGCACCGACATCACGCATTTCTGCATCGTGATCTTCTCACTCGGACAATCGGCCTACCAGGTCGAGTCGAACAGCGACACGGTGGCGGTCGCCGAAGCGATCATCGCCCACACCCGCTAACTGCCCAGCGCCGCCGGCGCGCCGTGGGACTGTGCGTTTCCGTCTTACGTTGCAATTTCCACGCCGGTGTCATCGCACTGAGGCGTCAAACCGCTAGGCCGGGTGGCGCGCTGCGTATCCCTCGAGCGCGTCACCCGGCCTAGATGACCTCGCCCATCGGGAGGTTGCCCTTACGGGCATCTAACTTTCCGAAGTGGCTCACCAGCAGGCTCTTCATCTTGTGCAAGGCGCCAGTCAGGGCTTCCTCCACGGCGTTGGCGTTTTCGGTGACGACGACGGGCGTGCCGCCGGCTGGGCGGGCCTCGAGCGTGCACTTGATGTCGTCGGCGCTGCTGCGGCCGGCGGTGCCATCGGAGAGGTGAACCTCAACCCGAGTCAGGCGTTCGCCGTAGCGCGAAAGGGACTCTTCGACGATCATTTCGAGCGCGCCAGCGACCCGTTCGGTGCCGTCGACGTTGCTGTCGGTATTGACGATGACCTGCATAATCACTCCTTCAATTGCGTACAACTTCAGGCTAGCCCTCCCTGATCCGAACCCCCTCCGCGGACCAGGCCGGGCAGTACCACCAGCAGCTCTTTCACACGGGTGTCGAAGTTCTCGGCGAGCATCTCGTTGGTCAGAAAAGAGAAGCCGAGGCTCTGCTCTGGCCAGGCGCCGTGCAGGCTGCCGCCCGCCCCGGAATGCCCGAAAGCCGACGCCTCCGGCCCGTAGGTACCGATCAGGTCGGCCAGCTCGAAACCGAGGCCGAAGCGCAGCGGCCGGTCGTTGATCGCATCGATACCCTCAGACCAGGTCTCGGTCGCCGCCGCGAGCGTGCCCGACGACACGAGTGATCCCAGCCGGGAGTACAGCGCGGCCATCCCATCGGCCGTCGCGATTCCGCCGCCGGCTGCCAGCTCTCCGCGATGCAGTTCGGGGGTGTTGGCGCGCAGGGACGTTCCGAGCAGAGTCTTGGAATACATCCGCTCCACTATTTTGCGTCGCTCCGGGTCGGTCAGGTAGGTACTGATCGCATAGCCCTCGGCTCGAAACATCGGAGCCACGCGCGATTCCAACGCGTCAGGGAGCCCCAAATAGATGTCGAGGTCGAACGGCCGCGCAATGAGCTCGTCGATCAGCTGCCCGGCACTCTGACCGGTCACCCGCCGAAAGATCTCGTTCATCAGGTAGCCGTAGGTGATGGCGTGATAGGCGACGCGGGTTCCAGGCTCCCACAGCGGTGCCTGCGCGCCGAGCGCGACGGCGTTGGCAGCGTTGTCGAGGTCGGCCCACTCCCCCGACGGTTCCGGGTCGACGTAGACCAGACCGACCGTGTGACTGAGTACCTGCGCCACGGTCACGCGTTCCTTGCCGGCGGCGGCGAATTCGGGCCAGTAGTGCGCAACCGTGCGGTGCACATCAAGCAGGCCACGGTCGACCAGCAGCGCGGCCACGGCGGCTACGACTCCTTTGGTGCCCGAGAACATCACGGCCAGCGTCTGTGGGCCCCAGCCGGTGGCGATTGCGTCGGTCGGTTCGGCGCGTTGTTCCGTGCTGCCGCCGTACAGGCGCACGAGCGGATGCCCGTTTCGATACACGCAGAACGCCATCCCGCCGCGGGACCGGTCGACCAGCTCGGTGAAGACCCGCACTAGCCGGTCGAAGCCAGGCAGATCGCCGTCATTGTGCGCCTGAACCGACACGGTTACAACGTCGGAACGTGGGTCAGCAGCTCGCGGGTGTAGCTGTGTTGCGGGTTCTCGAGCACTTCGTCGGTTGGTCCGATGTCGACGATGCGGCCGGCGTGCAGCACGGCCAGACGCTGGGAGATGTGGCGGGCAAGCGCGATGTTGTGGGTGACGAACACCATCGCCATCCCGGTTTCCACCTGCAGGGTGCGCAGCAGGTCGATGATTGAGGCCTGCACCGACACGTCGAGCGCGCTCGTGACCTCATCGCATACCAGCACGGAGGGGGCATTCACTAGTGCGCGGGCGATCGCGGCGCGCTGACGTTCACCTCCGCTGAGCTGGCCCGGCCGTCGGTCGATGAATGACGCGGCAAGCTGCACCTGATCGAGCGCCTCTAACACGAGGGCCCGACGTTCCTTGCGACTGAAGGTTCCCGACATATACAAGGGAACCGCGACCGATTCGCCGATGGTGCGACGCGGGTTGAGCGAGGACAGCGGCGACTGGAACACGTACTGGATGCGGTGGCGTTCCTCGGCGCTGCGCTGCCGCGTTCCGGGTTGCAGGGTCGTTCCGGCGAGGCTGACCGAGCCGGTGTAGCTGTCATTCAGCCCGGCGATGCAGCGGGCGGCCGTGGTCTTGCCCGAGCCGGATTCCCCGAGCAGCATGAGCGATTCGCCCCGACCGAGCTCGAAGTCGATCCCGTTGAGCACCGCGTTGCTGCCGTAGGACAGCCGCAGGTCGGCAACCGACAGCAGACTGGTCGAAGCGACGATGGGCGCCGTCAGGCGAGCGGATGCCGCCCGCTCCCGGCTGATGATCGGCATGGCTCCGGTCACCGCCTCGACCGCCCCGATGTGGTGGCGCCCGGCCAGGTCGGGCACGGCGTTCAGCAGCTTGCGGGTATAGGCGTGCTGCGGGTCGTGCAAAACCTGGTCGCTCGGACCTTGCTCCACGATGCGGCCGGCGAGCATGACGGCGACCTCATCGGCCACCTCCGACACCACGGCGAGGTCGTGCGTGATGTACAGCCCGGCGACGGCATGGGTCGTGACCAGCTGATGGATCGTCTGCAGCACGAGGGCCTGCGTGGTGACGTCCAGCCCGGTGGTGGGTTCGTCCATCACCATGACTTCGGGGCGAAAGGCGAACGCCATGGCGATGCCCACGCGCTGCTGCTGCCCACCGGAGAGCTCGTGCGGCCAGCGCCGCTGGTAAGCGGCATCGTTCGGCAGCCCGACGTCGGTGAGCACTTCGGCCAGCCGTTCCCGGCGAGCCTGCTCCGACGCGCCGTAGCCGTGTACGCGCAGCACCTCCATGATCTGAGTACCGATGCGCATAGCCGGGTTCAGCGACAGGGCTGGGTCCTGCGGAACATAGGAGATGGAGCCACCGCGCAAACCGCGCCGACCGGCATCCGCCAGCGCCAACAGGTCGGTGCCATCAGAGAGTTCAACGGTGCCGCCGACGTGCGCGAGTCCGGTGCGAAAGTAGCCGAGGCAGGCTAGCCCGGCCGTGGTCTTGCCGGAGCCGGATTCGCCGACGAGGGCGAGCATCCGTCCCCGCTGCAGCGTGAAGGAGACGCTGTGCAAAATTTCCTTGCCGAGGGTAGTGGCCACACGCAGGTCGGTGGCCTGCAGCGCTACCTCGGTCTGCTGCTCGATCAGTGTGCTCATTTGCTTTCCTCCACGGTGGCCGAGGCGCGCGCGACGGCGTCGGTGATCAGGTTGCTGCCGACGGTCAGAATGGCGATGGCGAGCACCGGCAGAATAACGCCCCACGGCTGCAGGGTCAGGGCGATGCGGTTCTCGTTGATCATCAGGCCCCAGTCAGCGGTCGGCGGCTGCATGCCCAGGCCGAGAAAGGACAGCGATGCGATCGCCGCGATCGAATAGGTCATCCGCAGGCCGAGCTCGACCATCAGCGGGCCGGTGATGTTGGGCAGCACATCCTTCAGCAGAATCTTCCAGCGCGGCACCGCGTACATTTCCGAGGCTCGAATAAAGTCCTCAGTGATGACGGCGGATGCCGCCGAGCGCGTCACGCGGGCAATCCGCGGCGCGTGGGTGATGCCGATGACCAGCACCACCACCCAGCCCTGTGGGCCGAGCACGGTGATGGCGAGCAGGGCGAAGACTAGCTGCGGCAGGGCCAGCAGCACATCGTTGCCGCGCATGATGATGCTGTCGAGTTTGCCACCCTGGTAGGCGGCGAGCATGCCGGCGGCGGTTCCGAGCAGCATGCCGAGAGCGGTGGCGAGGGCGGCGAAGACCAGCAGAGTCAGGCCGCCGTCCAGGAAGCGGCTGAGAATGTCGCGACCGAGGTTGTCGGTGCCGAAGACTCCATCGGGCTGAAACGGGCGCCCGGTGAATTCGGTGCTGGTGTACCCGGTGAGCCAAGGCAGCAGCAGGGGGCCGGCGACGGCGACGAGCACGATGATTCCGGTGAACGCGAGGCCGATCCTGGCCTGGCGCTGACGGATGATGCGGCGCAGCAGTCCGGGCGGCGCAGCAATCGTCTCGGTGGGAGTGTCAATCGTGGTCATCGGATTCCTCCCGTGCGCAATTTCGGATTGGTCACAATGCCGACGATGTCGGCAAAGAGGTTGACCACGACGTAGACGGCGGCGATCAGCATGGCGAGGGCCTGCACGACCTGCACGTCCCGGTTGGTCACTGCGTCGACGAGCGCCTGGCCCACGCCTGGGTAGCGGAATAGAAACTCGACGACGACGATGCCGCCGGCGAGCCAGGCGAGCTGAATGGCTACGACCTGGGCGACCGGTGCGATCGCGTGCGGCAGGGCATGCCGCCAGATGACCTGGCGTTCGGGAACGCCCTTGAGCCGGGCCATTTCGACGTAGCCGGAGTCGAGCACCTCGATCATCGTGGTGCGCATCATGCGAATGATGTAGGGCATGACGACGAGCACGAGGGTCAGCACCGGCAGAATCAGCTGGCTCGGGTAGTCCCAGACCTGCTCGCCGGGCGGGGCCATCGTCACGGAGGGCAACACAGTGAACACGGTGGTGGAGAACAGGGTCACGAGCGCGATGCCGATCACGAAGTCGGGCAGCGCGGCGAGCACGAGCGAGATTCCGGTGGCGGCGTGGTCGCCGGCCTTGCCGCGGCGCAGGGCGCTGTAGGTGCCAACAAGGATTCCGACTGGAATGCTGATTGCGGCCGCAGCGACCATGAGTACGAGCGAAGCGGCAATGCGATCACCAAGCAGAGCGGCCACCGACCCGCCGGACGCAGCGGAGACGCCGAAGTCGCCGACGAACAGACCGCCGAGCCAATGCAGATAGCGCTGCGCAAACGGATCGTTGAGGTTCATCTGCTCGCGCAGGGCCTCCAGCCGTTCAGGAGTGGCCTGCTGGCCGAGAATGGCCTGGGCCGGGTCGCCCGGCAGCAGCAGGGTCGCCACGAAGACCAGCATCGAGACGACGAGCAAAATGACCGCGCTGATCGAGAGACGGCGAAGAATGAGACCGAGCATCAGTGCTGCCCGCCCATCCACACACGACGAAACTCGAATCCGGACAGCGGCAGGCCGGTGCCGTTGGGCACGAGACCTCCTACGTAACGTTGGTAGGCATCCGCTTGGTTGGGGTAGCCCCAGATGATGTAACCGCCTTCGTCATATTCGATGGTCTGCGCCTCGGTGATCAGCTCGTTGCGTTGGGTCGGGTCAATGGTCGATTTCGCCTGTTCGACCAGTTCGAGGAAGCGGGGGTTAGCCCAGTGCGTTTCGTTGTAGGGCGAGGTCGGCAGCGAGCCGCTGTCGACCTGTGGCAGAAAGTTTCGGGTGTACCAGAAGTCCTGTGCGAAATCCCACTGCAGGTAGTCGTCACCGAAGAAGGTGGTCGTGTCGACCCGGCGAATGGTCACGGTGATACCCGCGGCGCGGGCCTGCTGGGCAAAGACCTGCGCCGCTTCGACGACACCGGCCTGGATCGGCGCCGTGACCAGTTCCACCTCGAGCCCGTCGGGGTAGCCAGCCTCTGCCAGCAGTTCCTTGGCGCGATCGATGTCCTGCACGCGTTGCGGCAGGTTCTCAGCGTAGCCGGGGTCGTACAGACCGTACATGTCGTTGCCGACGGTGCCGTGGCCGCTGAGCACCTGTTCGACCATTTCTTCCCGGTCGACGACCAGTCGAAAGGCCTGGCGCACTCGCACGTCGTCGAACGGGGCACGGTCGACACGCATGGTGAACGGCAGCCACATGCCGGTTTCCGAGTTGAGAATATCCACCCGCGGGTCGGTTTTGAGCACCTCGAGCAGGGCCAGGGGAACCTGTCCGATGGCGTCGACCTGGGTGGACAACAGTGCGTTGATCAGGGCGTTGTCGTCGCTGAAGTTCAGAATGCGCAGCTCGTCGAGGTATGGCTCGTTATCCTGCCAATAGTTTTTATTGCGGGTGAAGACGCTGCGTTGCCCGGCGGTGAACGATTCGTATCGGAACGGTCCGGTGCCCACTGGGTTCTGCGGGTCGTAGTCGTCCGGCACGATGCCGAGCGAATATTGCCCGAGCGAGTCGTCGAAGGTCGCAGTGGGCGTGTTGAGCCGAAATTCCAGCAGGTAGTCATCGAGCACGACGACTTCGTCGAGAATGGTCAGGCTTGAAGCCCCCGACTTCGGATTCTCCGGGTCCGTGATGCGGGCAAAGGTCGAGGCCACGTCGCGGCCGGTCATCAGATGACCGTTGTGAAAGGTCACCCCCTGGCGCAGGCGCACGGTCCAGGTCTTGGCATCGGCAGAGGGCGTGGCCGAGAGCGCGAGCAAGGGCTTGAGGTCGAAGTTCTCGTCCCGGTAGAGCAGAGCCTCGTAGAGGTTGACGACGCGGGCGATGTCGGTGGTGCCGACCGGAATGTGCGCGTCGAGGGTGTCCGCCGCTCCGCCGCCGACCAGGCCGACTCGCAGAATGCCACCGCGCTGGGGTGGTCCGGTGAGCGCCGGCAGCTGGGCGACCGCCGTACCGCCACACGCGGTCAACAGTGCGCCTACGCCGATCGCCATGCCGCCACCGAGAACGTGGCGACGAGAGAAGAAGCGGGCGGATGCCGCGGAGAGCGCCGAGCGGGCGGTGCCCGGCGAATTCGGACCAAGTGAAGAGATAGACATGGGACTCTTTTTCGGTTGCAGAACGTGAAACGGCAGCTGACGGCTGGCTGGTCAGGGGTTAGAGCGAAACGGTGCGACCGATCCAGTCCGGTGCGGCGGTGGAACCGGGCAGCTGGTGGTCGCTGATCGCGGTCGCCACGGGCGCGGGGAACGGCGTGGTGCGGCCGGTTCCGGCATCAACGTGCAGGGCGAGCAGCTCTTCGGTGGCGATCAGGGTGTTGCCGGAGCGCATCTCGTGCGCGAGGTGCAGCTTCTTTGCTCCGGCGCCGACGACGGTGCTGGTGATCGTCAGGTCGGCGCCCTCTCCCGTTTCGGCCAGATAGCGTACGTGCGCTTCAACCGTATAGAGGGAGCATCCGCTAAAGGAACGGTAGGCCGCGTCGAGGCCGAGGCCATCCATGACCTGGTCGGTGGCGAAGCCGAAGGCGAGCACGTAATACGCCTCGGAGAGGTGGCCGTTGTAGTCGATCCAGTCCGGCTGCACGGTGCAGTGGTAGGAATCGAGCACGCTCATGCGCGGCGTCCCTTGATTTCGTCGATCACGTTACGCACGGCGATGATGGCGGCGTCGCGTTCAATGATGAGGTCGTTGACCGAGCGCTCTTCGGCGGCGTCGACGCCGGCGATGACGGCTTCACGCAGGTCGTCGGTGAGTTCGGGGGCTTCGAGCCGGGTCCACGGCGATTTCAGCGACGGGCCGAAGTGTTCCAGCATGTGGCGCATGCCGCCCTGGCCGCCGGCGAGGTGGAAGGTGGTCATCGGGCCGTGGATCGGCCAGCGCAGTCCGGGGCCGTCGGTGATCGAGCGGTCGATCTGCTCGACGGTCGCTTCGCCGTTGTCGATCATGTGCAGGGCCTCGCGCCAGAGCGCTTCCTGGAGGCGGTTGGCGATGAAGCCGGGCACCTCACGGTCCATCTTGATCACGGATTTGCCGATGTACTCGTAGAAGTCGGCGGCCCATTGCACTGCGGCGGTGCTCGTGGCCTCGCCACCGACCACCTCGACCAGCGGAATCAGATACGGCGGGTTGAACGGATGCCCGACCACCAGCCGACTCGGATTCGCGGCCCGGGTGGCCATATCGGTCATGCTGTAACCCGAGGTGGATGAGGCGATCACGACACCGTCGGCGGTGGCCGCGTCGATGTCGGCCAGCAGGTTCTGCTTGAGTTCGAGCACCTCAGGGGCGCTTTCCTGCACGAAACCCACGCCGGCGACGGCCTCAGCAATGTCCGTGTGCACGGTGAAGTTGCCGGGCGATGCGTCCGGGTGAAGGCCCAGCAGGGTCAGCGCCGGCCAGGCGGCGTCGATGAGCTGACGCACCTTGGGTGCGGCGTCTGGAGCCGGGTCCCAGACCCGCACGTGGTAGCCCTTGGCGAGGTAGTAGGCGGCCCAGCCGGCACCGATGGTTCCGGCGCCGATACAGGCGATGGTGCGCACATCGGCGACGTTGCCGCGGACGTCCGTTTCACTGGTGATGTCGGTCATGGTGCTAGGCCTTTCGGTCGAGCTGAAGAATGTCGCGGGCTTCGTCGGGAGTGGCGACGCTTTTGCCGAGGTCGTGCACGATGGCAATGGCCCGTTCGGTCAGTTGCACGTTGGTGGCTTTGACCCCCTTGCTGAGGTAAAGGTTGTCCTCCAGGCCCACTCGCACGTGGCCGCCGAGCAGCACCGACTGGGCGACCCAGGGCATCTGATTGCGGCCGATCCCGAACGAGGTGAAGTTCGCGCCAGCCGGCAGCATGTTGACCATGGCCTGCAGCAGGCCGGGATCGGCCGGGGCGCCGTAGGGAATGCCCATGCACAGTTGGTATAGCGGCGGCGGGGTGATCAGGCCTTCCGCTACGAGAACGTTGGCAAACCAGAGGTTTCCGGTGTCGAAGATCTCCATTTCGGGCTTGACGCCGAGCTCCTGGATGCGGGCGGCACCCTCGCGCAGCATGTCCGGGGTGGAGATGTAGACGTTGCTACCCTCACCGAAGTTGAGCGTGCCCATGTCGATCGTGCAGATCTCCGGGCGCAGCTCCTCGACGTGGGCGAGCCGTTCGAGGCCACTGACCAGGTCGGTGCCCGGCAGCTGTCGGGTCGGGTTCGACGGGTCGAGCACCAGGTCGCCGCCCATACCGGCGGTCAGATTGATGACCGGGTCGACGTCGCTCACTTTGATCAGGCGCACGACCTCGCGGTACAGGGCCACATCGCGTGAGCTTTGCTTCGTCACGATGTCGCGAACATGAATATGCACAACGGATGCCCCGGCGCGGGCCGCCGCCACGGCATCCGCTGCAATCTCGCCGGGAGTGACCGGAACGTGTTCGCTCTTGCCCGTGGTGTCACCGGCGCCGGTGACGGCGCAGGTGACGATGACCTTCTTGTTCATGTGGAGCTCATTTCTGTAGTCCTGTACATGGTGGGGCGGTTCAGGAAGTTGGGGTCACGACCGTGCGGTCGATGAATTTTGTGATTTGCGCATACATCTGATCCGAAGTCAGCATTCCGGTCAGCACCTTGATGATCAGGCCGTCGATGAGTGCGGTGAGGTGTTGGGTGAGCTCGTCTGCATCGACCGAGATGAAGCATCCGCTGTGCTGCCCGTCGACGATGATGTCGTGCACGGTCTGCGACCAGCGGCGGTAACTCTGCGCGTGCCCTTCCCGCCCGGTCGGGTCTACGGCGGCTTCGGCCCAGGTCTGCAGCCAAATCGACATCTCGGCGCGGCCCCGCTCTCCGGCTGGCAGTTGTAGAAAGGCCAGGCGTTTGAGCCGGTCGACCGGGTTGGCAAAAAGGTGCAACTCGGCGATTTGGCGGTCGAAGGCGAGTTTGACGGAGAAGCGCAGCGTTTCGGCGAAGATCTCACGCTTGGTGCGAAAGTAATAGTGCACGGTGCTGTCACTCGTGCCGCTTGCCGCGGCGATATCAGCAATGCGCACCGAGGAATAGCCGCGCTCGGCGAACAACCACCACGCCTTTTCGACGATGTTCCTGCGCTTCTGGGCGTGGCCGCTGTCTTCGCGGTGCCGGGTCGGCAGAATCGTCGCGGCCGGCACGGCTGACACCCCCCTGGCATCGTCGGTGCCCGACAACAGCCAGTTCACGGTCACACCGGCGGCAGTGGCGAGCTGGGTCAGCTCATCCGGGCGAAACCGGCGGGTGCCCTTGAGCGCCTTGGACAGCTTCGTTTCGTCGATGCCGATATGGCGGGCGACGTCGCGCTGGGCGAGGCCGGAATCATGAATGGCAGTGCGCACCCGCACCAGGAGTGCCGCACGGTATTCGGCCTGGGTGGCGCCCTCTTCTTGCGATTGCATTTGACCAACACTAACCCAACCTTGCGATTCACGCAGTTCTCGGCGACAGGAATTGCGACTCACGGATGCGTCTGGGAGACTCCGGCAGTCGCCAAGACTTTGGCCGGAGCCTCCGCTGGACAGCATCTTGCAGTAAGCGGAACGGCCGATCCTTCTTGGCGCCCGGATCTCGTTGGGGAGACCTATGCGCAGCTCGTGACCGTCGAGACTGCCAATCACAGCCTCGAACTGGCGTCGAAGGGCTGGCGCGAGTCAGCGAACGCACAGCTCAACATTATCGACAAGGTCATCACCCATCTCGTTGACCGCTGAGGAACAATCGGTGCGTTCAGTGGTGGATCCCCTTTTCGGACGAATCCGATGTCACGCTCGACGTTCGGCTTACGGGCACGACGTTTCGAGGGCCGCGTCGGCAATCCGAGCCAAGCAGGCTCGAATTAAGGCTGCGGGATCAGAAAGTGCGCGACGGCTGTCAGGGCCAGGATTACCGGCACGGCGAAGACGGTACTTCGGGACATACCGCCCAGCCACCGGTTTGCTCTGGGCCGAAGCAGCAGCCCGGCGATGACAGTCGCGAGCAGCGCGAAGAGGATACCTGCGCTAATCAGCGATACACGAAAAGGCCCAACCGGGCAGGACCGGCTGCGCCATCCAAAGCACTAGCAAGCCCAGAAGGACGACGCAAGCTGCGACTACAGGTGAGCGCGTGGCGCCGCGTGTCTTGTTGGGCATGTCGCCAGACTATCGATCAGGCACTCCTGTTGCACGACGACCACGGCGTCGCCCTCTCTGTCAACCTTGTATGAAGCATCGGACTGATCATGCTCCGCGCGGCCCCGCCAATCATCGCCAGCCTGCAGATGTGGACCGCGCGCCCCGACGCAACGGAGTTGCGCGCGAACCGTGAGGAAATCGAGGGGTTGATGCGGGCGCCGGCCCATGACGCGCCCGAAGAGGCGCCAGCCAGCTCTTCGAAGTGACGGCATGCCCAACGATCTGGTCGTCACCACGAACTGAACGTACGCCAAGTCTCACCATCGGGCTGTAGACATCATCTGCGTCAGCGCGACGCGCTTGTTGGAGCCGACTCTGGACGTTATCCAGGCGTGAGGGCGCAAAAACTCACTGCCTTCGATATCGGCGCGCACCACCCAAGGGTCAGCGCCCTGCCCAATGTCAGCGTCGGCTGTGCCCAAAACCCTCAGCCGGGCCACCTCTGCCGCTTGGTCGTGACCGAGATACGGTCGCAGGTCGAGACGGACGCGGGTCCACGCTGTTATGTCGGGCACGCGAATGAACTCCAGATGCGGACCGACACCCGCTGCCGACCGCAGCCTCGCCAGATCATCGGTCACCTCTTGCAGGGTCCAATCGAGCGCCTCGTTTCAGAACCGGGCCATGGCCCGAATATCCGCACAACTGACGACCACCGCAGCGATCGGCCCGGTGTCCTGGTAGATCTGTCGAGGCTCCTGCAGGCGCGCGACCAATTCCGACTGATGGGCCGCAGGGGTGGTGGCGACCTCGAGGTGTGCGCGGTACTTCAAAGTTTCTGGATCTGGGACGGAGACGACATCGACGGAGACGGCGACCGGGTTAGGCAAGACAAATCCCAGGGGTTCAACGTTGGTCACACCCGGCCCCTCACTGGACGTTCCCCAATCGAGCGCTTCTGCCCAGAACCGGCCAAAGTACTTGGTGGGCAACTGCCCGACGCGAGATGCCCGACGGGCATTGATATTACCCACAGGAACACGCCAGCGACGGGGTTATTTGGAACCTCGGGTGATTATCTCAAAATTACCGCGACTGTTGGTTGCGGCACAATCCAGTCGGTCTCGTTGGCTCGCATCCACGGAAGTGGCAGTAATTCTGCCATAGTGACCTTTGCTATTACGCCCTGAGCATCCACCAGAACGGACAAGTCAGGACCGTAGGTACTGAATAACTCCCGGCACACTCCGCAGGGATTGACGACCTGCGGAATGCCAGTGTCCGCGTTCATGCATACCGCGACCGCGCTGCTGAGGTGGGTCTCGCCGGCCATTCGAGCATTTGCTATGGCAGACGATTCTGCACAGATATTCACTCGCTTCGACCCCAGGTGCAACCCGAGGTAGATCGTCCCCGATGCTCCGCGGATCGCGGATGCGACTCGATGATTGTCGGCATGATGGGACGCGAGCAGAGTTCTAGATGCAGCGTGGTAGAGGTCAATATCGAGTGTTTCAAGAGCAGTGTTCATAGAGTGCCTACCTTCTAGCTGTCTTCCGCTGGTTTCCAGCGCACGATGAGGCGTTCCGCGGTGGCGACCACCGAGAAGAGAGAGATCGACAATACGGAGGCTGCCAGCATGACGACGTACAGCAGTGGAGTGTCGTAACTGTAGGTGGTTTGGATGATGAGGTAGCCGAGACCTTGTTGCGAGCCGATCCATTCGGCGATGATCGCGCCGATGAAGGCGCTGCCGGCCGCGATCTTGAGTGCAGAAAACAGGAATGGCAGGCACGCATAGGCGCGAATGTTGGTGAGCGTTTCGGTCTTGCTGGCGGAGAGGACCTGCATGAGTTCGATGGACTGGCGATCCGCTGATCGCAGTCCTTTGACCATGTTCACGAGAGTCGGGAAAAAGCAGACCAACGCAGCAACGGCAATCTTCGAAGTGAATCCGCTTCCCATCATTATCACGAGCACCGGGGCGATGGCAACCACCGGGATAGTGTGCGCAATGATCGCCATCGGCATCACCATGCGTTCGGCCGACCGCCAGTACATGAAGGTAACCGCCAGCAGAATTGCCACGGAGTTACCTAGCAGGAAACCCATGACCGCTTCAAAGATCGTCGGCCACATATGAGTCAGCACGAGCGGATAATTGCTTATCATCGCGCCCACCACGTCGCTCGGCGCCGGGAAAATATAGACAGGGATGGAGAACGCTGTAGTCAGTATCTGGGCGACGATCACGAGGACGACGATCCCGGCGATGGGTACGAGCCGGTGGCCACCGCGCCGACGTTTTCGGCTCGGTTCCGCTTGTCGCGTGGCGACAGGGCTAATGACGGCCATTAGCATACCTCCAGAACACGCCGCAGATGTGCGGCCACGTTTGTGAACTTCATGGAATCTCGAATGCTCAGTTCTCGAGGCTGCGGTAGATCGATCGTCACGACCTCCTGCACGCGCCCCGGGTTTGCCGCCAAAAGGATGACCTGCTCAGACAAGAACGCGGCTTCGGCGATCGAGTGTGTAACAAAGACGATCGTGGTCCGGGTGGTCCGCCAGATCCGCAGCAATTCACCGTTCAAGTGATCGCGGGTGATCTCATCCAGCGCCCCGAACGGCTCGTCCATCAGTAGAATCTTCGGCTTACAGATCAGGGCTCGCGCGATCGCGACGCGCTGGCGCATACCACCGGACAATTCATGGGGAAATGCCAGCTCCCGCCCTTCCAGTCCCACGAGCTTCAGAAGCTCGTGCGGGTCGGCGTGGTCGGTGATGCTGCCTCCCCCTCCCACCTGGAGCGGCAAAAGTATATTGTCTAAAACATTGCGCCAGGGCAGCAGCGTCGCATCCTGGAAGACAAATCCAATTTTCCGTGTGGTCCGGGCTTCGCGCGGGCTCTGGCCAAAGAGGTTGACTGTCCCCTCCGTCGGTTGTATCAGGTCGGAGATTACCCGGAGCAGGGTGGATTTTCCGCAGCCCGACGGGCCGAGCAGCGACGTGAAGCTTCCGGCCGGGAATACGGCGCTCAGCCCCTCGATCGCGGTGACCGTTGCCCGGTTGCTTTCAAAAGTCACTGTGACGTCGCTCACCCGCAGCTCGTCGATTTCGGTTACCGTCGCCGTTACAACGGTCATTGTTCGTCACTCATTTTCACCCGAGTGTCCTTGGTCTCGTCCAGGATGGTTGTATCGATGACATCGTCCAGCGCAGGAACAGCGTTCGGGAACAGGCCGAGAGATTCCCACGTATCGAGCTGTTTAGCCCACACGTCGGGGTCCATGCTGCCCCAAGGCACTCGAGTGCCTGAACTCTCAGCTTCATAGGTGTGTCCAATGGTGATACCGTCGGCAATGATCCCCGCGTCCAGCCCAGGGGCGAGCGCGGCCACAGCTGCGGCGGCTTCATCCAGATTGGCGTAGGCATATTCCCATCCCCGCGAGGTGACTTCGAGATACGTCTCAAGCGTTTCGGGCTTGTCGGCCAGAGTCGATTCGGTCGCGTAGTACACCCGGGGATACAGCTGCACGCCGGCGTCCCACAGCGCCATCTCGAAGTAGTCCTTATTGACTTCGCCGAGGGTGCGTCCGATTGAGGCCGTTGTCGCCCAACCCGTCCACACGTCAACGGCACCGGTTGTGAGCGGCGTGATCTCGGACCCCACAACCTGCACGGTCACGTCGGACGGATCAATGTCGTTAGCGGCCAGCACTGCTTGGAGCAGCACTTGGCCGGTCGCCTGGACACCGACCGTCTTGCCGATCAGATCGTGTGGTTCCGTTACGGCGTTTTCCGCAAGGGAGAAGAACGTGTACGGATGTTTCTGGAGTCCCGCAGCGAATGCCTGCACCGGGATGCCCTGCGATCGTGCCAGCATCAAACTCGGGCTGGAAGACAGCTGTCCGATGTCGCTGGCCCCGCTGGACACGAGCGCGACACCGTCCAGGCTGGGACCGCCTGCGTTGATCTTAAGGTCGATTCCCGCCTCCTCGTACCAACCCTTCGAGAGAGCAACAGCCTCACCTGCGATTCCGTCATCAATCAGCCACCCCAACTGCAGTGACAGCGGCGTCAGTTCTGCAGGAGAATCGCCGGCGGGAACGTCGGGCGCTGTTGAACTGCAGGAGGAGAGAATAAGCGAGAGGGAGGCCGCGGCGACAGCGGCGGCTACGACGCGGCGAGATAAACTCCGGCGCTGCGCGTTGGGTAAACGAATAGTAGACATGAAGCTCCTCATTGAACTTTACGGGACCGAAAATCGTCGCGGCAGGCACGCTGCCGCGAGGGAATCGATCGGAATGATGGGAAGAGCCTGGGTGGAGCGGCCTCACCGAGCGGGAGGGGTGCTCACCCAGACTGCTACGCATGACTCTTCGTAGCGGTTGACGTACCAGTGCGGCACGGTGGAGGCATAGGTGATCGAATCGCCCGCCTCCAGGATGTGACGTTCTCCGTCAAGATAAATGTCGATCTTGCCGGAAAGGATGATTCCGAATTCCTCCCCGCTGTGGCGGAAGGGCGTTTCGCTTGTGTTGTGCCCCGGGGGGCTCACAATCCACTGCGCCTCGAGGAGGCCGTTTTGATCCGGGGTCAGCAGCTCGTGGGCTGCTTCGCCCACGGACTCCCGGGTGACACCTTTCAGATTGCGCCGACCTGTGCCGCGCACGACGGGCGATGCTGGTCCCTCGTGGCCGAGGAAGAACCGGCCCACCGGGATTTCGAGGCCGTGGGCCAACTGCGCCAGCGTGATAAACGACGGGTTGGCCTTGCCACGTTCGATCTGACTCACGATCGCCGGGCTCAGCCCGGCGTCCTCGGCCAACTGCGCCAGAGTCATTCCCTTTTCCTTGCGCAGGGAATGCACCAGAGTTCCGACCGCCGCCAGCAGTCCATTCAGCGAAGCTGAGGGGACCCCCGTTTTGGTATCAGTCATCGGTACATCCTTGTCAAATGGAGAGTGAATATAAGAATATTGAAAATATCGACGTTGTCAACGCAAATATTTATTATGGTGAAAATATAACCTGAATCGTCACCTTTCTTCCATCGTTACCTCCCGGGACAAGGCGCGGAGCCGCCAGCAGTTGATGAGAATCAGACCGGCATTGAGCGCTACGCCGGGCACGGCCCCGATCAGGCTGTTGTAGCCAATCAGGACCACGCAGGCGGCAATGTTCAAGGTGTGCAGACGCCGCGCCTGCGGTTGCGCGAGTGAGACCATGATGAGGGCAGAGCCTACCCAGCCGATGGCGTCGATCAAGCTAGTCCTCCCTGATTCTGCGGAGAGAGCCCCGCGATGTATGGATGGTCCCGGCCGGTGTTCCCGAGTGGGGCGGCGCCCTGGGGCGAGCCCAATTCGCTGAAGAATTCGACGTTGGCTCGCGTGTACTTCGCCCATTCATCGGGTACGTCGTCGACGTAGAAGATGGCCTCCACGGGGCAGACCGGATCGCAGGCTCCGCAGTCGACGCACTCGTCCGGGTGGATATACAGCGACCGCTCGCCCTCATAGATGCAGTCCACCGGGCAGGCCTCGATGCAGGCCTTATCCTTAACGTCCACGCACGGCTGGGCGATGACAAATGTCATCTCACACCCCGGTGTAGACGGTCTTGCCCCAGGTGAAGAAGTCCAGCGCGGTGCGGCCTTGTTCCCGGAAAGTGTTCGTGGAGGAGTCTTTTACGCCACCGAACGGCACGTTCAGGTCCAGACCCGCCGTCGGACGGTTGATCTTGATGACGCCGGCCTGGGCGCGCTGGGCAAAATCGCTGGAGCGGGCGAGGCTGTCGGTGCAGATTCCGGCGGTGAGGCCGTAGCGCGAGTCGTTGATGGCGGCGAGGCCGGACTCGTAGTCCGGAACCTCCAGGGCAGCGATGACCGGGCCGAAGATCTCGTCGCGCACGGCGGGATCGTCGTGCGCGATATCGGTGAGCACCGTCGGGGTGAAGTATAGGCCGTTGTCGGCGGCGGCGCCGTGCAGGGCGGTCGCGCCGCGGCCGAGCGCGTCGCGAACGGCGCCCTCGTTCTGCTCCAGCTGACCGTCGCTGACCACGACGCCCATTTTGGTGGCAGCGTCGAGACCGTCGCCGGGTGCGTAGGAACCGGCCTGCGCCACGAGCTCCTCGAGGAATGCAGAGCGGATGCCCGGTGTAACGTACACCCGCGATGTCGCCGTGCACGCCTGCCCGGTGAGGGCGAAGCCGCCGGCGGCGACGACCTGGGCGGCCTTGCGGGGGTCGGCATCGTCGAGGACGAGCACGCCATTTTTGCCGCCCATTTCGAGCTGCACGCGGGCGCGACGCTCACTCATAACCTGGTGCAGGCCCAGACCGACGGCCGTGGATCCGGTGAACGACAGCCCGGCAACGCGGGTGTCGCGGGCGAGGGCGGATCCGATGATGCGTCCTTTGCCGTGTACGATGTTGAGCACTCCGGCCGGCAGGCCGGCGTCGGCCAGAGCCCGGGCGAGGTGCGTGGCCGACATCGGTGTCATTTCGGCAGGCTTGAGGATAACGGCGTTGCCGCTGATCAGCGCCGGGGCGGTCTTCCACGCAGGAATGGCGATCGGGAAGTTCCACGGCGTGATCAGGCCGACGACGCCGAGGGGCTCCCGGCGGGTGTAGATCGAGGTGTTCGGGAGTCCGCTTGGCAAGACGTCCCCGGTCGGCGCCCAGCCGAGCGATCCGAAGAAGCGCATCACGTCGATGGCGCGCGTGACCTCGCCCATCGCCTCGGCAATTGTCTTGCCCTCTTCACGCACGAGGTCTTCGGCAATAGCGCGCTTGCGCTCCTGCAGCAGCGTGCCGGCGGTGATCAGGATGGCGCCGCGGGTGGGTAGTGGCAGGGCGGCCCAGGCGGCGTGGGCCGATTCGGCGGCGACGATGGCGTCGTCGAGGGCCTCGAGGCTTGAGCTCGGCGAGACGACCGCGACCTGGCCAGGACGCGCCGGGTTCATTCTCTCGACGTCGGCTCCGCCGAGCCATTCGCCGTTGATCAAGTTCTGTGCAATTGCTGAGTTACTCATGGGGATTCCTTCGTTTGGGTCGATGTCTAGAGGCCGCGAACGAGGCCGCCGTCGCAGCGCAGGGCCACTCCGGTGATGTAGGAGGCCGGTCCACTGCACAGGAAGGCCGCCGCGGCGCCGAACTCCGCCGGGTCGCCGTAGCGACGGGCGGGAATACCGATGCGTGATTCCTGCTGGATCGCTTCAACTGTCGCGCCCCGCCGTTTTGCTGCTGCGTGATCGAGTTCGCCTACCCGGTCTGTGTCGATTCGACCGGGAAGGAGCAGATTGACCGTCACCTCGTCCAGGGCCACTTCGGCCGCCAGGGTCTTGAGGTAGCCGGCTAGCGCCGCCCGGCCGATGTTGGAGACGGCCAGGTTGGGCAGCGGGGCGACGACTCCGCTTGAGCCGAGGGCGAGGATGCGCCCCCAGCGCCGGGATCGCATGCCGGGCAACGCCCGGCTGATCAACGCGTGGTGCGGCTTGACGAGCAGGTCGAAGGCCGACGCCATGTCCTCGCTACTCAGCGCCGCGGCGGCCCCTGGCTTGGGTCCTGGGCCGTTGAGCACGAGGATGTCGATGGGGCCGAAGGCCGCGACGGTGCCGTCGAATGCTGCGTCGACACCCTCCTCGGTGCCCAGGTCTACCGCGATGCCAATCGCACTCGGCAGCGCGTCTGCAATCTCCTTGGCGCGGTCAGCCCGCCGACCGGTGATGACGACGTTCGCGCCCTCCCCGGCCAGTGCGGTGGCGACGGCGAGGCCGAGGCCACCGGTGGACGCGGCAACGAGCGCCGTCTTTCCCTGCAGTTTGAGATCCATCAGTTACTCCCGGGGTATGCTGCGGCAGCTTCGCGCAGGTGAATAAGCATCGAGGCGCGCAGGCTCTCCGGATATTCCGCGGCGGGGGGCCGCACACCGGATTCCTTGATCAAGCCCCGCTGGCGGAAGCATTCCTTGCGCAGGGCCAGGGCGATCCTGGCCTGCTGCTCGAAGTTGATCAACGGCAGCACAGGCAGGAGCGCGTCGCGCGCCGCCTCGTACCCCGAGCTCGTCCACGCCTTCACGCAGGCGATGAGTGCCTCCGGGTAGGAGAATCCCGTCATCGCGCCGGCGGCGCCGGACACCAGCTCGTCGAGCAGCCCCTGGCCTCCCAAACCGCCGAACACAGGAACATCAAGGGCCGCGCTGAGGACGGCAATGGCCACCGGTGTCGGCGGCGCCTCGGCCTTGAGCGCAGTGACGAACGCACAGGAGGAGACCACCGAGATCAGTGCCGGCGTCGGAATGCTGACTCCGCTGGCCAGAGGGTAGTCCTGCAACACGATGAACGCGCCCGTCGCCTCGTGGATGGCCTGCAGGTGGTGGGTCACGACGCGAGGGTTCGCGGAGTTGACCTGCACCATCACGGCGGCGATTCGATCGGCGGCGGCGGCCTGGGCCACCAGCACCTCCTCGATCGCCGGCTGGGTGGCCAGGGCGGAGATGCCGACGACGAGCGGGAGGGTCGTGGACTCGGTCACAATCTCGAGGACCAGTTCCCGCTCCGGGGCGGAGAGCGCGGCGGCTTCACCGAAGACTCCGAGGACAGTCAGGCCGGTCGCGCCGATGGCTTCATAGTGCTCCGCCAACATGGCGAGACTGTCGACGTCGACGTCGAACGTGCTGCCCTGGAAGGGCGTTGCGAGCACGCCCCACACACCGGGTGTGAACGACCGGCGCGCGAACGCGGTCTGCTGCCCGGTCATTTTCCGGGCCAAACGGGTCGACGCTTCTCTTGGAAGGCCAGAACGCCTTCGGCCGAGTCGCTGCTGTCGAGCGAATCCATCAGAGCGGGCAGCCGAACCCGGCGGGCGTCCTGAGCGGACAGATGCGTGGTGCGGGTCACCATCTGCTTGACCGCGCGCACGGAGGTCGGGGCGCAGGACAGGATCTGCTGAACCCAGCGGTCAACGGCTGCGTCCAGTTCAGCGCCGGGAACCACCTCGTTGACGAGGCCCAGGTCCGACATTTCGGCGGCTGGCGCCTTGCGCCCGGTCAGGAGCAGCCCCATGGCCTGAGTGTAGGGAATCTTCCGCACGAGTTGGCTGATTCCGCCGTCGAGGGCCAGCCGACCCACGCGCGGTTCGGTCAGGCCGAACTGGGCGGACTCGGCGGCTACAACGATATCGGCGCCGAGCACCATTTCCATGCCGCCACCGAGTGCGTAGCCGTTAACTCGGGCGATGACGGGGATATCCAAGGTAGTGCGCAGGCTAAGGCCGCCGAATCCGTTCGGGTCGAGGTCGGCCCAGTACTGCAGGCCGGTCTTGTCCACCGCCGCGGCGGACATGTCGGCACCCACGCAGAACGCGCGGTCCCCGGCGCCAGTCAGAACGACGACGCGAATGTCGCAGTCGTTTTCAATCTGATCCCAAATCTCGTTGAGCCGGGTGGTGGTGGTCTCGTCGACGGCATTCATCACCTGCGGACGGTTGATCGTCACGGTGGCCACGTGGTTCTCGATCTCCAGCACAACCCCGTCGCTGTGCAGCGCCGCACTCATCGCAGCACGCCCAGTTCCTGCAGCCGTGCGATGGCCGCCTCGTCGTATCCGTTTTCCTGCAGCACTTCCACGTTGTGCTCTCCGAGGCGCGGTGCGCTGCGGCGGATTGTCGGCGGCGTGGCCGACAGCCGAATAGGGGCGTTGAGCATGCGCACCTTTCCCACGGTCGGATGCTCGGCCTCGACGATCATCTGGTTCGCCGTGGTCTGTTCGTCGGCCAGCGCCTGCTCCAGGGTGTGTACCGGAGCGTTGAGCAGGCCTTCGTTCTCGAGTCGCTCGCCCCAGTATGCGGTCGTGTTGGTGGCAATTTTGTCCCTGAAGATGCTCTGGAGCGCGGGCTTGTGTTCGAACTGCTGCTCGAGCGTGACGAATTCGGGCCGCAGGCTCAGGTCCTCATCCAACTCGAGGGCAAGCGAGATGTGCCGCAGCGGGTCTTCGGTGAAGCCGCCGACCATGGTGATGGCGCCATCCATCGTCGCGTAGACGCCGCTGAGCGGCATGGCGCCCCAGTTGACCTCGTAGCCGCGGTTGAGTTGCATGCATGCCTCCTGCATCTGCATGTGCAGCATCGAGTCGTACATGGTGACCTCAACCTTTTGGCCGACACCGGATTCGTCGCGGGTGCGCAGTGCCAACAGGATCCCCTGCATCAGGTGCATGCCGGTCGTGTAGTCACACAGCGTGGTCGGGTAGACGGAGAGGGGGGAATCCGCGGATTCCCGGCGCCACATCACACCGGAGTAGGCCTGGGCGATGACGTCCTGGCCGCCCTTGTGCGCGTAGGGGCCCTCCGTGCCGAATCCGGTGCCGGAGGCCCAGATGAGGCCGGGGTTGATCTTCTTGAGTTCCTCGTAGCCGAAACCCATCCGCTCCATCACTCCGGCGCGAAAGTTGCTGACGACGACGTCCGCGTCGACCAGGAGCTGATGCAGAACCTCGCGGCCCTCCTCCTTGCGGGTGTCTATGGACAGGCTGCGCTTGTTGCGGTTGATTGCGAGGAAGATCGGGTTGTCCTGACCGTCCTTGTCCGGGAAGGAGTTGCGGGAGATGTCACCCGTGACTGGTCGTTCGATTTTGATGATGTCGGCGCCGAAGTCACCGAGCAGCTGGGTACAGCACGGCCCCATGTACACCTGGGTGAAGTCGACGATGGTGACGCCGGAAAGCGGCATCGAGGCGGGGGCGGTCATACCTGGGCCAGCGCATCCGAGTCGAGGGTGGCGTTGGCGGACGGGACGTCTCCCGGGTCGGCACCGTGCTTGTGCATTTCGCGCTGAATGTTGGCGACCGGCACGTCGCGAGCGAGCACGCCCTGGTCCACGGCGAGCGCGGCGGCCGCGCCGACGGCCTGTCCCATGGCCATGCAGGGCGGGATCTCGCGGGACATCTTCTGAGCCTCTGGCGTGGCGGAGTAATGCCGTCCGGCAACGAGCAGCTGGTCGACCTCCTTGGGCAGGAGTGACCGATAGGGGTAGTAGTAGTCGCGGCCGCGGGCTACGGAGTCCGCGAAGTGGCGCCGCGAGGTGACATCTTCCTTGGTCATGACGTATTCCCCCTGCAGGAGCCGGGTCTGGCGCACGCCCATCTGCTGGGCGACGTCGACGATGTAGATATTTTCAAAGCCAGGCAAGTTCGTCTTGACGAAGTCGACCGCCTCGGTGATGCGGTCGCGGGCGGCGAACTCGGCTTTCGTCATGTCTTCCGGATCAACACCGTCGAATCCGGTCATGTGCGGGGCGTTGCACCAGACCACGCCGGGGATCGGAGTCTTGAGCCACCACAGCTCCCACGCGCCGCCGAGCAGGCGTTTCACCTGACGGTTGATCGCGCGGGCTTCCTTGGGGTGGTCCTGCTCGTACTGTTCGGCGGCGACGGTGTCGACGCCGCCCAGGCGGAAGACGAGGGTGGTCAGGTAGCTGTCGTGGGCGTAGCTTGCCCCGGCCCGCGAGGCCACGTCAATGTCGCCCGTGGTGTCGATGACCACGTCGGCCATGAACGCCTGCGGGCCCGATTTGGTCTCGCAAATGACACCTTTCATGACGCCGTTGTCGACGATCGGCCGGGAAAACCAGGAGTGCAGGCGCAGGTTTACGCCGGCCTCGCGGACGAGGTCATTGGAGACGCGCTTCCAGCCGTCCGGGTCGAATGCGGCCGCGTAGCAGACCGGCTTCGGGTTGCTGTGTGAGTGGAAGTCGAAGAGGCCAAAGCGGCCCCACTTGTTCCAGGTGTCGGTCGCAGCGTGGCGGTCCTCTTCCGGCGGAACGACGGCCAGTCCGATGCTTTCGAGCCGGTCGACGTATTCACTGACGATACCGGTGACGGTGATCTCCGGGCCGTTGATCATGTCGTCCAGGACCAGGACCATGCCGCCGGAGGCGAGGCCGCCGAGCGCGGAGTAGCGCTCCAGCAGGGTGACACTGGCGCCGCTGCGCGCGGCGGTGACGGCGGCGGCGACGCCGGCCGGGCCGCCGCCGACCACGAGGATGTCGGAGCGGGAGATGACGGGCGCCGTGAGGTCGGTCGTATTTGTACGCAGGTCGAGAGTAGTCATATTGAGTGTCCTTACTTTCCAACGAACAGGCCGTTGGAGCGGCGGGCGAGCAGGTAGAAAATGATGCTGAGGATGGAGAGCACGGCGACGTAGACGGGGAAGACCCAGTTGAGGTCGACGGATTGCAGCCAGACGAGGAGGTAGGACGCGGTACCGCCGAAGAGAGCGACACCGATTCCGTAGCCGAGTGAGACGCCCGTTCCGCGGCAGCTCTTGGGCATGAGTGACGAGGAGACGACGTTGTAGAGCGTCATGTTCAGCACCAGCACGATCGATCCGCCGAGGAGCACCGCAGCGAAGCCGACGATGCCCGGCTCAGCGTAGAGCAGCATCAGGAAGACGGAGGGGATGGCGAGGATGCGGGTGGTCAGGAACCACTTCGACATGGCCTTGCCGTCGACAAGCCGGCCGATGACCCAACTGCCGATGACGAGGATGACGCCGAGCACGGTGGTCAGGGCGAAGACGGTGGTGGGGTCTTCCTTGAAGTTGCCGCGGGCTGCGCTGGGGAGGCCGACGTTCCAGGCGTAGTTGTAGGCCTGTGCAGCTCCGACGACGAAAATGATGGCGAGAACGCTGAGCCAGTGCTTGCGCACCTCGGTCCAGACCTTCTTCAGTGAATTCGTCGCGAGTTCCTCGGTGGTCATCGTCTCCGGGAGGGAACGGCGCAGGTAAACGACGACGAGGCCGAAGATCGCGCCGATGATGAACGGCACCCGCCAACCCCAGTCGGCCATGACCTCGCCGCCGAGGAGCAGGCTGGTGAGGAAGCTCGTCAGGGAGGCGAGCAGGATGCCGATGCTGACGTAGAACGACATCAGCCCGGCGACCATGCCTTCACGACCAATGGGAGCCAGTTCCACGGCGTGCGCGGTGGACAAGGGCGCCTCGATGCCAGTGGAGATGCCCTGCACGACGCGGCACAGCAGCAGGATGATGCCGGCCCAGGACCCGATCTGCTCGTACGTGGGCGAGACGGCGATGACCGCGGTGGTCAGCGCCATCATCGAAATCGACAAGAGCATGACCCGGCGCCGACCGATCCGGTCGGCGAGCGTACCCATGAGCACTCCGCCGAGGGGACGGAATGCGAAGCCGACCGCGAAGACCGCAAGGGCGCTCAGGGTCGCCGTGAGGGGATCCTCGGAGGGAAAGAATTTCGGGCCGATAAACGCCGAGAGGAGACCGAAAATCATCCAGTCAAACCACTCCAAGGTATTGCCGAGGCCAAGGCCGATCAGACCTCGGCGAACGTCAGGAGACAGCTGGGATCGTGTGGGTGCATCGTCTTTGACTGCAGTGGTGAGCATAGTTGCTTCCGTCTCTGACGCCACCATTGGCGCGTGAGGGTGCTGACATTCGCCGTGACGAGGTCACGTCGACTAATTCCTTTCGGTTGTTGGGGACGGCCGCTAGGGTCGGCCTCACCAGAGGGTGTTGACCCGGAGTGCTACGCATGGCTCTTCGCAGACTTTCCAGTGCGCGTTTGCGGAGAACTGCCGGAAAACCGACTCCTACAATGTTGGCAGTGCACTTGAGAACTAAGCACAACTATATTGAATAAATTGACGAAGTCAATGAATTTATTCATTATGGTGAAGAAATGCCACTCGTTGAGCAAGCACCGACGCACTCTCTGCGCACGAGAGGCGGGACTGCCCCCGGTTTGGTTGACCTCTTGATGTTGAGCGCGTCTGCCGCTCGCCTGAGGTCTCTTAGGTGGCGATGGTGTGGGCACAATTGTCGCTGGTTGCGGTCACGTAGCCTGAGCTATTCCAGGCGCGGGAGAAGTACGGAGTCAAAGTCCACCGGCGAGGCGAACGCACCACCGCGCAGATCGCTGAACTCTTCAGCGTGGCCAGGTCCACGGTCTACCGCGCGATCCAACGCGCCGGGGACATCACCGTCTAAGCGTTCGTTGTGCAGACGAGTATGGGGAACATGACACGGAGACGTGCCGATGTCGTAGTGACAAGACTCTTCGTAGCCCACAGGTCGCGAGACTGCCAGAAGTTTCGAATGGTTGTTGCGTGTCGACGCTGTTGGCTGCTGCTCGCGCGTTCGTTGCCGCCGGATGGCGGAGGCCATCGCGGTGCTGACATAGCGCATGTCAACACTCCCGTGAATTCGTTTGCCGCGTAATTTTGGGCGATATCGTCTCTGACGTAATAAGCATCCCGAAAGAGCTGTCGGCGGAGAGGGTGAGTTCCGCCAACCAGACCGGGTTCACGCTGGGCGAGCGACCGCCATGGAATTTGAAGTAGAGGGGCATGGCGGGGTGTACCCATATTGAACTGCGACCATGTCCCGTCTCAGAGGCATCTTTCCAGGACACCAGGAAGCTTTCGCCACGGCGAAGCTTGCGGACAATCACGATCTGAATGTGCCCTACGTGATGCTCCTATAGTTGTCAATTGTTTTTTTGGATGGCTTTTTGCTTGTGGAGCCAGTCCCGAAATTGGTTAGC
>NZ_PJJM01000051.1 GCF_002929805.1 Cryobacterium sp. Y50 | reverse complement strand
CAATTTGATCACCTTCCATGATGGTTGGTGGCCCTATTTTCAGTTGGCGTTTCTGGCCCTGTTTTCAGTTGGCATTAACAGTGTATCCTCTGATGCGCCGACGTCTCTGTAGACCGACAGGTTTGGCCTCTCAGGATCCGCAAAAAATTGCCGCAAGTCGACGGTTCGCGCACCAATGTCTGGGTGATGGCTCCAATGATTTCCACGGCATCGGAGGCGGATCACTCCGTACACCCATACGCCGGAGCGGAACTGAACACATCTGGTGTCATAGTGGAGTTGTCCTGCGCCGACCCGAAAACTCCTAGCGTGTTATGTATTTCGTTTCGCGAGCTGACCCCTCAGATGCCTGTTTGGCATGGCAACGATTGGTCAGCGGCGGCGCCACGGCTTTGGTACCGACGCGGGCCCGGGCCGCCGTCATGTTGAGAGTCGTATTTCGATCCATCGGGCGACGGCGAAAAGTCGTTGTTCCTGTCTGGGCTTTCCAATAAGTTGCAGCCCTAGGGGCATGCCTTTGCTATCCCGGAGCCCCGGAATGGTGACGACGGGCAGACCAAGCGCCTGCCATGGCCGACTAAGAACCGGATTCCCAGTAGCTGCAATTCCGAACGGTGCAGCGCCCAGAGCCGCCGGGCCCAGAATTGCGTCACATTCTTCTAGCCTCGAAAATACGTAGCTGCGGGCGGTCGCGATCGACGCTCGAGCCGCGTTGTAGTCGTCGTCCGTGACGGCGAGGCCGACTGCGAACAAATCAATGAGGGGGGCACTCAACAAATGAAGCTGTTCTCGGTCTGCGCTGCGTTCCCGGCAGGCCTCGTAAGCCATCACTGTCGACTGGGCCCCGGTCAGCATCTGTATCAGCGGGTCTTCCTCCAGGTCGAATACCGTCGCACCATCGCGGCTGAGCCTCGTCATCGCAGCGGACACGGCTGAGATCATGTCCGTCTCGATCTCACCTAAGCAACTCCCCTCCCAGTGCATCAGACGCGGTGGCTGGGCGAGGTCCTCGTCCGAACGAGAGGCCCCGGTGAGTGCCGACCAAGCACAGCAAAGGTCTGCGACCGTGGAAGCGAGTAATCCCAGAGAATCAAGAGATGGGCTCAGGCCGGTGATTCCTTTCATAGAGAATTCGCCGGTTGAGGTGGTGAATCCTGCAATACCGCAGAATGCGGCTGGGCGGGTGATTGATCCGGCCGTCTGGGTTCCGAATGCCAATGGCACCATGCCCGCGGCTACAGCGGCAGCTGATCCGCTGGAAGACCCGCCGGGGGTATGCTCCAAATTCCACGGGTTGCGCGTGGGTCCTGGCGCGAAGTATCCGAATTCAGTCGTAACCGTCTTCCCTAGAACGATTCCGCTCGAGCTACGCAACGACGTGATGCAGTCGGCATCCGTCGTGCTAATGGTGCCATCGCGAACAACGCTGCCACACCCTGTGCGTTGCCCGGTAACGTCGATGATGTCTTTGATCCCAACGGGAACGCCCCATAACGCGCCGCGACGGTCGATTTTCTCCTGATTGGCAGCCTGACGCCGCGCGCCATCGGCATCAATGGAAACCCATGCCTTAATGTACGGTTCGGCTTGCGCAATTCGTTCGAGAGATTGTTCAATGATCTGCGTCGGTGTGAGGCGGTCTTCGGCGAGGTCGAAAATTAGCTCCCGCAAGGAACTCGGCTGGGTGTGAGTTCCCCGCTGCATCACGGCGTCCTTTCCTTAGACATGCAACAAGCAGAACCTAATCACGTCCCGCCGGGTGGCGTTTCCCGACACCGTGCACGTCATTAATTTGATTATGGAGCAGCGATCTCTGGACCGAAAATCTCCTCCTAGAAGGCTACGGCAGTCAGAACCTCGGCGGCATCCCTGGTTCCAGGCTGCGGTGGCACCTGGCACGGCCTCGAGTTCGCGCATGGAGGTTTCGGAGAGGGCGGTCGGCGGCTGTCACTTGTTGTGTCGTCGGACTGTGATATGGACACATTTTCGAGGCTAATTTCAGTAAGAGGACCACATCATATTTCTCGTTGCGCTGTCATAGTGTGGACATATCTTCGGTCTCCGAAGTTCAGACAGATCCAAAGCAAAGGCGCTTGCATCCCATGCACGATACAGAAACGTTCCAGCAGTTATGGGCTAACGCGGTCACGGAGCACAGCCAGCGCGTATTCCTGGTTTTCAACGACTCGAGCGGCGAACCCACCTCGTGGACATATGAAGAATTCGATGATCTCGTCGCCCACACGACGGCGACGCTGGTGAATCTTGGCGTGAAGCACGGTGATCCCATCCATCTGGCGCTTCGCAACTGTCCAGCATTTATCCTGCTCTGGCTGGCGGCGACACGGCTCGGCGCGTGGATCGTTCCCGTCGACCCCGCGTCGACGGCTCGGGACATTGCGTCTCAAATTCGCAGGACCAAGCCAAAAGTTGGGTTTTTTGCAGCAGGAAGGCGGGAGGTATATCTTGCGGGGGCGGGCCGACAACTGGAATCAGTCGTTGAGCTCACGGAGACAGTAGGGGACGCGTTGCCTGGGTCACCTTTGCTAGTCCTGAACACCTTGCCCGGCGATCTTATGTTCGATGCCGTCGAACCCATGGATCGTCTTGCCGTGATGTTTACTTCAGGCACAACGGCAGAACCCAAAGGGGTAATGCTCACGCAGCGCAATTACTTTGGGCTCGCACAGTCAATGGCTGAAATTATCGCGTTAAAGCCGGGGCATCGATGGCTGGTTACCCTTCCTATGTTCCACGGGAACAGCCAGTTCTACTGCTTCGCTCCGGCAATCGCAGTCGGAGCGAGTATTGCACTCACCTCGACTTTCAGTGCATCGCGCTGGTTCTCGCAGGCGGCGGATCTAGCCGCAACCCACGCGAGCCTGTTCGCCGCTCCGATCCGGATGATCCTCGCACGACGACCAACGGATGCGCCGCATTTGCAGTTGCAACACGTCTGGTTTGCGCAGAGTCTCGGTGAAGATCACTACCGAGAGTTCGCAGGGTTCGTGGGTTGCCAGCCGCGGCAGCTCTATGGCATGACTGAAACTACCGCTATCGTCACCGCCGACCTCGCCGTACAACCGAGATCAGACGTTATCGGCAATCCAATCCTTGGCCGTCGGCTCGAACTGCTCGACCCGGCGACCGGCCAGCGCGTCTCGGAGGGACTACCTGGCATCATGACTCTGCAGGGCGCCCCGGGAGTTGATGTATTCGCCGGCTATCTCGACGACCCAATCACGACCGCTCGCAGCTTTTCAACGCGGAACGGGGAGACGTGGTTCAGCACGGGAGATCTCGCCCGACGGGATCGAGACGGCACACTGCGATTTGTCGGCAGGGTCGACGACGTCATCAAGGTCTCTGGTGAGAACGTCAGCCTCACGGAAATAGAGGCGGTGATTGCCCAAGCGCCCGGCGTGCTTGAAGCCGCAGTCCTTGCACGGCCAGATCCGATTCGTGATCAAGTACCCATAGCGTTCGTCGTGCCGCGCGATCGCAACCGGCCGCCGATGCAAGAACAACTATCGAAGTGGGCGGAACTCAACTTACCGCCTCAGAGTCGCCCCCGTGAATGGACCATCATCGAGGAGCTGCCACGAACGAGCGTCGGCAAAATCCGCCGGTTTCAACTCTCGGTCGAACTGAACGCTAAAGAAACCACGCCAGCATGAGCAACGCTCCCACTACCCAGGGTCAGAATCTCGACGTCGAGTTACTGACCCGCCTGGCCGATGGTGCCACCACCGCCGAACTGCGCGGGTACGCCAGCAGTTCCGGTATCAACCCGGTTGACAGTGATCTCATCGCGGCTGCTGTTATAGTGCGCACTCGAATCGATGAGTTGGAGGAACGGGAACGGGCTTTGCTTCGTTTGGCCGACTCGGTACGTGACATTGCCGGCCTCGATGCCGTCGATGGTGTGTTGCAGTCGATCGTCTCGCGTAGTCGGCGGCTGCTCATGGCCGACGTCGCCTATTTCCTCACCTTCGATCAGAGCACGGGGGTGGCGTTGATGCATGTGTCGGACGGCATTATCAGTGAGGCATTCAACCGCCTCTCGGTTGATCCGGGGCAAGGTATCTCAGGGTATATCGCTTCGACCCTGCGGCCCAGCTGGACCCACGACTATATCGCCGACGAAAGGTACACCCACACCGGCACGATTGACTCGGCCACCATTGAAGAGGGACTTCGCGCGATCCTTGGCGTTCCGATAGTGCATACGGGCCGCATAGTGGGTTTGCTGCTGGCTGGCGACCGGCATCCCCACGACTACCGGCCACAAGACGTCGAGCTGCTTCTTTCACTGGCACAACATGCTGGTGTGATAATCGACAACGCGACAGTGCACGCCCAAGACCAGCAGACCGTCGAGAACCTCGAAGCGGCCTTGGAAGCGCTGCGCGCCAGTGAACACACATCGCAGACAATTCTGGAATTACAGGACCGACTCATGACGCTGCTCATGAACCGCGGCTCGTTGCACGACCTAGCCATGCTGACCCAATCGGCCGTGGGCGGAACCGTTGTTCTGTGTGACGAGCGCCAGCGTGAAATGGCCCGCGCTGGGCAATCGGATGCGATGGCCTCGGCCACTGATTGGAACGCCCAGCCCCTGTCCACGAGCACGATCACGCTCGGCTACGTGCTGCACCGGCCGGACGAGGTCATCTCGTGCAAACGAGATGAGAGCCAGATTCGGCAAATCCTGGCACGGGCGGCATCGGTCGGCTCACTCCTACTCGAATCGGTTCTGGCCAGCCTCAATACCTCGCGGGAATCAGCCTCCAACCTGGTCGGCGAGCTGCTCCGGGATCCGCGCAGCGACCGCGCTACCGTGCTGCGCGGCACGTTCCCCGTTGACCTCGACAAATTGGACACTGTACTCGTCGCCTTAGCAAGTGACGTCTCCAGTAAATTCGAGGTTCTCAGGGCTGCCCTGCGCATCGCAGAACAGCTAGGGGGGTTGTCCTGCGAGGTGCAGGACGAGATACTGCTGTGGCTGCCGGGGGGCAATCCTCGGCAATCCGCCGAGCAAACGGCCGCGGCGCTGTCCGCTGCGGTGGAAAGTCCCGTGACTGTTGGTGCAAGCCGCAGGATCGCAACAGTGCAGACGCTCGAAGCCGCTGTGCACGATGCCCATAACACGGTGCGAGCCCTGGTAGCCCTCGGCCGGGACGGGCAAGGGGCTGACAGCTCGGGAGTCGCCCCCTTCCCCACAATTCTTGCGACCAGCTCGCCAGACGACCTCGAACAGTTCATCAGGGACATTCTCGGAGAACTCCTCGATTACGACAGCGCACATACGACCGAACTATTGCGAACGTTGGAGGCCGTGTACCGGCACTCCTCCAACGTTGTAGCAGCAGCTGAGGTGCTCTATTTACATCCCAACACTGTCCACCAACGGCTTATCCGGATCGATCAGATCACCGGAACGAACTGGCGCGATACCGACGTCGCGATTCAGCGTCAACTGGCGCTGACAATCAACACTCTCCGGGCGCCCCGCACCCCATCTCACACTAAGGATTGACGCAATGACGCTCTCATCTGAAGTAATATCGCCCACGACCCTGCACCGCCGCAGAGCATTCGTCGGCGCGACCACCGGGCACCTGATCGAGTGGTACGACTACGGAATCTACGGGTTCCTGGCCGTATATATCGGGCAGGCATTCTTTGTTTCCGATGACCCTATGACAAGTCTGCTCAGCAGCTTCGCCGTTTTCGCGCTGAGCTTCTTCATCCGACCGCTCGGCGGTCTATTTTTCGGGCCAATGGCCGATAAAGTTGGCCGTCGCAAAACGCTGGTGACGGTACTCATTCTGATGGCCGGCTCGACATTCCTACTTGGAGCCCTGCCCACCTACGACGCCATCGGGGTTGCGGCGCCCATACTGCTCGTGCTGGTGCGTTGCCTACAAGGCTTCTCCGCGGGCGGCGAGATCGGCACTATCACCGCCTTCATCTCGGAGTACGCCGGTCCCGGTCGTCGCGGATTCTCAACCAGCTGGCTCATGGTGACTGCAGTTCTGGGCTTGGTTCTCGGCGGCCTAGTCGCGAACGGCATGAGTTTTCTTGCGGGACCAGAGGTCATGCAGGACTGGGGCTGGCGCATTCCGTTCCTGCTCGCCGGGCCGATCGGACTCATCTCGCTCTACATCCGCTTGAAACTCGAGGACAGCCCAGAATTTCGCTCATTGCAGGCGGTCGGCAAAACGTCGAAGAACCCCCTTCGTGAAGTGTTCTACTGGAAGCGCTCTCTGGCGCTCATCTTCTTCATCATCACCCTCCACAGCTCGATTTTCTACCTGGTCCTCGTCTACGCATCGACCTTCATGTCGACCCTTCTAAAATTCAACACCGGAACTGTTCTGCTTTATGTGTTCCTCGCCAGCCTGCTCTCAGCGGTCGTCATGCCTTTCGGCGGCATGTTCACCGACAAGTTCGGTCGCAAGCCATTCCTGTTAACCATCGCGATACTGTCAGCAGCGGCTCTGTTCTGGTTCTTCCAAGCAGCCCCAGGAGCCACCTCCTCCAGTTTCATCTGGCCACTAATCACCACCGCAATACTGTTTGGCCTCTACGCATCCTCGACCTACGCCACGATGAGCGAGCTGCTACCAACCCGTGTCCGGTCCACCGGGATCGCGTTGGCCTACAACGTCCCCGTCGCGGTCTTCGGTGGCAGTGCTCCGATGATTGCCACGTGGCTGATCGCCCGGACCGGGGATATCACCTCGCCTTGGTACTTCTTCGTTGGCACCGCCGTCGCCTCGATCATCGCGCTGCTCGTGCTGCGCCCGAGCGACTTCACTGCACGGCAATCGACACCGTCGGTCGCGGAAAAACTGGCAGAAACCGAGGAAGTGCGCGTATGAGCCTCACAGATGAGTTCGGCAAGGACGTCCTGCTGACCGGATGGGCGCACTCCCGCTTCGGCAAGCTCGTCGATGACACCCTAGAATCACTCATCGTCCACGTAACGACGGAGGCGATTGCACATGCCGGAATCGAGGCGCGAGATGTGGACGAGATTTATCTCGGTCAGTTCAACGCGGGGATGCAACCGCTCGCGTTTGCATCCTCGCTCGCACTGCAAGCATCCGCCGACCTTGCGAACGTGCCGGCGACACGGGTCGAGAATGCCTGTTCGTCGGGCTCCGCCGCGTTTCAGCAGGGGGTGAAAGCATTGCTCGCCGGCACGGCCAAGACGGTGCTTGTTATCGGGGCCGAGAAGATGACCGGCGTCGGAGCTCAAACGGTCGGTGCCGCCCTCCTCGGTGCCGACTACGACATGGCCGGCAAAGTGTCACGCACGGGGTTTGCCGGGTTGTTCGCCACCGTCGCCGACGCATACGAATGCCGATACGGCCCGGTTGGTAATCCGATGGGAACGATTGCCGCGAAGAACCATCACAACGGAATGTCGAACCCTTATGCCCACCTGCACAAGGACCTGAGCGAGGCATTCTGCCAGACCGTTTCCGAGCAGAACCCCCTCGTTGCCGGCTCATTGCGGCGAAGTGACTGCTCACCGGTGTCAGATGGCGCCGCGGCCGTCGTGATCAGCACGAGAGGAACAGTCAATGCCGCCACCCCCGGAGTTCGACTCACCGGGTTTGGCCACGCAAACGACTTCTTACCCAGCACGAAACGGGACCCCCTGGAATTTGCTGGCACCACCGTCGCCTGGCAGCGCGCCCTACAGATGGCTGGCGTTGGATTGAACGACTTGTCGTTTGCCGAGGTACATGATTGTTTCACTATCGCCGAGCTGTTGGCGTACGAGGCAATTGGCCTCACTCAACGAGGTGACGGACGCCGCGCCCTTGACAAAGGCTGGGTGTTTCGCGACGGCAAACTACCGATCAACGTGTCCGGTGGGCTGAAGTCAAAAGGACATCCCGTCGGGGCAACGGGCGTGTCGCAGCACGTGATCTCGGCCATGCAGCTCACCGGAACGGCCGGGGCGATGCAACTGCCCAACGCACGACGGGCAGCAATTCACAATATGGGAGGCCTGGCCGTCGCCAACTACGTCAGTGTGCTGGAAGCCATGTAGATCGCGGGTTCAGGCGAATCGATGCCGATTTCGGGGGTGATGGGCGTGGCTGCCGGGCTCGCGTAACCCGAGGAAGACCTGTTCGCGGCCGGCCTCGGTCAGGGCGTCGTGTTGGGCTTCGGGGTGCGGGTCTCGGGTGGAGACCCGGCCGTATCCAATTCGCATATCGGCAACGTATCACCAACCCGGTAGCACGTTACAGAGGCGAGTACACGGCAAGCATTACGAATCCAGCCTCATATTTCCGCGACCTACTGATCCTGCCCCAAAGTGTCTTGCGAACGATCGTTACCGAACGCCACACGCCACAAACCTTAACGTCGGATATTCGACTAATTCACAAGCCACCCCTCGTTCCCCGACCGATTCACGTACCGGATTCGGTACGCCCCGCATGTGCTGGAGTTTGCCGAACCCGAAGTGAACGGGCCCTGGCGCGACCTGGTCAATCGAGTCAAGGCCACCAACGGAAGAAGGTAGCTGCCCAAACTCGTGCGGTCACATTGTGGGTCTAATTTGTTCAACTCGCGGTTGCTAAGGAACAACGCGAGTACGACCTGCGCCAGGCGCTGCGAGAGCGTTAGGACATCCGCGAGGCTACACGCGCGATGTTCACACGCCGCAGCACCGGCGACACTGAACGGCAATCTCCGCGTCGGCCGCCGAGGTCGGCGAGGGGTCAGCCGATGCGGATGAGTTTCTTGTTCACAAACTCGCTGGCACCGAAGCGTCCGAGTTCGCGTCCGAAGCCGCTTCTTTTCACCCCGCCGAATGGCAGCTCTGCGCTGTCTGCGCCGACGAGGTTGACGTAGACCATACCGGCCTCGATGCGGTCGGCGACCCGCAGTGCCTGCTCGGGATCGGTCGTAAACAGGTAGGAACCGAGCCCGAACGGAGTGGCGTTCGCAAGGGTGACGGCGTCATCTTCTGAGGCTGCCCGGTAGACGGATGCTACGGGGCCGAAGAGCTCCTCGTGGTATGCGTCGTTGTCTGGCGTGATATCGGTGAGCACGGCAGACGGGTAGAAGGCGCCAGAGCGTTTGCCGGTGGCCGCCAGGGTCCCTCCTTGTGCGACGGCGCGCTCGACCTGCTCCTCGAGATGCTCGGCCGCACCGAGAGAAGAGAGCGGGCCGTAGTCTGCACCCTCGACGGTCGGGTCGCTGGGAGAGCTTGCCAAGATGGCGGCGGTGAACTTCTCCGTGAACTCGTTATAAAGCTCATCGATCACGATGAATCGCTTAGCCGCGTCGCAAGCCTGCCCGCTATTGCGGCGGAGGCGACCTTCGACGGCGGCAGCCACTGTGGCATCCATGTCGTCGGTGCTGAGCAGGATGAACGGGTCTGACCCACCCAGTTCCAAGACGACCTTCTTGAGGTGGCGACCGGCCACCTCGGCAACGGCCGCGCCGGCGCCCTCCGAACCGGTGAGGGACACGCCCTGCACCCGCGGGTCGGCGATGATCGTGGCGACCTGCTCGCTGTCCGCGTACACATTGGTATAGGCGCCAGCCGGGAAGCCTGCGTCGTGAAAGATTTGCTCAATCGCCGCGGCCGACTCCGGGCACTGCGACGCATGCTTGAGGATGATCGTGTTGCCGTTCATGAGGTTCGGTGCGGCGAAGCGTGCAACCTGGTAATACGGAAAGTTCCATGGCATGACCCCAATCAGCACACCGAAAGAGTTGGAGCGCACGAAGGCGGAACCCTCGCCGCTGAGAAGGGTGATTGGTTCATCCTTCAGAAACTCCTGCGCGTTGTCGGCGTAGTAACGGTAGATGTCGGCGGAGTAGTCGATCTCGCCGAGCGCTTGGTCGACGGGCTTTCCCATCTCGCGCACGATGATAGCCGCCAGCTCGTCGCGGCGCTCCTCATGCAAATCGCCAACCCTGCGCAGGAGTGCGGCCCTGTCGGTTGAAGAGTTGCGTGACCAGCCTCGGTATGCCTGATCAGCCGATGCGATGACCTGCTCGAGTTCATCATCCGAAATCTGCGGGTACGTCTTGATGGTCTCGCCTGTGGCGGGGTTGATGACGGCGTAGTGGCTCACGAGCCACCTCCTTTTCTCACGGTAGAATTACTGTTCCGAAAATTGTCACGTAATACGAGCCAATCATGTTCGCGGGAATTGTCAAGGCAAATGAGGCCAGCGGGAGTTTCGTCGCGGGGTAGTCCGCTTACTCCGCTGGGATGATCAGCGGGCTGGTTTGTGAATTCGTCGATTATCCGGCGCGAGGTCGTGTGGCGTTCGGTAACAATTTTTTTGCACTGCTTTGACGCTGCGCCTGAGGATGCCCGGCCAACGTGGCGAAGCTAAGCTGACGCCGTAGAAGGTGACTGCGGCATCGATGCGCAGTGCTGCTGCTGCCGCCCACACTGCGAGGGTCCCTCCCATAGAGAACGCCATTATCGCTACTTTCTGTGCTCCCTGGGCGCGAATCCAGGCCTGCGCGCTCTCGATGTCACAGGTGAGCCCTTCCGTCGTGAGGGTGTCGTGGTATCGGCGGGCTTGATTGAACTTCCCATCGGTGACGACGGGGTCTTCAATGCGGTGGTAGAGGTGTGGCGCTGCCGTGATAACGTCGCGCCCGCTCGGCGAAACGAGTGCGGGATGATGTCCATGCCCTCCAGGCCAGCATTCCGAAGTATCGCCCGGAAGGTGCACCGAACGTTGTAGGGCGTGAGCGGAGTGCCGACCCGTGAGTAGAACAGCAGGTGCCCTGTGTCCTCGGGATCGAGCAACGCCATGCGCTGATGAATTACGTCCGCGGCGAACTGCGGCACGCCAAGGACCCGATTCGACTCGTGCGTCTTTGGATGCTCTTGCCGCTGCACACCGACGCCACTGTTCACGACGAGCCTGCCGCTGACGGCCTGATTCTGGTCAGTTTATGGGTTTATAGTTAATTTCTGGTCACGTTGAATCGCCAAATAGCGGATCGTCACGATACCGGAAAGGCAGCCCTAGTCGGCGACCGGCTGAGTATTTGAGGGTTGGGGCCGTCCAATATGGGCGCAACAAATCTTCTGATCAAGGATAAAAAAAGCGGGCTGTTCCTAGAACTCACGGGCGGCGGAATCCCTGGGCGGATTTTGGGCGCTTTCACGCACATCCCCGGCGCTCCGTCAAATAGTCCTCTACCGGCCGAGCAACGTGCCCGACTCGTCGACCGATTCCCCTGTAATCGTGAACTACTCAGTGACACCCACGAATAGGAGCGCGAGCTCGTCGAGTTCGACGTCCCAGCCCTCTCGGTTCTGCTCAAGACGTTCGCGACGGTAGCGAGTGCCGCCGGGGAGTGTGTCGAAGCCCGATTCGATCACCGTGACATCCGTCCCGGAACCAGCATCGGTGATGGTGAAGCGCACGTGCGTCGAGTACTCGTCGAGCTGTTCGGCAGGGATTCCCGACCAACGGAAGCCGAACGAGCCTTCGGGCACGACCTCGGTGATTTCGATCGGAAAGCTGCCGTAGTCATCCCAGTCGATGCTCCCAGTAGCACCGGGCTCGAGCGCGGCGAACCCCACACCGTCGCCAAACCACTTGACCATCACCTCGGGCTCGGTCAGCGCCTTCCAGACGTGCGCGCGAGAGGCTTCGATGTGCACGGTGCGGGTCACGGTGTGCCCCTTGATTCTTGCGTGATCAGACACGGAGTTTCCTTCACGTTCAAGCCGAGCGCGACGGGACAGTGCCCGCCCCGCGGCACGTCAACATGTTCTGCAAACGCACCTCATCGAGCGTACCCGTGATTGCGTGTCTGTTCACGGCCGGGTGAGCGCCGTGAATGCGAGGGACAACGCATTACAGGTCGGTCCTTGGGAGTCCGGAGCGCATGAACGCCTCACGAGCTCAATCAGTCGCCTCCGCCTAGGAGCGTGGGTCAGTAGTACCAAGGTTTAAAACGCCGGTCGATTTCCCGGGCCTGGGGTGGGGGTCTGGGAAAATTGCTTATGAGCGATTCTGATGGTCTGTTCCCCGCGACAGAACTTGAGCATGTTGACCTGGTCGTGGATGACGGAGTCGAGGCTGGCGCTGGCGTGAACAAACGGTTTCGGGCGTTCGAGCCGGCGGCGGTGATGTTGGTGCCGCCGTCGCTGGATGAGTGGTTGCCGCAGAACCACCTCTCTCGTTTCATCGCGGACATCGTCGAGACGCAGCTGGACTTGAAGAAGTTCTACGCGTCCTACGCGAAGTCGAAGGGTCAGCCGCCCTACGACCCTCGACTGATGGTCCGCGTGCTGCTTTACGGGTATTGCGTCGGGGTTCGCTCGTCACGCGAGTTGGAGCGGGTCTGCGTAGACGTGGTCGCGTTCCGCTGGTTGGCCGCGCAGCAGGCACCGGATTTTCGCTCCATCGCCCGGTTCCGCAAACGCCACCTCTCCAGTCTGGGGAACGTGTTCTTGCAGGCGTTGGAACTGTGCCGCGCGGCCGGAATGGTCTCGCTCGGGCAGGTCGCGTTCGACGGAACGAAAGTGCGCGCCAACGCGTCCCGGCGCAAGGCCATGAGCTACGCCCGCCTGACGGAGAAGCAGAAAGTCCTCGCCGACGAAGTCTCCGCGCTGCTGGCCGACGCCGATGCGATCGATGACGCTGAGGATGCCCGGTTCGGGAAAGACAAACGCGGTGACGAGTTGCCGCCGGAGCTCGCCCGGCGCCAGTCACGCCTAGTGAAACTGGCCGAAGCGCGCGCCGCGTTGGAGGCCGACGCGGCCGCCCGGGCACGGAAAGACGCCGAGAAGAAAGCCCGAGACAAGGGCGACGATGACGATGCTGCCCGGCAGAAGGGGGATGACGCGGCGAAGAACGCGGTCGTCGCTCCGAAGGCGCAACGCAACTTCACCGACCCGGACGCACGGATCATGAAGACCGCCGATGGGTCGTTCCATTATGCCTACAACGCGCAAGCCATCGTTGATGCCGACCACCAGATCATCGTCGCGACGACGCTCACGAATGTTGGCGTGGACGTTGAACAGGTCGTGCCGCTGGTCGAGAAACTCCACGCCACGATGGGAGTTCTGCCCCGGCATATCCTGGCCGATGCCGGATATTGCTCAGCAACAAATCTCGACTACGCCAAGACCATGGAAGCCGCCAGCGACGGCCGGACCGAGTTTTTCATCGCGACCGGCCGGGTGAAACACGGCGAGCGTGTTCCCGACGTTCCCCGGGGCCGGATCCCAGCGAATGCGACGCTCCGGGAGCAGATGGCGCGGAAGTTGAAGACGAAGAAGGGCCGCGCCGTTTACGCGCGGCGCAAAGCGATCGTGGAGCCCGTGTTCGGTCAGATTCATACTCGGCAGGGGAAGTTCGTGCTGCTACGACGGTTGGAACAAGCAGCTTACGAGTGGGATCTGATGGCAGCGTGCCACAACCTGATGAAGCTGCACACTATGCAAACCAAGGCGCTTCTGGGCGCACGGGCCGCGCTGATAGCGCGGCCGGCAACCTGAAGAACGGGCAGGACTGCCCTGACGGGCGGAACCTGCCCGGAGCCAGACGACGGTCCGCGGTCCTGGCCCTGTTTTCGATCGACACAGAACGATCAGACGTTGAAACCGCCGGAAATCGCCTACAGCCCAGCCCAGCCCGCCCCAGCACCGCCGACCCGAAATCTGCCCGATCAACACGGGATAGGCGTTACTGACTCACGCTCCTAGAGCAGATTTTCCGAACGAGGCGCCTGTGGACCAGCGTGCTTGCGTGGGGAAGTTCCTAGCTATTTGCGCTGCTGGTTAGGAATGTTTGATATGTCTGACGCAAACCACAAGTGCCGCAACGAGAAGCGCCAGTGACGCCAACCAGAACAGCCAGACCGTTCCGTGGAAGACTTCGAAGCGCGCGGAGGCAGGAAGTGCAGCGGCGAGCAGAACCAAAGTCACGATGGCTACGCGGCTACGTCGCGAAGTTCGCCGATTGTCTCTCATGAAGCCATCTTCGAACGCGACGCCGCTACTGTCCAATTGACGGTTCTGGAAATGACACGAGAACACAAACTTTGTTTTAGACGCCTCAACGCCTGAGTGCGAAATCGTCTGAGTAATCGTCCCGTGGAGGGTTCCCCCGAGAAGCAGTTCAAAACGGGGTTTGGGTAATTGCGGCAGTGTGGCACGGGGCCGGAGTTGTGGGAATGTTGACGAATGGGGGAATCTAGTTTCGGGTGTCGACGGCGAAGCACTGGTTCAGGTCGTTCACGGTGAGCGCCCGCGAAGCAGTCGGCTCGATGATGGCGGCGACTCTGGTTTCCAGGGCGCTGGGTTTTGCGAAGGCCATTCTGCTGGTGGCCGCCGTCGGCGGAACCAGCACGGCCGTCGCGGGTCAAACGTTTGAAATCGCGAACTCGGCGCCGACCTACCTGTTCGCCTTGATCGCCGGCGGCGTCCTCGGCGCCGTACTTGTTCCCCAGATCGTTCGGAACCTGCACGCTGGCCCCGCGGGTCAGGAAGACACTGAACGCCTTCTGACGATCATCCTGATCGGTGGGGCCGGCGCCACGGTCGTTCTTACCTTGTGTGCGCCGGGAATCGTCTGGATCTACGCCACGACGTGGTCCGCGCCGTGGCTAGGGCTTGCTACGTCGATGGCGTATTGGTGCCTGCCGCAAATTTTCTTTCTCATCGCCTTCGCCGTCTTGTCGCAGGTGTTGAACGCGCGCGGCGTGTTCGGTGCCCCAGCCTGGGCACCTGCAATCTCGAACGTCGTTGGCATCGGCGGCATCCTGGTGTTCCTCGTCGCTTTGCCCTCCGGACTGGGTGACGCTGGCTCGTGGACCCCACTGATGATCGCGGTCCTCAGCGGGGCCGCCACCTTGGCCATCGCCGTCCAGTCCCTTTTGCTGCTGATTCCGCTGCGTCGTATCGGTTTCCGTCTGCGCTTCCGATGGGGCTTTACCGGTCTCGGCCACATGTCCTCGCTGGCCGGCTGGACTCTGAGCGGGGTGTTCGCCAGTCAAGTTGCCTACCTGCTGACGGCGAACGTAGCCAGCAGCGCCGGAGAGTCACTCAACCAATTGGGCATCGACGGGCCAAGCCTGAACTCCCTCTCGATCGCATACCTGCTAATGCTTCTGCCCCATGGAATTGTGACCGTGTCATTGACCACGGCCCTCTACACACGCATGAGCGGGGCGGCCGCACGCAACAACTTCGCTGAAGTCGAGTCCCTCTCCAATCTCGCGCTTCGACCTGTCGCGTATGTGTCACTCGCCGCCGCGGCAGTATTCCTCGCTGTCGGGCCGATTCTGACTGAGGCGATCTTCGGCACGCCCCTCATCGGCCACGTCTTGCAGGTGCTGGCGGTCGGCCTCGTCGGCTTCAGCCAGGCCTACGTCCTCAACCGCACATCTTTCACTCTGCAAGACGCCCGAGGCCCGTTCATCACACAACTCACCATCGCCGTGCTCTCTGCAGCCGGTGCGCTGACAGCGGCGATCCTGCTTCCCCCGCAGCTGACCGTGATCGGAATCGCCGCCGGCATCTCGATCGCAAACATCGCCGGATGGTCGACAGCCCACGTCCTACTCCGACGAACTTTCCGAAAACGCGGACACGAACCCGACTCCGAGCCGGCCGCGGTGTGGGGCCTGACCCGGCTCTTGGCCACGGCAATGATCAGCGCCGCAGCCGGGCTAGCCACGACGACTATCATCGGCACGCCAGCCAGCTTCATCGGAAGGACCCTGATTTTCCTTCTCGCCGCCTTGATCGTCAGCGGGGTGTTTGTTGGGATCAGTTGGCTCTTGGGCGACCGCACAATCAACGATCTCCGGCGGTAGCCGCAGCAAGAACTGTTCCCGCGATCCGACCGCCATTCTCGGATGCGTAAGCTTCCATCGGGAATCCCGTTGAGGGTTCCCGTTGCCGGACCAGCTAATCCGGCAACGAGATTTCACTTGGGGGCTCCTCTCAACGGCCCGAGTCAAACTGACGTTGAATGGTGCGATAAACGGTCGACCGCGCAACGTTGAAAAGCTCCGCCAATTCCGCGCTGGAATGTAGGCCGGCGTTGTGTACTTCGATCAAGTGTTTTTGCTGCGTCATCGACAGTTTGGGCTGCTTACCGCGAAGACGCCCTTTCGCCTTGGCCACCTGCATTCCTTCCCGCGTTCTGGCGCGAATCAGATCCGACTCAAATTCGGCGACCATCGCCAGAACGTTGAAGAGGAGACGCCCGACTGGGTCGTTCGGATCATGTACCGATCCGCCGATACTGAGCTTGACGTCTTTGGCCGTCAGCTCGTCAATGATGTCTTTCGCATCCCTGAGTGATCGTGCGAGTCTGTCGAGTTTGGCAACGACGAGGGTGTCTCCAGCACGGCAGGCGGCCAGCGCTTCGCGAAGCCCCGGCCGTGCCCGGTTCGTTCCGGTCAGACCATGATCGGTGTAGATCAGTGACGATCTAACGCCCAGTCGTTCGAGGGCGTTTTGTTGGGCGGTGAGATCTTGTTCCTCTGTGGAAACGCGTGCGTATCCAATCAGTAATCCATTCATGGCGACACCGTCCCGCACGTCTGTGAGTGAGTCAATAATCGTCGCAGTCGGTGTCCGGCTTGTNTAAGAACATTGGCCACGCGTAGAGCAGCCCACCGAGGGCGAGCAGCCCCAAGCCTGTCGAGAGGACCCATCTGCCCACAATTAGAGGCACCGACTCAAAGTAGTTGGATAGAACCCACCCAATGCACTCCCGACCGCTCCAACGACGAGCACAGCGATAGCGGCCGGCAGAAGGATGTGATTCATTCCCTCATACTGTCAGATCGCATCCGCTCGATCATCTCTCTTAAGGCATTGCTCCTTCCCCTTGCGAATCCACCCTTACGAATCCACGAACAAGGCGTAGGTAAGTAGGAACTGCAATAGAGTTTGCTGTGAATCGCAGCGGCAAATGGTGGCCTTTTGCAGCCATAGCGCGCAGCATCGTGAGTCT
>NZ_PJJM01000049.1 GCF_002929805.1 Cryobacterium sp. Y50 | reverse complement strand
CTCTGAACGACACGATTCATGATTCCGAGCACTGGCTGCCACCCGCACCACCCCTGGCTCCCTCGGAAGCCAATATTCAGTAGGCCAGACCTGACCGCGCCAGATAGGCGACCATCTGACCCGATCGCGCCTCGGGGTTTCCCGTCATGGCGATAAGCCCGAATAGGGTGACCCCGAGGAGAAACCCGAGTACTGGCGCTATCAGCGCGATGCGCCAGTACCGATGAACCATCGTGGCTCCCACACCATGGGGAATAGTGTTCATGCCTGTCTCCGGAGAGTCGATTCGAATCGCACGGCTATTTTCGTTTTACTCCTGGTAACTCTTGATGGTTTCGCGGATGTCGCTGGCAAAAAGATAAATTTCGTCAAGGCTTTCGATAGGGTGGCGTGTCTCAACTTTGGCGGCATCGAAGACACCGAGATATTTCTGCTTCTTTCCATTGAAATGAAGCCGGGCGACGGGCTTGCGATTGTTATCGTCGAGAAGCACGGCAAAATACGATTTTGAATCTCGGTGTGTCACTCTTGGGGGCTTTACTTCGCTACAGGTAATGGCTTTGACAATTTGATACCCCTCGAGTTCTTCCAGGGTCGTCTCGATCTCTGTGTCACGGGCCAGATCGACCTCAACAATGTCGTGGCTGTTGATGGCTCCATCTCGGGCTCGTGCCTCTGCCCCCGAATAATTTGAACCGCCCAGCGCCGTCTTCAACCGGTCGTTGACTTGATCGTTCAAGAACTGTTTCGTCGACTTAGCCACCAAAGTGGTGAATTGTTCACGAACCCTCTGGGTAAAGGCTCCTTCGTAGACGCGCGTGGTGAAGAAACGGATCCAGTCGTCTTCAGGGTCCGTGAACTGAGCGGCGATGGTCCGCTTGATCTGGCCAATGTACTTGAGCTCTTCAGCAGAGTTGATGATGGAGTCGAGGTCGAAGACCTCCTTGGTCAGCTTCCTCAGTTCAGGAATAAGCGTTTCGTCTATGTCCATCAAATCGAGTACCAGAAACGGCTTTGAGTCCATGCGGTTGGGCACGTCCAAATCCGTGTAGAACTGGTAAATCTCGCCATTTGTGAGCACGGCAATACGCGCATTGGTTACCGCGAAATAACGAAAGAGCTGCGAAGCATGCTCAATTATTAGCGCTTCCGTGGACTTCTTGCATTCGATGAGAATCTGAACTTCGCCGTCGCGCATGATCGCATAATCGACTTTTTCGCCTTTTTTTACACCGACGTCAGCAGTAAATTCCGGAACGACCTCCAGCGGATTGAATACGTCATAGCCCAAGATTGTCGAGATAAACGGCATGATAAATGCGTTCTTTGTAGCTTCTTCAGTCTGAATTGCGTCGCGTTGGTTACGCACCTTGAGAGCCAATGCCTCAATTAGTTCTGCAAATTCCATGTTTCCCCCCGTTTGTCGTTCTGCAACTTCGACCTTATCGGCAGCACGTAATCTCGTGAACGAAACCAGGCGCTTCAGGGCGTGCCGCGGGGTACGGTCCAGTCGTGTCTGAACTAGGGCATAACCGCCGCAACGTGCTCAAAGGTGACCCAGTGGAACACCGCCAAGAGCGGCTTTCCGAACCCGATCCTGCCGCCGTCGCCGTCACCCGCAGTAGCACTGACGTGCGTGATCTCGCCGGCAATCCCGTCTCGACGAGCATCTGGATGTTCACCACGGGAGGTTCACCACGGAAGATTCACCACGGAAGATTCACCACGGAAGGTTGATGACGGGCAGCTAGCATCAAGGGATGCCTGACCTCATCTGCTCCGAGTGCGCCGCAAGCTACCCGGTCGAGAGTCTGGTCTGGCGCTGCACCTGCGGCGGCCTTCTCGACGTCGCCGAATTCGACATTGAAGTGGATGCCGCGGCGCTGCCCAGCCGCGTCCCGTCGCTCTGGCGCTATGCCGAGGCGCTACCGATCGACGTCGACCCGGCGATCACCCTGGGAGAGGGCTTTTCGCCCCTCGTGCCGTCCCGCGCTTTCGCCCACGTGCAGCTGAAACTCGACTTTTTGCTGCCGACGCTCTCGTTCAAAGACCGCGGCGCGGTCTTGCTCGCAACCCTCGCCCATCGGCTCGGTGTCACCAACGCCATGGTCGACAGCAGCGGTAACGCCGGCACGGCAATCGCGGCGTATTTCGGGCGGGCGGGCATCGGCTGCACGGTGTACGTTCCCGAGTCCACTTCGCCTGGCAAACTCGCGCAGATGCGTGCGCACGGTGCCACGGTCGAACTGGTACCCGGCTCGCGCGCGGATACCTCCGCGGCGGCCCTGCGGGCGGCGGGCCGACCCGGTGTTATGTACGCGAGCCACGTATATCACCCGTACTTTGTGCACGGCGTGAAAACGTACGGCTATGAGATCTGGGAACAGCGCGGGCGATCCCTGCCCGAGACGGTGGTGGTTCCGGTCGGCAATGGCACACTGGTGCTGGGCTGCTACCTCGCCTTCAGCGAACTGGTCGCCGCTGGTCTCGCCGAGAGGATGCCGCGGATCGTCGCGGTGCAGGCATCCGCTTGTTCACCGCTGGAACAGGCGATGGCGCAGGGACTCGCGGCACCCACTGCGGTCGACGGCGGTGCCACCATCGCGGAGGGTATCGCCATCGCCGCGCCGCCTCGTGGCCGACAGATTCTGGCCGCCGTGCGGGCCACCGGTGGCACGATCGTCTCCGTCAGCGACCGGCAGACCGCCGCCGCGCGCCAGGAACTGGCCGACGAGGGACTCTTCGTCGAACCGACCTCGGCTGTCTGCTTCGCTGCTGTGCGCGCGGCAGTCGACTCGATGTTTAACAAAGCCAGCCCTACCTGGGCACTGGCAGCGAGCTTGCTCACGGCCGAGTCCGTGGTCGTGCCACTGTGCGGTGCCGGCCTGAAATCATCCGTGTGATGTCGGACTTTGACAACGACGCCGGTCCCACCTGCCCGGCCTGTGGCACCGAGATGATCCCGGACGGCGTCGATACCGCTGACGGTCTGGAAGAGTGCCATCGGTGCCCACGATGCCGTCTGGTCATCGTCGTGCCGGGAGAGGCCCCCGAAAGCGCCCAACGCGACGAATAACTTTTCAATTGCAGAAGAATCGCATTTATTCTCTCGACCTTCTTGGAAAAGACCCACTGTTCTTGCGCCAATCTGGGTTTATCAGCCGGTATCGGCTCGTTGAGTCAGAAGTCCCGGCTCAGCCCAACTCACACGTCGAAGGAATTAACATGACTGTCTACCAGAAAGACATCGCGGCCATCGAAGCCCTCAAGCAGCAGGTTGGAAGCAGCTGGGACGCCATCAACCCCGAGTCCGTCGCCCGCATGCGCGCCCAGAACCGCTTCAAGACTGGCCTGGAAATCGCGCAGTACACGGCGGACATCATGCAGAAGGACATGAAGGAGTACGACGCTGACTCCTCTATTTACACCCAGTCGCTCGGTGTGTGGCACGGCTTCATCGGCCAGCAGAAGATGATCTCGATCAAGAAGCACCTCAAAACCACCAACAAGCGCTACCTGTACCTGTCGGGTTGGATGGTTGCTGCGCTGCGCAGCGAGTTCGGTCCGGTCCCCGACCAGTCCATGCACGAGAAGACGGCCGTTCCCGCGCTGGTCGAGGAGCTGTACACCTTCCTCCGCCAGGCAGACGCCCGCGAACTCGACCTGCTGTTCACGGCCCTCGACAACGCCCGCATCGTTGGCGACGACGCCAAGATCGCCACGCTCACCGGTCAGATCGACAACTACGAGACCCACGTCGTGCCGATCATCGCCGACATCGACGCCGGTTTCGGAAACCCCGAAGCCACCTACCTCCTGGCCAAGAAAATGATCGAGGCCGGCGCCTGCGCCATCCAGATCGAGAACCAGGTCTCGGATGAGAAGCAGTGCGGTCACCAGGACGGCAAGGTCACCGTTCCTCACGAGGACTTCATCGCCAAGATCAACGCAGTTCGCTACGCGTTCCTCGAGCTCGGCATTGAAAACGGCATCATCGTGTCCCGCACCGACTCGCTCGGTGCCGGCCTCACGCAGAAGCTCGCCGTGACCTACCAGCCCGGTGACCTGGGCGATCAGTACAACTCCTTCCTCGACGTTGACGAGATCACCGAAGCCGACCTCGGCAACGGCGATGTCGTCATCAAGCGCGACGGTAAGCTACTGCGCCCGAAGCGTCTGGCCAGCAACCTGTTCCAGTTCCGCGCTGGAACCGGCGAGGCCCGCTGCGTGCTCGACAGCATCACGTCGCTGCAGAACGGTGCCGACCTGCTCTGGATCGAAACCGAGAAGCCGCACATCGGTCAGATCGCGGGCATGATGAACAAAGTTCGCAAGGCCATTCCGAACGCCAAGCTGGTCTACAACAACAGCCCGTCGTTCAACTGGACCTTAAACTTTCGTCAGCAGGCTTACGACGCACTTCTCGCCGAGGGCAAGGACGTCTCTGCTTACGACCGCGCCAAGCTCATGAGCGTGGACTACGACGAGACCGAACTGGCCTTGAACGCCGACGAGAAGATCCGTACTTTCCAGCGCGACAGCTCGAAAGACGCTGGTATCTTCCACCATCTCATAACCCTGCCGACGTACCACACGGCCGCGCTCTCGACCGATGACCTGGCTAAGGGATACTTCGCCGACCAGGGCATGCTCGCCTACGTCAAGGGCGTGCAACGCCGCGAAATCCGTGAGGGAATCGCCACGGTCAAGCACCAGAACATGTCGGGCTCCGACTTGGGTGACAACCACAAGGAGTACTTCGCCGGCGAAGCCGCGCTGAAGGCTGGCGGCGTGAACAACACGAGCAACCAGTTTGACGAACCGGCTTTGAGTAGCCACTGACAACAACTGCAGCATCGACGAAGCCCCAGTCGACTGACTGGGGCTTCGTCGCGTGCTCAAACGGTCAGAGAAGAAAAGTGATAGGCGTACGCTAAAAGAAAAACCGCCACGCCGAACAGGAGACACCATGACCGCCGAACCGATTACCATTTCTGCAGGTCCGCTCGCGCACGAGCACACTCCAGCCACCAAGAGCGCTGCAGAAACCTGTTCCTGCGGCCACGACGCGAGCGAAGCGATCGTTCTCGATAGCCGCACCATTCCGCACGCGGTGCGCCACGCCGCAATTTTCGGTGCCCTCGACGCGATCCAGCCCGGAATCTCCCTCGACCTGATCGCCTCGCACAACCCGCTGCCCCTGCTCGCGACGCTGCAGCGCACGAAGCCCGACGTTTTCACGATCAGCTACCTGCAGGAGGGGCCTGAGGTGTGGACCGTGCGTCTGACTCGGACCGCGTAGTCCTTCAGGCTCGGTAACCGCAAGATAAGCTCCGTGAAACCCAGTCTCAAACTTCGGCTCTGGCACCAGACCACGGGCATGCTCGTTCCCACCTGGCTGATCCTCGGAATTGTCAGCGTAATACTTTACCGAGATTCATCATTCGGGCCGTGGCTGATGGTACATCTGCTTCTGCTCGGGGCGCTCTCGACTGCGATTTTGGTCTGGAGTCAGCACTTCGCCGATAGTCTGCTGAAGAACGCCCCACCGGGCGGCCGATACTGGCTCGGTGTTCGGTTGACCGTTCACACGGTCAGCGCAGCCGCCGTGATGATCGGAATCACGCAGGCCTGGTGGTTCGTTGTGCTGGTCGGCGGGAGCCTCGTCGGGATCAACGCCGTGCTGCACGCCGTCATTCTCTTGGGGCAGATGCGCGGCGCGCTCCCGGCCCGGTTCGCGCCGCTCGTACGCTACTACATTGCCGCTGCGGGATGCCTGGTCGTGGGCGTCACCCTCGGCATCCTGATGGCACACCCGAGCAGCGACCTGGCTCCCTACGAACGGCTCTATATCGCCCACATCGGGCTGAACCTGCTCGGCTGGGTGGGGCTGACGGTGATCGGCACCGTCACTCTGCTGCTGCCGACCGTGCTGCATGATCGAGTTCTTCATACCCCGACGGCTGCCGCACGCCGCACCCTGCCCCTCCTTCTCGCCGGTTTGACGGTTCTGGGCGCTGGCACCTACGCGGACTCGCGACTCATCACAGCGGCCGGCATCCTGATCTACCTGGTCGGGTTCGTTCCGGTTTTGCTCGAACTCGCTGGCCACCTGCGACGCTCGCCCGCAGTCAGTTATGCCGGATGGAGCATCACCGCCGCCCTGATCTGGTTTGCCCTGTGCGCGATCGGATTCGGTATTGTCGTGGCGACCGCTGCCAGTTGGGCGGATGCCGCGGCTGGACTCGAAGCACTCGTTCCTTATTTAGCGGTCGGCTTCGGCGCCCAGATCATGATCGGCGCGTTGAGCTTCCTGATTCCGGTGGTGCTCGGCGGCGGCCCGAAGGCGGCCAAGGCCACCGCACATGAGCTCGACCGGGCCGGCCTGTTCCGGGTGACCGTGGTCAACGGTGCCCTGATTCTGACACTGCTTCCCCTGGCAGCGTTCGTCACTGACACACTCGCCGCGCTGGTTCTTGCCACACTCGCCTGCTTTATCGTGCTCATGGTCCGGGCGCTGCGCATCAATCGCAAGACCCGCACGCCGCCGGGTGCCGGGCTCCCCCCGCTGACCCGCGACACCGACGCGGAGCCCGCACCACCGTCATATTCTCTAATCGGAATATTCGTGGCGGCCGCGACCACGCTCGCCCTGACTCTCGCCCTCGGCGTGGCCCTTGATCCGGCGGCGGGTGTCGCCTCAGGTACGGGAAGCAGTAGAGTCGCCACAGGCCACACCACCACCGTTGACGTGACGATGGGCGACACCCGATTCAGTCCAGACAGTATCGATGTTCCGGTCGGTGATGTTCTCGTTATTACCCTGCGCAATGACGACGGCATGCTGCACAACCTCGTGTTCGACAGCGGAGTCGACTCCGGACCGGTCGAGCCCGACGTGACGACCACCGTCGACGTCGGTGTGATCGGGGCCGATCTGAACGGCTGGTGTTCCCTAGGCGGTCACCGTCTGCTGGGAATGGTGCTGACCGTGAATGCGGTCGGTGCGGCCGCGGCCGACTCCGGCACTGCCGACGCCGTGGACCATGGCGCGATGGACGATGAGCAAAATGGTAGTTCCGCTGCGGACGACATTGATCTGAGGGCTGAGCCGGGAAGCGACTTTGTCGCACGCGATGCGAAACTTGGGGCCGCGACATCCACTGTCGTGCATGAGAGCACGATGACCGTCAGTAATACGAAGACCGAGATCGCGCCGGGCGTTACGCAGATGCTGTGGACCTACAACGGCACCGCGCCCGGGCCCGTGCTGCGTGGCACGGTCGGCGACGTGTTTGAGATCACCTTCGTCAACGAGGGAACGATTGGCCATTCACTGGACTTTCACGCCGGATCGCTCGCGCCCGACCGGGCCATGCAGACCATCGACCCCGGGGAGAGCCTGATCTACCGGTTCACTGCAACCCGGTCGGGTATCTGGCTGTACCACTGCTCCACGATGCCCATGTCGGCTCATATCGCCAACGGCATGTTCGGCGCGGTCATCATCGATCCGGCTGGGCTGGCCGAGGTGGACCGGGAATACCTGCTGATCCAATCGGAGTTCTACCTCGGACAGCAGGGCGCTGAGGGCGACGCGGTGAAGGTGCAGACGCAGCTTCCCGACCTGGTGACCTTCAACGGGTACGCCAACCAGTACGTCCACGCTCCGCTGTCGGCGACCGTCGGCGAAAAGGTGCGCATCTGGGTGCTCGATGCCGGACCGAACACGAATAGCTCGTTCCACGTCGTTGGCGGCCAGTTCGACACCGTCTTTGCCGAGGGCGACTATCGGTTAAAGGACGGCGGCAGCACCGGAACGGGGGGATCGCAGGCCCTCTCACTGCTGCCGGCGCAGGGCGGATTCGTCGAGATTACCTTCCCAGAAGCCGGCAGCTACCCGTTCGTGACCCACGTCATGTCCGACGCCGAAAAGGGGGCCCAGGGCCGGTTCCTGGTCACCGACTGACGCTCAGGCCCGGCTTCCGGCCTTGGGTGCCTTCTCGGACGAAGGGGTGGATTTGCTCTCGCTTTCGTTGGTCGGTGCGATGGCGAGTACAACGAGGACGCATGCGATGACCGCGAATCCGATCCATCCGACCGTTGTCAGTCGCTCGCCGACGATGAGAAGGGCGAGGATCGCAGGGATCGCCGGTTCCGTGAGTGTGATTGTGGTGGCGGTACTGGCCGAGACGCGAGTCAGGCCAAAGCCGAAGAGGAGGTAGCCGAGAAACATCGGAATGATGGCCATGTACACGGCAACGCTGAATGCCTGGGCGGATGCGAGCAGCGGGGCACCGTTGACAATGAGCACGGGCAACAGGAGCATGCCACCGAGTCCGAACACGGACCCCATGGCTGCGGCGCGGCTGATGCTGTGGTTCATGAGGTGGTGTGCTGCCCAGGAATAGGTGGCATAGGTTGCCCCGGCGATGAGGCCGAGTGCGATGCCGGCCACGGTCTGACCTGTCGATTCGGCGGCATCCGTCATCTTGGACAGGCACAGCAGCGTGCTGCCAATGATTCCCAGGCCTGCGGCCAGTGCCCACCATAGGCTGAGTCGTCTGCGTTCGAGCAGGAGTTCGAGTAGACCAGACGCGAGAGGCGCGGAGGCGAGCGATATCACTGACCCGATAGCGACGCCCGCAAAGTGCAACGGTTCTTATCCCCAGGGGTCCTGACATAGAGGTCTGTTAACGCCAATCGAAAATGGGCCATTTGTGCGGCGGTTTCTGGCCCTGTTTTCAGTTGGCGTTAACAGGGAACCCCTTACTGGACACTCGAACTTGTAGACCTTTATGGATTGCATCTTCGCGCCCGTAATCTGCAGAGAGATTGGTCGCGCGACGAATCCGCGATATAGCGCACCGCCGTCTCGCTATCCATAACAATCGTCGTTCTGCGAACGGACCGATTGCTAACGCCGGCCGAAAATGGAGTCAGCGACCAAAGCCATCGTCGCCCGCTATCTTGAGTGGATGACGCGTTCACCGAAGGCACCAGATATTGCGCGCCCCCTATGGCATTGGACGGTTCCGGCCGTAATAGTCGTCGCTGCTTCGATTTGGATAACCTCGGCACTTCAGCCGGTAACGCTCGAGTGTCCAGCGGTCTTTCCCACGCTGGAGGGCTGCACAATCGGTGTAGGAATGCACATCACGCTCGTGATGAGCGTCATTCTCTTCGGGCTATTCACGGCACTGCTGCTGGTCGGTGTCGTTGTGAGGGAAAGTCACCGCAGCAAATTTCTTCAGATCGTTATGGTGGCCATCATCATTGCCACCCTCATTGGGCCGTTGTGGACGCTAGGTTCCTTTGGTTTTTTTCATGCGAGGCAGTGAGAATTAACGCGCACCCACGCCCCTGGCCCTTGGGTCATCGGCTAAATCACTGATCTGATGCCTCGGTACGCTTAGCCCGGCTCGGAGGAAGAGTCGACGGAATTGATCCTCTCAAGTTCCGCCCTGCAAGGCGGATCGTTTTCGAGGAGCGCTCTTAGGAAAATCACAATGCGAGCCGGGCCTTGGACTAGTCCATGGCCGGCAAAATTATCCCGGTAAATCGACTCCCACAACCGTCGTTCAAGACCCGGTCGGATCTGGTCGATTGGCAGCCACTCGTAGCCAGAAGAGATGTGGAGAACACCGCCTGGCTTGGGGTCGAAGAACGATCGATCATCCTCAATGACGGTAAAAGGCAGCTGGTGAGAGATCCGGTCCCGAATCCACAGAAGGCCGGGAATTAGCCTTCCGAAATCGTCTGCATCGCGAGCGGCTTTCTATACACCAAGATTGTTCGCTTCGCGAAATTGCTCGTCGAGACTCGCGATCCACCATGTTGCCTCACTCACGTACGCATAAGCGCGGTGAGACATCTCCTTTCGATCAGGTCCTTGGATAATCTCCTGCGTAGCGTGGACGAGACGCTCAATCTCAACGAGGGCGGCCGCTGCCGCTAGTGCATCGTTCGGTGAGTTCACTACAGGCTGTTCCACACGCTCATTCTGACAGCGCGCACGTTACTTCGCCGCGACAAACGTAAAAGAGATCAGTCCTGGCGCCGTAGCCTGCAACTCTCGAACTACCTTTGGTGGGTTGAGCCCGCGGAGCGCCCGTAAGCCGAACCCCTTACGGGACGCTCAGAGTCGGGACGCTCAGAGTCGGGGCGCTCAGTGAGTTCAGGATGCAATAGTGAGGGTGATGGGATCGACCTCGGCAGGTCCACCACATCGTTCAGTGCCACCCACGCGGACCCAGTTGAGTGTCACGTCCCTCTCGGCGAGGACCTCTTTGCTTGGTGAGAGTGCGCGAATAGTGACATTTTCTGGAGTCGCCATTATTGTCGAAATCTCCCAAGAGTGTTCATCGACCTTGGAAGCGAAGAACGAGAGATGAATTGCAGAGGGAACCGGCGTGAATGTTTCAAGTTGCAGTGGATCAAGGATCTCAATACCGACGGACTCGTCTGGCGATAGCTGACTTGGAGCAGGGCCTGAACATTCACCGTCGGCACACAACTCAACGACGCTGACGTTAGATGTTGTACCTTCGAGCTTGACGGTGACAGTGTTGGACCACCCGATCGTGGGGCACAAGTCCGAGACTGAGCAGCCGGACACAATCACGCTTACCATGAGCACCGCACTGAGAACGACCAATCGCTTTCCCTTGTTGATCGATCTTGTGGAAGCCATGTCGTTCCCATTCATTGCTTGTGATTTGAGGATAGCTGAACTGCTTAAACCATGGCTTGGATGAACGAAGCGTCACGTAATTAAACGCCTTGGGATCAGCTCACTGTCAGTGAGGGGTCCGTAAGCCGGACCCTCTGCGGGCAATATCGTGTGCCAGCCGCGAGGAACTCATCTAGTCGGGGATGCATTGCTTCTTAGTTCTCAGTACACGTCTTTGCGATGGTCAACGTTGAGGGTGAGGACGGTCAAAGAGTTGCCGATGATCTGGGCGAGGATGCGGTGATCTCCAACTCGATACCTCCACACTCCCGTGTGGTTGGCCGTGAGGCCCTTGCCGCGCTGGCGAGGATCATCTAGTTTCTCTACTTCTTCGAGGGAGGCCATCACTCGTCGTTGGATTGCCTGGTCAAGTTTTTTGAAGTCACGGTCGAACTGCTCGGTGGTTTCAACCTGCCACCGAGGTGTCACAGATTAGTCTCGGCCTTGAGTGCCGCGAGCGGGCGGGTGCGTCGTCCGGCGGCCTCGAAAGCGTCGAGTGATTCATCGGCCGCGAAGGCATCCTCCATTTCGGCCAGGTGCTCGTGAAGCGCTGTGCGAACGTAGAAACTCTTCGAGCGGCCCGTGCGACGCGCGAGCTGATCGAGGCGTTCTTCTTCTTCGTCGGTGAGTCGGATCGAGATAGTCATTTGGTACCTTTCGACACAAATAAGACATGTTTACATCCATTTTACAGAGAAGGAGTGGATTGGTCTAGTTTTCTTGTTTTATCCGAGATGACGGTTCAGGCGCGCGCGGACACCGGTGTTAGAAGCAGCGCAACCGGATCGTCGAGCGACATGGCTCCCGGCACAACCCCACAACGGGCTGCCCGCAAGCCCCCTGCGGGACGGCTGGGCGTAGAGGCCTTTCATGATCGTCGGTTAGGTATTTCGTTAGCATGGGCGTGTGATCATATGGCTGAATGGCACTCACGGCGTTGGGAAAACGACCACGGCCAAGCTCGTGCAGCAGCTCATTCCAGAATCGCGCGTGTTCGATGCCGAGAAAGTCGGTGAGACGTTGATGGACGTCCACCCTGGGCTGCCCGAGACAGACAACTTTCAGCACTGGCCTCCGTGGCGCCCTCTTGTGGTCGAGACGGCCCGCCACATTCTCGATTACACGGGCGGCACTCTGATAATGCCGATGACGGTCTTGGTTGAGGCATACTGGCGCGAGATCAGCGACGGATTCGCCGCCTACGACATTCCAGTTCGACACTTCCTGCTCCACACCGACACGAAGATACTTCGTGAGCGCATCATGGGAGACACGGTCATGGGTCCGTCCGGGTTCCGTCTGGCCTACCTAGTCCCGTACGACAAGGCGTTCCGTGGATGGCTAGGCGCCGAAGCCGACGTGATCGATACCACCGCATTGACGCCTTCCGAGGCGGGAACGGCCATCGCCGATGCGATCGGAGTTCCATAATCGCGCTCGCGCACACACGCCCGGCCGCTGAAGGGACCCCTAGCGGGCGGCCAAGTTGACGGACTGGCGCCAGTCAGCGGCCATGATTTCGAACTGAACGTATCGAGAAGTTTGCCCTAAGAAGTCTTCCTCGTGTCCGAATCCAATCTCTCGCATTCCGAGGCGGCGAAGCACTTTGACTGATGCGGCGTTCGCTTCAATAGCTTCGGCCCAAATCCGGGTGAGCCCAAGGCCCTCGAAACCAAAAGCAACTCCGGCGCGCGCAGCAGCTGTTCCCAGACCATGACCCCACGATGCGGACGGGCCAACTAAATATCCGAGCTCGCGTTCCACTCGACTACTCCCATGCAAATCGACGTAGCCGACTGGGCGCTGGGTATCCAACGCGAGCAATCGGATGAGGTGCGGGTCAGGATGAGAAATCTGGTTGCGCCACCATTCGACCGACTGCTGTTGGGACTCCCGCCTTTTCCAGCCCGCGTGCGCACAGAACAGCGCGTCAGTTTGCCATCTGGCAAGCGTCTCAGCATCTGCCGTGGTCAGTTCACGAAGAGTAAGGTCCACCTCGCAATTATGTGTCCTGCCCGTAAGGGACCCTTTCCGGGTGCGAAGGCGGATGCAGCGGCACTGTTCGGTGTGACGATGAATGCTATTTTGGACGGTTCGAGCGCCGGTTGCGCCGTGGTACACAAACGCCACTGAATGGCTCATCTGCGCTCTTCTGGAAGAATCATGAAATGACCGTCACCCTTCAGCGAATCCTCACCAGCGAATTTCCATCATGGCTGGACCGCAGCTGCACCGAGTACATCGACGACTTGGTTGTCCAGGGCGCATCGCCAGAACAAGCTCGGCTCATGGCGGTCGAGAGCACGCTTCGCTCATTTCCGGACGGTGCTCCGAGTCCTGGCAATGAGATCTTTCACGTCATGAGTGAGGCGGGTGAGCCTGTCGGGTATCTCTGGATCGGCCAGGATGTCAGCGCCGACCCGAGTGCGTGGTGGGTCTGGGACATTGTCATCAATGCCGACCAACGTGGCCAGGGTTTCGGGAGGGCCGCGATGCTCCTCGGCCAAGAGTATGCCCGCACACAAGGCGCGCATACCCTCGGCCTGAGCGTCTTCGCATTCAACACTGGCGCCCGCGGTCTCTACGAATCACTCGGCTACGAAACAACTTCGTTGAAGATGCTCAAGAACCTCGGCTGAGCCTTCCGAAAGCGCAACCTTCTACCGGCTTCCCGTACCACTGCACCCGCCGACGGTGGAAGCGTGGCCAGAAGAGCCCGAATGGGAACGAGGGCGGGAACGGAGTGCGCGCAGATACTCTGGGACGATGATTACAAACGATTCGGTCTCTATCCGCACGGTCCGAACCTCAGACTTGTCCCAGTGGGCTGAGCTCTATCGGGGCTATCGGGACTTCTACGAGCTGTCTCCCGATGACAGCATCGTTGAGCGTGTCTGGACCTGGATCAATGACGACTCAAATGAAGTCAATGCCTTCGTTGCCACCTCCGGGGATCGACTCGTGGGGCTCGCGCGCTATCGACGATTTTCTCGTCCCTCAACGGGAAGCGTGGGTATCTACCTCGACGATCTGTTCACGGACTCGACCGCTCGGGGAGCCGGCGTCGGGCGGGCGCTACTGAGCGAACTCTCCGCGCTGGCCGAACGCGAAGGACGCTCAGTCGTTCGCTGGATCACGGCAGAGGACAATACTCGGGCCCGCCGTCTCTATGATTTGACCGCCACGTCTACCAGGTGGGTTACGTATGATTTGACGCCAGGGGCACTATGACCGCGCGATAGTGCCATCGCTGTCCACTGGCTTTTCCGTACTCCTCTGCACAAAACACCCGTTACCCGTACTCCTCTGCACGACGCACGTTCAGGCGGCGGTGTCCCCGGCTCGTTGGATTGCCCGGCAGACCGTGGACCTGGCGACGCTGAAGAGTTCTGCGATCTGCGCGGTGGTGTGCTCGCCCCGCTGGTACACCTCGACCAGGTGCTTCTCCTGCGCCGGCAACAGTTTGGGCTGCTTGCCGCGCAGCCGGCCAGCCGTTTTGGCGACTTGCATCCCTCCGCGAGTTCTGGCGCGGATCAGGTCGGCCTCGAATTCAGCGACCATCGCGAGCACATTAAAAAGGAGCCTGCCAACTGGGTCGGTAGGGTCGTGAACGGAGCCGCCGAGGCTGAGCTTCACTTCACGAAGAGTGAGATCATCAACGATATCTTTGGCATCGCGAAGCGAGCGTGCTAGTCGGTCGAGCTTGGTCACGACGAGGGTGTCGCCGGCTCGGCATGCGGCTAACGCTTCGCGAAGACCTGGCCGGGCCCGGATTGTTCCGGTGAGGCCCTGATCGGTGAACGTCTTTTGGAGTGAGACACCGAGGGCGGCGAGGGCGTTCTTTTGGGCGGTGAGGTCTTGGCCGTTGGTGGATACGCGAACGGGGCAGATAGGCATCCTGGTCGTACTTTTTCAGTGTCCCGTTTATCCCTCGCGGGATTCTATTGATCGAAGCAACACCTATTTTTAGGTGGTTTGAAAGGCTTCATCGTTCTTCGTTAGCAGCAGGTGTCCGGCTTGCNCCTAAGAACATTGGCCACGCGTAGAGCAGCCCACCGAGGGCGAGCAGCCCCAAGCCTGTCGAGAGGACCCATCTGCCCACAATTAGAGGCACCGACTCAAAGTAGTTGGATAGAACCCACCCAATGCACTCCCGACCGCTCCAACGACGAGCACAGCGATAGCGGCCGGCAGAAGGATGTGATTCATTCCCTCATACTGTCAGATCGGATCCGCTCGATCATCTCTCTTAAGGCATTGCTCCTTCCCCTTGCGAATCCACCCTTACGAATCCACGAACAAGGCGTAGGTAAGAAGGAACTGCAATAGAGTTTGCTGTGAATCGCAGCGGCAAATGGTGGCCTTTTGCAGCCATAGCGCGCAGCATCGTGAGTCT
>NZ_PJJM01000055.1 GCF_002929805.1 Cryobacterium sp. Y50 | reverse complement strand
TCTAACTGTCAAAGGTAAGAAACTTAGGAACGGAAAAAGCGGCGTGCGAACTCTAAGAATATGGCGAACCCTCCTTGGTGTCGAGAACACGTTCGTCGAGGACGTCGATCTTGATCTGGAGGGCAGGATTCTGATCGCGTCGGTGCGTCCGATGGCAGTGAAGCGGAACCGCTGCGGGTCCTGTCAGAAGCGCTGCCCACGCTACGACCTCGGCGATGGGCGGCGTCGCTGGCGGGCGTTGGACGTGGGGTCAATTCAAGTTCACCTTGAAGCTGACGCGCCCCGAGTGTCCTGCCGCGTCCACGGCGTGACCGTCGCCGCCGTGCCGTGGGCCCGGCACCAAAGCGGTCACACTGTGTTCTTCGATGATCAGGTCGCGTGGCTGGCCACGCAAACATCCAAGACCGCCATCACCGTGCTGATGCGCATCGCGTGACGCACCGTCGGCGCAATCATCACCAGGGTCTGGGCCGATACCGAAAAGCAGTACGACCAGTTCGCGGACCTGACGCGGATCGGGATCGACGAGATCAGTTACAAGCGCGGCCACAAGTATTTGACCTGCGTCGTCGACCACGATTCCGGCCGCCTCGTCTGGGCGGCGCCGGGTCAGGACAAAGCCACCCTCGCGACGTTTTTCGATGCGTTAGGCCCGGAGCGTTCAGCCCAGATCACGCATGTTTCGGCCGACGGTGCGGCCTGGATCGCCAGTGTTGTCGCGGAGAAAGCGCCCGACGCCGTTCGGTGTGCTGATCCGTTCCACGTCGTGACGTGGGCCACCGAAGCCCTCGATGACGTCCGCCGGGCCGCGTGGAACGATGCCCGCACAGCCGCCCGCCACAACGATGCCCGACGCACCCGCGGCCGGCCAGCCGCCGACGCTCCCGCTCGCCCGGACAGCGCCCGAGCTGCCGGCATCAAGAACTGCCGCTACGCCCTCTGGAAGAACCCGGAAAACCTGACCGAGAAGCAGCAAGCCAAGCTCGCCTGGATCGTGCAGACCGACCCTCGCCTGGCACGCGCCTACTACCTGAAGGAAGGCCTCCGGGTGATCTTCAAACTGCCCCTCGACGAAGCGACCGAAGCCCTCGACAAATGGGTCGGCTGGGCCCGACGCTGCCGCATCCCCTCGTTCGTGAAACTGCAGAAGAGCATCGTCAAGCACCGCACCGCGATCCTCGCGTCCATCGAGCACGGCCTCTCCAACGGCCGCGTCGAATCCATGAACACCAAGATCCGCCTCATGACCCGCATCGCCTTCGGCTTCAAAACACCCGACGCCCTCATCNGCCTCATGACCCGCATCGCCTTCGGCTTCAAAACACCCGACGCCCTCATCGCCCTCGCCATGCTCAGCCTCGGCGGGCACAAACCCGTGCTCCCCGGCCGGATTTAACCCACGGTTACGTCAGGAGAGCCCCGAAACAACGCCATTAACCGTTGCGACTCACCAGTGAANCGCCCTCGCCATGCTCAGCCTCGGCGGGCACAAACCCGTGCTCCCCGGCCGGATTTAACCCACGGTTACGTCAGGAGAGCCCTTTTTGTATTCCATTTGATTTGCCGGTTGAGTTGCCCATTTCTCGGGCGTGACGTAATACTGAGCTTTAATCCGACAGCCGACACATTGAATCGCCCGGCGGCTGCCCTGCGCCAGAAAAATACACAGGTGAGAAACGACAATTAAGAGTACCCGAAACGATCGTCGTCAACGATATTTGTACGTCCGCCGGCCGGGGCGCGGTTGTGAAGTTGCCGGTCCTGCCTCATTGCGCGTGCCACGCCGCGCGCAATCATCCGGTTCAGGTCCGCGAACTGATCGACCTGCTTATCAACATCAGCCCAGACCCGGGTGATGATCGCCCCGATGGCGCGCCACACGATGCGCATCAACACAGTGATCGCCGTTTTGGAAGTCTGCGTGGCCAACCACGCGATCTGGTCGTCAGAGAGCAGCGTGTGCCCGGTTTGATGCCGAGCCCACGGGACGGCAGCGACGGTAACGCCGTGCTCACCACAACTCATCCGCGGTGCCGCGGCTTCTAACTGAATTTGCACCGAGCCAGCGTCCAGCGACCGCCAGTGGCGGCGACCGTCACCAGCGTATTAGCGGGTGCAGCGTTTTCGGCAGGATCCACAGGGGTTCCGCATCGACGCCGTTGGTCGCACCGATGCGACTACAATGCCGGTGTCCACGTTGAGATTGACCGCTTCGGCGATGGTCTCGTCGACTCCGAGCAGAGTTCGCCATAGTGTTGAGTTTTGCACGCCGTTTTCTCGTCCCTGTGTTTCTTGCCTTTGTCAGTTAGAAACCTAGACGGAAAGCGGCGTGCACTCGTTAAGGCGCTCGGAAACTACCCACGGTTACGTCAGGAGAGCCCAAATCTCTGGTGCTCTCTCCAGTCCAATTGGGGACCTCTACCTAGCCACGGACATGGCGATTCTAAAGAGCCGATTTAATCGCAGAGCCCCGTGTGCTCGCACGCACAAAGAGGCCAGGCGCAAGCACGACGGTCCGATGCTTTGTGCGAGCTTAAAGCTCGTGTTTGCTCAAGTTGGCAGCAGAGAAATCGCACGTCGGAAGGAGTATCCCTACGTTTTTCGAGGTCCTTCCGCTCCAATTTTGGCCATAACGATTCCGCCCCGATGCAGACCTCAAGCCCCGGTGGACTCGCGAACGACCAGTTCGGGCTGAAACACGATATGTTCGTGCTCAAACGCGTCGCCGCCCTCGGCCTCGCGCAGCAGCAGGTCGACGGCGGTGTAGCCGATCAGCGCGCTCGGCTGGCGAATCGACGACAGCGGTACAACGGCGGCGGCGGCAAAGGCGATATCATCGTAGCCGATCAATGCGATATCGCGGGGCACGAGCAGGTCGCCGCGCATGTTGAGCGCCTGCAGCACTCCGATGGCGAGCAGGTCGTTGGCGGCGAAGATTGCATCAGGCCGCTCACCCGGTGCGCGGTCCAGAATCTGTTGGCCAGCGGCGCGGCCGGCCAATACTGAGAGCGCGTCCGTATCCACGACGTCGATACTGGCAAGCGGATGCTCCGCGACAGCCTCGCGGGCACCTTGCAGCCGGTCGATCACTTGCCGAATATTGCTCGGCCCGCCGACGAAGGCGATGCGCGTTCTGCCGATGTCCACCAGGTGCTGCGCAGCGAGGCGCCCGCCCGCCACGTCGTCGACCGCAACCGAGGAAAAACTATGGTCTTCAGTTTGCCGATCGACCAACACGGTCGGCGTTCCGCGGGACCTCAGAAGAGTAAGCCGCTCGCTAATGTCACCAAGGGGCGAGATCAGCACCCCGTGCACGCGCTGCTCCTCGAACAAGTCGAGGTAGGCGGCCTCCCGCGCACAGTTATCGTCGGTGTTGCCGAGGAGAACCGACAGTCCCTCTTCGGATGCTCGAGCTTCGGCACCCCTGGCAAGATCGGTGAAGAACGGGTTGGCGACATCGAGCACCACGAGTCCTAGGCTTCGGCTGCGGCCGGCGCGCAACTGGCGGGCAGCATCGTTTCGAACGAAGCCCAAATCGGAAATGACCGCCCGTACCCGAGCGACTGTTCCCGGCGAAACCTTGTCGGGCCGGTTCAACACGTTCGACACCGTGCCCACCGACACTCCGGCGGCGGCGGCGACGTCGTTGACACTGATCGATGCCACGTTGACTCCTCTACTGGCCGGCTGGCTTCGGGGATCTTTGTCCCAGCCTATTGGTCGGCCCCGATCAGGCTGAAACGAATCAACCCCACAAATGGCAATTCATTTCGATTGGGAAACGATCCTCAAGTTCGTTGTTGACGGTTGATCGACATTCCCCATAGTATTCACATGGCAACCGAAATGAAACGATTCACTTAGTTTTTTTCCCTGAACGTGGAGGCACTACGCCAAGATGAGCATCAGCCCTGAACCGACTGTCAAACGGTCGATGACACCGCTACTGTCGCTGCGCGGGGCGGCGAAAGCTTTCGGTCCGGTCATCGCACTCGCCGATGGCGTGGTCGAGATTCTCCCCGGGGAAATCCACGCGTTGGTCGGCGAGAATGGCGCGGGCAAGTCCACCCTGGTCAAGATTCTGGCGGGACTGTACAGCCTCGACGCCGGTGACTTTCTGGTCAAGGGACGTCCGGTGACCTTTCGCACCGTCGCCGACAGCAAAGCAGCCGGCATCTCCGTCATCTATCAGGAACCAACACTCTTTCCCGATCTCACGGTCGCGGAAAACATCTTCATCGGGCGCCAGCCCAAGAACGCGCTCGGCCTGATCAACCGGTCGGCCATGCGCAACCAGGCTCGCGCCCTGTTCGAACGGCTCGGCGTGCGCATCGAGCCGGACCGGATCGCCGAGGGACTTTCAATCGCCGATCAACAAATCATCGAGATCGCCAAGGCTATCTCCCTCGACGCGAGTGTACTCATCATGGACGAACCGACGGCGGCTCTCTCGGGCGTCGAAGTCGAGCGGCTGTTTCAGGTGGCGCGCGCCCTGAAGACGAGTGGTGCAGGCCTCCTCTTCATTTCGCACCGGTTCGACGAGGTCTTCGCACTGTGTGATCGCATCACCGTAATGCGTGACGGTGAGTACATCACGACCCACCAGACCACCGAGGTCACCACGGACCAGATCGTGCGCGAGATGGTCGGTCGGGACATTGGCGCCCTGTTTCCCAAGGTGATCGCCGATGTGGGCAAGACGGTGCTCAAAGTCTCGGACCTGTCCCGTACCGGTGTCTTCACCAATATCAGCTTCGAGGTCAAAGCTGGCGAAATCGTGGCCCTGGCCGGTCTCGTAGGCGCCGGTCGCACCGAAGTCGCTCGCGCCGTCTTCGGCATCGATCCCTACGATCACGGCTCGGTAGAACTGCACGGCGCCCGGGTCAAGCCGAGCAATCCGCAGGCCGCGATCGATGCCGGCATGGGTTTCGTGCCAGAGGATCGTCGCAAGCAGGGCCTTGTGATGGACCTCTCGGTGGCGCGCAATGCCGCTCTGACCCTGCGCAACCGCCTGTCGCGGTTCGGCCTCATCAACGGAACAACCGAGCGTCGGGCCGCAGAAGAGTGGACCACCCGACTGCAGGTCAAGACGGGATCCCAGGAATACAAGGTCTCCACGCTGTCCGGTGGCAACCAACAAAAGGTTGTGCTCGCCAAATGGCTGGCCACCGAACCGTCGTTTCTCATCGTCGACGAACCCACGCGCGGCATCGACGTCGGCACCAAGAGCGAGGTGCACCGGCTGCTATCCGACCTCGCCGGGCGCGGCATCGCGATTCTCATGATCTCCAGCGAACTACCCGAAGTGCTCGGCATGGCCGACCGGGTCCTCGTCATGCACGAAGGCCGCATCACGGCACAACTCGCCCGAGCGGATGCGACGGCCGAGTCGGTCATGCACGCGGCCACCGCAAAATTGGAGCATTCACTGTGACCCTCGATACCTCACCACCGGCAACATCCGAGACGACGACCCGGCGTGCGAACGGTTTCGCTGCCGTTCTGCGGCTGCGGGAGATCCCGGTCACGCTCGCCCTCATCGCTCTAGTCACCCTGACCTACATGGCCAATCCGCTCTTCCTGAGCCAGCAGGGCGTAAAAGACCTGCTCCTGAACGCGACGATCGTCATCATCCTCTCCGTCGGTCAGGCGATGGTGATCGTCACCCGCAACGTTGACCTGTCCATCGGATCGATCCTCGGAATTGTTGCATTCAGCACTGGAACCCTGTTTGTGACTTTTCCGGGCATTCCCATTGTGCTGGTGTTTCTCGCGGGAATGGCACTCGGCGCCCTGCTCGGCAGCATCAACGGGTGTCTGGTCACCGTCGCCAAAGTGCCATCCCTCGTGATCACCCTCGGCACGCTCTACATCTACCGTGGTCTGAACAACGCCTGGGCCGGCGGTACGCAGTACTTTGCCGGAGACCGACCGGATAGCTTCGGCGCGTTGTCGGTCGACACCATCGCCGGGTTTCCCGTCATCACCCTGATCGCGATCGTCGTCGTCATCATCGTCGCCATTTTCATGGCGTCCACCCGTCCCGGCCGTGACCTCTATGCCATCGGCTCCGACCCGGAAGCGGCGAAACTGTTCGGAATTCCGGTGACTCGCCGCGTGCTCCTCGCTTTTCTGAGTAACGGAGTGCTGGCGGGTCTCGCCGGCGTGCTCTACGCCAGCCGGTTTAACTCGGTCGGGGCAACGACCGGTACCGGCCTCGAATTCGACATCATCGCCGCTGCCGTCGTGGGCGGCGTCGCGATCTTCGGTGGCAGTGGAACCGTGATCGGAGCGGCGATCGGCGCGCTGCTACTGACCACGATCACGAGCGCACTGACCGCCATTCGCGTCGACAAATTCTGGCAGCAGGCCATTGTCGGCCTGCTCATCCTCGCCGCGATCGTCATCGATCGAATCGCCCGCATTCGAACAGCGAAGAAGCTCCGACTCAGTGAGGCACGCGATGTTTAACCCTCCGACCGAATTACTCCCGACCGCGACCAACCAATCGGGCACTCGCACGGCCGCAGTGCCATCCGTGGGTGGCCGAACCGGAATCGCACGAATCCTGCTCAGCCGCGATACCGTGATGATCTACGCCCTCGTCGCGTTCGTCATCTACGCAGCGCTATTCATTCCCCGGTTCGCCAGCCCGGTCTCAACCGGTTTTCTGCTCCTGGATGTAATTCCTGCGCTGCTCATCGCGCTGCCGATGACCCTAGTGATTATCACCGGCGAGATCGACCTTTCGGTGGCGAGTATCGCCGGTCTCACGAGCGCCTTGATGGGGGTGCTCTGGGGCGCCGGCCTCGATATCGGGCCTGTGCTCATCATCAGCCTGATCGCCGGAGTACTTGCCGGGGCTTTCAACGGTCTGCTCGTAGCGGTTCTCGGCCTCCCCTCTCTGGCCGTGACCATCGGTACTTTAGCTCTCTTTCGCGGCCTGGCGCTCGTGGTGATCGGCGACAACGCAGTAGCCAACTTCCCGCCAGCGCTCACGAGCTTCTTCACCTCGAAAATTGGCGGCACCGGAATACCCACGGTCATGATCGGAGTGATCCTCGTCGCCATCATCTTTGGCGTAGTGCTGCACCTCACTCCGTTTGGTCGTGGCCTGTTTGCCCTCGGATATAGCAAGGAAGCTGCCATCTTCGTGGGTATCAAAGTGGTACGAGCCAAGTTCTGGCTCTATGTCGCATCGGGCTCCGTCTCGGCGCTGGCTGGTATCTACTGGACCCTGCGCTACTCGAGCGCTCGCAGCGACAACGCCAGCGGCCTCGAACTTACGGTGATCGCTGCCGTGCTGCTCGGCGGTGTCTCCATCTTCGGCGGCAAGGGGGCGATTCCCGGTGCCATCGCCGGAGTACTGCTGATCGGAACGATCAACTTTACCTTGCGGTTGGGACGAATCTCCGACGTGGTGCTGATTATCGTTACCGGCACCCTGCTCATCGCCTCCGTGGTCGCCCCCAGCATTTTCGAAGGCGTCACGAAATGGCTTCATGCCCGGCGACACCGCCGCACTCTTCCCCAGGCATCGGCCTCGGGAGCAACCCGCGCCACAGCATCCGGCGTTCAGGAAAGGAAATGACAATGGAGTTCATTCGTTATACCAAGACGAGGCGCACTCGCCGCCTCCTCGCCTTCGCGGCCGCCGCCGCATCTGTCGCCCTCGTCGCGAGCGGGTGCGCCTCCGGCGGCGACGCCGGCACCGGAGGCGGAGCCGAGGGAGATCTCAGCATCACCTTCATTCCCAAGCAGCTCAACAACCCGTACACCGATGTGGTTCTCGGCGGAGGAGAGGATGGCGCGACCGCCGCCGGCTTCGCCGCCACCGAGGTGGTTGGGCCGCTCGAAGCGAGTGCGTCCAGCCAGGTTTCCTTCATCAATGCCGAAACCCAGGCCGGCACCAGCGTTATCGTGATCGCTGCCAACGACCCGGATGCCGTCGGTCCGGCGCTCGAGGAAGCGCGCGCTGCCGGCGCCAAAATCGTGGCGTTCGACTCAGACACCAACCCCAAGTACCGAGACGTGTTCATCAGCCAGGTCATCGCAAAAGACGTCGCGCTGATTCAGATTGAGCTGCTCGCCGAGCAGATCGGCGGATCGGGAGAAATCGCGATTCTCTCGGCCACAGCCAACGCGACCAACCAGAACGAGTGGATTAAGTTCATCGAAGAGGAGCTCGCCTCCAACCCGGAATACGCGGAAATCTCCCTCGTTGCCAAGGTCTACGGTGACGACGACGACACCAAGTCGTTCCAGGAGGCCCAGGGTCTGCTGCAGGCCTACCCGAGCCTCAAGGGCATCATCTCTCCGACCACAGTCGGCATCGCGGCCACGGCACGCTATCTCTCCACCTCGAACTACAAGGGCACCGTCGCGCTAACCGGGCTCGGGCTGCCCAATGAAATGCGCCCGTTCGTCAAGGACGGCACCGTCACCGCGTTCGCCCTCTGGGACCCGGCACAGCTCGGCTACGTCGCCGCGTTCGCCGGCAAGGCTCTCGCCGACGGAACCATCACCGGAACCGAGGGCGACACCTTCGACGCCGGCGACCTCGGTGAGCGCGAGGTGGGTGCCGACGGGATCGTCATCGTCGGCCCGCCGACCACGTTCAACGCCGACAACATTGATGACTACGACTTCTAAGTAGTCCTCACAGGCAGCGGATGCTGTGGAACGGATACTGCGGCATCCGTTCCACAGCCCTCGACCGCCCAACTTCACGAACTTCAGAGGCAGGAGTGATCCATGACGAACACCACGATGTCGAACGCCGCTACGGTGACCGGTGGGCGCGCTCTTCCCACCGGCCTGCTCGAGCCCAAAACGCGTCGCCGTACCCGAATCGGCCTGGTCTCCGGCGGACTGGGCGCCTACTGGCCGCAATTTCCCGATCTCCTCCCCCTGCTACAGGACTCCGCACGGTATGTCACCGATCGGTTTACGGCCCTTGACGCAGACGTGATCGATGCCGGGTTCATCTCCGACGCTCCGGATGCCCAGACGGCCGCGGAGAAGCTACGCGTTGCGGACTGTGACCTCATCGTGGTTTTCCTTGCCACCTACCTCACCTCGTCGATGGTGCTGCCGATCGCCCAGAAGTCGCACACCCCAGTACTGGTCATCGATCTGCAGCCGACCGAAGCGATGAACCATGCCACCTTCGATACCGGCCAGTGGCTCGCCTACTGCGGTCAATGCCCGGTTCCCGAGGTCGCCAACGTCTTTCGGCGGGCCGGCATTCCGTTTCGGTCGGTCTCCGGCTATCTGCAGCAGGACAGCGCCTGGGACCGCATAATCTCGTGGGTGCATGCGGCCGGTGTCCGAGCGACGTTGCGCACCGCCCGCCACGGTCTCATGGGCCACGTCTACCCCGGGATGCTCGATGTCTCGACCGATCTCACCAGCGTGTCGACCACGTTCGGCTCTCACGTCGAGGTGCTCGAGTTCGACGACCTGCGTGTGCGGGTCGACGAGGTAACGGATGCCGCGGTGCGGGAACGCATGCACCTCGCGTCGCAACTGTTTAAGGTCGACGATTCGGTCCAACAGGAGGACTTCGCCTGGGGCGCCAAGGTTTCGGTCGGGCTGGACCGGTTGGTGGCAGACTTCGACCTCGATTCGGTCGCCTACTACCATCGAGGCCTGGCCGGCGAACAGCACGAACGGCTCGGCGCCGGCCTGATTCTTGGATCCTCGCTGCTGACCGCCCGTGGAATTCCGATGGCGGGTGAATACGAACTGCGCACCTCGATCGCGATGCTGTCCAGCCAGGCCATCGGAGCCGGCGGGTCATTTACCGAAATTCAGGCGCTCAACTTCTTCGACAACGTCGTGGAGATGGGGCACGACGGGCCCGCCCACCTCGCCGTGAGCGCACGGGAACCCCTACTGCGCGGGCTGGGCGTCTACCACGGAAAACGCGGCTGGGGCGTGTCGGTAGAGTTCGATGTGCAGCCCGGACCTGTAACGACCTTCGGTGTCGGACAAGACCCCGACGGGCGCTACGTCTTCGTCACCTCGGAGGGTACGGTCGTGCCCGGTCCGCTGCTCGCGATCGGCAACACGACCTCCCGTGTCGACTTCGGCGGCGATCCGGGTCGCTGGGTTGACGAGTGGAGCCAAACCGGCATCGGCCACCACTGGGCACTTAGCCTCGGCCACCGCGCCGCCGACATCAAGGCTGCCGCGAGCCTGCTGGGAATCGAGCACCGCCATGTCGCGCTCGTCTAGCGCCTGAACCGCGCGCCGGAAGCGGGCTCCGCTCGATCCGGTCTTGCTACCCGGCATCCTACACTCCATAATTGAAACGATTCATTTACTCCTGGAGGAGTCACCGATGACGAACACCGCCGCACGCCGCGTGTGCTTTGCGTTACACGTCAAGCCAGAACGCATCGACGAGTATCGCGAGCGCCACGCGGCAGTCTGGCCCGAAATGCTCCGGGCGCTCAAAACCACCGGCTGGAACAACTACTCGCTGTTTCTTCGGCAGGACGGACTGCTGATCGGCTATTTCGAAACAGCGGATCTGGCATCCGCTCAGGCTGGCATGGCGGCAACCGCCGTCAACGCGCGCTGGCAGGCCGAGATGAGTGAATTTTTTGTCGCACTCAACGGCTCCCCCGACACCGGGTTTCTGCAACTGACCGAAGTCTTTCACCTTGAAGACCAGCTCGACGCCCTCACCACAACCGCTACAGAAAGAAGTACCTCGTGACCATCAGTGCTGCCGTACTCACCCAACTCGAGGCGCAGGCCATCGAGCTACCCTCTTGGGCGTTCGGTAATTCCGGAACCAGGTTCAAGGTGTTCGGAACGCCCGGTACCCCGCGCACCATCCAAGAGAAGATCTGCGACGCGGCGCAGGTCAATGCCTACACCGGCCTGGCGCCGAAGGTGGCGCTGCACATTCCCTGGGACAAGGTCGACGATTACGCCGCCCTGCGTGCGTTCGCAACCGACCAGGGTCTCGTGCTCGGCACCGTCAACTCGAACACGTTTCAGGACGATGCCTACAAGTTCGGCAGCCTGACCCACACCGACGCGGCGACACGACAGAAGGCCATCGACCACCACTTCGAGTGCATCGAGATCATGCACGAGACCGGAGGGACCGACCTTAAGATCTGGCTCGCCGACGGCACCAACTACCCCGGCCAGGGCGATATTCGCGGCCGCCAGGACCGCCTCGCCGAATCACTCGCCGCCATCTATGCCCGCCTCGGCGATGAGCACCGGCTCGTGCTCGAGTACAAATTCTTCGAGCCCGCTTTCTACCACACCGACGTTCCTGACTGGGGAACCAGCTACGCGCAGGTCGCAGCGCTCGGCGACAAGGCCAGCGTCTGCCTCGACACCGGTCACCACGCTCCCGGCACCAACATCGAATTCATCGTCGCCCAGCTGCTGCGCCTCGGCAAGCTCGGCTCCTTCGACTTCAACTCGCGGTTCTACGCCGACGACGACCTCATCGTCGGCGCGGCCGACCCGTTCCAGCTGTTCCGCATTCTGTACGAGGTCATTCGGGGCGGCGGCTACGGCCCGGAGTCGACGGTGGCGTTCATGCTCGACCAATGCCACAACGTGGAAGACAAGATTCCCGGGCAGATCCGCTCCGTGCTGAACGTGCAGGAGATGACCGCCCGCGCGCTGCTCGTCGACCAGGACGCGCTCACCCTCGCGCAGAACAACGGCGACGTGCTCGGCGCCAACGGCATTCTGATGGACGCCTTCTACACCGACGTGCGCCCCAACCTCACTGCCTGGCGGGAGAGCCGGGGACTGGCCGGCGACCCGATGACCGCCTACGCCGCCGCCGGCTACCAGGCGAAAATCGCCGCCGAACGGGTCGGCGGCAGCCAGGCCGGCTGGGGCGCGTAGCCCGCCCCGGCCTCCGGCCAATAGTTGCGGCTGTCTGCACGAGCAACAGTTGTCGGCAGCTGCAGGATCTACCCGACCGTTTCGCATCCGTTTGACCGTAGCTAGGAAGAATGTCATGACCAACCCCCACGCAGCAGCACTGATCGCCCGGTCGAATCGCCTCGGCGCCGATCCAAAGAACACGAACTACGCCGGCGGCAACACCTCGGCCAAGGGAACGGAGACCGACCCGGTCACCGGTGAGGCCGTGGAACTGTTGTGGGTGAAAGGCTCCGGCGGAGACCTCGGCACGCTCACCGAGAAGGGACTCGCGGTACTCCGCATGGACCGGCTGCTGGCGCTTAAGAACGTCTACCCCGGCCTCGATCGTGAAGACGAGATGGTCGCCGCGTTCGACTACACCCTGCATGGCAAGGGCGGAGCGGCGCCGTCGATCGACACCGCTATGCACGCCCTCGTCGACGCGGCGCACGTCGACCACCTGCATCCCGACAGCGGCATCGCCATTGCGACCGCGGCCGACGGCGAAGCGCTCACGCAGACGATCTTCGGCGACAGAGTGGCCTGGGTCGACTGGTGTCGCCCCGGTTTTCAGCTCGGACTCGACATTTCCGCGATCAAGGAGGCCAATCCACAGGCCGTCGGCTGCATTCTCGGCGGTCACGGCATCACTGCCTGGGGAGACACGAGCGAGGCCACCGAGGCGAACTCGCTCTGGATCATCGACACCGCCGCCTCCTATATAGAGGAGCACTCACGGCCGGAGCCGTTCGGGCCGCTACTTGACGGATTTTCCGCATTGGAGCCGGCCGAGCGCCGCTCGCGCGCTGCCGCTCTCGCGCCGACGATTCGAGGGCTGGTCTCCACCGGCGCCCCCAAGGTCGGGCACTTCACCGATGCCCCCGAGGTGCTCGACTTTCTCGCCCGCGCCGAGCACCCGCGGCTGGCCGCCCTCGGCACCAGCTGCCCGGACCATTTCCTCCGCACCAAAGTTAAGCCGATGCTGCTGGACCTGCCGAGCGGGGCATCCGTTGAAGAATCGCTCGCTCGCCTGGTGACCCTGCACGAGGAATATCGCGCTGATTATCAGGCCTACTACGACCGCAACAAGACGGCGGAGTCACCCGCGATTCGCGGCGCCGACCCGCTCGTCGTACTCATTCCCGGAGTGGGCATGTTCAGCTATGGCGCGAACAAGCAAACCGCCCGCGTCGCGAGCGAGTTCTACATCAACGCCATCAATGTGATGCGGGGCGCAGAGGGACTCTCCAGCTACGCCCCGATCAATGAGGCCGAGAAGTTCCGCATCGAGTACTGGGCGCTCGAAGAAGCCAAATTGCAGCGGATGCCCGCCGCCAAGCCGCTCGCCACCCGCGTCGCGCTCGTCACCGGCGCTTCCTCCGGCATCGGCAAGGCCATCGCCACCCGCCTGGCCGCCGAGGGCGCCTGCGTCGTCATCGCCGACCTCGACCTGGCCAAGGCGCAGGCCGTGGCCGCCGAGATCGGCAGCACGGACGTCGCCATCGGCGTGCAGGCCAACGTCACCGACGAAGAGCAGGTGCAGGCCGGCGTCGACGCCGCCGTACTCGCCTTCGGCGGGCTCGACCTGGTTGTGAACAATGCCGGGCTGTCGCTGTCGAAGTCGCTGCTCGAGACCACCATCGCCGACTGGGACTTACAGCACAATGTGATGGCCAAGGGCTCCTTTCTGGTGTCGCGCGCGGCGGCCCGGGTGCTCATCGACCAGAAGCTCGGCGGTGACATCATCTACATCTCCTCGAAGAACTCGGTCTTCGCCGGCCCAAACAACATCGCCTACTCGGCGACGAAGGCCGACCAGGCCCACCAGGTGCGGCTGCTCGCGGCCGAGCTCGGTGAATACGGCGTGAAGGTCAACGGCATCAACCCCGACGGCGTCGTGCGCGGCTCGGGCATCTTCGCCGGCGGCTGGGGCGCCAAGCGCGCCGCGGTATACGGTGTCGACGAGCAGGACCTCGGCAAGTACTACGCCCAGCGCACGCTGCTCAAGCGTGAGGTGCTGCCGGAAAACGTCGCCAACGCCGTGTTCGTGCTTTGCACGAGCGACCTGAGCCACACAACCGGGCTGCATATTCCCGTCGACGCCGGTGTGGCCGCCGCGTTCTTGCGCTGATGGAAATGTCCATGTTCGCCGGGAACTGCGCCCGATATAAACAAGAGCGGTCGTTCTGCAAGGCAATCGTGTTCCTTGCGACCGCTCTCGGTAAGGAACGTGGCGCATGAACGCCGGCACGGTCGCGGCGATTGACCTCGGCGCGTCAAGCGGGCGGGTCATTCTCGGTCATGTCGGACACAACGAACTGAACATCCGCTCGGTGGCGAGGTTCGTGAACAGCCCGGTGCGCACGATCGATGGGCTGCACTGGAGCATTCTCGACCTTTATCGCGGTGCCATCAACGGCCTGCGTTCGGCCGTACGCGAGGAACCGGAGTTGCTCGGCGTAGCCGTGGATTCATGGGCGGTCGACTACGCGCTGCTGCGCGGGCAGCGGATGCTCGGCAACCCATTTCACTACCGCGACACCCGCACCGCGGCAGGGGTGACCACCGTGCATGCGATCGCCCCACCGCCTGAGCTCTACGGACGCAACGGCTTGCAATTCCTCCCCTTTAATACGCTGTACCAGCTGGCCGCCGACCAACTCGACGGCGCGCTCGACGACGCCGATTCGATGCTGCTTATTCCAGATTTGATCACGTATTGGCTGAGCGGTGAGAAGATCGCGGAGCGCACGAACGCCTCGACGACGGGGCTGGTCGATGTTGCGGGCAGAGAATGGGACGACGAGCTGATCGACCGGCTCGGGCTGCCGCGCGGGTTGTTTCCGCGGTTAGTCGATGCGGGAAACCGGGTGGGTTCGGTGCTTCCCGAGGTACTGACCGAGATCGGAACCGGCCACAGCATCGACGTGATGACCGTCGGGTCGCATGACACGGCATCCGCTGTGGTGGCCGTGCCGATGATCTCGGGTAATGCCGCCTATATTTCGTCGGGGACCTGGTCGCTCGTCGGTGTTGAACTAGCCGGGCCGGTGCTCACCGAGGCGAGCCGGGCGGCGAATTTCACCAACGAGGGCGGTGTCGACGGACGGGTGCGCTACCTGCGCAACGTCATGGGTTTGTGGTTGCTGAGCGAATCGCTGCGCACCTGGGAGCTGGCCGGGCAGACCTTCGATCTGCCCGGCCTGCTGGCCCAGGCCGGCGCGTGGAGTGAGCCGGTCATCGTGTTCGATGTGGATGATCCGCGCTTTCTCCCGCCGGGCGACATGCCGAGTCGCATTCGCGACTATTGCCGGGAGCACGATTTGCGCGAGCCGGCGACGCCCGTCGAGCTCGTGCGCAGTATCGTCGAAAGCCTCGCGGATGCCTACGCGCACACGCTGCGGGTCGCCGCCGAACTCTCGGGAACCAGCATCGACACCGTGCACGTCGTCGGCGGCGGCTCTCAAAACGAACTGCTTTGCCAGCTCACCGCCGATCGCACGGGGCTGCCCGTGCTGGCCGGTCCGGTTGAGGCGACGGCGATTGGCAACGTGTTGGTGCAGGCGCGCGCGCAGGGCCTGGTCACCGGAAGCCTCGAAAGCCTGCGCGCCCTGGTCGCCCGGGCGTTCGCGCCGAGGCGCTACGTCCCGCGCGCCTGAAAAGCACGCGCTACGGACACGAGTTGGTACACGACCTGAGAGCCTTGGCAGTCCGTCGACTCCAAGAGGCCAGACAACGTTGTGTAACGCTAGCGGCCATCATTAACCCACCTGAATCAACCGTGACCGACCGAACATAGACGCGTACACTCGGAAGCAGTGAACCACCCGGTTCCCTGCAAAATCAAGGGAATTCGCGAGTTCCCGAGACATTCGGTTACGTCCAGAATCGCCCTGATTCTGCAAGGGGTCGCAGGTTCAAATCCTGTCAGCCCGACAGATGGGCCGTTCGCGAAACTGTTCACGAAACGGCCTGGTCGGAACAAAAAGAAATCGCTCCTGGGCACAGTGGGCCGGTAGGTGTAAGGACCAGGCCGGGAGTCGCGCGGCTAGTCGGGCGGGTGCGGATCACCGTCGGAGCCCGGTGGCATTCGGCGCGTGCCACCGGCGAGATACCAGGGCGGCACCGGCTGCGGAGGCCGCGGTCTGATTCTTCGCCAGGCCCAACGAGCGCAAGGCGGCCAGGGCTCCGATTCTACCCAGGCACGACTCGGCGAGAAGCGGTTGAGCGGCTGACTGCCCGCGGGAGCTCTTGACCGTCAGGCCCTCGATTTGGACCTGAGCGTCCATAGCGTCGCTGGCCGCGATCAGAGCACACGCCTCTGGTCGTTCTGCTCGCCGCGGGCCTCATCTTCATCGTCAACCCGGACATCGCTGGTCCAACCGTTGCTGTTTTGTTTGCTGGCGCTGTTGCCGCTGTTGTCTTGATCATTGTCGGTATCGTGCGACTGTATAAAGGCCGATCTTAGAAGAGGACATTCCTGACAAGCCGGTGACCGATACTTGGCATAAGACCCGGTTGTCTACTAGTTCGCGACAGGCGTAATCAGTCGCTGCCCATGCCTTTAGATCAGAAGAGACTGGTCGCGCTGATCCACGACACCGTGTAGGTAGCGGGTGTGTTACATACGGTGACGGGGCTTTCCAGCGTTATGGTCCGTGACGAATCCCAGTTGGGCGGACTCACTTTGGCCACATCGGCGACGACGGTGTCACAGTCGTACGCTCCGGCATTGCTGAAATGGATAGTGCTGTAAGCAGACGCGCCAGGAGCGAGCTGCACCAACTCCGGCATGCCGCTGTCTGCCGCACGCTTCCCGACGACCGCCCCTGTAGCGCTGTCCGCGAGGTTGAAGATGGAAGGAGGTCCCTCGACCCAACAGGCGTCGCCGCTGGTGTTAGTAAACGTGATCTCGGAGAAGAACGAACCGGCTCCGCTGGCCATCGGCTGTGCGGCGATAGAAATACCCAGGTCGTCTCCGTCACACTCAGCGGCTCCGCCGGGCATCGGCGTCACATCCGCATCGAGTGCGGGGACCGATGCTTCGCCGGTGGGGTCCGACTCCCCCGGATCAGGCGCTACGAGCGAAGCGGAAGCCGAAGAATCAGCGGCACTAGTGGGCGACGGAGTTAAAGACGCTGCCTCACCGCTCACCTGGCCAGCGCAGCCAGTCAAGAAGAAAATGACGGTTATTCCGGAGCAGAGTGCAGAAATTTTCTTCATGATTTTCCTCGGATTATCGTGGTGTCGACTGATGCATGCAGCTGCGGCGCACGACTGCTGGGGCAGCGTTCTCGGGCGTTGCGTCTAAAGGTGCGAGTCCGTCTGTGCAGAGCATGGCAGCGACTTCGGTGGCAGCCTCCGTCAGATCCAAGCCTCACATAAGGACTATCTTCGCAAAATCGCAGCTCTGCGACCGGGTACGCGCCGCACATAGTCGCAGACATCATCCACGGCTACCGTAACGTGTCTCGGAACCTAAGTACCTCATAACCCATGGCTTGCAAGACGCAACCTACGATTCTGCGTGTTCACACCGACTGAAAATAGGGCCAAGACACCGCCGCACAAATGTCCATATTTTCGGTTGGCGTTAACACCTCCTGGACGTCTTGCCGAGCTCAGACAACGAAGAGCGTCAGTGGATCCTTCACGCCGAAACCGTTCCGGAGCTCCGCTACGCCCCGAAACGGCTACTCGATCCGCAGTCTCAAGTGAAAAGGCTCACGCCACCTGGACCAACCAATAGTCCCACGACGATGAGCACAATACCCCAGAGAATCTGGCGTCGAAATAGCGCGAAAATTCCTGCAATTACGAGGATTACTGCAATGATCCAGAGAATTGTTGCCATGGTGCTGCTCCATTTCATTCAGCGCCGACGGGCCGTACGCCCGTAGCGGTTTTCGATCTGTTGAATCGAACGTACCCCCTGCTCGGTCTCTGACCACTGTGTTTTATCCAGAATGTCGTGGAGGTGAGACGCTGTCATCATGTGTTAGCGGCCATGCGAAATGACCAAGAGAATCCGTCAGTGCCGCCGCGATCTAGTTAGGTCCGCCAGGACCAGATCGACCGCAGAGAACGTCCCGGAATCGCCATCCCGGAGAGCATCGAGCTGGCGAAAGCGAAGAAGCAGATCCGGCAACTCGAAACCGAGGTCGAGATTCTCAAACGTGCTGTGAAACTGCTCGAGGAGGACTGCCCCGGCCCACAAGGATCCACCGGTGACCGACACCCTCGCGGAGGTCGTTTCCCGGTGAAGGCCTGCTGCCGCCTGCTGGGCGACACCTGTGGAGGAAAAAGTTCCTCCCCGCGGAGGAAAACGCATTTCGCAATGTCCTGCGATCGGTGCCCTGGCGGGTTTCGTGATCAGCCCACCAAAAGGCCGTTCGCGAAACTGTTCACGAAACGGCCCGGTCGGAACAAAAAGAAATCGCTCCTGAGAATTCTCAGGAGCGATTTCTTGTATGAGCGGATGCTGCGGAGCGTCTGCCAGTTGTTCGAGGCGTTTGGCTGCCAGACTGGCGATTCTGGGTCAGACACTTCTAACTTGCCAGTGAGGGTATGGAAAATATAGCCTCCACAATCTTCCTCTATCAGTGTCGCAGCTCCAAATGACCAAGCCTCATGCCCAGTCGCACGGCGTTGCTGCCGTGGTGCTGGTGCCGTGGTGTTTCTGGGAAACGCCACAGCGGTCGCACTGACCGCCATAGCGTTCCGATACCAGATGGGACGATTCCACGCACTGTCCCCGCCAACCGCTCTCGAACGCGTGGATCAGCCAGGGAACGCTGTGTCGTAGACCGCGCGGAGCTCGGCATTCTCGACTCCGGTGACGCCGCAACCGGTGATCGTTCCCTCGACTGCGCCGACGAGGTAGCTCTGGCCGACCTCGAAGTGCACGCCCGAGAAGTCGGAGGTCATCGCGTCGACCTGTGCCACCTCGACGCGCTCGGCAACGTCGCCGGCGAAGTGCTCCGTGACCTTCAGCAAAACGGTGTCGCCCTGGATCTGCAGCACCGTCGCAGCGAACGCCTGCTCCTGCGCCGCGACGGTCGCCGGCTCGAGCACGAGGCAGCTTCCGCTCGCGAGGCCTCCGCCCATGGGAGGCAGCAGCGACTCGACGGTGGGTTCCGGGCCACCGAGAACGACGGGCGCGACGATTGCGGCGGCGATGGCAAGGCCAGCGGCGACGCCGACCACCGGCATCCACCGCCGAAAGGCAGGGCGCCGCGCCTCGGGGGTGACGGTCGTGGTGGTAGTGGACTGGTCGGTCATGATCTGCTCCATTCTGTTGTCGAGCCACGTCGGCGAGGCAAGGGGCAGCGCACGGGCCGGATCGGCGGCGCGCAGCTGATCGCGCAGCGCACGGTCATCATCGTGCATCGTCGCTCCCTTCGTCATAAGTTATATGTCCGGTCGCGTTGGCGGATTTCAGTAGCTCCTGCTTGAGGCGCGCCTTGGCCCGGTGAAGGCGGATCGCCGCTGCGTTGGCGCTGATGCCGAGCACAACAGCAAGCTGCGGGCTCGTCAACTCGTCCCACGCCCACAGCCGCAAAATCTCGGCGTCGTTTCGACGCAGGCAGGCCAGAGCGGTGGTCACGCGGGCCGCCTCGCCGGTGCCATCGATGGTGGATGCTGCGGGGTTCTCATCCGCAGCGTCCGGCGGCGGGTCGATGGCGATGATGCGGCCGATGAGACGGGTGCGACGACGCTCGGCGCGTTGGGCGTTGCTGAGGCACTGTCGAGCGACGACGATCGCCCAAGGGAGGACGTCGTCGGGCACCTCGTCGAGGCGGCGCCAGCACACCAGAAGGGTGTCGCCGACCACGTCGTCGGCCGTCGCGGCGTCGGTGCGGCGGTGCAGGTAGCGGCGCACAGGGTCGACGACGAGCTCGACGAGGTTGCGCATCCGCTTCTCACGCTCGGCGCCGGTGTCGGTGTCGGTGTCGGTGTCGGTCACAACTCTCATACTGAGGCATGTCCGGCAGGGCGCGGGGATTTCATGCACGGTTCCTCAGTACACGATCTACCGTGTCAGCTTCCCGCCCGTGGCCACGTCAATGCCCGTGTACGTGGGCCTTGTGGCTAAGAGTGACTGGATGCTCGATGCAGTGTCGAAGGCCGCTTCATCGAGAACTTGCTGCCATCGCTCGATGACTTCCACGCACAGTGCGGTGACTACTGGCGGTTCAGGAGACTGCGCAGGGTCGCGCTACGCGCCGCGGTCACCTAAATCCCCGCCAAGCGGTGAGTGCTGATTTCTGCGAACTGGAGGAAAATCGCGCGCAGTGAAGAGGAAAAACACTTCCCGGTTTTCTCTCGATCCGCGCCCTGCTGGGTTACGTGAACAGCCCGCCGAAAACTTACGTTTTGCCCCTCTCCTTGGATACCCAGTGCCGGCCCTGCCGTACAAGGAGAGCAGGTCAGTATTAGTCGTCTTTGATTGCTTAGGTGCGTCGGTCGCACCCACGGAATATGAACACGAACAAAATAACTTCAGTCGCTGTCTCCCCCGAGGCGTTGGAGCTCCTGATGGATGTCGCCGAGCTGGCGAACTACCTCGGCATCCCTGTCTCCACCGTCTACGACTGGCACTTACACGGCAAAGGCCCTGACGGTAATGATGAGAAGAGTCTTGAGGCTGCGTGACCCTAACCCTGACTGACGTCCTTCAAGGATTGTCTTTTACG